>NZ_RQUX01000016.1 GCF_003992115.1 Veillonella ratti
GTAATTGTATTTATAAGTTAGCTTTAAAAATCATATTTCTCAATAACTCTTATCAATTTTTGTTGTACAAATGTATACACAAAACGCACAAAATTACATTCCTCTTCATGATAAAAGATGATATAATATTATATATAAAATAACTAAAAGGAAATAAACGACCGGAAAGTGAGATTATCAAAATTATTGTAAAGTTTATTTCCTTAAGAAAGAAGAGGATATTATGGCTTGGATTAAATCATTTCTACAGTCTCCTTCAGCCGGTGGGATTTTATTACTTATCTCAGCTGCACTGGCAGTCGGAGTAGCAAACTCATCACTGGCAGAACAGTATTTTATGTTCTTAAAACTACCGTTGGGACCATTCCCGGTTGATTTGTGGGTTAACGATGTTTTAATGGCCATATTCTTCTTAGGCGTTGGTCTCGAAATTAAGCATGAAATGATTTACGGTGAATTAAATACGAATGCAAAGCGTATTTTACCGACCATATGCGCATGTTGCGGCGTTATGGTTCCGGCCATTATTTATTTCGCATTTAACCATGCAAACCCTTTATACCATAGAGGGTGGGCTATTCCGACAGCGACGGATATAGCGTTCTCCATTGGCGTAGTTTCTTTATTGGGGACGCGTGTTCCGATAGCCATGAAAGTATTACTTACTACATTGGCTGTTGTGGATGATTTGATTGCAGTTATTATCATTGCCGCCGTGTATACCGAGTCCTTGTCATTTTTATTCATGGGATTGGCGGTTGTGCTTTTTATACTTTTGATGATACTGAATAAAAGAGGGATTTTCCATCCGATTCCGTATATTATTCTCGGGCTCGGCTTATGGTACTGTATCTTTAGATCCGGTCTTCATGCGACATTGTCCGGTGTTATCCTGGCCATGACCATACCGTATCGGGCTAAATACAGCACGGGCCGTTTGATTTCACCTGTCATGCAGTGGAACAATGCGTTAATCAAATGGATTACCTTCTTAATCTTGCCTCTTTTCGGCTTTGTTAATGCCGGTGTATCCTTTGGGGATTTTACATACTCCGATTTATTCCATCCGGTAGTACTCGGTGTTTCTTTAGCACTCTTCTTAGGTAAACAAATTGGCGTATTTGCTACCGTATTTGTTTTAGTTAAAACTAAATTGGTTGACATGCCGGTTCATGCAACTTGGTCTCACGTATATGGCATTGCTCTTTGCTGTGGGATAGGCTTTACTATGAGCTTGTTCGTCGATTTATTGGCATTTCCGGCCGGTCATGCTCAGGAAATGGCGAAAGTCGGTATTTTCATGGGCTCCATCCTCTCCGGTGTGTTAGGATATTTAGTACTTAGATTCTTAACGCCTGATGTAAGTGCCTTAGAACGGAAAGAAGATTAGTTTTATAGTAATTATTGATAGGCTGGTATTGAAATTCGTACAGCGTTGTTGGGGATTTTAACAATATAAAATTGTATAGCAAGAGGTTTATTGAAAATTTTCAATAAACCTCTTTATTTTATTGCCAGTTTTATTTTGAATAGGGTATACTAAGTAGTGCAGAGGAATTAGTTAAGTTAGCGCATCACCATAAATTATAAAATGTGATGAAGCTTATGAGAGGTTATGAATGTGTGAGAAAGTGAAGGAAACATATGGAGAGTCTTAAAAAAGTTTTTCAAGCGCCGGCTACGGGGGGCATTTTATTGCTGTTAACGGCAGTACTGGCCGTGCTCGTAGCTAATTCGTCGTTCGGTCCGCAGTATGAACAAATATTGCATACGTACGTGGGTCCTTTATCCGTATCTCATTGGATAAACGATGTATTAATGGCCATCTTTTTCTTAGGCGTCGGCCTTGAAGTAAAACATGAAATGCTCGAAGGCGAGCTAAATACGAATGCGAAACGCTTGTTGCCGACTATTGCAGCTGTTTTTGGCGTTCTGATGCCTGCTTTGATATATACGTTTTTTACTTATAATCAAAGCGAATTGGTTCGCGGTTGGGCGATTCCGACGGCAACGGATATTGCCTTTTCCATCGGTATTATTTCCTTATTGGGATCGCGCGTGCCGTTGGCAGCAAAAGTATTTTTGACAACCTTAGCGGTAGTTGACGATTTAATTGCCGTAATAATTATTGCCGCTGTCTATACGCCTTCCTTAGAGTTTATGTACTTGGGTGGTGCGATTCTTGTTTTTGTATTGCTCTTATTATTAAATAAAAAAGACGTAGTCAGCCCGTGGCCGTACATTATTCTTGGCGTAGCTCTTTGGTTCTGTATCTTTAAATCTGGTTTACACGCCACTTTATCGGGTGTAATTTTAGCCATGACGATTCCGTCCAAAGTGTTGCGTAACGGCGTGGAATTATCGCCGTTAAATGATTGGCATGAGGCATTGGGCGGCTGGATTACGTTCCTCATCATACCGTTGTTCGGTTTTGCCAATGCGGGCGTTTCCTTCGGTGACTTCCAGTGGTCCGAACTTATGCATCCGGTTATTTTGGGGATTTCCCTGGGCCTTTTCGTGGGCAAGCAAATCGGCATTTTCGGCATCATGTTTGTTCTTGTTAAAGCGAAGATTGTACCGATGCCTAAGCCGCTTACGTGGAAACACATTTACGGCGTATCCCTCTGCTGTGGCGTAGGCTTTACTATGAGCCTTTTTGTTAACTTATTGGCATTCCCGCCGGGCCATGCGCAGGAGATTGCCAAAGTTGGTATTTTCTTAGGTTCTATTGTATCCGGTGTGTGCGGCTATATTATGCTTCGCTTCTTTACTCCGGAAGTGAAATTGACTGAACCGGAAGATCCGTTTTTTCATAAAAATCATTTAGTATAATCGTTTGAAACGATGACGATTGATGCAGGGACTGTTACTTTTAAAAAAGAGTAACAGTCCTTTTAGTTTCCCGGTTGAGATATGTGATGGTCAATTAAATATACCGCTAAATGAATAACTATATCGAAGATATTAATCGAAGTGGGAAAAACCCCCGTTTATTTTGATTAAAGTGGTGATTGTAATTGATAAAAGGGGTCGAATTTTGACAAAATTCCCAAAATAAAGTAAAATAGTATTGCATTTAGATACGAGGTGGAAATATTGAGAAAACTTAGAATAGTGACAGTTCTCTTAACGTTTCTAATGGCTTGTACTTCAGTAGTATTGGCTGATGTAGGACGCGGCGATCGCGGCAGCGAAGTACAATATGTTCAGCGTTTGATGATAACGCAAGGGTACTTGGTTGATACAGCTGACGGTGTTTTTGGTAATAATACGGAATATGCAGTGCGCATGTTCCAAAAGCAAAACGGCTTATCCGCTACGGGTAAGGTGGATAGCGACACCTTGGCAGCGATGAAAGAGAACAATAAGAAATTTGCAGCAGCACAACAGTCTCGCAATGTGCGCAATAGCGTAGAAGTGTCACGTTTTGGTGATCGAGGTCGCTCGGTTTCCGATTTGCAGGCTCGTTTAGCCCACAGTGGTTTTTCACCGGGTTCGATTGACGGTATTTTCGGCAATGGCACAGCCAATGCTTTAAAACGTTTCCAGAAGGCAAACGGTTTAGCCGTTACCGGTGAAGTGGACAGCAAGACAATGGAGCTCTTAGCTAAAGAGCGCGGTGTTCCGACAGAGTATAAGAAGACTATGTCAATGAATGCTACAGCCTATTCCGCATATGATCCGGGTAATTCCTCATATACGGCACGAGGCAATTTATTGAAACGTGGGTATGTGTCGGTGGATCCGAATGTGATTCCCTTAGGCACAGCGGTTTATGTCGAGGGCTACGGATATGCAGTCGCGGATGATACCGGCGGCGATATTATTGGTAATCGTATCGATTTAGCCATGGATTCTCATGGCGAGGCCATAGATTTTGGTCGACAAACCGTTAAGGTTTATATTTTAGAATAAGAGAATAAGATTTTAGAGAAGCGTTAGTACTATGTATGAATTTACTTTTATGAATTCAATTATTAACATCTAAAATGCAGCTAAAGAGGCTGTAACAAAAACGAGGATTCATTTCTTCGTTTAGGTTATAGTCTCTTTTGTTATTCAAAATATGGAATAAGATAGTAGTAATGTTTGACAGGGAATGGATGTTTTGACTATCCACTCTTGAAAGATACATGCAAACTGCGAACGTTCAGATAAAAATTAACCTCGAATGTATGGATTTTTACCTTTAAAGTATGTATTTTCCGAACGTTTTGTGGTATCCTTAAAAGAGAACAAGGTTGTTGGCATAGTCGGCAACGTTATTTTTTTGTATAAGGAGGTATACAGTGGAAAAAGTGCGACGCGTTGAGCGCATGGTAGCGCTTACTAAACTGTTGGTAGATTCTCCGCAAGAATTGATATCTTTACGCTATTTTTGCGATTTTTTTGATATTGCAAAGTCCACACTCAGTGAAGATTTAAGTTCCGTGAAAACAGCTTTGCAACATTTTTCCTTAGGCACCTTGGAAACGGTAGCCGGAGTAGCCGGTGGTGTTCGCTTTATTCCGTATCGGCAAGGGGAGCGAGCCATGTCTGTCCTTCGTGAAGTTCAGCAGCGTTTACAAGAACCGGACCGCGTAATTCCGGGGGGCTTCTTGTATATGTCAGACATTTTATATGATTGGCATATTGCCAGCCGTTTAGGCGAGATTTTTATGACTCGCTTTGCCGACCGGAACCCGGACTATATTATGACGGTAGAAACAAAAGGAATTCCGCTGGCCGTTATGGTGGCGCGAGCTTTTAACAAACCCCTTGTTATCGCTCGCCGTGACAGCAAGGTGACAGAAGGTTCGTCTATCAGTATTAACTATGTGACCGGATCGAATCGTCGCATTCAGACTATGTCGCTTACGAAACGGGCTATTCCGCCTAAATCCAAAGTGTTGCTCATTGATGATTTTATGAAAGCCGGCGGTACGGCGAACGGCATGCGGGAGCTGGTTACCGAAATGGGTGGTACCGTGGTTGGTATCGGTGTATTGGTATCGACGCCGGATCCTAAAGTTGTAAAAGATTGCGAAGCACTCTTAATTCTTAACGGTGTTAATGAAGAAACACGCAGTATTGATATCGAACCTGTAAATTTAGAGGCTGATAAGGAGGCCTAATTGTATGAAACCTATTACATCTTTGATTTTAGCGGCCGGTAAAGGGACCCGCATGAAGTCTAAACTACCGAAAGTATTGCATCCCGTAGCGGGTAAGCCTATGGTGGAACGCGTACTTGAAACCGTAAAAACAGTGGGCACAGAACGCAATGTTGTTATTGTCGGTTTTGGCGGTGAACAAGTACAGGCGTACTTGGGTGAGGCTGCTGAATTCGTGACCCAGACTGAGCAAAAAGGCACCGGCCATGCTGTTAAGCAGGCCAAACCTTTATTAGGTGATTACAAAGGGACCATTTTATTGCTCTGCGGTGATACGCCACTCGTAACGCGTGAATCGTTGGAAGCGTTGTTAGCCGAACATGAAGCAACCGGTGCAGCGGCTACTGTATTGACGGCTCATATGGCTGATCCAACCGGGTACGGCCGCATTATTCGCGAAGAAGGGACGGGCAAGGTTCTTCGCATTGTGGAACAAAAAGACGGCAAACCGGAAGAGTTGGCGGTACAGGAAATCAATACCGGTATGTATGCCTTTGACAGTGAAAAGCTATGGCCGTGTTTGGAACAGTTATCCGATGACAATGCGCAGGGCGAACTTTATATTACCGATGTGGTAGGCATTTTGGTAAATCAGGGTGATCGCGTAAGTGCCTATATGATGACTAACGAAGAAGAGTCGTTAGGCGTTAACTCCCGAGCACAATTGGCGGAAGCAGAACGTATTTTGCGTGAGCGCACAAACCGTCATTTCATGGACCTCGGTGTGACGATTATCGATCCCGCATCCACTTATATTGCACCGGAAGTTGTAATCGGTGCCGATACGGTAATTTTACCGGGTACCTTACTTGAAGGGACAACGGTTATCGGTGAAGGTTGCAAAATCGGACCACATAGTCGTTTAACTAATGTAAAAGTGGGCAACGAAGTGGTTATGCATTTTACCTATGCTCATGATTGTGAAGTAAAAGACGGTGCCGATATCGGACCGTATGTACATTTACGCCCTAATACGGTTATCGGCGAATCCGTTCATATCGGTAACTTTGTGGAAGTGAAGAACAGTATTGTCGGTAAAGGGACTAAATTCCCACACTTATCGTATATTGGCGACAGTGATGTAGGCAGCGGCGTTAATATAGGCTGCGGTACAATTACGGTTAACTATGACGGTAAATTAAAACACCGTACCAAAATCGGTGACGGTGCTTTTGTGGGCTGTAATTCTAATTTAGTAGCCCCTGTTTCGGTTGGTAATTACAGCTATATCGGCGCCGGTTCCACTATTACCAAAGATGTACCGGCTAAATCTTTGGCAGTAGGTCGGGCTCGTCAAATTGTAAAAGAAAACTGGGTGACTGACGATACATTTAAGAAAAAATAGAAAAAAGTTGTTTACTTTTTTGCAATAAAGACGGTAATAGTATACAATAATAAAGATGAGGTTTGCTAGGAGCAACGAAGTTATTAATTAGCAAAAGGGGTATTGAATCATGGCATTTGAAGACGGTAAGAAACTTAAAATTTTCACAGGTAATGCGAATCCGGAGTTGGCGAAAGAAATCTGTGATTACTTAGGCTTACCTTTAGGCGAAGCGTTTGTAGGTCGTTTCAACAATGGCGAAGTACAGATTATGATTGATGAAAGCGTACGCGGTAAAGATGTATTTATCGTGCAACCTACCAGCTATCCGGTAAATGATAATTTAATTGAGTTATTAGTTATGGCTGATGCCTTAAAACGTGCCTCTGCGCGTCACATTACGGCGGTAGTGCCGTACTATGGCTATGCTCGTCAGGACCGTAAAACTCGCGGTCGTGAACCGATTACGGCTAAATTGGTAGCTGACTTAATGCAGACAGCCGGCATCACTCGTTTGGTAACGATTGACCTTCATGCCGGTCAGATTCAAGGCTTTTTCAATGTGCCGGTGGATCACTTATTCGGTGCCTCCATTTTGGCAAAATACATTAACGAAAAGAAAATGGAAGATTTAATCGTTGTATCGCCTGACCTTGGTGGTGTAACGCGTGCTCGTGATTTGGCTGACCGTATCGGTGCGCCGATTGCGATTATCGAAAAGAAACGTCCGCAACCGGGTGTGGCTAAAGTTATGAACTTAATCGGTAATGTAGAAGGTAAGAATTGCATCATTATCGATGATATCGTTGATACAGCCGGCTCTTTGGTTGAAGGGGCAAAAGCACTTAAAGAATTCGGTGCTAAATCCGTTATGGCTTGTGTAACACACGCCGTATTAACTGATCCTGCTTGCGAACGCATTGCAAACTCCAATATTAAGGAATTAATCGTAACCAATACGATTGATTTACCGGAAGAACATAAATTACCAAATATTACGTCCTTGTCGGTAGCGCCTTTATTGGGTGAAGCGATTATGCGTATCTTCCACGAAGTATCGGTAAGTAATTTGTTTGATAAATAATTTTTCTCTGCATGGCTGTTTATGCCTCTGTAGAGCGATGTGTGTAACCTCCGGAATCCTTTCCGGAGGTTCTGTTTTTCGTAGATAAAGGATGTAAACAGTGAAAATGGTTGTAGGGCTCGGGAATCCGGGCCGTGAATATGAAAAGACAAAACATAATATAGGTTTTATGGTCATCGATGCTATGGCGGCGAAAGAAGCTCATACGCCGTGGCGTGAAGATTTTAAAGCACTTATTACGACAATAACAATTGACGGCGAGAAGGTTCTTTTGGTAAAACCGCAGACGTTTATGAATGCCAGCGGTGAATCAGTAGGCCCTTTGATGCGGTATTATAAAATAGACCCGGCCGATGTGTATTGCGTGTACGATGATATGGATTTACCGGTCGGTAAAATCCGTATTCGTCCTAACGGCAGTGCGGGTGGTCATAATGGGATTAAATCCCTCATTGCTCATATGGGCACATCTGAGTTCCCTCATTTCCGTTTCGGTATCGGCCGACCGTTACCGCAATGGACGGTTATCGACCATGTATTGGCACCGTTCCCGGAAGAACAGCAGGATAAGGTGAATAAAGGCATTGAAGATATGGCCAAAGCTATTTTAGGCACCTTAGAGGTAGGGCTCGACAAAGGTATGAATTTATACAATCCGCGTAAAGGTCGTCGTCAATAACACTTGACAAGTTTTAATAATTTCGATATAATAACTCTATTATCCGGATAGATTGTCAGTGTTAATGCTTGAGGAGGATGAACTTTAAACCCAACAATGTCATAATCTTGAACATTCCTGAGCAGTCGTACGGGTATGTGGTAATAACCCAACCACTTTTTAGCAGTTGGTTTTAACCCAAATCGCTGTAAGTTATAAGAATAACAAAGGAGGTTCGATTATGAACAAGATTCAAAGTTTATCGAACCGCTTATCGGTGCTGGGATATAGTGGTTTCGAGATTTCTCACATTATTAATTATGCCGCCAGAGGCAAAGAGTTAACAACATTGAGTAAACATCAGTTGAGAGATGTTATTCAGCAAATGGAAAAATATGTAACGCTAGGTACGCAATATGCGGCCGCTTATAGCAAGTAAGCTTTAGCGTAAACACAGGAGACTATACGGAGCTATAGTCTCCTTTTTTTCGATATAAGGGAGAACGGAGGATTACATGTTCGTACGACAAAATCATAAACCGCGTAAGCAACGTTCGTTTCCTGCCGGGCCACGCCAAACAAGGCGTATGGGAATGTCAGTGAAATGTATGATTTTTTGCGATGGCGATATTTTATTATTACAAAAAAAGGATAGAGAAGGACTCAGACCATGGGAATTTCCCGGTGGCGGTCTTGAGTTTGGTGAAGATTTACATGATGCGGCGTTACGAGAAGTACGTGAAGAAACCGGTCTTACGGTCGAACTGCTTGATGTAGCCGGTCTGTGGTCCTATAAACGCAATAAATTGCAGTTCTTGACAGGCGTTATCTTCATTGCCAAAGCAAATAATCGTGACGTAGTATTGTCGGACGAACATACAGACTTTGCCTGGGTCAAACCGGCAGAGCTTAATACCTATCGGTTGCAGGATTCCTTACGTGAGGCTTTGGACCGCATTAAAACAAGCAATGAGCGGGGCCGAGAATTACGTCAATATTTTGTAGAAAATTACAAATAGCGATTTAGTATTTATAAAATTACAAATAGATACACCGCCATTACTATAAAATGGTATAATTGTATGTATATAAAAATAAGCAAACAGAGGTTTTATTTTGAAAACACATACACAAACGAAAAATAATAATAGGGAATGTAATAATATAGCATTAAATCAGTCATGCATGCCTTTTGTAGAAGCGTTGGAGGCTTATAAAGAAGAGCATTTCGTGCCGTTTCATACACCGGGCCATAAAATAGGCGTAGGAGCGCCCGATACATTAAAAGCATGGATGGATCCGGCGCTGCCTTATGATTTAGGCGTGATGTATGCGCTGGATGATTTACATGAACCGGAAGGTTCGTTAAAAGAAGCGCAAGACTTGGCGGCTCAATTATATGGGGCCGACCACACTTGGTTTTCTATAAACGGGACCACCGCGCTAATTGAAACAATGATTATGGGTACGGTCGGTGCCGGTGATACGATTATTATTCCCCGTGAAGCACACCGCTCAGTAATGGGCGGTTTAATTTTAAGTGGGGCCAAGCCGGTTTACTTGGAAGGGCGTTTTGATGAGCGTTTCGGTGTACCTTTGGGGACTACACCCCGTGAAGTAGAAACAGTCTTAAACAAGCATCCGGAGGCGAAAGCCATCGTTTTGGTAAACCCGAATTATTATGGCATTGCCATTGATTTAGAAGCTATAGTATTATTAGCTCATAAGAAAGGTGTTATTGTTCTTGTAGATGAAGCTCATGGAGCCCATTTGCCGTTTGGTAAAAATTTACCTAAAAGTGCCTTGGCCTGTGGGGCCGATTTAGTGGCACAAAGTACACATAAATTAATCGGTTCTTTAACACAAACATCGATGCTTCATGGACAGGGTATGCTCATTAATGAACGACGCATCACGCAGGTTCATCAGATTTTGCAGAGTACCAGTCCTAATTATATATTTCTGGCCAGCCTTGATATGGCGCGTCATCAAATGGCGACAAAGGGCCGGGAGTTAGTCGCCAAGGCGGAAATGCTGGCACAAGAATTACGCCGGGGTTTGCAGAGCATTCCGGGGATTACTGTACCGGCTGCCGAAGATTTTACCGGTTTATATGATTATGATGCGACCAAAGTGCTCATTGATTTTTATGAGCTCGGATTGACCGGTGTAGATGCGGAAAAATTGCTTCGCAAGGAAGGCATCGAGGTAGAATTGGTACAGGCTTATCATGTGTTGGTGCTCATTACGCTAGGCGATACCAAAGACAGCATTAAACGACTGGTTGATGCGGTAAGTAAGGTGGCGGCGAAGGTAAATGAATTTAAGCAATCAAGCCCTCAGGCAAAGCCATTGGCTACAGGCTCGCGTTTGCCAAGTCCGGAAGTGGTACTGACGCCCCGTGAGGCTTTTTACAGTAAAACAGAAACTGTGGCCCTTACAGAAGCGACAGGGCAAATCAGTGGCGAGACTATCAGTTATTATCCGCCGGGGATTCCTTTTGTCAGCGTAGGCGAACGAATTACACCGACGGTGTTGGCCTATATTAAGGAGCGGCAAGCCATGGGCTTTTTGCCAAATGGCTGCGCTGATAAAACATTAAAAACAATTCGTATTATTAGTAAATGAGGTGTGACCCGTGGGCCGTTTAATAATTATTGAAGGTGGCGACGGTAGCGGTAAAGCTACGCAGACAGCGCTATTAAAAGAACGTTTACTCAAAGAAGGCTATAAGGTAAAGTCCGTGAGTTTTCCCAATTACGACAGTCCGGCCGCCATGCCGGTAAAGATGTATTTAGCCGGTGATTTCGGTAAAAAACCGTCCGATGTAAATCCCTTCGTGGCCAGCTCGTTATACGCTGTGGACAGATTTGCTTCTTTTCGCATGGATTGGCAAAACTTCTACGAAGAAGGGGGCATTATTTTAGCCGATCGCTATACGACGTCCAATATGGTACATCAAATGGTAAAATATGAAGACCCGGCGGAACGCAAGGCATTTCTCGACTGGTTGGAAGATTTTGAGTTCGTAAAATTCGGCTTACCGCGACCTGATGCGGTATGTTTACTGGATATGCCACTTGCAGTAAGCGAAGCACTTATGGCGGAGCGCAAACATAAAACCGGTGGCGCTACCGGCGATATTCATGAGAAAGACCATGCATATTTGGGCCGTGTTCACGGGGCCTATGATGAATTGGTGGCACGCTATGATTGGCAGCGTATTGCTTGTGCCGATGAACATATGAAACTTCGTACCATAGAAGACATTCATGAGGATGTATATAACGCAGTAGCTGCCGTATTGAATGACTTAGAGCCTTCGCTTTGAGTTGTTTTTTAGGGGCTTCACGGTATATAATAAATATGTTGTAATACATTGAGGAGGCACCATGTCGTATTTTGAGCAAGTTATCGGTCAAAAGGCCATAATCGACCATTTGACGATCTTGGTAGAGCGCGGTACCTTACCCCATAGTTTGTTATTTTATGGGGAGAAGGGCCTGGGAAAATTAAATACGGCTATTGGCTTAGCTTCTTTATTAATAGGTCGACAAGTCTTTTCGGCTGATGGAGGCGCTCAGTTTTTAGAAGCTGTAGCGAATGCTCGTCAAGCGGATGGCGAATCGGAGAAAAAAACGGAAGCGGAAGGCCTTCCTATTTACGTTGATGGCGGTCAGGCTTTTTGGTTGCGGCCGATGAAGAATATGCTGAAGGTAGAGCAGTGGTATGAGCTGTTAAGTTCCTATTTAGGGCGTACCGGTGGCGGCCGACGAGTTGTTATCGTAGAAGATTTTCAAACGGCTAATGCAGTTATGGCCAATGCCATGTTAAAAACTATTGAGGAGCCGCCGGCTGATGTTTTTTTCATAATTATAACGAATCAAATTGCTTCGGTGTTACCTACTATTAAATCAAGGTGCATGCTGGTTCCTTTCGGTCCGGTAAGTAATGATATTATTACGGCGGCACTGCGTAAAGAAGGCTTCACCGAAGATTTACAACAAGCTTTGGGAGCCGGTCAGGGTAATCCTGCTTTGGTTCGTGAGCTGGTCCTGAGAGGCACGTTGCCACTATTGGAACAGGCCGTAAAAATGCTGGAACAGCTGCCGAAAGCTTTGTTTTTTACACAGTTGAGCCTGCAAACGGAATCCCTTAAACGCGATGACATGCGCGAGTTAATGGGCTGGTTGCGGCTCTTGGCGCGCGATATGATGGCTCTAAGAGCCGGTGCGCCGGATGATGTACTACAGTGTCCTCTCCATAAAGAGCGTTTGCTGCAAATCTTATCGTCATGGAAGGTGAAAACCTTATTGACCGTAGAGCGGGAAACGCTGGCGGCGGAAGAGGCACTTCGATTAAATGTGAAAGCAGGTTTGGTTATGGATGGCGTATTGTTTGCCCTTCGCCAAGCCTTAAAGGAGGACACCCAGTGACAACCATAGTCGGTGTTAGATTTAAAAAAGCGGGTAAAATTTATTATTTTGCTCCCGGTGGTGCCAGCTTGAACTTAGGTGACGGTGTTATTGTTGAAACGGCTCGCGGTCTTGAATTCGGCGATGTGGTAATTGCACCGCGCCAAGTGGACGAAGAGTCGGTAATTCAACCGCTTAAAAGCGTAATTCGTAAGGCCACCCCGAAAGATTACAAACAAGTAGAAAAAAATAAGCAGCGTGAAGAAAAGGCGTTTGAGATTTGTTTGGAGAAAATTGCCAACCGCAAATTGCCAATGAAACTCATCAATGTTGAATATACTTTCGACATGAACAAAATCATCTTCTTCTTTACCGCTGACGGACGCATTGACTTCCGTGATTTGGTTAAAGATTTAGCCACCGTATTCCGTACGCGTATTGAATTGCGTCAGGTAGGGGTGCGCGATGAAGCTAAAATTTTAAACAGTATCGGTGCTTGCGGCCGTGCTTTATGCTGTGCCACATTCCTCGGGGATTTTTCACCCGTATCGATTCGCATGGCTAAGGATCAGAATTTAAGCCTTAATCCAACGAAGATTTCCGGTGTATGTGGACGTTTGATGTGCTGCTTAAATTATGAAAATGATTTGTATGCCAAGGGCGGCGATTTATATACGCAGAAAACTAAAGTGGCACCCGTTATTGTAGAACCGCCGGGCATCGGTAAAGATGTAGTAACCGATGAAGGTATGGGCAAGGTATTGAAGATTAATCGCAACAAGAAAACGGTAAAAGTACAGCTGGAAGAAGGTCGTACTATCGACTTGCCGTGGACTGATATCGTATTGCCTGATGAAGAATAATGCAGAGCGACTTGATGATTTATTGATTGGCGGAATGAAGCTGTGGCAGCGGACCGATCAATTCCGTTTTGCTATTGATGCGGTATTACTGGCGCATTTTCCAAAACTTAGTGAAAAGCGCCGCTATGCCGATTTAGGCACGGGAACAGGGGTAATTCCTTTACTCATGACCGCTCTCGGCGCCAAGCAGATTACGGCTATTGAAGTTAATCCGGTGCTGGCCGATTTAGCGCGCCGTAATATTACATTAAATCACAAAGAAACGGAAATTTCTTTGGTTGAAGCAGATTACTGTAAGCTTGAAGGTGCTGAATGGGTGGAGCGATTTGATGCAATTCTTATCAATCCACCATATTTTACGGCTTCGCAGGGAGCAATACCCCAATCTTCTGATGTGAGTTTAGCTCGTCATGAGACAATGTATGATATTACGGATATTGCAAGGGCAGTAGCAAAGCTCGTAAAATATCAGGGACAGGCTTTTTGGATTTATCCGGTAAGTCGCTTGATGGATTTATTGGGTGCGTTAAAAGCAGTGAAATTAGAACCGAAGCGAATGCGTTTTGTCCACAGTATGCCGGGCAAAGCGGCTAAATTGGTTCTTATTGAAGCACGTAAGGCGGGGCAGGTCGGTTTAATTACAGAAGCCCCTTTATATATTTATGACACACCGAATGTGTACAGTGAGGAGGTGCGTAGTTGGTATGACAGAGACTAAAGGAACTTTATATTTAGTACCTACGCCCATAGGCAATCTGGAAGATATGACCTATCGGGCTGTCCGTGTTTTACAGGAAGTGCATACCATAGCGGCCGAAGACACGCGGCACAGCGGTCTGTTGTTAAAACATTTTGATATTAAAAAGCCTTTAATATCCTATCATGAGCATAATAAGGATGCGAAGGAAGAGCCCTTAATGGAGTTGTTACTAAGCGGTCACGATGTGGCGGTTATCAGTGATGCAGGTATGCCGGCTATTTCCGATCCGGGCGCCAATCTTGTATTAGCGGCCATAGACGCGGTAATTCCGGTGGTTCCATTACCTGGGCCGAATGCGGCCTTGACGGCACTCATTGCGTCGGGGCTCGATACGAGGGAGTTTACTTTTTTAGGCTTTTTACCAAAGAAAAGCAGCCACCGTAAAGAATTATTGGAGCGTGTGGGTACTTATGAAGGCACTTTATTGTTCTATGAAGCGCCTCATCGTTTACAAGCTTCATTACAGGAGTTATATAAATACTTAGGCAATCGTCCAATTGTGTTAGGGCGGGAGTTGACTAAAAAGTTTGAAACTTTTGTGCGTACCGATTTGGAAGCTTTGCAAAAAGCGGAGGATTTGGTTACCATTAAAGGTGAATTTGTTTTGGTCGTAGGCGGTGCCGTTCACGCTGAGTCGGGAGCGCCAGAAACAATGTCAACTGATGATTATGTAAGTGCTGTGATGATGCTTATGGAAGCCGGAACGGCTAAAAAAGAAGCAATACGCGAAGTTGCCAAACGACTGGGCGTAGCCAGACGCGATGTGTACAATGCCGTTGAAGCGGCACAGGACACATAAATCGATTAGGCATTAAATGTTTAGATTGATGAAACCGTGAATGATAAATAATTAAATTTATAAGGCTACACCTTGTTATAGAATAAGAGGAGGTTATTGTATGTCAGATACAACCAACAAACGATTTTATATTACAACACCAATTTATTACCCAAGTGCCAAGCTTCATATCGGTCATACCTATTGTACGACGATTGCCGATACGGTAGCGCGTTTCAAACGCCGCGCCGGCTATGATGTGCGCTTTTTGACAGGCTCTGACGAACACGGCCAAAAAATCCAACGTGCTGCCGAAGCAATGGGGATTACGCCGCTTGAATATACAACTAAAATTGTTACCGGCTTCCAAGAATTATGGAAAGCCCTTAATATTTCCAATGATGATTTCATCCGTACTACGGAAAAACGTCATGAAAAAGTAGTTCAGTACTTATTCCAAAAAGCCTATGACAAAGGCGATATTTACAAAGCTAAATACAAAGGTTGGTATTGCACACCGGACGAAACATTCTGGACCGAACAAAAATTGGGTCCTAACCATACTTGTCCTGATTGCGGTCGTCCTGTAGAACAGGTAGAAGAAGAAAGCTATTTCTTCAGAATGGGTAAATACGCCGATCAATGGCTTAAATTTATCGATGAAAACCCTGATTTTATCCAGCCGGAAGCGCGTCGTAACGAAATGATTCAATTCGTTAAACAGGGCCTTGAAGATTTGGCCGTATCCCGTACCAGCTTTGACTGGGGCATCAAAGTACCGTTTGACCCTAAACATGTTGTGTACGTATGGTTTGATGCACTTGTGAATTACATCAGTGCTTTGAATCCATTAGAAGAAGATGACAGCTTATTCAAAAAATTCTGGCCTGCTGATATGCACTTGGTAGGTAAGGAAATCGTTCGTTTCCACTCCATCATTTGGCCGATTATGCTCATGAGTCTTGAATTGCCGATTCCTAAAAAAGTATTCGGTCACGGCTGGCTCGTTGTAGACGGCACCAAAATGAGTAAATCCCTCGGTAACGTGGTGGATCCGATTCCGCTCATTAATATGTACGGTTCCGATGCTCTTCGCTACTACTTATTGAGTGAAATTCACTTGGGCAATGACGGTAACTTTACGTTGCCTAACTTTGTACAGCGCGTTAACTCCGATTTGGCCAATGACTTGGGCAACCTGTTAAATCGTACCGTAGCAATGATTGAAAAATATCACGGCGGCGTGATTACGGCTATGCCTTCCGTCAGTGAATATGACAAAGATTTGGCGGCTATGGCGGAAACAACCGTTAAAGACTACGAAACTTACATGGAAGCCTTCGACTTGAACCGTGCGTTAAAAACTGTTTGGGCCTTCATCGGTCGTACCAATAAATATATTGATGAAACTATGCCTTGGGTACTTGCCAAAGGTGCTGAAGCGGGGGATGCTGAAAAATTGCAGACCGTAATGTATCATTTGGCGGAAGCTTTACGCATTATCGCCGTTTTAGTTGATCCTGTAATCCCTACAGGGGCACCAAAGATTTGGGAACAATTGGGCCTTACCGGTTTTGCCGATGCCAAACTTGACGATGTGCGCCAGTGGGGCGGTTTAGCCAGCGGCACGAAAGTAGTAAAAGGGGAACCAATTTACCCTCGTTTCGAAGTACCTGAAATGGTAGATGCTCCGGCAGCTACTGAAACTAAAGCAGACGAAAAAGCGGCCGCTAAAACGGGTACGGAAAGTGCGGATGAAACAGACCGCACCAATGAAACTGCCGAAGCAGGTGAACAGGAAATTCCACCAATCAAAGACAATGTGGAATATGACGATTTTGCCAAACTGGACTTGCGCGTAGCTAAAGTTATTTCCTGTGAAAAAGTTAAAAAATCCAAGAAACTTTTAAAATTTGTCTTAGATGTGGGCGTGGAAGAACGCACCGTAGTTAGTGGTATTTCTCAATACTACGAACCGGAAGATATGATTGGCAAGAAAGTAATTTACCTTGCCAACTTGGCACCTAAGAAACTCATGGGCATTGAATCGTACGGCATGATTTTATCTGCCTCCGACTTTGCCGATAATTTAGAAGTAACCAATATCGAATCGCTTATTCCGGGAAGTTTGGTGAAATAAGATGGAATTGTTTGATACGCATGCGCATATTAACGATAATCGTTTTGACAATGACCGTGAAGCCATGTTGGAGGATTGCCGAGCGCAAGGTGTTCGCTATATTATGTGTCCCGCAGTTGACCGCGGCACGGCGGAATCCGGTATCGCTTTGGCTGAGAAATACGATTATGTGTATGCAGCTGTAGGCGTGCATCCTCACGAATCGAAAGATGTGACGGAAGCAGATTATGAATACTTTAAAGAGCAAGCTCTTAACAATGACCGGGTAAGAGCTATCGGTGAGATTGGTTTGGATTATTACTATGATTTTTCCGATCGTGAAACGCAAATGCGCGAATTCAAACGCCAATTGGCGCTGGCCCGCGAAGTGGATTTGCCGATTATTATTCATGACCGCGATGCGCACGGCGATATTATGGATACACTCCGCACTGACGGCAAGGGGAATTATGGAATTTTCCATTGCTATTCCGGCAGTTGGGAAATGGCGAAAGAAGCCATTAAAATGGGTTTTTATATTTCTTTTGCCGGCCCGGTAGTATTTCCTAAGTCTACAAAGTTGAAAGAAGTGGCCAAACAGGTTCCGCTCGATCGCTTATTGATTGAAACGGATTCGCCATATTTGACACCGCCACCATTCAGAGGGCGTCGTAACGATCCGAGCAAGACTCAGTTCGTAGCGCAGGAAATTGCTGCTTTACGCGGTATGGAAGCAGACGAAATAGCAGCCATTACCCTTGAAAACGGTAAACGAATTTTTAATATTAAATAGTATAAATATTAGTAACCAATAAGAGCTCTCTTCGTGAGTTTTGCGAAGAGAGCTCTTTTATTTACAGTCTTAACTGAAGTGAATCGATGATGTAATGACAAGGAAAAATTTTGTATAAAGTGTGTAAAGATTATGTAATATTCTTGAAATACTCTTTCAGTTTCGGTAAGATTAAGGTAACATATTGTTTTAGACGAGAGGTAGAATTATGAAGCGTGTTTCATTTATAGATTTGGGATCCAACTCCGTACGTTTTGTTATTATTGAAATTAACGAAAACGGCAGTTATCAGCTGATTTATCAGCAGAAGGAGAGCATTCGACTCAGTGAGAATATGTGGGAGAAAAATAAACTCACTGAAGAAGCTATGGAACGTGCCATTATGACACTTAAGGCATTTGCACACATGGCAGAAGCCATGGATAGTCTTGAAATATATGCCGTAGCCACTGCTGCCGTACGCTTAGCTAAAAATGGAAACGAATTCCTTAAGCTGGTTAAGGACCGTACCGGTATTGACCTGGAATGTATTGATGGCACCGAAGAAGCCTATTTGGGATTTTTAGGGGTAGTGAATACCATTGGCCTTCGAGACTTCATCCTCTTTGACCTTGGGGGCGCCAGCATTGAAGTAACACTCGTTAAAGACAGAACTGTAAAACATAGTGTAAGTTTGCCTATGGGGGCGCTTACTTTAACGGGTAAATTCCAAAGCGGCGATGAAATGTCTGAAAAAGAGCGTAAAAACTTAATCAGCCATATTCAAGATGTACTTAGCAAGGAGAAATGGCTGAAGGATAAACAGTTACCGCTTGTTGGGATTGGCGGCACAGTGCGTAATTTGGCTAAAATTGACCAAAGAGCGCATAATTATCCGATTGAAAAACTGCATAATTATGAATTATCATTTGAACGCTTAGATGCGATTTATGAAGATGTATGTACCCGTACATTGGAACAGCGCCGTAAGATTTCCGGTCTTTCCTTTGAACGTGCCGATATCATCGTAGCCGGGACAGCTTTGATTCGCGAACTTATGTTGTTCGTTGATGCCAATACTATTCGTGTCAGCGGTTGCGGTTTGCGTGACGGCTTATTTTATCGTTACTATGGCCGAAATTATATGAATGAAAACGGTATCGTTGATGATATTCTGCTTCATTCCGCTGAAAATGTATTACTCAACATGGTACAAGGCGATTTGATTCATGCCAAGTACATTACGAATTTAGCGAAGATGCTCTATGATCAATGGGATAAGGTATATCAATGGGGGCCGCGCATGCGCGAATTGTTGCAAGTATCTTCGTTGCTCCACGATATCGGTAAGACTATTAACTATTACGGTCATGCCCGTCACAGTGCCTATCTGATTGTTAACAGCAGTTTATACGGTTTATCTCATAAAGAGCAGGCCATTTGTGCCTTTGTGGCAGCCAATTCTCATGGGACTAACAGTAAATTTATTAAGGCCTCGCCGTATGGTCATTTATTGACGGCGGACGATCGAGTTATGATAGCGCAAGTTTCTTTAGTATTAGCTTTAGCGGAAGCGATTGACGAAAGCCATGAACAATCGGCTGTATTGGTTAATACTGAATTTACTGATAAAACAATTAATGTGACCGTTTGGAAAAAGCCGGGCGGCAATACATCCATTGCGGAGGTGGTCATTGGTAAGCTGATTAAGCAGTGTAAGAAGGACTTTAGAAAGAATTTAATTGTAGAGTGGCGCGAAGCCTTATAAGGAGGAAATAATGGCATTATCGAAGCCGCCCCTTTATGGAGCCATCCATTTGGGAGCCAGCAGTATGAGTATTACCATCGTAGAATACACCACTATCGATGAAGTGAAAATAATCGACTATGCTTCGCGTGATGTAAACTTCGGGGAAGAATTGTTTCACAGCAAACGATTATCATTCCAAACAATCGAAGAAATTTGTCGCCTGCTAAAAGGTTATAAACGAATGCTCGATGAATACGGAGTTACGGATTATACCGTGTATGCTACGGCTGTCGTTCGTGAAGCTGAAAACCGTCGCAGTATTATGGACCAAATTTTCGTGCAGACCGGCTTCAAAGTAGAAGTCGTGGACATGCCTAAAGAAATTTATTATAAATACTTCGGATTGTACTATCATATGATGAAACAAGGGCTTACTAAGACTAAAGATGCAGCCTTATTTATCGATATTACATCCGGCGGCGTAGGGCTTACGGTGTGGCAAAAGGGTACCTTGGTATTCCAAGAAAACGTGCATTTAGGGACTTTGCGCGTTATGGAATCCTTTAACCGTAATCAGCGCTCATCTTTATCCTTCCCGGCAGCGGTAGGTGAATATTTGCACAGTATGTTGCAACCTTTAGAGGAAGAAGTACGTCGTTTTAACGTTAAATATTTCGTGTTATCCGGCGATGAACCTCGTGAAATTGCAAATTTGATGGGGTTTGAAACACATGGTCAGGAAACTATGTCTTTACTGCCACAGCAATTTGAAGACTTTGTTGACACCTTCCATGGCGTTACAGCGACAAAACTCGTTAACCGCTATGGTATTCCGGAATATCGTGCTAATATCCTTATGCCGACTATTGTATTGTATTCGGAATTGTTAAAAATGGTACGACCGCAAAGCCTGTTAATCAGCCCTTACGGCTTTGCCGAGGGCGTAATTGTGTACAAGGGCGCGGAACTTGAAAATAACCGGTTCCTTGAAGTGATGCGCGAACAAAACTTACAATTGGCTCGTGCTATTGCGCGCAGCTATCAGGTTGATGAAACCCATATTGCTCAGGTTGAGCGTTTTGCGGTACAGCTTTGTCGTCATTTAGTGGATTTCGGTATTAACGAACGCATGATATTTGTACTTCGCACGGCGATTATTTTATCGGAAGTGGGAAAATTCGTGAGTCTCCGTAATCACAGTGAACATGCGTATCGCATCATTATGGGGACTGACCTTTTCGGTTTGTCGGATCGTGAAAAAGAAGTGGTAGCCAATGTGGTATTTTACCATTACAAGGGCAAACCCGATGATGATGATGAAAACTTCCGTTATTTAAAAGAAGTCCAAAAGATATGGGTATCAAAATTCGTGGCCGTATTACGTTGTATGCGTGCCTTGGATGTAAGTCATAAATTGAAAGTGTCGAAGCTGGCTATTGAACGCAATGATAAACGCATCGTGGTTAAAGCGACGACGAAGCAAGACTTGTCCTTGGAAAAATGGACCTTTGAACGAGAAGCAGAATATTTTAGTGAAGTTTTTGGTTTGGAAATGGTCTTACGCATAGGAGGTAAATAAGGCATGTTTGAAAACTATAAATATTACTTTAACCGTGAATTATCATGGTTAAAATTTAATCAACGCGTCCTTCAAGAAGCGATAGACAATACGAATCCATTGATGGAAAAATTGCGTTTTATTGCGATTACCAGTTCAAACTTAGACGAATTCTTTATGATTCGTGTAGCCGGTCTGCGCCATCAGGAAGAAAACGGCATCGTTAAATACGATGCGGCTCACATGGATGCGCGTGCGCAATTACGCGCTATTGATGAGTCCGCTAAGCGTTTGGTGCGTGTTCAATACACTTATTTGAACCATGTTATGGAAATGCTCGGCAAAGAAGGTTTGCACTTTGTAAAACCGGAAGATTTGAACGAGGAACAGTTGGAATGGCTACGCATTCACTTTGAACGGGTGGTATATCCGGTAGTAACACCGCTTGCCATCGACTCGGGCCATCCATTCCCATTCTTGGCAAATAAAACAATGAATACGGTAGTTCAAATTAAACGTTCTGTTGTGGAAACCGAAGAGGATAAAGAAACAAAGAATGCCATTTTGCCAATTCCGTCGGTACTCGATCGTATCGTAGAAGTGCCTGCTAAAGACGGCCAGCGGTATTTCATCTACTTAGAAGATATCATCACCTTCTATGCAGAGCAGTTCTTTGTGGGGTATGACATTTTAAATACCATGACATTCCGTGTAACCCGTGATGCCGACCTTGAAATCGATGAAGAAGAAGCACAAGATTTACTTCTTGAAATGGAAGAGTCCTTACGTCGCCGCCGCCGTGGTGCTACGGTTCGTTTGGAAGTAGCCGGTGAACCGGACGACGAATTATTGCACTTCATTTTAACCAGCTTGCAGTTAAAACCGAAAGATGCATTTATCGTACAAGGTCCGCTCGATTTATGTACGTACTTTGGCTTCTGTGACATGGAAGGCTATGATTACTTGCGCTATGCACCGTTTGAGTCTTGTGAACCCGCCGATCTTGTAGGTCATGAAGAAGAAAATATTTTTGACCTCATTCGCCGTCACGACTTATTCGTGCACCATCCGTTTGAAACATTTAAAACGGTTGAAGACTTTGTAGCCCAAGCAGCCAATGATCCGCAGGTATTGGCTATTAAACAGACCTTGTATCGTGTAAGTAGCAACTCGCCAATTATTTCGTCCCTTATTAAAGCGGCGGATAACGGTAAACAAGTAACAGTCCTCATGGAAGTTAAGGCGCGTTTTGACGAAGCCAATAATATTTTAATGGCCCGTCGTTTGGAAAAATCCGGCTGTCATGTAATCTATGGTTTGAAAGGTTTGAAAACTCACTCCAAGATTACCATGGTAGTGCGTCGCGAAGATGATGCTATTCGCCGTTATGTTCACTTGGCAACAGGGAACTATAATGGCAAAACAGCGCGTTTATACACCGACTGTGGTATTTTCACCTGCAATGATGAATACGGTGAAGATGCGTCTGCTTTCTTCAACTTAATTTCCGGGTATTCCGATCCTCCGATTTGGAATAAATTCATCGTAGCACCTCTCAATTTACGCGAAAAGATAATGGAACTCATCGATGAAGAAATCAGCTATGCCGAAAAAGGCGAACCGTCTTATATGATAGCTAAAATGAACTCTTTATTGGACCGCGAAGTAGTGGCTAAACTCTACGAAGCGTCTTCAAAAGGGGTTAAAATCGATTTAATTGTACGTGGTATTTGTACCTTGCGTCCGGGCATTCCGAATGTGAGTGAAAATATCCAGGTTCGCTCTATAATCGGTCGTTTCTTGGAACACCATCGTTTGTTCTACTTCCGTCACGGCGGTAATGACCGCGTATTCTTATCCAGTGCCGACTGGATGCCGCGTAACCTCAATGAACGTGTAGAACTGATGATTCCGATTGAAGATAAAATCCATAAAGAACGCGTTCGCGGCATTTTAGATTTATATCTTCGCGATAATCAAAAAGCCCATGTAATGCGTGCTGACGGCTCCTATCGTAAGCTTGTAAGTAAGACTGACAAAGTTTCGGCTCAAGAAACGTTGATGAAAGAAGCCAAACAGGCGAGTGAACATCCAAAAATGACGGTAGTTGAGCGCATGCAGCCAATGTTTAAGGAATAATAAGTCTTATATATGACTTCAGCTAATGTATAAGCCGTTATTAACCTTAAATACGACATAATAAAGGTATGTATACGCCTGAAATTAGAAGTGAAAAATTACACGAATCGTTTAATAATAAAGCGCCGATTATAGCGGTTGGTTTTAAAAAACATTTAAACACATTTTTGTGTAATTATCAGAAAATCAAATAATTTTTCTTACTGAAGTATCGACTTGTAATAGAAAGTGATTTCCATTATCAGGTCGATACTTCTTTTTGATTATTGACATTAAACCTGTGAGCCCTTTATATAAAGGCGTTCAGAGCTGGTAGTGTATTTTTATGTACAATTATTCCTAAAGAGAATAAAATAAAAATGACGAGATTATAAATAAAATAAATAAATATAATTATAGCTATTTTGTGTGCACTGTAAAAGGACATAAACGAAAAATAAAGAAAAATATAAACATGAGAGAAATCTGAAGATGCTGTATTTATTTATACCGCCCGGCCGTTTTGTTGACGCTCTGTATCTCTTTGTGGTAGAATAGCGCGGTAGGAGGGATTAGATGACAAAATATCTAGTAATGCAAAAGAAGAATATGGCGACCCTCTTGAGACGCCATACGTCACTTTTGCTGTTACTCCTAGCGGTCGTGTTTATGACGATTTCAGGCTTTGCTTGGAATGAGAAATCAGTTACGATTTTAGCTGATGGTCAAGCACAGATTGTTAGGACACACCTCAACTCAGCGGAGGGCATTTTACACGATGCCGGGATTACGCTCGGGCCAAAAGATGCTGTATTATTAAATACGCAGACTTTGCAAAATGGAACTCAATTAACAGTTCTACGAGCATTTCCTGTAAAAGTAACGATTGACGGCGTAGCTAAAGATGTTATGACCGTTCAAACGACAGCCCAGGGTCTAGCTGATGAGTTGGGATATCATGCACCTAATTACGTACCATTGGGAGATAGCAATCAGCACTTACAAGCTGGTAGTGAGGTTGCTATAGCTCATGTAACCGGTCGTTCTGTAAAAACTTACGAACAGCCTGTAGAAGTACAGGTTATTCGTCAGCGAGACGACTCCATGCACATCGGCGAACAGGAAGTTATCCAAGAGGGGACTCCCGGTTTAGTTGCCGTTGAGGAGGAAATCTTGTACCAGGATGGTAAGGAAATCAAAAAGCAAATTATTAGTCAGAATGATATTAAACGGATGGTACCGACAATCATCAAAGAAGGTTCACGAGATGTGGTAGAAACTTCTCGTGGGGTAGTACGCTATCGCGAGGTGCTGACTATGGAAGCGTCAGCGTATTTACCGGGTGATGGTGATGGTCGAGGCATCACGGCTACCGGTATGGTGGCCAGACGAGGCGTTGTAGCAGTGGATCCGAATGTGATTCCATTGGGTACACGTCTTTACATTCCGGGCTATGGTATGGCTATAGCAGCGGATACCGGCGGAGCTATTAGAGGTCACAAAATTGACTTATTAATGGAATCTTACGGTGAGGCGATGGAATTCGGTCGCCGTTCTGTAGAAGTTTATGTTTTACAGTAAAGAAGTTTTTCAGCACTTAATTCTGGCCTGATTAACTTCATAGTAATTGAATTTTTACAGTAATTAAATATGTAAACTCGTCGTAAGAAGAGGTTGTAACGAAATGCGTTTTGACCCGCATGTTGTTATAGCCTCTTCTTTATTATTTTTGAAAAATTTGGTAAAATTAAGTAGCTATAAAGCCTATGTTATTCACAGTTGATTGTTTGGCCATTGTGGAAAGGAAATACTTATGTTAAAAGAAGTAATCGTAGTCGAAGGCAAGTCGGATATTCAGCAGATTGCCAAAGCAGTAGAGGCTGATTGTATTGCTACCGAAGGATTTACTTTACGCAAAGGGGTATTGGAGCAAATACAAGTTGCCTATGAAAAAAGAGGAATTATTATTTTTACCGACCCTGACACGGCGGGCGAACGAATTCGTCGTTTCTTGGCCAAAAAATTTCCGGATGCGCAGCATGCATTTATCTCGCGCGACTTAGCAACCGCTAACGATGATATTGGGATTGAACAAGCGCCACCGGAAGCCATTCGTGAAGCGTTAGGAAAATTACATACACAGTCGATTGAGTCGTCAGAAGAATTTACCATGCAGGACATGGTGGCTCATAACTTAACCGGTTCACCACGCAGCGCCGATAATCGCGCCATTGCAGGTGCTAAACTGGGCATCGGTTATGGCAACAGCAAGCAGTTTTTATACCGCTTAAATCACTATGGCGTTACCCGTGAGGGCTTTAATGAGGCCATGCGCGACATAATGATCGGCTAGTCGGGTGCTTATTCGATATAATAAGCAGCTAGTTGGAGGCTTACTTGATATAATGCGCGGCTAGTCGGGCGCTTACATGATATGATAATAGGTTGTATTGTTATCGGTCAGTAGTGCGAATACACTGAGTTAAAGTACTCTTTTGAAAGGATATATATGTTAGAATCAATTATTGCGAGTCCCGAAGTAGTGCATTACATATGCAAACGCTTTGGCATTCACATGAGTAAAAAGTTGGGACAAAACTTTCTCATCTCCCGTCATGTAGTAGATGATATTGTAAAAGCAGCCCAGCTGGTACCGGGGGAGCCGGTATTGGAAATCGGACCGGGCATCGGTACGCTTACACAGGGCCTGGCGCAGAGTAAAGCGGATGTTACGGCCGTAGAATTGGACCGCCGTTTGTTGGAAGTATTGGATACGACCTTAGCAGGCTATGACAATGTTAATATAATTCACGGAGATATTTTAAAAGTAAATATTCCTGAATTAATGAACCATAAACCATTTAAAGTAGTGGCAAATTTACCATACTATATTACGACGCCGATTATTATGTCCCTATTGGAAATGAAACTTCCCATTGAGCGACTCGTCGTAATGGTGCAAAAAGAAGTGGCAGAGCGCATGGTGGCCGAACCGGGAACCAAAGCGTATGGTGCACTCTCCGTGGCCGTACAGTACTATACGGAACCGGATATTGTATTTGAAGTGTCGCCTAAATCCTTCTTGCCGCCACCTGAAGTAACCAGTGCAGTTATTCGCTGTCGTTTGCGTAAGGAACCGCCGGTACAAGTGGCTGATGAAAAACTCTTATTCCGCGTTATTAAGGCCGCTTTTGCGCAGCGTCGTAAAACATTTAGCAACACTATGAAAACAACCGGTCTCGCTAAAGAACAGATTGCGGCTATTTTAGAAAAAGCCGGCATTGACGGCAATTTGCGCGGTGAAACCTTTACCTTAGATGACTTTGCCGCTTTGGCTAATGCTTGGCATGAACTCTACGGCAAGGCATAAAATTATTTTTCAAAAGTAAAGATTAAACACTACAGCAGGGTATAAAATTATTTTTCAAAAAATAACTATTGCAAATTTAAAAGTATAGGCGTATTATTAGATGTCAGTTGAAATTTTAAATAAAATTCGGCTGGTATTTAATGATCAAAGTAAGCTACTATTTTGATTAAAAATAGTAGCTTAGTCGTTTGCAATGAACTAATGAAATAGCAAGCAATAATGAAATAGCAAGTAATAATTAGAACGCTAGCCTGCATTTTCAAAAATATAAGTTGCAATAGTAAGCAGTAATTAGAAAGTTAGACTGCGTTTTCAAAAATATAAGTTGCAAGAGTTTCATAGGAGTTAAAAGCGTAATGTTACGTTTAACAGGTAAAGTGATTGGTGTAGTCGCTATTTTAGTTGTGTTTGCGACTTTGGTGTTTTATTTTACCGCACCGGTGTATACACTGCGAGGGATTCCCGTTTTAAACTATCATCAAGTGAATGATGAAAAATTTTCCCCATTGACAATGAAAACTTCGGATTTCAGAAATCAAATGGCATATTTACAAGAGCAAGGTTATCATGCGATTACTATGGAAGAATTATACGGCTATTTGCAAAATAATTTGCCTTTGCCAAGTAAACCGGTCGTAATCACATTTGATGATGGTTATGTAGACAACTATACCGAAGCAATGCCAATTTTAAAAGAATACGGCATGAAGGCCACTTTGTTTATGATTGGCGACTCCATTGGCGCGCCCGGATTCTTATCGGCGGAGCAGCTGAAAGAAATGGAAGCAAGCCATATATTTGAAGTTGAATCTCATACCTATTCGCATAAAGATTTACGGAAACTCTCCAGCGATGCGGTGGCTAATGAATTTAGCCATTCTAAAACATTATTAGAAGCTACCCTAGGCCATCCGGTGCAATACATCGCCTATCCGTGCGGCTTTACCAACCCGCAAGTAGACGCTTTGGCTCAGGCAGCAGGCTATCGCTTGGCTTTTACCGTTGATACAGGGAATGTAAGAAGTGGTGAAAACCGCTTTAACCTGGACCGCGTACCCGTGTTCGAAGGAGACAACCCACTCCTAAGCATGCAACTACGCCTCCACTACGTAGAAATCATCGGAGGCCTGTGGTCACTTCGTGACTTCCTCCTCGCCCATAACCATCCAACCTTGGCATCAATAGTGCCATTGTTCTAAGCTGAACAAAGGTCCCACATCGGAAGCCTGGCTGTTTCACATCAAAAGGCGTTCCTCATGTGGGACCTTTATTCAGTGTGTGGGTCTTACTAAGAGCCTCAACACTCCTCTTCCACGAAATCCTGATGTGAACTGAATTAGAGTCACGCCGGACGCTGAATGGAAGAGAGGGCAGGGTTTTCTTTGGCAGGTAAATGCAGTGAATTACGATGATATAAAAATAGAGATGGCAGGGCATAAAAAGTATAGTATTGTCTTTTGGCAGATAAAAACTTTGAATTGAGATGATATAAAGAAATAGAGAGGACCCGTATATGAAAAGCTTTATGGCGATACGTTAGGCAGATAATCTTTTAAATTGAGATGATATAAAAGAAATAGAGATAGCTCGTGTAAGAGAAGTTTTATAGGCGAAGCGCAGTCACTTTTCGGCACGAGCTATCTCTATTTTATTTATGAGTTAATTATTATCTGCCAAAAGCGCAGTCACTTTTCGGCACGGGTCCTCTCTATTTATATTGAGTATTCTAGCTTTTATCTGCCAAAAGCACAGTTACTTTTCGGCACGGACCATCTCTATTTTTATATTATAAGATTTAAGCGTTTACCCGCCAAAGAAAACACTAAATATGCTCATTCAGCGCCGGCGTCTCTAAGAACGTCACATCAGGATTTCGTTCCACAACCCATCCCATTTGCCACTCATTACTTATCAAAATAACGGTTCGCCCTCGATTATCTTTAACAGCCATGGCATTATCAAGACCTTTAAGCTGTTTAATATCCACATCTTCTTTTACCCAACGGGCTACACTGTAAGGAAGGGAATCGGTAATCGGTTCAACACCGTATTCATTGCGCAAACGATACTGTAATACTTCAAACTGAAGCATACCAACGGCGCCGACGATGAAGGAATCCATGGAATGAGGCTGTTCAAAAATCTGTACCGCACCTTCCTGGGCCAATTGAGTCATCCCTTTTTGGAACTGTTTACGTTTCATTGTATCTTTCGGGCTGACGCGGGCAAAAAATTCCGGCGGGAACACAGGGAAGTCGCCGAAGGTTACTTTGTGATTAGAGGCACAAAGAGTATCGCCTACGCCCATAGTACCGGCATCAAAAACACCGATAATATCGCCGGGATAGGCTTCGTCGATAATCGTACGTTCCGTAGCCAAGAACTGTTGCGGCTGCGCGAGACGAATGCTTTTATTCGATTGGCGATGCAACACGGACATGCCTTTTTCAAACTTACCGGAGCAAATACGCATGAACACGATGCGATCGTGATGGTTAGGGTTCATGTTGGCTTGGATTTTGAAAACAAACGCGGAGAAGTCTTCGGAAGTCGCTTCTACAGTCTCTTCAATGGCCTGGCGAGGAGCCGGGGATGGGGCCAAGGCGAGGAATTTTTCTAAAAACGGTTTAACCCCGAAGTTGGTCATAGCGGAACCAAAGAACATTGGTGTTAATTCACCGGCACGAACACGATCGAAATCGAATTCGTCACCTGCTACGTCGAGGAGTTCAATATCATCAATCAAGGACTGATGCACTTCTTCGCCCAATAACTCACGAAATGCCGGATCGTCTACCGATTCTTTGGTAGATGCCAATTTTTGCTGACCATGTGTTTCGTCTTTGGCAAAAAGGTCAACCGTGTGAGTTTCACGGTCGTAAATCCCCTGATATTCACCGTTGATGCCAACCGGCCAATTCATAGGAACGGCGCGAATGCCCAAGGAGTTTTCAATCTCTTCCATCAAATCGAAGGGATTGCGGCCGAAATGGTCAATTTTGTTGACGAAGGTGAAAATAGGAATACCGCGCTCTTTACATACAGCAAAGAGTTTTTTTGTCTGCGCTTCCACACCTTTCGCTACGTCGATAAGCATGACGGCGCTGTCTGCGGCCATTAAGGTACGGTAGGTATCTTCCGAGAAGTCTTGGTGACCCGGCGTGTCCAAGATATTTACACGGCAGCCGTCATAATCGAATTGAAGCACGGAACTTGTTACCGAGATACCACGTTGTTTTTCGATTTCCATCCAGTCGGATACGGCATATTTTTGAGTTTTACGAGACTTTACGGAACCGGCTAAGTGAATAGCACCACCGTAAAGGAGCAGTTTTTCAGTTAATGTAGTTTTACCGGCATCCGGATGCGAAATGATGGCAAACGTGCGTCGGCGTTTAACTTCTTCTAAGAATGTCATGTTGTCACCTCATACAAATTATCTATCCTTAAAATTATATACTAATGACGGGCGTTTTGTCATTAAATTCATTTTATTAAATTTAAGATAGTCGCAGGAATACCGGTATAGGCGTGGGCCAGGGGTGGACCATTATCATGGAGTGCATGTTTGGTGATGAGAAGCACCATTGGGGCGTATCCGCACCACCGGTATGAATGGGTTCCTTTTATGAACGCCCGGTTTAGTGTATAATAGAACAGACAAAGGAGGGCCTATGAGATTATTTATTGCCGAAAAGCCCAGTATGGGGCGAGAAATAAGTAAATATTTACCGGAGCAGAAGAATGTGCAAAAGCGCGACGGTTTTATTGTGCAAGGCGATGATGTAGTCACTTGGGCCTTTGGACATGTGTTGGAACAGGCTCAGCCGGGGGACTATAATGAACGCTTTAAGCGTTGGAATGCCGCCGATTTGCCCATAGTGCCGGACGAATGGCAATTGCTGGTGACGAAGAGCAGTGCTAAGCAGTTTCAGACTATTAAAAAGCTTATAGAAGATGCGGATACAATTGTTAACGCCGGTGACCCGGACCGCGAAGGACAGCTCCTTATTGATGAGATTTTAGTGTACGTAAATAATACGAAACCGGTGCAGCGTATTTTGCTGAATGCGTTGGATGAAAAGTCGATTCGCGCAGCTCTCAATGATTTGCGTGATAATAAGGATTTTTATAATTTACAGCAATCAGCTTTGGCCAGAGCCCGCGCCGATTGGCTCGTAGGCATGAATTTATCCCGAGCCTACACCTTGCAACAGCGCCGCCAAGGCAATAAGGTGACCTTTCCGATTGGTCGTGTAAAAACACCGACCTTGGCCTTGGTGGTTCGCCGTGAACGGGAACTGGAAAATTTCGTGCCCGTTGATTACTTTACCTTAAAAGTTTTATACAAACATCCGAACGGCAGTTTCTGGGCCACGTGGCAGCCTAAAGACGATCAAATCGGTCTCGATCCGGAAGGTCGTTTAATAAAAAAAGCGGTAGCCGAAGAATTAGCGAAGCGCTTGATGGATGGTAAGACAGGCGTCATTTCCAAACGAGAGAAGACGAAGAAAAAAGAAGCCCAGCGTCTGCCTTTATCGTTGTCGGCCTTGCAGGTTGCAGCAGGGAAGGCGTATGGTTATGACCCACAGCAGGTGCTTGATACGGCGCAGAAATTATATGAAAAGAAATTGACTACTTACCCCCGTTCGGATTGTGATTACTTACCGACAAATCAATTTGAAGATCGTCATGCAATAATACAGAATTTAAGTAAAAACAGCGGCGTTATCGGCGAATGGGCTCAAGGTGCTGATTTAACTATTAAATCACGGGCTTGGAACGATAAGAAAATCACCGCTCACCATGCTATTATTCCAACGACGGTGGCTTGTAACATGGCTACGTTGCCGGACATGGAGCGAAATATTTATTTTCTCATCGCCCAGTCCTATATTACGCAGTTTTATCCGGAACATGAATACGAGCAAACTCGTTTAACAGTGACCCAATGTGATGAGGAATTTGTCGCTCATGGCCGCGTTATTTTGGTAGTAGGCTGGAAGGCTTTGTATCAAAAAGCTAAAAAGGATGATAATGCATCGGATGACGGCCATGATGGGGATGATTCGGCCGGTGATGAAGAGGCAGATTCGCAAGAAGCGGGGAAAAAACGTAAACAGCCTATTGAAGAGAGCGGTGAACTGCCAAATGTAAAAAAAGGCGATTCTGTTGATGTAGATAATATGGCTATTGATGCGAAGCAGACTAAACCGCCGAGCCGTTTTACGGCAGCCACTTTATTGCAGGCGATGAAAGAAATTCACAAGTATGTGAAGAATGAGGATTTGAAAAAGCAATTGAAGGCCGTATCCGGTATCGGTACGGAAGCAACCAGGGCCACCATCATTGATGAGTTGATTACACGTAAGTTTATGTCAGCAAAAGGCAAAAAGAAAGTAATTCAGCCTACCTCTTTGGGGTATACTTTGGTGGATGCTTTACCGGAGGAAATGCTCTATCCCGATGAAACAGCTCTTTGGGAAGAACGTTTGGCGGCTATCAGCGAAGGTCGGGATACATTGGATTCTTTTTTGACCGATCAGATTGAATTCTTAAAAAGTTTGATTAACAAGGCAAATAGCGGCATGAATATGGATGGTCTCGATACAGACGGTTTTAATATTGTCAGCACCGTGCGTACAGTGAAACGCCCGTCAGGCGGAACCGGTAATACTGTTAATCGAGGCGGTGCAGCTTTGTCGGACGAAGAGCTCAGTAAGCTCGAAGCTTGTCCGCGTTGCGGTAAGGGGAAATTAAGACTTAGAAACGGTAAATTCGGGGAGTTTTACGGCTGTACCGATTACCCAAAATGTAATTTTACTAAGCCTGCAACAAACCCTTCGAATGCCGGTAAAGTTCAAGGTGGACCTTTAAACGGAAATGGGACCGGAACTCCGAGCGGAAATCCGACCGGGAATCCGACCGGGAATTCGACCGGCTTCGGCAGAGGAAGTGCTGATTCTATTGACCCCCAGGTGGCGCAAGCATTGGCGGCGGCTAAGGAAAAAGGGACCTTGCAATATAAGTGCCCACGTTGCGGCGAAGGCTATTTAGTAGCCATTGTGCGTAATGGCAATACAAGTTGGACTTGTGCCAATCAACCTAAATGTCGCACTACCGTGGCTGATGTAGATGGGAAACCGGTTGTTTTTAAGTAAGTTGCTTATAAAAAAGGACTACTCTTGTAGGAACATGCTATTCAAAGTACGAACGGCGTGTCTACGAGAGTAGTCCTTTATTTATATGTGCTGGTAAGTGCTTATAGTGAAAGACACTGTATTATTAAATCGGGTTATAGGACATTAAATCCTATTAGCGAGAGCGACGGCGTCTTGTGTTAACCCCTTTATGGCCTGTTGCTTTATGTCGTTTCGCTTTGGTAGCTTGGTAAGATGATTTTATGGCCGGTTTTTTGGATGCCGTTGCCTTCTTAGGTGCTTGCGCACGGCCTTTGGTTTTCACCTGACCGTCGGTGGTGTATTTTGTCAATGTTGCTTCAATAGCCCGTTCGATACGGCGAAGCCATGTTTCGTCCGCTTGTGTCGCATAGGTAATGGCAATGCCGTTGGTACCGGCACGACCGGTACGGCCGATGCGGTGAATGTAGTAATCTACATCATGCGGCACATCATAGTTATATACATGACTGATGCCTTCAATGTCGATACCGCGAGCCGCAATGTCGGTAGCCACCAAGATTTGCGTACGGGCACGGGCAAAATCACGCAGAATTTGCGTGCGACGACCTTGTGTTAAATCACCGTGTAATTCGCCGATGTTAAAACCGGCTGCCGTTAATTCGTAGGAAAGCTTAATAGCGCCTTCTTTTTTATTACAGAAAACAATGGCTAAATACGGATTGTCTTCTCTTAGTTGGGCCATTAAACGGTTCAACTTTTCTTCCGGTTTTACCATGATAACCTTTTGTTCAATAGTGTCTAAGGTTACGTTATTGCCTTTAACCGTTACGGACATTGGTTTTTTCATATAGGTTTTGGCAAGGCTGCGGATGCGATCCGGCACGGTAGCGGAGAAGAGTAATAATTGACGGTTGGCGTTAGTTTTTTCAATAAGAGATTCTACATCCGGCAAAAAGCCCATGTGAAGCATCTGGTCCGCCTCGTCGAGAACTACACGGCGCACCGTATCGAGGTGAAGGGAACCGCGTGTGGCGTGGTCTAATAAACGCCCCGGCGTGCCGAGGATAACATGAGGACGACGGCCTAATTGTTGTAGCTGCCCTTCAATAGTGCGACCGCCGATGAGGGGAAGAATATCGACGCCCAAAATATCGCCGATAGCCTTGGCTTCGTCAGCAATCTGTTTTACCAATTCACGGGTTGGGGCAATAATAAGTGCTTGTTCTTGGAATACTTCGATGTTGATACGCTGCAAGACAGGAATCAAGAATGCCAGAGTTTTACCCGTACCGGTTTGTGCCATAGCAATCAAGTCGTTGCCTTTAAAGGCAGGGGGAATGGCTTGTTCCTGAATCGGGGTAGGCTCCTTAATACCTTGTTTGGCCAGGGAATCTATGAGTTCGGGCACAACGCCAAGAGTTTGAAATGATTTCATATATGTCTCCTTATTTTTAATTCGTAATACTTTGAGTGATGAGTCCCGGAGGGGAATAGGGGGACTTTGTAAATTAGCTGTTACCGTTAATTTTGTAGAATAAATAGGATTCATTGATATTAAATTAGCTAAATCTATTTTTATTATATCATATATAGATGATTTATATAAAAGAATCGATATATTTAGGATAATTTGAACTTAAGCGCATACTTTTTTTGCGAAATATATATTTTAATAATTCATTGAGAATAGTTATTTAATTGATAATCTTTTGATAATAATTGCAGTTTAATTCTAATTGATAATAAAAGAGAAGGTATTTCAAATGAGAATGAGAACGGCGAGGCTGTTATTCATGAGAAAATACTGAAAAGATGAGCAATGATAATGAAAATTGAAGATTATCTATCTGCATTCATAAGATTCGATATTGAAAATGGTTATTGATTTTCTCAGTGACTATGTTATAATTTAATTGTAATTTTTTATCAGTTTCAGTGCAGTTCTTAAGCAAATTTTTGAAGATGAGTTTGTTTGGTTCGGCCACAAGGAGGTGTAGATAGTGATAAAATCATTGGCGTCGATGAAAACCGGCGAAGCGGGCACAATTAAACAGTTGCGCGGTTCCGGTAACATCAAACACCGTCTCGTTGACATGGGCCTCGTACCGGGGACTTTCGTGCGTGTTATGAAATTCGCACCTTTGGGTGATCCCATTGAAATTAAAGTAAAAAACTTTGATTTAGCGTTGCGTGTCAGCGAAGCAGAAACTATTGATATTGAAGTGAGTCAGGAGGCCTAGAATGAGTGACCAAAGTACCACGTCTATCCGAATTGCTCTGGCCGGTAATCCGAACTGTGGTAAAACAACAATTTTTAATAATATTACCGGTGCCAAACAACATGTTGGTAACTATCCCGGTGTAACGGTAGAAAAGAAAGAAGGGGAATGTACTTTTAGCGGTAAAGATTTACTCTTTATTGACTTACCGGGTACATACAGCTTAACAGCTCGTTCCCTTGATGAATTAGTAGCTCGTAACGTAATTATTAATGATGAGCCGGATGTTCTCGTTAATGTTATTGACGCATCTAATTTGGAACGTAACTTATATTTAGCAGCTCAATTGTTGGAATTGGAACGTCCGTTGGTTATGGCGCTTAACATGTCCGACGTGGCCAAAGAAATGGGTGTTCATATTGACATTAAGAAATTGAGTGAATTGACCGGTGCTACTATCGTCGAAACGGTTGGTCGTAATAATGTAGGGACTACCGAATTATTACAAGCTGTTATCGATGTAGCCAAAGAAGCTAAAAAACCAAGTGCGACTATTGATTATGGTCCTGAACTTGAACCGGCTATTAAAGATATTGTTAATGAACTCGAGAAAGCAGATACCATTACATATCCATTGCGTTGGGTGGCTATTAAATTATTGGAAGCCGATCCTGATGTAATTAAAAAAGTAAAAGCCTTTGAACGTACCGAAGCGGTTTTGGCAAAAGCAGAACAGTGGCGCGAAGAGCTTAAAGACAAAGTTGATTTAGAAATTATTTTCCAAGAATTCCGTCACAGCTTTGCCGTTGCTACTTATAATAATGCTATAAAAGGTACACCTAAAGAAATCGAAACCCGTTCCGACCGTATCGATAAAGTGCTTACCCATCGTATTTGGGGCTTACCGATTTTCGTATTCGTAATGTGGCTCTTATTTAACCTCGTTAATACGATCGGTGCGTATCCACAGGGATGGATTGAAGATGCTTTTACGGCCCTTGGCGACTGGGCCGGTGCAGTAATTCCGGAAGGTCAATTGAATTCCTTGGTGGTTGACGGTATCATCGCCGGTGTTGGTGCGGTAATGAGTTTCGTACCGCTTATCGTACTCTTATTCTTAGGGATTGCGTTCCTTGAAGACACCGGATACATGGCACGTGCGGCCTTCGTAATGGACCGTATCATGCGTGCCTGCGGTTTACACGGGAAATCCTTTATTCCCCTCCTTATGGGTTATGGTTGTAGTATTCCTACTATTATGGGTGCTCGTATCTTGGATAATAACCGCGATCGAATGATTACGATTCTTGTTTCCCAATTCATGACTTGTAGTGCTCGTTTGCCGGTATACACTTTGTTCATCGGGGCATTCTTCCCGGTAGCACAACGTGGTAATGTATTGGCTGCCATCTACTTTGCCGGTATCGTATTGGCGATTGTAATGGCTAAAATCTTCCGCAAATTCTTATTCCCGGGCGAATCCGAACCATTCGTAATGGAATTACCGCCATACCATATGCCAACTCTTAAGAGTGTGTTAATGCATATGTGGGAACGTGCTTTCTTATATCTTAAAAAAGCAGGTACTTTCATTTTAGCAGCGTCCGTGTTGATTTGGTTCTTAGCATCCTATCCGCAAGATGTACCAATGTCTCAAGACTTTGACGCCGCTCGCGATCAAGTAACGCAAGAGTATGAAGCTCGCGATAATGCAATCTTGCTTCAGTATGGTATTGCTACGGATGAACAAAAAGCGCCGGTTATGGCTATGGTTGATGAAATGACAGCTATTCAGACAGAACAAGACGAAGCTGCCGCTGAAGAAGGGGAAGAAGAAATCGGTGATGAAGGTCTTAACGGCGAAGCCGCTGCGACTGACGAAGCTGCTACAGCTGAAGATGCAAATGCTGCACCTGAAGTTCCTGATTATTTCCACGATCTTCAAGTTGCCAATGCTGATGCATTCCCGGTTGCTTGGGCAATTTACTTGAATAATCAAGAAAAAGACGAAGCTATTGGGGATCTCGATCAGAAAGAATCTACTGAAAAATTGGAAGGCTCTTATGTAGCTTCTATCGGTAAATTTATCGAACCGGTTATGAGACCGCTTGGTTTCGACTGGAAGATGAGCGTATCCTTGGTTACAGCCTTAGCTGCTAAAGAAGTTATGGTAAGTACCTTAGGTACAATCTACTCTATTGCGGCTGATGAAGATAATGAACAGCCATTGCAAGTTTACTTACGTCAGGACCCTTCATTCACACCACTCGTTGCAGTTGGTTTGATGATGTTCGTTCTTATTTATCCGCCATGTTTTGCGGCTATGGCCGTATTCAAACGTGAAGCCGGCGGTTGGGGCTGGTTAACTTTCTTTGTTGTTTATTCAACGGCCCTTGCTTGGGTAGCAGCCTTTATCGTCTACAATGGCGGTCGTTTACTTGGTTTCCATTGATTGAAAAAAACAGTTATTTATTAAATGAATCAAAACTGAAATGCGTTTTTCTGTTAAGTTATTAGCTTGTTCCCATGATAGTCTAAATGAGAATTAACTACTGATAATCGTTGAGAATATAACGCCAATCAATGTTTTCTCAAAATTTTTACAAATCGCTATTGATTATTGATTAAGGATGGTGTATGATAATGGAGAACCTAATAGTATATCTTATCGGATTAATCGCTGTATTATTTGTTGCTCGCAAGGCGTATAAGACCTTAAGCGGCAAGAGCGGCTGCAGTTGCGGTTGCGGTGGTAGCGGTAACGGCAAGAAGAAAGAAATTTCTTCCTCCGGTTGTGGCTGCGGTTGTGGGGGCAACAAATAGGATTTCATAAGGGTAATGACTGACGAATACAGTGTATTCGATGGATTTACGGCAAAAGTAGCCAAGGTTCGGGTAGACCTTGGCTATTTTTATAAAGCAATAGGCGCTTATTTTATTTTTTGTAAGGAGCATTACAGCACCTTACATATTGTAGAGGAAAGGTGAGATTTATATGTTCAACGTAAACAAAGAAAAAGTAAAACACGCTAATTTATTCGCAGCCGGTTTGGCTCTTGGTACTGTAGGTCTTAAAATGTTGACCAGCAAAGATGCTAAGAAAGTGTATGCCAATGTTGTAGCAGCAGGTCTTCGCGCTAAAGAAAGCGTAATGCAGACTGCTGAAAAAGTACAGGCTTCCAGCGGCAGCATTTTGGCAGATGCTCAGGAAATCAACGAAAATCGCCGTAAAGAAGAAGCTTTGTTTGAAGAAGAACAAGGCGAAGAAAAGGGTGAATAATTAATATGTTGAAGTTTTCGGTTATTCAAAGATTATCGAAACGTCTTCATGTTAGATGCACCGGACGGTTGTTTGATGATGCAGAAGCTGCCTATGTAGAATCAGTGTTGCTGCAGAATCCGGCGATTGAAAAAGCTCAGTTTTTTACGCGTTCACGTGACATTATTATCCACCATACAGGGGATGAAATAGCTGTTCGTGATGCATTGGTGGCACTTAATGATTTGAATTTCGAAGATGCACCGGCATTGACGGAATACTCACCGCGACTTGTCAATAAACAATACAAAGAGTCCATGATTAGTCAGACTCTCATGTATTTAGGTAAAAAGTTATTGTTACCGGCACCAATCAATATGGTGTGGTCTTGGTTTAATGCTTTAAAATTTGCGAAAAAAGCGGTAACTATGTTATGGCATCGCAAATTAACTGTAGAAGTATTGGATGGCGTAGCGATTACCGTATCCTTGTTACGTGGTGACGTATCCACGGCGGGCGCCGTTATGTACCTCTTGGGTATTGGTGAAACCTTGGAAGAATGGACACTCCGTAAATCTGTCCTTAATTTAGCCGAAAGTATGTCCCTCAATGTGGATAAAGTTTGGGTTAAAGTGGATGGCGTTGAAGTGAGTCGTCCCGTATCCGAAGTTGGCGAAGGCGATCTTGTGGTACTTCGTCAAGGTGAAGTGGTACCATTGGATGGTGTAGTAGTAGAAGGCGTTGTCCTTGTGAACGAAAGTTCCATGACAGGTGAGCCTGAACCGGTTCGCCGTGATGAAGCTACTTCGGTATATGCAGGAACCGTCGTAGAAGAAGGCCATTGTGTAATCGAAGTTCGCGGTAATTCCAAATCATCGCGTTATGAACAAATTGTGGCTCTTATCGAAGAATCGGAACAGATGAAATCCGGTATGGAACAGAAGGCGTTCCACATGGCCGATAAATTAGTGCCAATCAGTTTTGCCGGCACTATCTTAACGTATTTATTGACCCGAAATACGATGAAGGCCTTATCGTTCTTGATGGTTGACTTCTCTTGCGCTTTAAAATTAAGCATTCCGTTGGCTGTATTATCTGCCATGGAAGAAGCGTCTAAGCGTGGTATCACCGTAAAAGGTGGTAAATATTTGGAACAAATTGCCGCTGCTGATGTGGTTGTTTTTGATAAAACAGGTACATTAACTAAAGCAGAACCGGTATTTGAACAGATTATTACCTTTGAAGATCATGATCCGGATGATATGCTTATGCTCGCTGCTTGCTTGGAAGAACATTTCCCTCATTCTATGGCAAAAGCCGTGGTTAATGCAGCGGAACAGCATAATTTGCCTCATAAGGAAAAACACTCCTCTAAGGTTGAATATATTGTAGCTCACGGTATTGCCTCGAAAGTGGGCAATCGCAAATGCCGTATCGGCAGTGCGCACTTTATTTTTGATGATGAAAAGGTTGTTATTCCGGAAGGGGAACAGGAAAAATTCGACAATTTGCCGGACTCCTCCTCTCATTTATACTTAGCTATCAGTGGCCGTTTGGCTGCGGTTCTTTGCATTAAAGATCCGGTACGTGAAGAAGCAAAACAAGTTATTAAAGAACTTCACGAATTGGGGATCAAAAAAGTCGTTATGATGACCGGTGACAGCAAACGCAATGCAGAACGAGTTGCACGTGAGATCGGCATCGACGAAGTACATGCGGAAGTATTGCCGGGCGATAAAGCGGCTTATGTGAAGAAAGCTAAAGAAGAAGGGTATACGGTTATGATGGTTGGCGACGGTATCAATGATTCGCCGGCCTTGTCGGAAGCCCATGTAGGCGTTGCGATGAATGAAGGGGCACCGATTGCTCAGAAAATCGCCAATGTTACGGTTTCCTCCGATAATCTTTCCAGTCTTGTAGACTTACGTCGCATTGCTATGCAATTGATGGATCGTATTCAATTTAATTACAACTCCATTGTCGGTGTTAACGGCGCTTTGGTAGGTCTTGGTTTATTCCAGGTATTGACACCAAGCACGACGGCATGGATGCATAATCTGTTTACGTTAGGTATTGGTTTACGCAGTATGACGCCATTGTTACCGGCTAAATCTGAAGATGATGATTCGGTAATTGAAACGACGGCTCGTGTTGTAGCGTAAGCGAAACTAAGGTGTTTATAAGCAGTTTTAAGGCGGTGTTCTTCGGAGCACCGCCTTTTGCGGTTGAGTTTTAAGGCGTCCTATAGTAAAATTATACTGTTAAGATAAGGATGTAGGAGGTTTTTAGTATGAAAGTCCTTGCGGATATTTTGGGACGCACGCTATATATGAGTTTTTTCATCATATTAGTACCCTTAGGTGCCTACACTATTCATAACGGGTCCAGTGCCATGGTGGCGCTTGTCAGTTATTTGGTGTTGTCATTATTGGTGCCGGTGGCGTATTTATCTTCGAAGCGAAGTGGTTTCGGTCCGGAAGAAAAGCGAGTGGGCCGTATTTTCTATATATTGGGCTGGGTCATCGTTCAGCTGGCCACGTATCAGACCTTTTTTGTAGGCGATTTTTCATTCCTATGGGGCTTGCCAAGCTTTGGTCGTGATATAGCCTTTGTAATTGTTATGTATATTCAGGTTTCGCTTTCGTTGACGGCCGGTTATATACTTAATTCACTCGTAAGAGGGAGGGCCGCTAAATGATAAAAAATGTATTGCGCATGTTTGTTTTAAATCTTGCTATCGTATTGCCGGTGACTATGATTATATTGGCATTACAAGGTGTGTCCTTGGGCATGGTGGCTTTCTTAGTACTTTCATTCTTGACGCCTATGGTGTTGCGCCGTCAAGATAAGTTGCAACAATTTTTGACCTATCCGTGGCGTAACAGTTTATATGCATATAGTTGGATTTGGTGCTTAACCTTTTTCTTCTTAGGTGACAGTGTTATTCCTTATGCCATTGCATCCGGCAGCATGGGTATGATTATGCTTGGCTGGGTTGTGGTATTTACGGTCTGTCTATTGGCCATGACTATTGTGGCTGTTATTTTGACACTTTTTGCGGAGCGACCACGGTTTAATCGCTGGTTCGATGATTCCTTGGATATGGCGGTCTATTCCTTGCCGGTACCTATGCTGTTATTAGGGGATGTGTTATTTTTAAATGTGCCCGATCCAATATTGGCAGCCCAACTCAGTCCGCAAGTATTTACCTTTTTACAACTTTGGCTCTATGGTTTTGTTATTTGGACCATGGGTGTTATTGCCATCTATTTGCATCCGCGTATGGGGCAAAAACAAGGCCTTCGCTTGGCTCGTATTATGGTAACCGCCTTGGTATGGCTCGCCATCAACGGCCACTTGATGTATGGTTGGAAGCCGGACTTCTTTATGGAATTGTTATACTTCCTGATGCCGGTATTCCAAGGCAATTGGTTGGTGTACATCACCCCGGGCTTGCTTGAATTCATAGTACTTGGAATGTCTGTTGGTTTAGGTTTACTTTTAGAAGATTTTATTTTGAAAAGACAGGCGAAATAGCCTGTAAGGCACATTATGTAATCTGTCGTACTATGTACTGCTATATGGTATAATAGATTTTGTGCAATTTTCAGCAATTGCTTTTTTTTGAAAAATTGAGGTTTTAGAATTAAATATGTATTCGACTTATATCCGAATAGGAATGAGAACGGAGGATTTTTTACATGGAAAAAGATAATATGGATACGAAAAGTCCGTATCCGCGTCAGCGATTCAGCTTGCGACAATTGACTGTTATCGGTTTGTTGTCCGCATTAACCGTAGTACTGGGTGTCAGCGGGTTAGGATTTATTCCGATTCCACCGATTTATGCGACTATTTTGCATATTCCGACTTTAATCGGCGCACTTTTAGAAGGTCCTAAAATCGGTATGGTTATCGGTTTCATTTTCGGGTCTTACAGTTTGGTTCAAAACATGGTACAACCAAACATCATGTCTTTCGTATTTTTAAACCCGATTATTTCCATATTACCACGTATGTTAATCGGACCTATTGCATACTATGTATATCGTTATTTGCCGATTCAAAGACCGGTGTGGCGTGTTATGCTTGCTTTATTCGTAGGCACTATCGTGCATACCGTAATGGTAATGGGCTTGATTTACCTTATCTATGCAGAACCATATGCAGCAGCCAAAGGGATTCCTGTAGACCATGTGGCAAATATTGTAATTGGTGTAGCCGTATTCCACGGACCGCTTGAAGCATTGGCGGCTGTGGTAGTAGGTACGCCGGTAGTCATGGCGCTCAGGGCTAAACTTAAAACAGATAAATAATATGTTAAACCATTAGCCTCGACGTCATGTCGGGGCTTTTTGAATGTATATATTGATATATGAATAGATATTGATGAAAGAGAGGCGATGAAATGAATATTCAAATGAATTGGCACAAATGGCGTCTTACAGCTGTGTTGACTACCGTTTTGGTAGCGGGCGCCGCTATACTGGGAGGCTGTGGTCTGGGTGATAGCACCGGTGATGTCGGCAAAGGGGGCTTACCCGTAGTGGCGACGGTGTATCCGGCCTATGATATAGCAAGGCAAGTTGGGGGCGACAAGGTGAATGTAACTTTATTGGTACCGCCGGGAACAGAACCGCATGATTGGGAACCAACCGTAAAAGATTTGAAGGCAGTGGGACAGGCGAAAGTATTTATTTATAACGGCGCCGGTTTGGAACCGAGTGAAAAATTATTGGCTCCGGATATTTTAAAAGAGGCTAAACCGGTGGAGTTGGCAAAGTCGGTTGACGTTATGCCGATTAAAACCGTAGAGCTTGATAATGAAACGGAAGCTGACCATGATCACAATCATCATACTGATGCAGCGCATCATGACGATGACGGTCATGACCATCATCATGGTACGGTGGACCCTCATATTTGGCTCAATCCGATGAATGTAGCTAAAGAAGTGGACGCCGTAGTGGCGGCCTTTAGTGAAGCCGATCCGGCCAACAAAGACTATTATGAAGCCAATGGCAAAGCGTATAAAGAAAAATTGACAGCTTTAGATGCACAGTACCGAGCATTTGCAGCAACGATTCCAAATAAAGAGCTGGTCGTAACTCATGAGGCCTTCGGCTATTTGGCCAATCGCTACGGTTTTACCCAATTGGGCATCATGGGGGTAGCGCCGGACGCGGAACCTACGCCGGAACGGATGGCGTCGATTATCAGTTTTGTCAAAGCGCATAAAGTAAAGGCCATCTTCAGTGAAGAATTAGTTAATCCAAAACTCGCCGAGGCTATTGCCAAAGAAACGGGCGCTAAGGTGTATATGTTAAATCCGGTAGAAGGCTTAACCGAAGAACAAATGAAAGCAGGGGCTACGTATTTATCTATTATGGAAGATAATTTGAAGGTACTAAAAACAGCGTTAGGTGCTTAATAATACGTATTTTATAAGAATGTCAAAGGCTGTTTTAGGTGGTTTATAGTACTTTTTGAGGCTGAAAAGAAAAGAGAATTATCAACGTATTTCTCAATCACATAGGGGATATTGATATTTCGCATTGACTGAACTATTGCCGATTATCGCGTTACTATGTTAAAATAAAAGTAACGTATAGTAGTATTTTGAGGAGGTTGAACACCATGGCAAAACGAATTCGTACAATCAACACTGAATCTTTACAGAAAACTGCTAAAACCGGTGGCTGCGGCGAATGCCAGACTTCTTGCCAGTCCGCTTGCAAAACAAGCTGCACTGTAGGCAACCAGGTTTGCAAACAGAAATAAGATTTCTTATCTGTTTTGATACGTCAATGACCCAATAAGATCCAATCATTATGTGATAGTGATTGGGTCTTATTTTATTTTTATAATTTAAAGTAATTCAAGCTATATTTAAAACAACCCAAGGCATGCAAAATTAATAAATCAGAATTTTCGAAAGGTCTTGTATGTCATTATTTCATATATGGTAGAACCTTTTTTTTAAGCTAAAAGTAGATAAATGATGTATAATATAAAGGTAGTAGTAACTATTAAATATATGGAGGTACCATGTTAGAATTAAAACCAATGATTCACAAATTCAAGATGAAGGATAAGTATTTCTGTCTTGATGTAAATAGCGGTATTATTCACGTGATTGACGAATTTACCGATAAAGTGCTCGACATTTATGACGGCACGAATCGTGATGCGGTTCATCAGGCTTTTGACGGGGTTGAATCACCGGAAGAAATCAATGAATTATTAGACGAATTGGACGCTTTGATTAAAGATGAAATGCTCTATGCACCAATGTCTGAAGATTTCAAATTGGTGGCGGCTGAAAAACCGATTGTTAAAGCATTATGCCTTAACATTGCTCACGACTGCAACTTGGCTTGCCGTTACTGCTTTGCCAGCCAGGGCGATTACGGCGGGGTAAAACGTGAACTCATGAGTTTTGATGTGGCCAAACGTGCCGTTGATTTCTTAATCTCTATGAGTGGTCCTCGTCAACATTTGGAAATAGATTTCTTTGGCGGCGAACCATTGATGAACTGGGAAGTCGTTAAGCAGACCATCGAGTATGCTGAAAAAGTAGGTGCTGAGCACAATAAGATTTTCAAAATGACCATGACTACTAACGGTGTGTTGTTGACTCAGGAGAAAATTGATTACCTCAACGAACATAAATTGAGCATGGTACTATCTATCGACGGTCGTGAAGAAGTGCATAATCACATGCGTCCGAGCGCCGGCGGTACGGATACGTATAAAACCGTTGCCAAAAACTTGATTAACGCGGTTAAACAGCGTCATGGTCTTGAATACTATGCACGCGGTACCTATACGCATAATAATCTCGATTTCACGAAAGACGTTATCGCCATGTCCGACCTCGGTTTTGAACATTTATCCATGGAACCGGTAGTTGGTAAAGAAGGGGACTATGTACTTCGTGAAGAAGATTTACCGGCTTTGATGGAAGAATACGAAAAGCTTGCCGATTTGTATTTGGAACGCCAAAAAGCAGGTTGGGGTGAGAAGTTCAACTTCTTCCACTTCCGCATGGACTTATATCGTGGCCCATGTATGGCTAAACGCTTGCGCGGTTGCGGTGCCGGTCATGAATACATGGCCATCGTACCGAACGGCGATATTTACCCATGCCATCAGTTTGTCGGTCGTGACGGTTATGTATTGGGGAATGTGTACGAAGGTCTTAAAAACTTTGATATTCCTCGTGAATTCCGCAATACTCATGTATTTACAAAACCGACATGTGCCGCTTGCTGGGCTAAATTCTTCTGCTCCGGCGGTTGCCATGCCAATAATGAAACTTTTACAGGGACTATTCACGAACCATATGCTTTAGGTTGTGAATTGCAGAAAAAACGCATTGAATGCGCCATTATGATCCAGGCTGAGCTTGATGAATTGCGTGAACAAGGGATTGTGCCGAAGGAGGATCCGGCCTTCCAGGAACGCAAACAGCATAATTGGATGTAAAACTAAATACCGTATAACAAGTAAGCAAATAGTATATAATAAAGGAACTATTTATGAAGCGACAAGGTATACGATTTACAGGGATAGTACAGGGGGTCGGTTTTCGGCCCCTGATTGCGGTTGTAGCACGAGAGCTGGGATTAACGGGTTTTGTTTATAATGACGATGCCGGTGTTTATGTAGAAGTGCAGGGTACGGAAAAGGCGTTGGCAAAATTTGTTGACGCCGTAAAAGAGCGAAAGGGACCTATAGCACGCATTGATACGGTTAAGGCATATGAGATTCCTTTAAAGGAGGACAGCCTATTTGTCATTGCGCCTTCGCCGGCGGGGAAACAACCGGCTACGTTTATCGGCGCCGATACGGCTCCGTGTGAGGCGTGCCGAAGGGAACTGCACGATCCGATGAATCGCCGTTTTCATTACGGCTTTATTAACTGTACCCATTGCGGACCTCGTTACACCATTGTAGAGACAGTGCCGTATGACCGTAAATTTACATCAATGAAGGAGTTTCCCCTTTGTCCGGCTTGTAAGAACGAATATGAGTCGGAAGACAATCGCCGTTATCATGCAGAACCGAATGCATGCCCCGTATGTGGCCCGCAATATACATTATATGAAGTGAATAACGGTGAATTAGAAGCAACTTCACCGGATTTGGATCCGCTCACTTTGGGCCGTGACTACGTCATGACCGGTCATATTATTGCCTTTAAAGGGGTAGGCGGTTATCACTTGGTGTGTGACGCCACGAATGAGAAGGCCGTTATGACTCTTCGAGAGCGTAAACAACGGCCGCATAAACCTTTAGCGGTTATGGTGGATTCGTTGGCAATGGCGAAAGAAATTGCCCATATTACGCCGGAAGAAGAAGCACTCCTACAATCGCCGGCGCGGCCTATAGTATTAGTACCGCAACGGAGCGATGCTAAAGTGGCGTGGCAGGCGGTAGCGCCTAATAATCACTATGTGGGGATTATGCTTCCTTATGCGCCGGTCCATGAAGTTTGGCTGCCGGCCGGTGCCGTATGGGTTATGACCAGCGGTAATCGCAGCGGCGAACCGGTGATTTTTAAGGATGAGGAAGCCGTTCTTAAGTTGAAAAATGTGGCGGATTATTTCCTCGTTCACAATCGTCGCATCGTGGCATCCGTTGATGACTCGGTGGTGGAAGTGGTTAAGGGTGAAACCTTGCAAATCCGTCGCAGCCGCGGTTATGTGCCTACGTCTTTTAAAGTTCGGTTACCGAATGAAGGTAAAAAGACGGTACTTGCCATGGGTGGCGACTTAAAGAATGCGTTTGCCATGAATCGTAACGAGGCAGTCCTTATGGGCCCTCATATCGGTGATTTGGCAAATATGGCCATGAACGACAGTCTGGTTTGGACTATCGATCGGTATAAAGATTTATTCGGCCTTACACCGGAAGCGGTAGTAGCCGATTATCATCCGCAGTATTTCTCTTCCCAATATGGCAAAACTTATAGTGAAGAGCACAATATTCCATTTATTCAGGTGCAACATCACCATGCCCATGTAGCGGCGGTTATGGCTGAATACGGGCTGGATTCGGAGCCCGTTTTGGGTATCTGTTTCGATGGCACCGGCTATGGCTTAGACGGCACTATATGGGGCGGTGAGTTTTTACTCTGCCAAGGCCATTCCATGCAGCGTTTAGCTCATATACATACGGCCCCGTTACCGGGTGGTGAAGCGGCTGTTAAAGAACCGTGGCGTCAGGCTCTTTGGTATGTACGCGATAAATTTGGCGATGATACACCGGCTTGGCTTGAACCGTGGTTCAATCAATTGCCGGATAATTGGGAATTGTTGGATTTTATGATGAAAAACAATATGCCTATGGTTGACGCCAGCAGTGCGGGTCGTTTATTCGATGCGGTGGGCTGCTTGTTGGGCCTTGGTAATGAGCACACCTTTGACGGTCAGATTGCCATGAGCCTTGAACAATTAGCCTATGGTGAGCGTGGCAAAATTAAGGAATTTATTTTTGACGGCAAAATCCTTGATTTTAAACCGTTGGTTCAGGATATTATCGGTCATTTGGGTGACGGCATTTCTAAACGCGTTTTGGCGGCGTCGTTCCATCGAACCTTAGCTTATGGCATTACGGAAACGATGGAGCATTTGTGCACTCAATATAATATTAAGCAAGTTATTCTTTGCGGCGGCGTTTTTCAAAATAGACGCCTTATCGAAGAAATGATGAGTATAAATCACGATCAAGTTATGCTGTTGCCGCGTCAAGTGCCGCCTAATGACGGCGGTTTAGCCTTGGGACAATTATGGCTAGGTCACCAGAAGTTGGCTGACCTGTAAGGTTAATCTGAAAACCGTGAATAAAACGGTAGAATATATGGAGTCATATATTTTGTCGGCAACAAGCAGTTTTGATCAAAGAAGTTATTAAAACTCCGTTTGAAAGTTAGGAGGAAACACTATGTGTTTAGCAGTACCTGCTCAATTAATAAAAGTAAATGAATTCATCGGCACGATTGAGCTTACGGGAGTAACCAGGGATGTTAATCTCATGTTGGTGCCGGAAGCCAAGGTTGGCGATTACGTACTGGTTCATGCCGGTTGCGCCGTCCAAATCGTAGATGAAGAAGAGGCTAATGCAACAATGGAAGCCTTTAAGGAGTTGGAAGAACTTGAAGAAAATTACTTTGCAGGAAAAAACGCAGGTCGCTAATGAACTGTTGGAAGAAATAAAGGCACTTCATACGCTGGGCAAACAAGTTCGGTTCATGGAAGTGTGCGGTACCCATACGGTGGCAATTTTCCGCGAAGGGATTCGCCAATTGTTGCCGGACGGTATCGAGCTCGTCAGCGGGCCGGGCTGTCCCGTATGTGTAACCGACCAGGTATATATGGATAAAGCGCTGGCCTACGCGGCCATGGATGATGTGATTGTGGCCACTTTCGGGGATATGCTCAAAGTTCCGGGCACGCACAGTAATCTGTGGGAAGCGAAGAGCGGCGGAGCCCATATCCACATTATCTACAGTCCTTTGGAAATTATTGAACTCGGAAAAGCTAATCCGGATAAAAAAATCGTATTCTTGGTCATTGGGTTTGAAACGACTATTGCCGTTATTGCGGCGGCCGTTAAGGCGGTGGCAATGTCCGGTCTTAAAAATGTGTTCTTCTTGGTATCTCATAAATTGGTACCTCCCGCTCTGTGGGCGTTGGCTAATCAAAAAGAAGGCCATCTGGACGGCTTTATTTTACCGGGGCACGTGAGTGTTATTATCGGCGAAGAACCATATAGCTTTATTCCGACGGAATGCCACATGCCATCCTGTATTGCCGGTTTTGACGGCCTTGAAATCTTGGCGGCGGTGCGCGATTTATTGGCACAGCGCAAGAGCGGTCAGTACTATGTGGGCAATCAATATAAGTCGGTGGTCGCTAAAAAAGGGAATCCGGTGGCTGTGAAGCTTATGGATGAACTCTATGAAGTGATTGATGATACCTGGCGCGGTATCGGCGTGATTCCGCAGTCCGGTTTGCGCTTAAAAGGTGAATATGCTGCCTTTGATGCGGAGCGCATGATTCCACTCGGGCCTATTGAAAGTGGCGGTGTGCCGAAAGGCTGTCAATGCGGTCGCGTCTTACAAGGCTTAATTCGTCCCGACGAATGCGGTTTGTTCGGTAAGTTATGTACGGCCGACCATCCGGTAGGTGCCTGCATGGTGTCTGTAGAAGGAAGCTGTGCGGCTTGGTATAAATACGGTCGTGCCAGCGGCGGTATGACTTGGGAAGAATAAAGACAGAGCCCTTGGGCGATGCTTTTATTGGAATATCTTTAGTGGAATACTTCTATTTGAATACCTTTATTGCGAGCCTGCTGATATGCGGTTTGCCGGCAAAGGAGTAATTTATGGATGAAACAATACGCTTGGTTCATGGCAATGGCGGCCGATTCAGCCATGAACTGATGGAAAAATATATTATGCCTCATTTTAAAAATGACGCATTGGCAAAATTACATGACGGTGCTCAATTCGATGTGCCTGCTGGACGCATGGCGTTTACCACCGATTCCTACGTGGTAACACCGCAGTTTTTCCCCGGTGGCAACATCGGTAAATTAGCCGTATGCGGTACGGTTAACGATTTGGCAATGAACGGGGCTAAGCCGTTATATCTGAGCTGCGGCCTTATCTTGGAAGAAGGGTTGTCGGTGAAAACCTTGGATTCCGTTTTGGCAACTATGGCCGATATGGCCAAAGAAGCAGGCGTTTCCATTGTGACCGGCGATACGAAGGTCGTTGAAAAAGGGGCCGTGGACGGGTTATATATCAACACAGCCGGTGTGGGGATGATTCCGGATGGAATTAATATCGACCCCACCCGTGTGCAGCCGGGCATGAAGATTATTGTATCCGGCTCGCTTGGTGACCATGCCATTGCCGTTATGGGTAGTCGCTATGAACTGGCATTACCACCAACAATTAAAACCGACTGTGCGCCACTGAATCATATGGTTATGGCAGTACTTGATGCAGTGGGGAATAAAGTGGCTGTTATGCGTGATCCGACCCGTGGTGGTTTAGCTACAACGCTCTATGAAATTGCCGGTCAGGCGAATGTGGGTATCCGTGTAGATGAACATGCCTTACCGATTCATGATGAAGTACAGTCCGTGTGCAGTATTTTAGGCTATGATCCACTCTATTTAGCGAACGAAGGGAAAGCCGTATTCGTCGTCGAAGCCGATGTGGCCGATACAGTGCTTGAAATCTTGCATGCTAACGAATATGGCCGTGAAGCCGCTTGTATCGGTGAGGTGCTAAGTGCCAATGCCGGTAAGGTGGGGCTTAAAACAGCGCTCGGCGGTGTTCGCTTGCTAGATCAGTTGGGTGAGGACCAAGTGCCGAGAATTTGTTAAAGAACTCTAATATTTTTATAGATAAAATTTAATAGGTATATGCTAAAGCAGTTATAAAATTTTTACTTTATAACTGCTTTTTTGATTTATAAATTTATTAAAAGTAAAATGAAGTGTTTATTTAGTTGATAAATATATTTAAC
>NZ_RQUX01000017.1 GCF_003992115.1 Veillonella ratti
CCTGTAAATCCATAATCTCTATGAGTAACAGCATTTACAATGCCTTCAAACCAAGCAAACTCTGGATATTCAGGTATAATTTGAAATTGTCCATTATCACCTAATTTTTGGAATTCTCTTAATTGTGTTTTTATAAAATCAGTTATCTCTGGTATTAACTTTGGTATAGCACTATCAAACGATTGCTCCTTAACTATATTTAATCTTGAGCCGGTTTTTGATTGACTACCATCATACCGAATAAATTTTATACGAGCATTTGGTAGAAACTGTGTTGGATTTTTCCCAAATAAAAGAATAGCTGCATTAGTTAATTTGTTATTTTTATATAATCCTCTTGCAGTTAATACCTCAATGTTATCCTTATGCAAGACATTCATTCGCTCTTTATAGTTTTCTATAATTAACAAATCTAAATCATCGATAGTTGCTTCTTCTATTACTTTATCTTCATATAGACGAAAGCCACGATCATACTCCAAACTCGTTATTTCCCTATGGCTCAATTCTCGAGAAGAATCTTTCACACGTAAATATACTTTATCACTCCTATCGCTAATAATACTCCCCGATTCACTTTCAACGCCAATGAGTAAAATAAAGTCCTTTGTTTCTTCATTAATAACTATTGTTTTATATTCAAACTTTGGAACCGGAATACAGTTTTGTCTTATAGCATTAATATATTCATCAACAGTATATTTTGATCGTGCGAAGCCTGTTATTTCTCCTTTATCCTCTACTCCTACAACAATAACTCCCCCATTTGCATTAGCAAATGCTATAATTTGCTTTACTAAATGATCTGGTTTAATGGCCGAACTTTTACGTTCAAAATAGCCATTTTCTTTAGTTTCTGTTATATATTCTAATGTTATATTTTCAAACATACTTCCCTCTACATATACATATACCTAAACTATTTATTACAAAAATTGTAGCACGCATACAAAGTACCGTCAATTTACTAAGATAATACAAAAACAACCACGAAGACCTATCTTCATGGCTGTTCTTATTTGGTGCGCCTAGGCGGAATCGAACCACCGACACGCAGTTTAGGAAACTGCTGCTCTATCCTACTGAGCTATAGACGCATGTATGTATTAAATTAAAACACTTTACAAACTATATTATAAACGGAATGTTCACATCTCGCAATATACCTATATTCTTAAGCACTTATACACGAGTTATCCCCAGTTTATACACAGAGTTATGCACTTTTTCGTTCACTTATGCACCAAATTTTTAGACTTACACACAAGCTATACACAACATATCCACAGATTTATGTGTATAATCTGTGGATATGTTCGTCAGTATGTACTATTTTTAGTTTATAACCGGTGTATAACTTTTAATTTGTTCGCTCAAAAATAACATGTTCTGCCAATTTTTACTAACAATACAGATCATCCATTACTTATTCCGGAAACTTAAATTCGCCGTCGATTTCAACCGGGCGGCTCCAATCAACTTGAACGTCAGTGCGTTCCCACATAACGGTTAACGCTAATTTTAAATTTTCCAAAGATTCAGAAGGATCTAACGTAACTGTTTCATACACGTCGAGGCTTAACGCTTTTTCAATAGTTTGCGGTGTATGCAAATAATCCCAAACCTTTTTTTGCCAAGTTTCATCAGGCAATACTACTGTCATTTCCTTATTGTCTTTATTAAAGGCAATATATCCCTTTTCATCCACCCCATAATGAATGGCATAATATGCTACGTTACTCATCGTATTAGCTCCTTTTCACTGTTATTGGCAATGTCTACTTACTTATTTAATCATACATTACATCATCTACGCAATATGCTTTGATTAAATTTTATCGTATTAATTACAATATTACCAATAAATTTTCACTAATTTTGATAATTCCCTTTATTTTTCTTCCGCTTTAAAATAAACGGCATACATAACGGGCAGCACAATTAAAGTTAAAATTGTAGCCACAAAGAGCCCACCGCTGAAGGCTATGGCCATCGGTGACCAAAAAGCACTGCGCATGAGCGGTACCATGCCTAAAATCGCGGCTAAGGCGGTGAGCATAATCGGCCGGAAACGCAAGATAGTGGAGCTTACAATGGCTTCATAAGTCGTTTGTCCTTCTTTGCGATGTAACTCAATCTGGTCAATTAAAATGATAGAGTTTCGGATAATCATACCGCTTAATGAGATAACCCCCAAGACTACCATAAAGCCCATCGGCGTATTGGTTAAGAGCATAGTCAAAACAACCCCGATGAGTCCAAGTGGTGCCGTTAACATGGCCATAATCATGAGGGAGATTTTCTTGAGCTGGAACATGAGAATCACCATAATGAGACAAATCATAATCGGCATCGGCCCTTTTAAGTTATTAAGAGCAATGTTACTTTGTTCCGCAGATCCATCTACTTCAATGGTGTAGCCGGCCGGTAAGTCCGCTCTCATAGTATCCAGTTTTTCATTAATTTCATTAGCTAAGGAATCGGCCATTACATTCGGCGGTACATTGCCATGGACCGTAATGGTCGGCGCCATGTTACGGTGCCAGATGATACCGTCTTCATTTCCTAAGGAGATGGTTGCTATCTGGCTTAAAGGTACATAGGCGCCGGAACCGGTCTGAATTGGAATATTTTGCAAAACACTCATATTATGATCTTCGTTACCGCTGAGTTTAAATTTCATCGGTATCGTCTGATTGCCTACATAATATTGCCCCACCGTAATACCGGATATTTTACTTTGTAAATCCGTTGCTACCGTATAACTGTCAACGCCCATCAAACGCGCTTTAGACGGGTCGATATGAACTTCAATATTCGGTGTATTATCCGGCCAATCTTCGGCAATATCGGTGATTTCAGGATATTCTTTGAAAACAGCCTTCACATCGGTGGCGATGTCTTTAACTTTAGCCATATCAGGTCCCGATACACGGAACATAATCGGATATTTTGAAGGCGGACCGGTTTGAATAAAGTCCATATTAATTAAAGCCGACGGGAATTCGTCCTTCAACTTTTCATTTAATTCATTGTACAAACTGTTTCTATCGTCCAAAGAGTTAGCTACAATCACATACTGCATGTAGTTGTTACGCTGTACTTCCGGTTCCAAGGTAAGTACGAAGCGCGGCGCTCCTTCACCGATATAAGAGGAATAATGCTCAATTCGTTTATCGCCGCTGAGGATATTATCCAATTGCTCCGCCTGTTCTTTTGTATACTGTAAGGACGAACTTTGCGGAAACTGAATGGCTACCATGATTTCCGGTCTGGTAGAAGCCGGGAAAAATTCCACTTTAATGAGCGGCACACTGACTAATGAAATCAAGAATAAAACCAACGTTGTTATGAGAACTGTACGACGATGGCCCAGGGCCCAGTGAAGAAATTTTTCGAAGCGAGCCAAAAAGGCTTTTTGTATCCGCATAGCTCTTGTTTCCTCATGACCCGGTTTGATACGGATTAACTTACTGCCCAATACTGGACTTACCAACACCGAAGCAAACCATGATAATAAAAGTGCCATGGCCACAACAATAAATAAAGCATGGGTAAATTCGGCAACCGATCCTTCCGATAAAAAGATTGGCAAGAAGCCGCAGCAGGTAATTAAAGTACCGCTCAGCATCGGAAAGGCTGTCGATTTATAGGCAAAGGTAGCCGCATCATGCGTATTGAGCCCTTCTTCCATTTTGAGGGTCATCATTTCTACGACGATAATCGCATCATCTACCAATAGACCTAAGGAGATGATTAAGGCACCGAGGCTTACTTTATGTAACTCAAGCCCGTCAGCGTACATGCCCACAAAGGTACTGGCCACAACGACCGGAATCGTAAGAGCTACCACAATCCCACTACGTACACCGAGGGATATAAAGCTGACGATTAATACGATAACAATGGCTTCAAATAGAGAACGGGTAAATTCACTGATGGAATCATCCACCACTTTCGGCTGGTTGGATACCTGACTGACATCGAGTCCAGCCGGTAAGGCATCCTTATAGGACGCCATTTTAGCATCCAATGCCTTACCGAATTCAATATTATTGGCTCCCGGATCCATGGAAACAGCAATGCCTATGGCCGGTTTACCATTATAGTAGAACAGCGGACTTTGGGGTGATTCGTAATCCATACGAACCGTGGCAATATCCCCTAAACGCAAAGTCTGACCATTCACTTGGAGTGGCATTTCACGAACGGAATCAACGCTGTCAAACAGCCCGTTCACCCGTAAATAGACATTATTCGTGTCTGTATCAATCATGCCAGCCGGTGCCATGGAGCTTTGTTGTTTTAAGGCATTTAAAATTGTCTGGGCGCTTATTTGATAGGCCGACAATTTATCCTTATTCATTTCCACATAAAGCGTCTGCTCTTGCACACCTTTTAAATCTATCCGTTTTACATTCGGCACACTGAGCAAAACACGTTTAATATCTTCCGCATAAGCTCTTTTTTCTTCATAGGAATAGTCATCGCCCGTAAGTGCGTAAATCGTACCGTACACGTCGTCAAAACGGTCGTTAATAACAGGTCCCTGCACGCCGTCTGGCAGACTTGACCATTCATCATCAATCATGTGACGTACTTCCGTCCAAGCGGCCCGTACGTCGTCACTTTTGACCGATTCTTTGAGGTTAATATAAATAACCGTTTTACCGCCGTCCGTAAAACTCTTTGTATAATCAAGGCCCGGTAAGTCGCGGATTTTTTCTTCCAGCTTATCCGTAACCTGTTCCGACATCTGTTGTGGCGATGCGCCCGGCCAGGTAGCGGCTACAACCATGGTTCGAATCGTAAAGTTCGGATCCTCCATGCGACCGATTTTCATAAAGGAAAAACTACCGATGGCAAAGAGCATGGCCATAAAGAAGTATATGATGGACTTGTGTCTGAGGGCCCAATCAGCTAAGTTAAACTGCTTCATATGCGTACCTTAGCCCCTTCTTCCAATTTATCCGTACCGGCCGTTACAATGCGGTCACCGGCCTTCAAACCGGATACTACCATGACTTGATTATTGCCTAAACTACCTAAAGTAACATTTCGTAAATGCACCGTATTATCGGTGACTACATAGACTTGTCCCTGACTGTTTGGTGTCGGTTGACGAGTCCCTACCAACGCTGTCAACGGAATCATCAAACCGTTGCTATTTAATTGATTGAATACTACATTAGCTGTCATGCCAAGCTGTAATTGAGCCGGCGGATTTGGTAAGGAAATTTTAACCGTATAGGTACGCGCCGTCGCATCCGGCACCGGAGAAATTTCACGTACTACACCGGCCGTTGTCACATTTGGTAAAGCCCAATAGGTTACACTGGCCGGTGAGCCGACGGCTACGGATGCCATCATTTGTTCCGGTAAGGCAATAACCGCTTCCGGTTCATTGCCGACCGCAATAGTACCTACGGTCTGACCGGCGGCTACGACCTGACCCACTTCGATTGAGGCAGCCGTAATAATACCGTCAGCCGGTGCTGTTAATTGCGTGTAGTTTTGCTGATTAGCACTGGTTTGCACATTAGCCTGCGCCTGTGCCAATTGAGCGGCCGCTACTTTATAGGAGTTTTCCATCTGGTCCAATTGCAATTGACTGATTGCTTCTTCCGCATAGAGTTGACGATAGCGCTGTACGTTGGTAGCTGCCAAATCATACTGTGACTGAGCCGCCGCCAATGCGCCTTCCGCATTTTGTAATTGACTGCTTGTATCGCCTTGGTCTAATACTGCCAGTACTTGACCGGCTCCGACGCGATCACCGATATTAAAATTCTTTTGAATGACACGTCCGCCGATTTGGAAGGATAATGCCGTTTCATTGCGGTTTTTAATGGTGCCGGCCAAACTGTTTTCACCGGCTCCGCTCCCTTGCCCGACAACCTGCGTTTTAACCAACGGTGCTTTATCACTCGTTTCGTCCGATGAGCCACATCCACTCACCAAGAGTAACAAACCTGTCAATAATGCTGTAATTATCGTGTATCGGCGCCAACTTCTCAGCCCGCTCATATGAATCTCCTCCTTATTTATTACCGGTAATATATATGTTAATTGTAAGAGTTATTCCCATTACTGTCAATTATTTTCAATATACTGTGTACCTTATACTAGTCGACTTTGATTGGTGTTACGGTAGTGCCAATAAGATTTTATTTCAATATAAATGACTATCAATAAGCCGATTTTGGCTTCATACCGGTTAACGTATTCAATTCTTCATCAGATATAGCAATCGGTCCATTCATTAAAAGTTTAAGCGTTTCCAAGGTGTCCTTAATTTTTTCAGCCGGCACATTACTGAGAACCGATTTAAAATAGGCTTCTTCACGCTTATGCAAATCATTATGCACCAACGCCACCGCCGTTCCCAGTTCCGTATTACGCAATAATACAGCTTTTAAATCTTCTTTGTTGTGAAAACGAATGAGCAAATTATTGGCCGCCAAACGTTTCACATACCGTGATAACAGCCCCTGTGAAAATGGCATGGCCTTCAAAATTTCCTGATAGGTACCCGTTTTATCCGGTTTAGCTTCCAAATAGCTTAAGATCTGCATCTCCGAATGATTAAATTTTTTATTCATCAGCTTATTTGCCGATTCACAAGGTACTGTATCAATATACGTTTCAATAGCCTCTTTTAGGAGACGTTTACGAACTTCCTGCACATATACAGCAAACAGTGAAGCCGTAGTCACTAATTCTTTGTACGTATTTTCCATTGGTATTTACAACTCCGTATTTTTGTAGTTTTATTCAGATGTTTAACACATCTCATAATAACCGTCTTTTAACTAAAAAAATCCTCATAGCTTTGGTCTTAGCCTACACTATGAGGATAGTTCTTATTCGTCGGCAGCTACTGTTTCCTCAATCGGCTCGTGAACCACCATGATTTTATCGATACGAACATTATCCATATCGACAATTTCAAAGGTATATGTTTCCCACACGTAGCGGTCCAGCTCTTTAGGAATGCGACCGAATAAATATGTCAAAAAGCCGCCCACCGTTTTATATAAATCTTTTTCTTCACCCGGTAATTCTTTGTTAATACCGAAATATTCTTTAAATTCATCAATGCTGAGTAGGCCATCAACAAGCCAAGTTGTTTCCGTGCGCTGAATGATACGATTTTCTTCTTCTTTCAGCTCATCTTCGCTGGCCGGCATCAAACCAACCAATTTTTCCATGATGTCATGAAGTGTTACAAGCCCACTAAAACCGCCGTATTCGTCGAGTACTACTGTTTCATGAATACCTTCCGAACGGAATACTTCAAGAAGCTTCATAAGACTGATTGATTCCGGTACCATAACCGGCTGCTTGGTACATTCTGCCACCAATTGTTTTAACGTCTTTTGCCCGCCTGCTTTCATATGTTCAGCGAACACATCAGCCACAATAACGAGACCTTCCAATTCATCCAAGGAATCGCGCCCTACGGGCAAACGATAATGTGTAGAGTTGCAAAGACGTTCTTTGATTTCTTCCTCCGGACTATTCAAATCAAGCCACTTAAGCTGTGTACGCGGTGTCATTACATCACCGGCATTTAAATCGGCCAAGCGGAAGACATTATCTACAAGAATCGGTTCTTCTTTTTCAAAAGCCCCCAACTCAACGCCTTGGGTCAACATTTTGTTGATTTCAAGTTCTGTAACCGGCGCTTCTTCCTTCTCTTTGACACCCAAGAGTTTTAATAAAAAGCTGGTGGATGAACTGAGCAAAACTACCAACGGCTTTGCTATAACCGAAAACGAATGCATCGGTACGGCCATAATAATGGCAATTCTCTCCGGTGCGTTCAAAGCGATACGCTTAGGTACCAATTCACCCACAACGAGGGATAAATAGGTCGTCAACGATACGATAACAATAGGGCTTACCGAATCGGCATAGGGTGCCAAAACAGGTATATGTTCTTTAATAGCTTCTGCCATCGGCGTCGATAATGCAGCGCCGGAATACAAACCGGTTACGATACCGATTAAGGTAATCCCGATTTGAATGGTAGAAAACATCTGATTCGGGTCTTCCGATAATTGAATCGCCCGCTGTGCCCCCGTACTGCCTTTTTCGGCACTATCTTCCAATAAACCCTTACGGGCATTGACTATGGCTAATTCTGTCATGGAGAAAATACCATTTGCTATAATGAGCAAGAAAATTATGAGTATCTCCAGACCCACGTCACCATCCACTAATGAATCACTCTCCTCTTACTTACAGTGGATACTTATATTCTGTCAGGCTACTTTAGCCTGTACTTACCGTATAGTATATCAAAAATTGAATATTTTCGCTATATTGAGTCTTACTGCCTCTATTTGTAAAAGATCAACTGTCGGTATATTACCTAAGTTAAAGCAATTAGTCTTATAATACTTACGACTAATACTTACGACATAATGTAAAAACACCCTGTCGCTGCGTATTGCGACAGGGTGTTTTCATAGAATATATCGAAGGGCTAAGCCTATTTTGCTTGGCATTTATGCCTAAAATGCCAAGCATCTATCAGATAAACGTTTTAACTTTAATAAAACGGGAACCGGAAAACTAATCTTACAGTTTTAATTAATAATACTGCCATTAACTCTAAATTAACCTGAATTATTTATTTAAAATCGCTTTTACGTCCTTAACGATTAATTCAGGGGACAAGTGGTAACGAGCTACCAATTCATCCATAGGAACACGGTCGTTTACTTCTTTTTTCATACCGATGTTCAATACTTTCATATCAGCTAAACCGTAGAAACGGGATACTTTTTCACCGAAACCGCCATCCAATACGCCGTCTTCCAAAGTAACTACGAGGCTGTGGTCTGCTTTTAAGCTTTCCAAAGTGTCAGCATCTACTTCAGAGGATAAACGAGGATTTACAACTGTAGCATCAATGCCTAATTCGGCTTTTAACACATCTTTAGTTCGTAAAGCAAGGTCATAGAATGCGCCTAAGCCCAAGAGAGCTACCGTATTACCTTTAACCGTTACCTGATTACTCAAATCACCGTTAAATGCGCTGCCTGCTTCATAAGTCTGAACTTTACCGCCCGGTACGCGAATCATTACAGGGAAATCAGTCTGTTCCAAAGACCAGTCAAGCATAGCCAATAATTCTTCTTTTGTGGCCGGTGATAATACACGAAGGTTTGGAATGGTGCTCATCATCGCCAAGTCGAAAGCGCTGGAGTGCGTTGCATCCATTGGCGAAATACCACCACCCAATGGGAAGGATAAAATAGTAACGGCATTGTTATTCAACGCCATATCCTGAGTCAATTGGTCATAGGTACGTTGTAAGAAGGTAGCCGCATCAAGGATTACCGGTTTACCGCCGTTTTTAGCAATGCCGGCCGCCATAGCCACCATATGTTCTTCCGCAATGCCTACATCAATGAATTGTTTACCCGCTTCGGCACGACGCTGTGGATTAAAACCGGGAATGCCCGGTACACCGGCCGTTAAACCGACTACGGTAGGATCTTGTTTCATTTTTTCAAGCAAATGGGTCGCAATGATGTCATCGAAGTGTTCTTCTTTCATGTATGCATCCACATCAAAATGTTTGCCCATAATGTAGTGATACGATTCTTTATCCGCTTCTGCTTCCGGTAAACCTTTACCTTTAACGGTTACCATGTGAATTACGATTGGATGATCGATATCTTTAACCGCTTTGAAGGTTTCAATCAAGGATTCCAAATCATGACCGTCTTCTACGAATACATAGTCAAAACCCATAGTTTTGAAGAAGTTGTTTTCAGCTTTGCCTTTGCTGTCACGCAAAGCTTTGAAGTGAGCGTAAAAACCGCCTTCGTTCGGAGCGATGGACATATCGTTATCATTGAACAATACGATAAAGTTGCTGCCCAATGTAGCACTTACATTAAGACCTTCCAAGGCTTCGCCGCCGGACATGGAACCATCACCGATGATGGCGATTACATTGCCGTCTTCCCCTTTAAGGTCACGCGCTTTAGCCATACCGGACGCAAGACTTACAGACGTTGAAGTATGACCTACGGTAAAGAAGTCATGTTCACTTTCATTCGGATTGGTATAACCGGAATATTTGCTGTAAGACGCCGGGTCGGTAAAACCTTCTTTACGACCGGTCAACATTTTATGAATGTAGGATTGATGGGATACGTCAAATACAAATTTATCTTTTGGGGAATCAAACACGTAATGAAGGGCCAAGGTTGCTTCCACAAAACCAAGGTTCGGAGCCATATGGCCACCGGTCTCGGTTACGCGATTAATTAATACTTCGCGAATTTCCTGAGCCAATATTTTTAATTCTTCAATACTCATACCTTTAATATCTTTAGGACTGTTTACTTTATTTAATAAGTTCATACTATCTTCCTTTCTAAACACCATATATATAATCCGTATATCATACATTGTCATCCAACTTAGGATTTGCAAAACTATTATGAATACAACTTACTAACGATTTGTTTCAAACAAAAAAAGTTCTGTAATCTTCACTGTGACTCACATTTCGTAGTCATCAGCGGTGATTACAGAACTCATTATAGAACTTGAAGTCGACTTCAAGTCAAGCATTAAATTTAAATTTTTCTATTTAATTTAAAATTTCCGTTCAACGAATGATGCATATATCCCTTAGAAACCGCTCTAATATCAGTATTTATGACCAAATCGCCGGTTTTAAAAATTTTTTAGAAAATAGGAACTTACCGGATTATTTTTCGTAATCCCGATCCAAATTAACTTCTTTTAACGGAATAACATGAGTTTTATATTTACTCTTATACGCCGCATATACCAACAAGAATACCGGAATACCGATATAGGCTACGCTGGCACCGTACCAGTCAATCGTTTCACCGGTAAACGCTGTATAGTTCTGACCGGCAATGATGATAAGACATAAAACGGTAGCAAAAATAGGACCAAATGGATAAAACAAGGCTTTAAACGGTATGGCATCCAAACTTTTGCCCTGTGCATGGAATGCACGACGGAAACGATAATGAGCAATGGCAATCCCGAGCCATGCAATAAAACCACTCATACCACTGATATTAATTAACCAGTTGTACGCCGTACCTTCACCGATTAAGGAAGTTAAGAACGCAAATACACCGAAAGCAGCCGTAGCCAATAAAGCCGGTACCGGCACACCACGAGAATTTAACTTTGTAAATACCTTTGGTGCATCCCCTTCTTTAGCCATGGCATATAGCATACGGGTAGATGCATAAAGACCGGAGTTACCGGCAGACAATACGGCTGTTAAAATAATAGCATTGATGAAGCTGGCCGCAAAGGCAAAACCGAAACGATCGAGTACCAAGGTAAATGGGCTGATAGCGACATTTTCAACACTGGAATTCAATAAATTCGGATCATCGTAAGGAATCAAGAAACCGATGACTACGAAAGCACCGATATAGAATAATAAAATACGCCAGAAAATGGAGTGAATCGCTTTAGGAATATTTTTTTCCGGCTCTTCCGATTCACCGGCAGCTACGCCGATTAATTCCGTACCTTGGAAGGAGAAACCCGCTACCATGAAGATGGCCATAATAGATGCAAAACCACCTACAAACGGCGCTTCACCGCGTGTCCAGTTTTCAAAGCCCGGCGATGTACCACCAATGCCCAAAATAAGCATGGTACCTACAAATAAGAATACGAAAACAGTAATAACCTTCATACTGGAGAAGAAATATTCACTTTCGCCGAAGGAACGGGTCGATAAATAGTTCATCAAGAATAAAGCTGCCAAGAACAAGGCCGACCACACGATGGCCGGAATCTCCGGGAACCAGTATTTCATAATTAAAGCACCGGCAACAAGTTCCGCTGCCAACGTAATAGCCCAGTTAAACCAGTAATTCCAGCCTAAAGCAAAACCAAAAGCCGGATCTACATACCGAGATGCATAGGTACCGAACGACCCCGGTACCGGTAAATAGGTAGCCATTTCACCTAAACTGGTCATCAAGAAATATACCATAATACCGATAAAACCATAGGCTACCAAAGCGCCGCCCGGGCCGGCGGTGCTAACTACTTCACCGCCTGCTACGAAGAGGCCCGTACCAATGGAGCCGCCCAAGGCAATCATATTCATGTGGCGCGATTTCAGACTTCTTTTTAATTTAGTATTCGCTGCATCACTCATACACTATCCTCCCACCCTACAAGTCTAAATTACGAACTAATTTAGCATTATCTTCAATAAATTTGCGACGCGGTTCTACTTTATCCCCCATGAGTACACTAAAAATCTTATCGGCCTCAATGGAATCTTCCAAACTTACCTGCAAAATAGTACGATTTTCCGGATTCATGGTTGTTTCCCAAAGTTGTTCCGGATTCATTTCACCTAAACCTTTGTAACGCTGAATTGTAATATTGTCACGGCCGATTTCATCCAACTTAGCGGCCATTTCAGCATCACTGTATACATACCAATGACCTTTGCCTTTTTTGATTTGATACAATGGCGGCTGTGCAATATATACGCGTCCTTCTTCAATGAGCGGTTTCATATAACGATAGAAGAAGGTTAATAAAAGCGTACGAATGTGGGCGCCATCAACGTCCGCATCGGTCATGATAATAATTTTGTGATAACGACTCTTATCGAGATCAAAATCCTCTCCAATACCGGTCCCGAAGGCCGTAATCATGGAACGAATTTCATTATTAGCTAAAATTTTATCTAAACGCGCTTTTTCTACGTTCAAAATCTTACCGCGCAACGGTAAAATTGCTTGATAGCGACGGTCACGGCCCTGTTTGGCACTACCGCCCGCAGAATCACCTTCGACGAGATAAATTTCAGTCATAAGCGGATCTTTTTCAGAACAATCTGCTAATTTGCCCGGTAAAGAATTTACTTCAAGGGCATTTTTACGACGGGTCAATTCACGCGCTTTACGAGCCGCTTCACGAGCACGGGTAGCGCTGGTTGCTTTTTCAATAATACGTTTAGCTTCTGCCGGATGTTCTTCAAGGAACGTTTTAAGACCTTCCGATACAACCGTATCGGTAATGCCTTTAACTTCACTGTTACCCAGTTTTGCTTTCGTCTGACCTTCAAACTGAGGATCTAAAACTTTTACACTGATAACGGCAGCCAAACCTTCGCGCACGTCTTCACCGGATAAATTACTTTCATTATCCTTAATGAGACCGGATTTACGACCGTAATCATTTAAAGTACGCGTCAAGGCGCTGCGGAAACCGCTTAAATGAGTACCACCGTCAATAGTGTTAATATTATTTACAAAAGAAAATAAAGTTTCGCTATAGCTGTCATTGTATTGGAAAGCTACATCTACCACTACATCGTCACGAGTATTTTCCACATCGATAACAGTAGGGTTAACCAAGTTTTTCCCTTCGTTTAAAAATTCAACAAAGGATGTAATACCGCCTTCATACATGAAGCTTTCTACTAAATTTTCTTCCGGACGTTTATCCGTAAGGGTAATACGGAGGCCTTTATTCAAGAAAGCCAATTCCTGTAAACGAGTACGCAATACGCCGAAATCAAATACGGTAGTTTCAAAAATTTCCGCATCCGGTTTAAACGTAACAGTTGTACCGGTGTCTTTAGCTTCACCGATTACTTTTAACGGTGTTTGCAAATGACCGCGTGCAAAGGTAATTTCCTGTTCCTTGCCGTCCTGACGAACTTTAACAATCGTCCATTCACTCAAAGCATTAACTACAGAAATACCTACGCCATGGAGACCGCCGGATACTTTGTAACCGCCGCCGCCGAATTTACCGCCGGCATGCAATTTGGTTAAAACCAATTCAACCGCCGGAACGCCTGTTTCATGCATACCTGTCGGAATGCCGCGGCCGTCATCGGTAACGGTAACGCTGTTATCTTCATTAATGCTGACTTCAATATGCGTACAATAGCCGGCTAAGGCTTCGTCCACACTATTATCAACAACTTCATATACTAAATGGTGCAACCCTTTAGATGATGTACTCCCTATGTACATCCCCGGGCGGCGTCGTACCGCTTCCAGGCCTTCTAAGACCTGTATATTATCGGCACTATAATTCTGTTCTGCCATTCCATATCCTCCCTAATTTCAGTAATAAACCATATCTATGGGGATTTAGCTTTATAAAACAATTATCCTTAATTATACTCTATTTTTATCGTTTTGTGTATAAGCTTACCGGAATACCGGTAGCGGCACGCTGTAAACGGCGGCCTACGCCGGTAATAGACATACTTAAGCCATAAACCGCATCTACTGTAACCAAGTAGCATTCAATCGGTTCATCCGGAAAAACTTGGATTACATCCTTGTTCTGCCATTGCTTATTGCGACGGCGCCGCCCTTTTAATAGCGGAATATCCTGTACCACCGCCACGATATCTTCAATAGACACGCTATACGTATCCGATAAATGAACGAACATACATCTTACCATCACTTTCTCTATATTTCAATTGCTTTGAGGTTTACGAGACTTTACAGCCTCCTTGTATTGAGCCCGCATTTTTAAAACCGAATTGCGTACAAATTCCGGTTTTAGCTGTTCTGCTTTTTTGTGCGTAATCAGCATTAACAGCATATATATATCATAATTCTCGTTGGATTCTTCCTTGACGACTCGATTTCTGAAAAAATACACGCATTCACGATGAGCCAACTGATAATCAGTCATAGTGCACTGCGGTACATGTTGACGCATTTCATCATATACGGCAAAAGGTTCTTGCATCAATCTATCTTTAATGCAATTAATATGCTGACGATATAAAAAAGCCTCATGTTCCTGCGCTTTTATAGTACAGGAGGAGCAAAGAATTTCATCAGGACCGATAAGGTTTTCACAGCATTCACAATTATGATAACCATGTTCCTTTAGGTAGACCGTCTTCTTATACTGTTTTATCTGCACATCTTTCAACTGCCGACGCAATTCTTCGCTTTTTATATTCGCCACCGATGAGTCTATTTGAGCCATCACATCAATGGGAATGGGAATCGCTTTAAAATTAATGAGCACTCGCTCATAGGAATCAGTGTGTTTTGCTTTGCCCATATAGGCCGATGCATCGCCCTTAGTTAATCCTTGACTATTAGACGATGTTACCGACACTGCATCAACCGGCTGAATCGCTTTCAAATAGCTTTGCCGATACATGGTGCATTGTAACTCCGTAATAAGCTCCGATCCGTAAAAATCATTAATCTTCTTCAATAATTGACGTTTCATCATCTGAAGTTGCTGCAAACAGGGTGATGTCATGGCCGCCACTTTAATAATAGGCGGCTTAATTTCAAGCACTTTAGTCTGTTTGCCCAGCACTGTCCCCACAACTTTAGGCCAATGATGATACAGGCGCATGACGGCGAATTGTTTGAATACGTTGAAGGATTTATATTTACTGTTCAAATGCGTATCATATTGCCGCACATAGGCATCCGGCTTATAGCCGATGGGTCCGGCCGGCCGATTGGAGGCTAACAGCCCTTCAATATAGCGGACTGTTGTATCATCCCCGGCAGCATCTTCCGTCTTAACCTCGGAGACTGCCGGTTGTATGCCGTTTTTCGACTCAAACGTTTCGCTCATCATGATCACCGCCTTTCACAATTAATGAGTTCCACATCACTCAATTGTTTCACATCTTCCAAATCGGTCGTAGTTATAAATGTTTGGATTTTTTTATGGATAAAATTCAACAGATTTTGCCGTCGCTCCTTGTCCAATTCACTGAGCACATCATCCAATAACAATATAGGATACTCGCCCACTTCCGATTTGATATATTCCAATTCGCTTAATTTAAGCGATAAAATAGCCGTTCGTTGCTGACCTTGCGAGCCAAATCGTTTCAAATCCATAGGACCGGAAAAGAAGCCTAAATCATCACGATGAGGACCAAAAGAGGTACTCATACGATGCCGATCCACCGGTAAATTAGCCTGCAATTGCTCATAAAACGCTTGCGGTTCGGTTAAAAATCCATTTGAAATTTGATGTTGCTCATAGGTAAGCTTTAAGTTTTCTTTACCCCCTGTGAGTTTGCGATTCATCAAATCCAGCAAAAGATTAATTTTACGCAAACTGTCGAGTCGTTTTTTTATAATAAAGGAACCCGTCTCCGCCAACTGTGTATCCCACTCGGCTAAAGAAATATCTCGCTTGCCGTAAGAATCTTTTAACACTTTATTGCGTTGCTGCAAAATCTTATTATACAAGCGCAGTTGCTGATAATATAAAGCACTGGTCTGAGATATTTCAATATCTAAAAAGCGGCGCCTTAAAGAGGGACTGCCTTTTATGAGCTGTAAATCTTCAGGACTGAAAAGAACAGTATTCAAGGTGCCTACTAATTCTTTTTGTAAAATACGGTTACCGTTGAGACGAATATCTTTCTTTTCCTTGCCACTGAGCTTCAAATTGATTTTGTGTTTCGTATCGCGCTTCGTAAATTCCACAATAATCCCCGCTTCGGTAGCACCAAATTGCAGTAAATCCTGTGTATCATTGGTACGAAAACTGCGGCCGATAGTGCTGACATACAAGGCTTCTAAGAGATTACTCTTGCCTACACCATTGGGTCCGTGAAGCACGATGATATGGGGCGGAAAGGTCCAATTGGCATGCTCGTAATTTCTGAAATTAACGAGTTCCAAGGAGTGAATATTCACTCGCCGGCCTCCTCTTTAACAACGACTAAGGTACCGATACCTTGAATTTCAACTAAGTCATCAGGGTATATTTTCTTACGTTTTTCATGGCAAACTTCGCCATTTACTTTGATTTTTTCATCATCAAGCAAAAATTTAATTTGACCGCCCGTACCAATAATTTGTTCCAATTTTAATAATTGATCCAATTTAATGTAAGGCGTATAAATTTCTACTTGAATTGCTTCTTTGTTACTCATAATTGCCTCCTCACAAAACGTGATGTTAACTCTGCAACTATATATTATTAATATAAGCTTATAGCTCAGTATATTCTTAGTTCGTGCGAACCGGCGTTACTACATAGGTATAATTTGGATTATCATCCTGGCGGATAACAACGGGACCGTTCTGTTTTAAGTATAAATGAATTCTGTCGCCGTTGCTGTGACGTAAAATATCGCCAATATAACGACCGTTAAAGGAAATAGTAAACGGCGTACCTTTGAATTCGCAAAGTACTTCTTCTTTAGCCATGCCGATTTCAGCATTTTGCGTAGATAAAGTAACTTCTTTTTCATCCCAATCATAGCGAATAACATTGTAGCTCGCATCCTTAGCCAATAAGGAAACACGATCTACGGCACCGGCAAAATCACGGCTGTTTAAAATCGCACTGGAATCGAATTGCGATGGGATTACTTTTTCATAATCAGGATACTGGCCTTCAATTAAACGAGAGAATAAGTAAATCGTATCAAATAAGAATACTACATTCGTACGATTCCAAATGATGCGAACTACGGTTGGCTGATCTGTTGGTAATAAACGGGATACTTCTGCTAACGTTTTAGTTGGAATCAAAATACGCATAGCCGCCGGCATAGGTGCCTCTAAGTTGATTTTCTTAACGGCCATACGGTGAGTATCTGTAGCTACCATAGTTAAATTGGTGCTTTCACCTTCCAATAAAGCACCGGTAAAAATCGGACGATCATCATCATTGGCAGCTGCGTAGTTAGTTAAATCAATCATTTGTTTAAATTGTTCGCCGTCTACATCAATGTGATTTTCATCGTGAATCTGTTCAACTAAGTTGAAATCATCCGGATCCATGGTAATAAGATTGAATTGAGAACTTTCAGAACTTAATAATAATTGTTTAGTTTCTGCATTAGATTCTAAAGTAATGGTATCGGTTGGTGTTTTACGAACCCATTCTTGGAAATAACGCGTACTGAGAACGATAGTACCTTCTTCGATAATATTGGCATCAATAGTAATGCGGATACCGATTTCATAGTCATTGGCCTGCATTTCTACTTTACCGTTTTTAGTTGTTATATATATAGCACCGGGTAAATTAGAACTTGTTTTGTTCTGACTAACCTTGGCTAAGGCATTAATCGCTTTTTGTAACGTATCTTTTGCAAATTGGATTTTCATGGCCTGTCTCCTTTACTATTACGGATATGATTAAGTTTTTAATTATTAGTAGTCTTAGTAGTAGGGGCGGTGTATAAGTGGATAAGCTGTTTAAAGTGGCATTTTCAATAGGTTTTCCACATGGGTATAAGTTTGTGAATAGACGGAAAAAGTTATCCACTTATGAACTTTTATAGTCGTTTTTGTCAATAACTTGGAAGTTAATCACTAACTATACACAACTTATTCACAGAGTTATCCACAACCGTTACTCTTTAGGTATCTTCGTTGATTTTACTGATAATATCATCGATAGTTCGCTTTAAATCAGTACTTTTAGCTAGGTCTTCACTGATTTTATTATACGCATGGAGAGCTGTGGTGTGATCCTTTTTGCCAAAAGCTTGCGAAATTTGTGGAAAACTTTCATTGATGAGTTCACGGCACAGATACATAGCGATTTGGCGCGGATGAGCGTATTGCTTATTCCGTTTCTGACCGACTAAGAATTCTTTTTTGATTTTGAAGTAATCAGAAATAAAATCTTGAATATAGGCAACGGATAATACGGATTTTTTGCTTTCAGGAATGAGATCACGCAGGATATAGCGCGTATATTCCACGGTAATTTGATCGAGTTTATTATCCAATTCAGCGGCGGTGATTAATTTAGTAAGGGCACCTTGTAAATCACGAACGCTACGGTTGTAATAGGTGTTGCCGAAGAAACGAATCACTTCATTAGGAATATTAAGATTTGGCAGTAATTCACGCTGTTTGTCAACATAGGAGCGCGTGATGGCTTCCAAAGTTTCGGAGTTTGGCGGATCGATGGTTACGACCAGGCCGGAGCTGAATCGTGTACGCAAGCGATCTTCCATTTGTTCCATATCTTGCGGTAAAACATCACTGGTGAGGACAATCTGTTTTTTACTGTCTGTTAAGGCATTAAAAGTGTGGAAAAATTCCATTTGTGTGCCGGCATAGCGTTTTTCTTGAATAAACTGAATATCATCAATCAAGAGAACATCGACTTTGCGGAAGGTACTGCGGAATATATCCATATTGGTTTGACCGTAACGAATAGATTGAACGAAGAGGTTCAAGAAGTTTTCACTGGTGATACACATGATTTGTAAATGGGGATAACGGCGATGAATTTCATTGCCGATAGCATGCATTAAGTGAGTTTTACCGAGACCTGATTTACCGTAAATAAAGAACGGATTATAGCGATTGGCCGGATTTTCCGCAATATTTTGTGCTGCCACATAGGCCATTTGACTGGAGCCGCCGGCAATAAAGGTGGCAAAGGTGTAATCCGGATTTAATTTTAAAATAGATTCATTATTTTTATATAAGGTTGTTTGGCTGCTATTAGACTGCATCGATGCCGCTTCCTGCGGTATTTCCGATGGCGGGAATAAACTATCCGATTCCATCGGTGAAGCACTTGGAATATACGGGCCTGATTTAGTGGCGTCGTTTTTACGTACGGAATCAACTACAACCGGTTCATCATAAGTCGGTGTATGCAGCGGTGTTTGTGACGGCGCCGGTGCGGCCGGTGGTAAACCATATTGACTGGCTAATTGATCGTAGCCGTTATAATTCGGTGCATGGGTTGCCGTTTCATTGGCATGAGCGGCTGTTTCATACGGTGCATTTTCATAGTCATTCATGTCATAGCCCGATTCATTTCCCAGTTGTGATTGCGGAATAGAGGCGATTTGACTATCGTCATAGCTTGCCGGTTGATTGGTAAAAGCCGTTGGTTCCGGTGGCGTCATTACACTCGGTTGGGCAACGGTTGTTTTTACCTCTTCGTGAAGGGTTGCCGGTTCTTTGTCCCCCGGTGTTGTAATAATAATTGTAAGTGGAGAATTGTTTTTGGTTAAACGCTGCCAAACATTATTTACGGAATTTTGAAAAGCATTTTTTATCATTGGTTCGTTTTCGATAAAATCCTTAATATACGTTTGCATCGTGGTTAATGTAAGGGTCTTACTGATTTCGTCCAATTGTAACGGGAGCAATCGTATAATAGTGCTTTCTAAAATTTCTTTTGGTAATGTGGCTTCAATATCTTCGCGTACTTTATTCCAAAAATCGTTAAGATTGATGTTTGACATACCATTTCCTTCCCAGGGTGTCATACTGTGAATAACTAAAAATACCTAACCTGTGTATAACTTCGTTTTTTGTGAAAAAAGAGAAAAAATAAATAGGTTAGAACAACTGATAAACACTGACTTTATACTGTTATCACTTGTGTTGTGGATAAGTGGTGCATAAGTTGTGTATATCTTGTTGATAACCTAGTTTTATTAGTCACAATATGATATTCCTTTTATATTTCATCCTCTATATTTTATCAGAAATAGGAAGAATTGTCATCGTAGTTGTGGATATCTTTTTTGGCGTTATTAAAAGTATAATGTATATAATATATATTCACAGTATATGGCGAATAATGATTGAATCTATCGAGTGAGTATTGACATTACATGGCTTTATATTTATAATTATGCTGTTATGGTATAAGTAATTACAAGAACAATCTCAAGGAGGTGTTTTATACATGAAACGTACATATCAGCCAAATACTCTTTGGAGAAAACGTACTCATGGTTTCCGTGAACGTATGAAGACTATTGGCGGCCGTCTTGTTTTGAAAAGACGTCGTGCTAAAGGCAGAAAGAAATTATCTGCATAATATAATAGCTTTTAGGCAGGAGAAAAAACTTGGCGCTGCTGCCAAGTTTTTCTATTCATAATGGCATGGGATGATGATATGAGTGAATTGACATTTAAATTAGATAAAGAACGAAGAATTCGTAAAAACAGTGAATATCGTCTTGTCTATAAACATGGCAATTATGAAGTAGGTCGTCTCTGTGTAGTTTACCGTATGCCCGTGGCCAAGCAGGCCACCCGTATCGGTTTTGTAACCGGTAAAAAGGTAGGCGGTGCGGTGGAGCGCAACAGAGCGCGCAGGCTTATGAAGGAAGTGTATCGTCTTAATCAGCATGCTATTCGAGAAGGCTATGCTATTGTGGTTGTAGGGCGGGCTCGCATGGCGAGTGCCACCTATGATCAAGCGTGTAAGGAAATGATGTATCTTTTTAAAAAGAGCAAATTACTTAAAAGTAATGAAGCTTAGAAAGAGGCTTATCCATGAAACGCTGTTTGACCTTCTTAACCAAACTGTTGAATATGCTATTCATCGGCTTGGTACAATTTTATCGCTATGGAATTTCTCCATTAAAGCCTAAAACTTGTCGATTTTATCCCTCATGTTCGACGTATACCTTGGAAGCATTACGCAAATATGGACCTTTTAAAGGCAGTTATTTAGGAATTCGGCGCATTTTACGTTGTCATCCCTTTAATCCGGGCGGCTACGATCCGGTTCCGTGATAACACAAATTTGGAAATGTCAAAGTGTCTGTATGGATGAAATATAGACCATACCATAACGTATATAGACACGCAAAGGCCATTTGTATTCGTCATTAATACTCGTATAGGAGCAAACTAATGGAAATTTTTCAGGTATTAGTTGATTTTATGCGGACCTTGCTTACGTATTGCTATAATCTTACAGAAGCATTAGGGTTCCCAAGCTATGGTATAGCGATTATTATTATGACCATCGGGATTAAGGCAATCCTGGCGCCGTTGACGGCTAAACAGGTCAAATCTATGAAGGGCATGCAGAAATTGCAGCCTAAAATGAAAGAGATTCAGAATAAATACAAGAATGATCCACAGCGTGCGCAACAGGAAATTGCTAAGATGTATAAAGAATTAGGCGTTAATCCGTTATCCGGTTGTTTACCGCTATTGGTGCAAATGCCGTTTTTAATCGCTATTTTCTACGCGTTGCAAGGCTATCCATATGATCCTGCATATGAAAGCTTCTTATGGTTGCCAAGCTTGGGTGAAGCGGATCATTTGTATATTTTACCTGTATTAAGTGCTCTTTCTACATTTGTAATGAGCAAACAAACTGCGCAAGATGCTACCGGTGCTGGTGCCGGCCAACAGAAGATAATGCAGATTTTCATGCCTTTATTCATTGGTTATATCAGCTTGAATTTCCCAAGCGGTTTGGTTATTTACTGGGTTGTATCAAACATATTCCAAATGATTCAGCAGTTCTTTATCTATCGCAACGATAATAAGGAGGCTTAATTATGGATTATATTGAAGTTTCAGCAAAAACGATTGCTGATGCCGTTGCCAAAGGTACCGAACAGCTTAAAGCTGACGGTAAGGTCGTAACCGATACGAAAGTATTGGAACAGCCTTCCAGCGGTTTCTTGGGAATTGGTCGTCGCGATGCGTTAGTGCGTTTATATTTTGAAGAAGCTCCGTTGACTGAAAAAGTAGCTTTTGCAGCTGAACAGGCTGCAGCCAATGTGCAGGCTACGGCACAGACTAAAGTAGCGGAAGCAAAAACAGCAGTTAGTGAAGCTTCTGAATTTGTGCAAGAAAAAGTAGCTGACGCTAAAAGCACGGCTGTAGAAGTAGCTGAAGCAGCGCAACAAAAATTCAATGAAGTAGCGGAAGCGGCTCAACAAAAAGCCGGTGAAGTTTCTGAATTGGCGCAGCAAAAATTTGGCGAAGTGAAAGAACAGGCTGCCGAACTTGCTGATAAAGCACAGCAACATTTAGGTGAAGCAGCTGATGCGGCACAAGCAAAAATTGCTAATGTGAAAGCACAGGCAAAAGATGTAGCGGCTGATGTGAAAGATACCGTAGCGGATAAATTAGCTGATGCTAAAGAAACTGCGGAAGATGCGGCAACTACCGTTGCAGCGGCTGTAAAACCGCAACGTGAACCGGTTTCTAAAGAAGAACAGATGGTAATTGCCGATAAAGGTAAACAGTTCTTACAAGATATGTTTAGCAAAATGGGCTTATCTGTTCAGATTGAAAAAATGATGACGGCTGAGAAAATCACATTCCAGATTCATGGTGAAGAATTAGGTATTTTAATCGGCAAACATGGTCAAACCTTGGATGCTATTCAATACTTAACAAACTTGGTGGCTAATAAAGAAGTAGCCGGCCATTGCCATATCGTAGTGGATGTAGAAAATTATCGCTCTCGTCGTGAAGAAACTTTGGTTAATTTGGCTAAACGCCTTGCCTCGAAGGTAAAACGAAATCGTCAAAAGATTTCCTTGGAACCTATGAGTGCATTCGAGCGTAAAATTATTCATTTAACGCTCCAAAACGAAGTACATATTGTGACTGATAGTGAAGGTGAAGAACCGTATCGTCACGTAGTCATTGCTTATAAACGATAAGCTATGTGCGAGTCATAAAACCCGATCTATGATCGGGTTTTATTTTTACACAAGGGAGAACACCATGTACACAGAAGATACGATTGCTGCCATTGCGACGCCACCCGGCATCGGCGGGGTTGGCATTATTCGCGTCAGTGGCACTCGTTGCTTTGAAATAGTTGGTTCTGTTTTTAAAGCGCAGGGAACCGTACCTTTAGAAAAACGGCCGAATCGAACCATTCAATATGGTCATATTATAGATCCTCAGAAACAGGATGAAATCCTTGATGAGGTCCTTGTTTTAATCATGAAAGGTCCAAAGTCGTTTACGGCGGAGGATGTCATAGAAGTACAGTGCCACGGCGGGATTATCGTGGTACGCGAAATTTTGAAATTATTGCTTCGTCAGGGGGCTCGCTTGGCCGAGCCGGGTGAATTTACAAAACGGGCGTTTTTAAACGGCCGCATCGACCTTACCCAGGCAGAAGCTGTTATAGATATTATAGAGGCAAAATCGGAGCAATCGTTGGCGGTTGCGGTAAAACAGCTGGATGGTACTTTGGCAGGTATGATTCGCACCATTAGAGAGCAGTTGATTGAGTTAATTTCACATCTGGAAGTGGCTATCGATTATCCGGAAGAAGACATTGAAGAACTTACGATGGATGAAACGGCTGATAAATTGCGACCCATTTTAGCTAAAATCAATCAATTATTGGCTACGGCTAACCGTGGGCGCTTATTGCGCGATGGCATTATGACAGCTATTGTGGGACGTCCGAATGCAGGTAAGTCGAGTCTTATGAATGCTCTTTTGCGTGAAAATCGTGCTATCGTTACGGATATTCCGGGCACCACCCGTGATAGCATTGAAGAAGCTATTACCATTGAGGGGATTCCGGTTCGCTTGATTGATACAGCCGGTATTCGTGAGACCGATGATATCGTGGAAAAACTCGGTGTAGATCGAGCTAAAGAGTATTTGGATAAAGCTCAAATCGTAGTGTGCGTTATTGATGCATCGGAGCCTATGACGGCGGAGGAAGAAGCTATTTTACGTGAAGCTTCGCATAAGAATACCATCGTATTCCTCAATAAAGCTGATAAAGGTGCGGTCATTACGGCCGAGACAGTGGCTCAATACGGTCAATTTGCCGCTATTGCACCGATTAGTGCTGCTAACGGTGAAGGTTTGGATGTGTTGGCTGATGCTGTCAAAGAATTGGTATATGGCGGTACAGTTCAAAATGAATCATCCGCTATGCTAAGCAATGTGCGCCATATTACTTTGATGGAGCAGGCAAAATCGCAGATTGAACAGTCTTTGAATAATATTGAGTCCGGCTTGCCGGTTGATTTTATCGTCACTGATGTACGAACTGCTTGGGAGCAACTGGGGGATATTACGGGGGACAGTTTGCGCGAATCCTTAGTAGATGAATTATTCAGTCGTTTTTGCTTAGGAAAATAAAATAGTATAAATTTCAAAATTTGACTATTTTACTTAAGTAAAACTTTTGGTAATTTCTTGGTTGTCATATAGGTTTTTGCTTAGACAACTGAATTTGCTTATAATGTAAATTACAGACCTCAAATGAGGTTGGTGTAAAATTACTGAACAATAGTGCCTCGAGAGAGGGATAGGAGATAGTATGTATACAGTAGATACGTATGACGTCATTGTCATCGGTGGCGGTCATGCCGGTTGCGAAGCGGCCTTGGCTACAGCCCGTATGGGTCAACGCACGCTTATGGCAACTCTTAATTTAGATAATATTGCTTTGATGCCTTGTAATCCGGCCGTAGGTGGCCCGGGTAAAAGTCATTTGGTGTATGAACTGGATGCTTTAGGCGGTCAAATGGCTATTAATGCGGATGCCACAGCCATTCAGATGCGCATGCTGAACATGGGTAAAGGTCCGGCCGTGCATTCCTTGCGCGCTCAGTCTGATAAAGTGGCTTATCAGCGTTTGATGAAAGAAACCCTTGAAAATACGGATAATCTGAATGTAAAGCAGATTATGGTAAATGAACTTCTTATCGAAGATGGTGAAGTAAAAGGTATTTTGAGTGAATTGGGCGAAGTATATGAAGCCAAAGCTATCATTCTTTGCACCGGTACTTACTTGAAAGGTAAAATTATTCTTGGTGAATTGACCTATACCGGCGGTCCTAACGGACAGCGTACAGCTGAATTATTGTCTGATTCACTTCGTAAAAACGGCATTGAATTGATGCGTTTTAAAACAGGTACACCGGCTCGTGTGGATAAACGTTCTTTAACTTTGGATCACATGGTAGAACAACCGGGCGACAGCAAGTACCGCGCCTTCTCTTTCATGTCTGATTGGACTGACCGCAATGAACAGATTTGCTGGCTTACCTATACTACGGAAGAAACTCATGATATCATTCGCGGCAACTTAAACCGGGCACCTATGTATACCGGTATCATTGAAGGTACGGGCCCTCGTTATTGCCCATCCATTGAAGATAAAGTAGTTCGTTTCAGTGATAAAAACCGTCACCAACTCTTTGTAGAACCGGAAGGTAATCACACGAATGAAATGTATGTACAGGGGATGAGTACGAGCTTGCCAATTGATGTGCAGTATCAATTCTTGCGCACTATTCCGGGCCTTGAAAATGTAGAAATTATGCGTCCTGCTTATGCGATTGAATATGATTGTTTAAATCCGTTGCAATTGACGCCGGCCCTTCAAGTAAAACACATTAAAGGTTTGTATTCCGCCGGTCAGGCTAACGGTACATCCGGTTATGAAGAAGCGGCAGCTCAAGGTTTAATGGCCGGTATTAATGCGGCCTTATATTTGCAAGGCAAAGAACCGTTTATTTTATCTCGTTCCGAAGCCTATATAGGCGTATTGATTGATGATTTGGTAACGAAAGGTACTAAAGAACCGTATCGTATGATGACGAGTCGCAGTGAATATCGCTTATTGCTTCGTCAGGATAATGCGGACCTTCGTTTGACTGAAAAAGGTCGTGAAATCGGCCTCGTATCGGATGAACGTTATCAGCGTTTCTTACATAAAAAAGCGCTAATTGAAGAAGGTGTAGCTGCCTTAAGAGCACGCAACATTAACCCAACCAAAGAAGTGCAGGCACTTTTGGAATCTATGGGGACCGCTCATATTAAAACCGGTATGACTGCTTATGATTTGGTAAAGCGTAATGAATTAAGCTATGGTGATGTGGCTGAAGCATTTGATTTAAAACGTTACAGTCCGGATGTAGAAGAAGAAATCGACATCATGATTACCTACGAAGGCTATGTAAAAAAGCAAATGGAACAGGTAGAAAAAGTTCGCAAATTGGAAGAAAAAATTATTCCTGCCGATTGGGATTATGATTCCATGAAAGGTATTTCTTTGGAAGCAAAGCAGAAATTAAAGACGATTAAACCGCATTCTATTGGCCAGGCCAGTCGTATTTCCGGTGTATCACCGGCGGATGTGTCGGTTTTATTAATCCAATTAGAACAATATCGTCGTGAACAACAACAGTAGGAGGGGCTATGAACTTTACCGATAATTTGGCGATTCAATTAAATGCAGCCGGTTTCTCGGCTACAACCAATCAGTTAAGTCAATTCACGACTTATTATGAAATGCTTATTGAAACCAATAAGTATCTCAATTTGACAGCCATTACGGATCCGCACGAAGTAGCGGTGAAGCATTTTGTAGACTCCCTTACAGCTTTGGATGATAAGGCTCTTATATTCAAAGAAGGTGCAAAACTTCTTGATTTGGGAACAGGCGCCGGGTTCCCCGGTATACCGCTCGCTATTATGCGCCCTGATTTAGAAATTGTACTATTTGATTCTTTGCAAAAACGACTTAATTTTCTCAGTGATGTTATATCAAAGTTGGGATTACATAAGGTAACAACATTGCATGGTCGGGCGGAAGATATAAGCCATGATGCGGTGCATCGCGAAGCCTACGACCTCGTGACCAGTCGTGCGGTGGCCCGCTTGCCGGTGCTGCTCGAATGGGCATTGCCATATGTGAAACAAAATGGTTATATGGTAGCCTTAAAAGGCGCCGCTTATGAGGAAGAAATGGGCGAAGCGGCGAAAGCGTTGAAGATTTTAAAAGGCAATATTGAACAGGTAAAACCGGTACAATTGCCAACGCTCGACGATAAGCGGGCTATTATTTATATTAAGAAAACAGGTATAACACCAAAGTTATATCCCCGTAAGCCAAAAGATATTAAGACGAAGCCTTTAGTTTAACCAACTTACTATTGATAGGATAGAGTTCTTAGCGTAATGTATAAAATCGGTAAGATACGAATAAAATACCCCTTGTTAAAGGTTTAACCTATAACTAAGTACATTTGATATGTATATGTTTACAGGCCTTTAGCAAGGGGTTTTTTATTGACATTAAAAGGTAATAAAGGTAACATATTTTTATGTGTTGGCCATATTTGTTTATTATAGATTATAGGCAAAATCTATAATAGTTTTATATATAGATTATAAATACAGATGGCCGAAAATATTTGCGAAAGATGATGAGAGGAGCGAGGCGTATGGCTATTTATAATGGTCGTTTGCCACAGATTGATGTGGCGGAAACAATACGATATGCGGGCTTACGCCAGGCAACAGATTTTCCTAAACAATATGTAACCGATGCTTGTTTAGAAGTGCAATTGGTGGCGGAACCGAAGGGTGTTTATGAAGTGTATGACTATGATGCTGCTACCGGAACGATTAAAAGTAATCCGCCCCTAACAGTGGAAGGAAGTTCGATTCGCAAACATTTAGAAAAAGCGGAAAAAGTATATGTTTTGGCTGTTACCATTGGGGAAGGGGTAGAGCTGCGTAGTGCTGAGCTTTTTAAAGAAAATAACTATACCTTAGGTTTACTAGTTGATGCGGCTGCTACAACGGCCGTTGAACAGGTTGCGGATCAAGTGAATGACTTAATTGAAAAAGAAGCGGCTAAAGCGGGTTATACTACGACATGGCGATTCAGCCCCGGTTACGGTAATTGGAATCTGAATGTGCAAAAAGATTTAGCGGCCATTATTGGGACAAGTCATATAGGTCTTGAAGTAACGGACACATTTTTGTTGTTTCCACGCAAATCGGTAACAGCTATTGTGGGTTGCATTCCCAAAGGGTCACTTGATTGTGAAAAAAATGGTGATGTGCGTCCGGGGATTAAACGCGGTTGCAGTTCCTGCAGTCAGGTTAACTGTGCATCACGCAAAGTATAGCCGGTTGGGAAAATACATAAAGTATAGTGATTTCGGAACCTTAAATAATGTAAACTAAGATACAGTAATTTCAACAGATAATATATGAGTTAGCAGTAATAGAGAGAGGCGATAGGTATGTATATATTTGACGGTGCTATGGGCACTATGCTCCAACAATCGGGCTTAGTGGAGGGCGAATGTCCCGAATTATTTAATGTGGAACATCCGGAGGTAGTAACGGGGATTCATGCTGCCTATTTAAAAAACGGCAGTGATATTGTAACGACTAATACCTTTGGTGCTTGCGGTTTAAAATTAGCCGATTACGGTTTGGAGCATCGCGTAGCGGAAATTAATACGGCTGCTGTTAAAGCCGCCAAAAAAGCGATTGCTGAAGTGAAACCGAATGCCAAAGTAGCCGGATCTATGGGACCAACCGGTCAGTTTATTGAGCCCTTGGGTCAGATTTCTTTTGATGAAGTATATGATACCTATTATGAACAGGCTTTAGCCTTAATTGAAGCGGGCGTGGATTTCATTATTATTGAAACAATTATAGATGTTCAGGAAATGCGTGCCGCCTTATTGGCTGCTCGTGATGCTCGTGAGAAATTATGTAAAACTAAAGAGGACGTTAAGATTATTTGTCAGTTTTCCTTCAGTGAAGACGGTCGTACTATTACAGGGACACCGCCGGAAGTGGCCGCTATTTTAATGGATGCCATGGGCGCCGATGTGGTAGGTATTAATTGTTCTTTGGGACCGGAACAGCTTATACCATTAGTTGAACGATTAGCTTCAGTAACTAACTTACCGATTAGTGCTCAGCCAAATGCGGGGATGCCGATGCTGGTTGGTCGGGAAACAGTATTCCCTTTATCACCGGAAGAAATGGGCTCTTATGTACCTGCTTTACTTGATGCGGGTGCATCCTATGTAGGTGCTTGCTGTGGCAGTACACCATTACATATTAAAGCTATCGCTGAAGCGGCCGGTAATCATACGCCTAAAGAACGACTTGAAATTGCACCGTTTACCGCATTTACCAGTCGTACCGGTTTTGTTAAAGTGGGGCATACGGAAAAGCCGATTATTATCGGAGAACGTATTAATCCGACCGGTCGTAAAGTATTAGCCAAAGAAATTAAAGAGGGAAGCTTTGCTATGGTAAAACGTGATGCTTTGGCGCAAGTGGCAGCAGGTGCTGATGTACTGGATGTTAATATGGGTGTGCCTGATGTAGATCCGGCGACCATAATGAAGCGAGCTATTATGGAACTCAGTATGCTTGTAGACGTACCACTTTCCATTGATACCATGGACCCGGCTGCGATGGAAGCAGGGTTAAAAATGTATCCCGGTCGTCCTTTGATTAACTCCGTAAATGCGGAACCGGAACAATTGGCCCAGGTATTGCCTTTAGCAAAACGCTATGGGGCCACCCTTCTATGTTTACCCTTAGGGCGTGGTGATTTGCCGGCCACAGCGGAACAAAGAGTAGAATTGGCTAAAGAAATCGTACTGGCCGCTTATGAGAAAGGTCTTCGCAGTGAAGATTTATTATTAGATCCGCTGGTGTTAACTTTGGCAAGTGGTCAGGACAGTGCGGTGCAAACACTTCGTACTTTGGCTATGTATAAAGAAACATTTGGTTTTCCAACTGTAATGGGCTTATCCAATGTATCCTTCGGTTTGCCGCAACGGCCATATTTAAATAGTCAATTTTTGACTATGGCATTATCTCATGGTTTGACGGCACCTATTCTTAATCCTTTAAATGCGACAGTTAAAAAAGCCTTTGTGGCAGCACGAACTCTACTTGGATTTGATCCGGCAGCGGCCGAATTCATTGCTGATTACGGTTTGGATGAAGAAGCTACCGTTACAAGTTCTGCTTCGAAAAAAGTGACGGCTGTTTCTTTTAACAGTGATAATCCTTTAGAGAATATACAGCATGCAGTTGAACAAGGGGAAAAAGAATTAGTTATTGAATTAGTAGAAAAAGCTTTAGCTGATGGTGTTGATCCTTTGAAAATCACAAAAAACGCTTTATCGGAAGCGATGAATGTGGTAGGTGAAAAATTCGGTGCCGGTAAAGTCTTTTTACCACAGGTAATGCTTGCAGCGGAGGCTATGCAAGGTGCGTTCCAAACAATTAAACGTGTATTACCTGACTCCGGTGGCATAACTCGGGATACGGTTATTGTGGCTACCGTTAAAGGTGATATTCACGATTTAGGAAAAAACATCGTAGCAGCTTTACTCGAAAATAACGGGTACCGTGTAGTTGATTTGGGCAAAGACGTGGATCCGGAAGAAATTGTAGCCTCCGTTAAACGTGAAAATGCTACGGTTGTAGGTATTTGCTCTTTAATGACGACCACCATGCCGATGATTGATGCTACTATCGAAGCAATTAGAGAAGCTGGTTTACCATCGAAAGTGGTTGTGGGCGGTGCTGTTTTGACTCAAGAATATGCCGATAAAGCGGGGGCTGATTCTTATGCGAAAGATGGAATCAGTGCTGTTAATATTGTTAAAAAGCTGCTTGGGGACGACTGATAATTTTCATTACTTTATTATCAGCTATAATTAACTATGCCGAGGAGAGTATTAGTAAGCCCGGCATTACGATTAACTAGTAAAATTTACTTGATTATAAGAGAGAGTTGGGAATTTAGATGGTTACATCATTACGTGAAAAACATAAAGCCGGTCAATTTACCATTACGGTTGAATTGGACCCACCGAAAAGTGCTTCCGCAAATAAAACCTTTAAAGAAGCGGCACAACTTTTAGACAAAGTGGATGCCATTAATATTGCTGATTGCCCGATGGCCAAACTTCGCATGAGTCCGATTGCCTTGGCTCATTTAATTAAATATCGGGCACAGATTGATACAATATTCCATCTTACCTGTCGTGACAGAAATATTTTGGGCTTACAGGCAGAACTCTTAGGGGCCGCTGCTTTGGGCGTTAATAATATTTTAACTTTAACCGGCGATGAACCTTCGAGAGGGGATCATCCTGATGCAAAACCTGTTTTTGAAGTGGATTCTATGGGCTTGTTGAAAATAGCACATACTTTAAATAAAGGCTTTGATTTGGCCGGTAATGAACTTGAAGTACCGACAAATTTTTATATTGGTACAACAGGTAATCCGGGAGCCGATGATTTGGAAGAAGAAAAAGCTAAAATAATTCGTAAAGTGGAGGCGGGTGCTAATTTTATTCAGACGCAACCGATTTATGATTTAGAAAAAGCTAAACGCTTTACTGACATGGTAGCACCATTAGGTGTTCCGGTTATGTTAGGTCTTATTCCTTTGAAAAGTTTTAAAATGGCCACATACCTTCATACCAAAGTTCCCGGAATTTCATTGACGGAAGATATATTAAACCGTATGGAAAAAGGTGGTAAAGAGGCTGGTCTTGAAATCGCCTTGGAAACATTATTGGAAATAAAGAAAGTTGCACAAGGTGTTCATATTATGCCGCTCAATGATATACAGACTGTTTTATATCTGATTGACCATGTTTAATGGTTTTCCTTTGTTAAACTTACCAAACTTATTTTAATAGAATAACTTAAAAACGATTCGTTGCTGGGGTGACGAATCGTTTTTGTTTCACGTGAAACAATGTGAGTAGTATGTACGTGTTAAAGAAAATATTTCACGTGAAACATTTTGGTAAGTTAATAGCTCATAGGGGAGTGTTTCACGTGAAACAAATCTCTACACAGTTAAATATGATGTAATTATATATATGATGTCTTAGCTCGCTAAATTTAAGGAAAACTCAATTGTTTCACGTGAAACAATTTTTAAAAAATGATTAAATTAACCTATTTTACAAGTTTTTATTCGGGGAGTATGGTATAATATTTTTGTGTATTTGTATTAAGAAAATGAGGTGAGCCTGTGGGAAAAGTAATAGCCATAACAAATCAAAAAGGTGGAGTCGGCAAGACTACCACGTCGGTTAATTTAAGTGCTTGCATTGCGAAATTAGGCAAAAAAGTGCTGCTTATTGATATGGATCCACAGGGAAATGCCTCAAGCGGACTTGGCATTGATAAAGATAATTTAGAGCTTTGCATTTATGATGTTTTAATCAATGGCATGACGATGAATGATGTTATTGTGCCAACAGCTCTTAAAAAATTAAAAATCGCACCTGCATCCATAGATTTGGCAGGTGCCGGTGTTGAATTGGTAAATTTACCAAAGCGCGAGCATATTTTGAAAAAGGCGTTAAAAGAAGTAAAAGATGACTATGATTTTATTTTCATTGATTGTCCGCCATCACTCGATTTGCTCACACTCAATGCTCTGACGGCCGCTGACGGTGTATTGATTCCAATTCAAAGTGAATTCTATGCATTGGAAGGGGTTAGTCAATTGATTAATACCGTTAACTTGGTTAAAAAATCCCTGAATGAAAAACTTGAAGTTGAAGGTGTATTATTAACCATGTTTGATGGTCGGACCAATTTGTCGATTCAAGTGGCGGATGAAGTTAAAAAATTCTTTACCACTAAAGTGTATAAGACTATCATTCCTCGAAATGTACGTTTAAGTGAGGCTCCTAGCTATGGTGAACCGATTATTATTTATGATCCAAAATCCAAGGGTGCCGAAGTGTATATGAAATTAGCCAAGGAGGTCATCAAAAATGCCTAGAGACAGTAAGAAAAAAGGTGGTCTCGGCAGAGGTGTTCTTTCCTTGCTGCCGCAAGATGAGCCGAAAACTGCATCAGTGGCCACAGCTGTTATTGATGAAGCGGATAAAACGGGAATTATTGAATTACCGCTAATAGAAATCGAACCAAATCCAAATCAGCCGCGACGTCATTTTTTAGAAGATGAAATGGCAACATTGGTAGAATCAATTCGTCAGTACGGTGTGATTCAACCCATCGTAGTTTGTAAAATGGATGATAAATATCAAATAGTGGCCGGCGAACGCCGTTGGCGAGCTGCCCAATTGGCGGAACTTACGACCATACCGGTAGTAATTAAAGACTATAGTATGGAACAGATTACGGAAATAGCCTTAGTAGAGAATTTACAGCGCCAAGATTTGGATCCTGTAGAAGAGGCTTATGCTTATAAGCGCCTTATGGATACGTTTAAGAAGACGCAAGAGGCTATTGCTACTCGTTTGGGACGCAGTCGTTCTCATGTAGCTAATATGGTACGCCTACTGCAACTACCGGATTTTATTCTTACAGAATTATCCCTTGGCGATATTTCTATTGGTCAAGCCAGACCTCTATTGAGTTTAAAAAATAAAGAATTACAAAAAGAAGCATTAAAGCTTATTAAAGAAAAAGAATTAACGGCCCGCCAGGTGGAAACACTGGTTAAGCAAATGCTTGACGGTACCTATGGTAAACAGGCCAAAGCAAGAAAGAACACTCAGCAAACAGCTGAATTACGGGCTATTATGGACCGCTTAAAAGTGAGTCTCGGCATGCCCGTAGATATTAAAGTTAAAGCAGGTAATAAGGTACAAGGGAAAATGGAGATAGCCTTCCGTAGTGAAGAGGAGTTAAACTATCTCATAGATTATATAGAGGCCCAAGGTATGGGTGAAGTTGAGGGAGCTTCCCCTGCACAGACTGAAGCTGATGCTGATGAATCGGCTTCCATTTCATTTCACGTTTAACCGGCAATCCGTTTTTTCAGACGGCTGAAGCGGTTTACGTTATATTAAAGGCAGGTAAGTAAGAAGCTATGACAAGTATGGAACAAACACCAAAAGCGAATCGTGTACATATCGGATTTTTCGGCCGCTGTAATGCAGGTAAATCTACCTTAATTAACATGTTAACGGGACAGCCAATTGCATTGGTTTCTGAAGTAGCCGGTACAACTACCGATCCGGTGAGCAAAGCCATGGAAATTTTGCCATTAGGTCCGGTTGTTATTACCGATACGGCTGGCGTTGACGATACGTCGGAGTTAGGACCGTTGCGTATTAATAAGACAAAAGAATTATTGCCGCGCATGAATTTGGCCGTGTATGTTTTGAAAACCGATGCGGCACCGACAGCAGCGGACATGGAATGGCTTGGTTTGTTGCAACGTCAAAATGTAAATACGTTACTTATTTTGAATGAAGTGGCCGGTAATACGGCTGATTCTTATATGGCACAAGCCGGAGCCGTATTGAGTGATTTGAACTTGTCTTATATTGGCGCTGACTTATTGAAAAATGATAAACAGCGGGTTATTTTAGAAAAATTAGGTTCCATGAAACCAAAAGACGGTGAGGATGAGCAATCTTTATTGTCTGGTTTGGTAGAACCACATGATGTTATTCTTTTGGTGTGTCCAATCGATGAGGCCGCACCAAAAGGGCGTATTATTTTGCCGCAAGTGCAGATGATTCGTGAAATATTGGATGCTCATGGTATGGGCCTTGTAGTGCAAACGGAAGAAGTTTCGGCGGCTCTTGCTAAATTGGGGGTAAAGCCCAAAATGGTAATCACCGATTCGCAGGCCTTTGATGCCGTGGCTCAGCAGGTACCGGATGATATTCCGCTCACATCTTTTTCTATTCTGATGGCTCGATTTAAAGGTAATTTAAAAACATTGGCAGCGGGCGTTAAAGCTGTTAAAAACTTAAAACCGGGGGCTAAGGTTCTCATTAGTGAAGGCTGTACCCATCATCGTCAATGTGATGATATCGGTACGGTTAAAATTCCGCGCTGGTTAAAGCAGGCAGGGTATGAAAATTTAGATTTACAATGGACTAGCGGTGGTGCATTCCCGGAAAATGTAAAGGACTTCGATTTGATTATTCACTGCGGAGCCTGTATGTTGACGCGCCGTGAAGTATTGCGCCGCTTGGACGTATCAGAACAACAAGGGGTCCCTATCGTAAATTATGGTGTGCTAATTGCGTCATTACATGGTATACTAGACCGTGCACTTAGTCCTTTTGCTTCGGAGTTATAAACAAGCTGAGGCATTTAAATATAACAATAGTCACCTATTTGTGATATAATAGAAGTTCAGCTATGAGATATAATCAGGTTGAATTATGGGTTCCTTAAAAGGAAAAAACATCGTATTATAGCCATACTATTTCATGTTATCGATGAAATAGGCTGTAATTTAATATTAAATTCATTATATTCGTATAATTTTAGATAGAAAGGCATATCATGTTAGAAAATATGCAACTTTGGATCGCCATTGCCGGCGGTTTATTACTCATTGTATTATTTCTCTATTGCCTCGTATTGCAAAGTAAAATTAATTCTTTAAGTAAGCGATATGATTATTTTATGCGCGGTGAAAATGGCAGTAGTTTAGAGCGTAAATTATCTGTAGAAGTCAAAGAATTGCGTGATGCGGCGGAATCAATTGAAAGTTTATTCCAGCAGCAGGAAGCAATTCAGGCCACACAGCACAATACATTTCAAAAAATTGGTTTTGTTAAATACAATGCCTTTGAAAATATAGGAAATGACTTATCGTTCTCTGTAACTTTATTAGATGGTAATAACAACGGGATTTGTATTTCCAGTGTATATGGGCGCAGTGAATCTCGTATTTTCAGTAAACCTATTGTTAATGGTAAAAGTCTTGCCAGTCTTTCTCAGGAAGAAATGGAAAGCTTGCAGGAAGCGTTGGGAACTAAGAGCAATGAAGAAGCTCTTATCAGCGCTTCAGTAGTAAAATAAGATAGCATACATCTTGTTACAACAAATTTAATGATGTAAGGATTGTAGTAAAAAGAAGGAGTTGGGGCAATATATGAAAATTCCGGACTTTTTGGCACAGCATGTGCAAAGTCAGGGCGATTCGTATACGTTGCAAATAACGAAACAACAATGGCGCTGGGTTTTGACCGGTTTCGTATTGTTATTGGTTGTTACTTTAGGCTTCGGCATCTGGGGCATTACGCGTCAGGCTGAAGTTATGCAATTGCGACAACAAACACAATTACAGACAGAACAATTAAAGTTATTGCAACAAAAAACTGAGATTTTAGATAAAAAAATGGAATCGTTGGACCAGTTGGATAAAGAAATTCGCCAAATGGTTAAGGGCTCCGAAACAGGCACTATACCGCAAGGTGGTGGCGAAGCACAGACACCAAAGGCCGCTTCCGGCGATAAAGAGGAGCCTGGCGGTGCTGCTAAAACTGATTCTGATAGCGCTACGGCCAATGCCGCGAGTAGTTCCGGAACATCCGTAACAAGCTTGTCGGCAAAATTATCACGCCTTGATCGCTTGGCACAGCAGCGTATGGCTTCGTTTTATATGTTGCGTAACATTTTACGTGACGGAGCAGGCCAGAATATTCGTGATTTACAATCGGTAGCATTTGCTGCCAATAATCCGGGGAACACATCGACTATGCCGTCTATTTGGCCGGCTAAAGGGGTTATTACGTCCAATTTCGGGACCCGTATCGATCCTGTTTACGGTGGTTCGGCAACCCATGAAGGGCTTGATATAGCCAATGACTATGGTACACCGATTATTGCTACTGCAGCGGGCACGGTTACTTTTGCCGATGCAACATCGGGCGGTTACGGTAATTTGGTAGAAATCGATCACGGCAATGGTTTTGTAACACGTTACGGTCATAACTCCGTTTTACTTGTTCATGCAGGTATGCAGGTAAAACAGGGGGACACGATTGCTTTAATGGGTAGTACCGGTAAGAGTACGGGGAGCCATGTTCACTATGAAGTGGATATTAACGGCGTAGCCGTAGATCCGTTGTTATTCTTGCCGATTCAGTAACATTCATGCCAATTTAGTAACATTTTTGCCGATTCAGTAACCTTGTTGCCGATTAGAATGTGGCAACAAGAGTCGGGGCGTTGTTCGTAAAATAACGGATTTAAATCCTATACGAAAATTGAATAAGTTATCATAAAAACTAAAGGCTATAACACTCATAGAATGGCTTATGTTTAGGAAAATTATTAGAATTTTCTTGTTTCATAATGGCATATTTGAGTTGTTATAGCCTTTTTGATAAAAAAATTTAAAAGATTTTTGAATGTATACAGTTTTTATATAACGTTAGCGGTTTAGATGTGGTAAAATGATAATATACAAATGTGTAAAGGAGGTCCATCATGGATACGTATGTGCAAGTCTATACGGGCGATGGCAAAGGTAAAACGACTGCTGCTATAGGGTTGGCGATTCGTGCCCTGGGAGCAGGCAAAAAAGTATTGTTTTTGCAGTTCATGAAATCAAAGGTTTATAGTGAACATAAAATTTTACCGACCTTACCGAATTTAACCTTAGAAACGGTAGGTAAGCCTTTTTTTATCATCCAAGAAGGAGTCAAAACCAAAGAAGAATTGGCTCGTTGGGGTGATGAAGTTGTTGTATTTCCGGTTGGTAAACCCCCGGCTGATTATGTAACACTTATAGCTAAAGGCATGGAACGAGCTAAAGAAGCTGTAAGCTCCGGCGAATATGATGTGGTAGTCCTTGATGAATATGTAATGGCCTTGTTTTTCGGACTTATCAGTCGCGAAGACACAGAAGATTTATTGGCACATCGTTCACCGAAGACTGAATTGATTTTTACCGGTCGTGGCGCTCCTGATTGGCTCGTTGATGCAGCTGATTTGGTTACTTCTATGGAAGAGGTAAAACATTATTATACAAAAGGTGTTTTAGCCAGAGCCGGCATTGAAAACTAACCATAATAAATTTAGATAGAATGTATTAAATTAAAATTTCTAAAATAGAGGAATTTTCGCTCTATATGGAGAATATTTATAAGAATGCCTTATTCAGGGAGCTGAAAGGGCGGCGGATATAGAGAAAACCGCAAGACGTTACTATAGGAGGGTAGGTGTTGCCTGTGACCTGGCTAGCCATAGTGCTACTGGTTATTTTTGTTCTGATTATAGTCGCTATTTTTAACCCCATTACATATGCTGTTGAATTAGTAGGCCGTAAACCGTATAAAGCGCGTTTATTCGTTCAATGGTGGGGCAAAATGTTTTGCATTCACTTTGCCTATGAGCAAGGTAAGCCTTTTTTCAAAGAAGTTTATATTTTGCGCAAAGCAAAACTGGGCGATGTCCGTGATTATGAAGATTGGTTGTCCCGCCGCGTAGCGGAAGAGACGGCTGAACCTGATGAATCCAAGGTCTATGAAGAAGAGTTGGAAAAAACGCGGATGCAACAGGAAGAAGGCGAAGAAGACACTACACCTAAGACGGTGATTAAAAGTGTACGCTTTGATGCTGATGGTAAACCGGTAGAAACAGTGGCAGAAGTCACTGAAAAAAGCGGTGATCGCATTATCATGACGAACCCGACTACGGGTGAAGTGGAAGGTACTATATCACCAAGTGAATTGCGAGCTCAAAATGAAGCGGCAGCCGCTAAGGCAACACGCCAAGCTGAAAAAGCCAATGAGGCCTATAAAGCTGACACTGACAGCCAGCAAGCTGATGAAGACGCGAAGGGCGAAGAAAAAGCAAAAGATCCTCATAAATGGTGGTGGGTTAAACATGTAACCAACGGTGCCTTATATGAGAAATTGTTACTTTTTACCAAGCGTTGTTACAATCATTCGAAACCGCGTCACTTTGAAATCGAAGGCACATTCGGTACAGGTAACCCATATCAAATGGGGTTGACTGCATCTGCCTTATATTCGATTTGGCCTGAAAAAATGACTAATGTAGAACTTAGCTTCGTTGAGCCTGCTTTTGAAGGCAGCTTAGATGTGCATGGTCGTATCAGTCCGGGCGTACTTGCTTTTTACGGCACCTTGTTTGCTGTATCTAAACCGGTACGAGACCTTTTAATTGATGCGGTGAAATTTGCCTTGCGTTATCGCAAAGCGCAAAAAGCTAAAAAAGAAGCGGAAGCTAAAGAGTCTGACAATAAACAGGCTACAGACAAAAATAACAAAGCTAAAAAATCAGAAACAAAAGATAAAGCAGCTGCGTAATGCGGTGCTACTATACTAAATATTATCGGTGTGAAGTACACATGCGTTAAGGAGGATCCTCATGGAAAATAAATGCACCTTTGTTAAAGAGAATTTACAACCTATTTTTGAAAAATTCAAAGATATGATTAAAGTGGAAACTGTAGTAGGCGAAGCGATTCAAATCGGCGATGCTACGCTCGTTCCATTTGTAGATGTAACCATGGGTTTCGGTACCGGTGGTGCCGGTAAAGCTGACTGCGGTGGTGCCGGCGGCGGTGCTAAAATGGAACCGACTGCTATTCTAGTTATCAAAGGCGAACGAGTAGAATTATTCAATATTAAAGGTTCCGCTAAATATAGTGGTTTTGATCGCCTTATCGGTATGGTTCCTGAAATTATCTCCAAGTTAAAAAAGGACCAATATATTTATATCAACGAAAATGATGAAAAATAAAATAGTATCTCGTCAGACAGCCTCTTTATTAAGGGGCTGTTTAGAGTATATGATTGGTTTTAGTGATAATTCATTTGATATTCATTATCAATCGGTATGATAAATACATGACAAAAATAAATATTGAATATTAAATTAATTTTTTTAGATATTGTAGTTTCTCTATATTTCTGTTACTATAGTAAATATAGGGCTACATAATAGGCTCTAGTTTTGTAAGGAGGTCTTTGGGACATGAATTTTAAAAAGAATCTTGCTGCTTTAGCAGTTATTGGAACAATTGGTTTAGGTGCTGCCAGCGCAGCTAATGTTGGCGTAGTTAATATGGCTCAGGTAATGCAGGCATATCCTGGTTACGGTGCTATTCAAATGCAAGCTCAGAAAGTTGAACAGGAATACGCTCCAAAACTTCAGAAATTGGAAAATGAAATTAACGCAATCAAAGACGAAAAAGCTAAACAGGAAGCTATCGATAAAAAATATGCTCCGGTAGCTCAGAAATACAACGAAGAAATGAACAAAATCTTCGCACCGGTTGATTCTAAAATCCAAGAAAAATTGGATCAGGTACGTGCTCAGAAAAACTTACCTTTCATCGTAGCTAACCCTACAGTTATCGTAAGTATTGAACCAAATTCTACTGCTGAAAACGTAACTGACGATGTAATTGCTTTGTTGAAATAAGCAAGTAACTTCATTAGTTAGGGACTGTCATATGACAGTAGGCCCTCATTAAAAAAAGCGAGTCAAGGATGACCTTGGCTCGCTTTTACTTTTATGAGGCTATAGAATAAGGGTTAGTGCATATAAATATTGTGTTAACGGCGATATATCTGCGTAATAGGGATATGTCGCTATTTTTTATTCCGGTTTGTGCACTAAGGTAACAATAAATTCGCTGTCTTCTACGAGGGTTGCTTGAATGAAGTTGTCACCGTTAAACTGTAAAACCGTACCAGGAGTTAACACATGTTCTTCTTCCTGATTCAGTTGAACCGCTACTTTACCTTTAACTACGGTAAAGACTACATTGGCTTCCGGATGATTGTGATTTTCTACGTTTTCACCGGCTTTGCCGCCTTTTTTTACAACTACAAAATTAGGACCTTGGAATAATAAGCCCAATTCGTTTTTTTCAGTACCAACCATGAGAAAACCTCCTTTGGAAATAATTGTAAGAAAAAAACTTGCCGACAGTACGTTGCCTTTAGACTATAAGGGAAAGGTAAATTAGTTATAAAGTGCAATGGTCAGCTGACGGCAAGTTATATACATATATTGTTGATGGTAGGGCGTACAATTTTTAGCTGATTTAACTATCAGCCGGGAGTCGGCTGTATAAAATAGCCGGACTTGAAATGTTACTTAAGCGCGAACGATTTTGTATTGCGGGAATTCGCCGTCAATTAACTCTACGGTGAACTTGAACTTAGGATCCGCAGCGCTCACGAAACCTTGGAACCAAGCCTGGTAGGCAGCCATCATGAATGTCTGATCGACGCCTGCTTTGGCCCAGTTGGCTTTTTGATTAGCGTGGCTACCTTCCCATACGTATTCATCAGCTGTATCAGCGAGAACCGTATCGCCACCGTCACAAGGCATGCCGTTTAAATAGTAGTTTTGCATAATCTGATAGATTTCCTGTGGCGTATGTTCACCCTTATTAAGCTCGTCGGCCGCTACTTTCCCACAAGCGGCACCTTGGGTTACGAAGGCTGTCAAAATGGCTTCTTCCGCATCTTCGCCACCGCAGTCGAGCAAGTCTTTGATGAAGTTAGCTTCACGGACCGTAGCAATTTCAATCTGATTTTGTAACCAACCGTGAATATTGCTGTGGTCGATAATCATTTCAAGATTACGATCCGCCGGAATTGGTTTACCGTAGAGGTCAACCGTAACGAAATGAAGTTCATCAGCTAAATCGCCTAAGGATTTCTGTGCTTCTTTATAAATTAAATCTTCACGCTCGATAACGAGGCGAATTTTTTTATACAACCAAAAATGAATGTGACCTAAGAATGCTGACATGGTTATGCTCCTTTACAAAGATTATTTAAACGAGTTACGAGGTCATTAACATCAAAGCCGTGAATGGAAGCGGCCTGCCATAATGGTTCGGACGTAGCAGACGGACAGCCGAGACAGCCCATGCCGATTTCCTGAAGAGCCGGAATTGTGTTTGGATATACTTCGATGATTTCACGAATGATGGAGTTTTCAGTAATAGGTTCACCCATTTGTAAACCTTGCGTAGCATTGTTACCCATACCCGGTAATTTTACGGAAGGTTCGGTAGCATTTACATCAGCAGCGGTAGCGGCACTTATTGTAGCGGTGGCTGCGGCTGATTTGGTTGCGTCTGCTGCTTCGATATCGCCTAATACAGCTTCTTTGAAAGCGTCGAGACCAATGCGATCGATGAAGGCGCCCATGCGTTCAATATGAGCATTTTCTTTGTAGAAAGTAACCATGCGGTCTACCAATGCTAATACTTCTTGTTCGGTTGCGACTTCGGCAATGAGGTCGGCAAAACGAGGATGTGCCCCGGCACTACCGCCTGCATATACTTGCCAGCCGTCTGCGGTACCGATTACGCCGATATCTTTAGTAATAGATTCGGAGCAAGAGTTTGGACAACCGGATACGCCAAATTTCATCTTGGAAGGCATTTCCTGAGAGATATATAATTTATCTAATTTCATGCCGAGACTTACGCTGTCTTGCTTAGCGCGTTTACAGAACGTGGTGCCCGGACAAATCTTTACGCTGCGTACGCGATTAGATGTGGAGTAAGCCGGTGCCATACCCAGCATCTCCCAAGCTTTATCAACATCTTCCGCTTTTAAATTAGTAATCATGATGCGTTGCGCACCGGTAATTTTGAGGGTAGCCTTAAATGTGTTGGCTACATCAATAAATTTTTGAAGCATAGTTGGTTGTACGAAACCACCTGGAATGCGTGGTGTGATTGCATAACGGCGTTGACCGTTGCGAATTCTTTGTAAGTTACCTGCTACTTGAGCCATAATGTCATCGTTCTTTCCCTTGACGGCACTTCTTTACGAGTGCAAAAGTTCTACGTATAATAAAGAAGGTAGTGTTTTATTAAAATTACCGCTTCATATCGTTTAGTACACGGTATGAAGCGTGTTTACATTGTTCATTATAGGACATTTTACTTGAAATGTATGTAGCCGGTGCTACATTTTTATTTTTTTAGATATATTAGAAGAATGATTCGTTATTGCAATTTTGTAATGACAGGTTTTGTAATTGCTTTTGTAAAAGCTATTCTAGAAGATTTTGTAACAGCCTTTTAGTTGTATAAATTAAAAAAAGGAATTTTGGTGAATTAATTGAGGTAGGCCATGAAACAATTATATGAAAAGGTATTAACAGGACGATTTGTAGAACGGCCGAATCGCTTTGTGGTTCATCTGGCTATGGATCATTTAAATGGTGAATTATTGCCGGCCCATTTGCCGAATCCGGGGCGCATGTGGGAGTTATTATACCCCGGTGTTAAATTCTACATAGTCCATCATCCGAAAAAAGATGCTAAAACGCAGTACCGGGTTATCGGCATTGAACGAGATGGTGTGCCGATTATGCTGGATACTAATTACAGTAATGATGTGGCGGAGTATTTAATTTCGACGAAACAAATTCCCGGTTGGGAAGAATGGTCCGTAGTGCGCCGCGAGTACACGGTAGGCAATAGCCGCTTCGATTTGTTATTAACCAATGATGACGGTGAGTCTTTTTTGCTAGAAGTAAAATCCTGCACCTTGTTCAGTCGTGAAGGGGCCATGTTCCCTGATGCCATAACGGAGCGAGGACGCAAACATCTACTGCATCTACAGGCCCTTAAAAGTGAAGGGTATCATACGGGGGTCTTGTTCTTAGTACAGTGGGAACGAGCTCGTTGGTTTTTACCGGACTATCATACGGATTTGGCGTTTGCCCAAACTTTCGGGGAAGTAGCCGGAGATCTCGATTGGAAGGCGGTGGCACTGCGTTGGACGGAAGAATTTACCATGCCGGAGGTAATCCGTGAATGCCGTTTTGATGCGGAACTGCTTCAGCAAGAAGCACAAGACCGCGGCGATTATCTGGTGGTGTTACATTTGCCCACCGCTATGGATTTGGAAATCGGTAGTAAGGGAATCCTTCATTTTGATGAGGGGTATTATACCTATGTGGGCTCCGCTAAAGCCAATCTTACGAAGCGTTTGGAGCGTCATAAACGGAAACGCAAAAAGATGCATTGGCATCTCGATTATTTCCGGTCTCATTGCGAGATGATTGCCACCTTGCCGATTCGGAGCAGTGACGATTTGGAATGTGAATTGGCAAGGGCTATGAAGCAGTTAGACTCATGGGCTGTGCCGGGTTTTGGCTCAAGCGATTGTGATTGTGAAAGCCATCTGTTTGGTACGACCTATAATCCGATTCATAATGAGCCCTTTATGCTCATGATAGAAGATTTTCGCATGAACCGACTTGATGATGTAATGAATCGTAGTAAATAAGGAAGGATACTCTGATGGAAATAGCTAAATCCTTATTTTATTTTATCTTGGCGGGCCTTTTTGAAATCGGTGGGGGCTATCTGGTATGGCTTGCCTTAAAAGAAGGTAAAGGGCCGTGGTACTTAGTAGCCGGTGCTATCGTTCTCTTTTTATACGGTATCATACCTACCTTACAGGAGGCATCTTTCGGCCGTGTCTATGCGGCCTATGGTGGTATTTTTATTGTTTTGTCCATATTATGGGGCTGGCAGGTAGATAAAGTGGTGCCGGATATGGCGGATTTAGTAGGCGGCGCCATTGCTCTCGTGGGGGTATTAATTATTATGTATTATCCTCGTTAAATACGGTAAAAATCCCTTGTTGATGCGGTTAAAAGTAGCATAAAACCGCTAAAAATGCTATAATATAAGTTGCTAATAAATTAAATGAAGCGCTTGAAATGTACGATTAGTTATTATTAAATGAGGTGAGACTGTGGAGGAAACGACCTGGAGTCACGGGAAAATTGAGCCCGTCCAGATTGATAAAGAAATGAAGAGCTCCTATATCGATTATGCCATGAGTGTAATCGTTATGCGTGCCTTACCGGATGTTCGGGATGGTCTTAAACCGGTGCATCGTCGTATTTTGTACGCTATGCATGAAACCGGCATGACTCCGAATAAGCCATATAAGAAATCGGCCCGTATCGTCGGGGACGTACTTGGTAAATATCATCCACACGGGGATAGTTCCGTATATGATGCGACCGTGCGTTTGGCACAGGATTTTAATACGCGCTACCTCTTGGTAGATGGTCATGGTAACTTCGGTTCCATCGACGGTGACTCGGCAGCAGCTATGCGTTATACGGAAGTTCGTATGGCTCGTATTACTACGGAAATGCTCGCAGATATCGACAAAGATACCGTTGATTTCATGCCGAACTATGACGAGTCTTTACAAGAACCGACTGTATTGCCGGCAAAAATTCCGAACTTGTTAATTAACGGTTCCGCCGGTATCGCCGTTGGTATGGCGACCAATATTCCGCCGCACAACTTGAATGAAGTAGCGGATGGCTTAATTATGCTTATCGACAATCCTGATGTGGATGTAAACGATTTGATGAAAGCCATTAAAGGGCCTGACTTCCCGACAGGGGCGTTAATTCTTGGTCGTGACGGTATTAAAAAAGCTTACAGCACCGGCCGTGGCAGCATTAAGATGCGTGCACGTGCGACGATTGAAGAAATGAACAAGGGCAAACACCGTATCGTGGTAACGGAAATTCCATACCAGGTTAATAAAGCCCGTGTTATTGAAAGTATTGCCGAATTGAGCCGTGACAAGGTTATTGACGGTATTACCGCGCTTCGTGATGAAAGTGACCGTCGCGGTATGCGCATCGTCGTAGAACTTCGCGCTGATGTACAGCCGGATATTGTTCTTAACAAATTATATAAACACACCCAATTGCAAGACACCTTCGGTGTGATTATGCTTGCCTTGGTTGATGGTCATCCGCGAGTACTTACGTTAAAAGAAGTACTTACCCACTATTTGAATCACCGTTTAGGCGTTATCGTACGTCGTACGCAGTTCGAATTGGCCAAAGCGGAAGCTCGCGCTCACATTTTAGAAGGCTTGCTTATTGCCCTCGATCATATTGATGAAGTTATCGCCACAATTCGTGCGTCGGATACGGATGAAATCGCGAAGAACGCATTGATGCAGAAATTCGGCTTAACTGAAAAACAAGCCGTTGCCATCTTGGATATGCGTTTACGTCGTTTGACCGGTTTGGAACGTGAAAAGATTGAAGACGAATACAAACAGTTGGAAATCCTTATTGCTGATTTGAAAGCTATTTTGGCTAGCGAAGACCGTCAACGGGGTATCATCAAAGACGAATTGACCGAAATGAAACAGAAATACGGCGACAAACGTCGTAGTGAAATTACAATCGATACATCGGAACTTGATGTGGAAGATTTGATTGCCGATGAAGAAATGGTTATTACCTTGACTCGTCAGGGCTATATCAAACGCATGAATGCCAATGTATATCGCAACCAGCATAAAGGCGGTGTAGGCGTTGTAGGTATGAAGACTAAAGAAGACGATTATGTGGTACAGATTTCTCATGTTCGTACTCACAATACGCTCTTGTTCTTCACTACCGCAGGCCGTGTATATCGTTTGAAAGGTTACGAAGTACCGGAAGCATCGAGTCGCAATTCGCGCGGTACAGCGATTATCAACGTGTTGCCACTCAATGTGGGTGAAGCCGTGACGACTATGATTGATATGGAAACTGTAAATCACGATCTTAATTTGTTAATGGTAACAAAACAAGGCGTGGTAAAACGTACGTCCATTGAAGAATACCAAAATATTCGTCGCAGTGGCTTGAATGCTATCTCCTTGGCTGATGATGACCGCCTTATTGCGGTATGCCTCACAGCAGGCAATCAGGATGTTCTTCTCGGCACTCGTAAAGGTATGGCTATTCGTTTCAATGAAGAAGACGTGCGTCTCATGAAACGTTCCGCTCAGGGCGTTCGCGGCATTAAACTTAATGCCGGTGATGATGTAGTCGGTGCCGGTGTGATTACCGAATCGGGCGAAGCTTGTCAGGTATTCACTATCAGTGAAGAAGGGTATGGTAAACGAAATAGCGAAGATGCTTACTCACTTCAGAAACGTGGCGGCAAGGGAACGAAAAACTTCCGCATTACCGACAAAACCGGTGATGTCGTAGCTGTTGGTATCGTAACCGATAGCGACGAAGTAATGCTTATTTCCGAGCAGGGTAAGATTATTCGTTTTGACATGAAAGACATTGCCATTAAAAAAGGCAAAGCTATTTCCGGTGTGAAATTGCAAAACCTTGATGGTGAAGATAAAGTAGCTTCCGTAGCTATTATTGCTAAAGACGAATTGGATTCGGAAGAAGACAGCTTGTTCTAAGTGGTAGCTGATAAAAACTAAAAAAGCGGATTGAAGATTAATCTTCAATCCGCTTTTTTTGATGATTTCTTACTAGTCATCAGTCTGTAATATAGATTCAATGCCAATAAAATAATGCTGTGCAATTTTTAGGTTCTATATCCCTAACCTGAATACCCTAATCTTATAGGATTTTATTAACGCTG
>NZ_RQUX01000018.1 GCF_003992115.1 Veillonella ratti
ATTCAATAGTTATATTAGGTAAATATTTATCATTAGGCATTAATGCATCTTTATAACCATTGACTAAATCATAATAAGAAAAAGTTTCTAGTGCATGTCTAGCAAAATCTTTATCATTTATAATTAGGTCTCTAGACTCCAATAATATAATTTGTTGATCATATGTTTTAAATGGTTTATCATATTCTATACTCAATTCAGTATCCTCAAAAAAAAAACCACTGCTGTATAAGCAGTGGGACGGTGACCAGCACTTAAGCTGAAATCATTTTACTACTTATACTATAACATGTTTTATTTATATGTCAATGTTTTTTTATTCTAACTAAATCGCCTATTTGAATAGGTGTATATTTTGGAAGTTTTCGATATGAGTAATTAGCGTTTGCAGTTTCTAGTTTTTGCTTTTGGAATGAAATCCGTTTAAAACTAGATATTGGATTAAGCAGGTCAGTAGATATTTGTTTATATTTTCGACAAATAGAAAATTTGGGGTAGGCTGTATCAATATATAAAGTGGCCTTGATGAGGTCATATGTACCATAATCTATATTATCAATTTTAACAGGGTCACCGATAGTAATTATATTTAACTGGTCATTTTCCATTGCTCCATCATTTGTCCCATAATCTACCATTACGGTAAACTCATCTATAATTTCAATAATTTTGTATGTATCATTCATGGTTATTTATCCTCTCTTTAATAAAAAATGATATTGTAATTTTGGCCCCATTGGCTAAGCCCAAATTAATTAGTATTATTTTTTACTTGGAATAGCAATTACCTTGTATTTATCTTACATAATATCTCCTTATTTAAAATAAATTTGTTTTAATCCTTCTAATCCTTCGGGGATACCGTGGCATTTAGCAAGGCAATAAAAGTTTAGTTCATTATTTTCTTTTAATAGGCTATCTGGAAGTAATAATTCAACCGCAAATGAGTTTGCTTGACGTTCTATTTTGTCAATAGAAAAGAGAGTATAACGGCTTAGAAATGGAATATTCACATCTTTATGTAATAACATATGCCCTAATTCATGCGCACAGATGAACGGATGAAGTTCTTCTGGTGCATTTTCGTTAATATGAATTGTCTTCATTCGGAAGTGAGTATCACAATAACCTAAGATAGCGCCTAAGTTTTCGTATTTAACAACAATATCTAATGCCTTGCATATTGAAAAGGGATTATTGGTATTGTTGTTTTTTATTAATCTATTAACAGTACCTTTAATGTCCAATGGCAATCAGTCCTCTTTGTCCTTGTTTTTGTACTTATTAGGTGTAAATTTTTGTTTTGCTCTGCTTTTCGCAAGTCGAATTGAGGACTCAAGAGAGATACGTAATAGTTCCTTGGTTTCCTCATCCATTTCTTCGTCACCATTGAAAAAGTTTAAGGCAGATTTATCGTCAAGATCATCTAAGATATTTTGTAAACGTTTCTGAATGTCACGTTCGTCTTTTTGTGTAAAATTATTTTGCGGTGAGGTAGAATTATTGATTCCGTGAAGTGTATTCATATCAACGTTGAAAAAATCTGCTATACCTTCAAGGATTTCAAAACTAGGTTTTCTTTGATTTCTTTCGTACATACTAATTAAGCTTTTGGATATTTTAAGATAATCTGCTAGTTCTGATTGTGTAACTTTGCGTGTAGTTCGTAAATTATATAATGTTTCTCCGAACGTCATTTGAAATTCACTTCCTTTCTTTTAATTAAATAATATCACATTGAGTGAGTAAATACAATGAAAAAGTTCACATAAAGTGATTGACAACTTTTTAGACATGTAGTAAACTTTAAGTGAACTTAGAAAGGAGGGATAAAAATGAAGATGAGTATTGGTGAAAAACTTACAAAGCTAAGAAACTCTAAAAATTTAACGCAAAAAGAACTAGCAACTAAGTTAGGAATATCTAGTACATCTATTGCTATGTATGAAATTAACGAAAGGGTACCTCGTGATGAAATTAAAAAGCGTATAGCTTCTTTTTTTGATGAATCAGTGCAAAATATATTTTTTTAACAATGAAGTTCACTTAAAGTTAATTTTAGAAGGAGCGAGGTTAATGCCACCAAATAAAAAAGCTAAGTTAGGAAAGAAGCTTTTTATGAAAATAGAGTATAAAAAAAGGCAAGCAGAGCAGTGCTTACCTTTTAGTGTAAAAGTAAAAAATAAGTTGTTGGTAGAAATAAGCTTAAAAGCCTAGTTGTTTAACTACATAATCCTCCGCAGCTTTGCCTTGCATTTCTTCCCAAGATGAAAAATCAGTATGAGCAACTATATAGTTGTCCCACTCTTCATCAGGTATTGCAAGAAAGTCTTCTTTAGATTCAATAGTAAATGGAGAATTCTCTAGAAATTCATCAATACTGCTAGAGTCTGTATGATGCCTCATAAAGCTAGGTGGGAATAGTTCGTCAAATGGAACAGCTGAAGTTTCTGACAATTTTTTAGCGTTTGCACTAAGCTCATTTAAAGATTTTTCTAGGGCGTCTAATCCTTCTATTTTCATAATACACCTCCTTTCTTGAATTAATTATAGCACGAAGGAGTGAAGCCAATGCCACCAAAAGAAAAAGAGCCACAAGAAGATGTGACCCTTAAAGTATATAAGAAAAGAAAAACGCATATAAATTCACATTACACAAAAAGTATAAACCAGATGGTAAAAGAAAAGTTATTAAAAGGTTGTTTTATAAAACGAAAAGTTGAAAGAAGAAAGACGGTTATTCTAAATTATTTCGTATCTTTTCTTTTAACTTAATTAAATCAGTAGTATTAGGGAAATCTTCTGATTTGATTTCTTGGTCAATTTCGTTAGTTTCGATGAGATTAATAATGTAGTTCAAAGTTTTAAATATTTCCTCAATTTCACCTAAGGTAAATTTGAGTTCCAATGAATTAGATTTTAGTTTAGTGTATGCAGAATTAAAGCATGATTTTTCTTTTCCTGAAAGATCTAATTCTTCAAAATCAAAAATATCTAGGAGTAGATAATCAAGGGCGTTAAAAAGTAGCGTATGTTCGTTGGGGGTTAAGACGTATTTAAACTTTAAAGACATAGTAAATTCACCACCTTTCTAGCATTTATTATAGCACGGAAAGGAAGCGAAGAGAGGTAAAGCCAATGAAAGTAGAAATTAAAGAAAGTTTAAAGGAACTTATTTTAAAAAAAATAGAATGGTATAAAAAATCAGAAAATATAGGACAAGAAATAGATGCCACGATACCAAAATTGCTTGATTTATATATTAATTTAAAAGAAGAAGAGTCTTGCAGATGCAAGACCCTAAACAAGAAAAAATTACGAATTGTTAATAATGGCACTATCACTAATTTCAACGGTCAAGGTATCTGCAATATGACCATTAATGATACCGATAAGAGTTCCATGGATAATAGCACTGGAATTTTTAGAAATTTTATCCTTCCTTTCTTAGGACATTATAGCACGGAAAGGAAGCGAAGAGAGGTGAAGCCAATGAATGTATCTAATAGCATGGAACGTTATTTAGTAAAAAGGCGGCTAAAAAAATTACTTGAAATTAGTGAAGAATTAAATAAAAAAGAGTATTCTCATACAACAAAAGTAAAAGAATACTCAAGAGAATATAACAAATTAGTAGATCAATTAGATAAAGCCATTGATGAAGAAGCTAGATGTTTAATTTGCTTAGTAGACAGTATAAAGAAAGGAGAAAAGGAATGAAATTAGAAATTAAAGGAAATGAAAAGTTAGAAAAGGCAATGAAAAGATTAGAAGCAGCACAAAAGGAATTAAAAGCTGCTGCATATGAGTTAAGTAGATTAGGTGTAGAAATAAAGTTAGAAATAAAAGATCCATGGAAATAAAAAAGAACCTCATTATTTCTAATAAGGTTCTTCAAAAGAATCATTTGATACAAGTTACAAGTTCTTCTAAAGCATGTTTAATATCTGCACCTAAATCATATAAAGCCTGCCAAGCTTCAGGTGGCAAATTATCTTCATGTTTTTGTAAAGTTTCTTTGTAATTAGTTTCAAAATTTTCTACTATGGTTAACATTTTATCATTCATAATATCACCCCCTTTCTTGATTTGATTATAGCATTTAAGAAATGAGGAATAAAAGGAGAGTAAACAATGCCACTACAAGAAAAAAATAAGTTAAGTGAAACTGAAAGACAAATAATTATTAAATACTTAAACGAAGAATTTAAGCCAAAATCTTTAAAACATGGAGTTAAGCAAGAGAAAGATGAGCCTGAAATTATTAAGAATATCATTTTAGAACTTAAAAAAATTGAAGGACTCACATATGCAGAAGCTTATGGAATCCTTCAAGCGGTAAAACAGAAATTAGAATATGAATCTAACTTTGTTTCTCTATAAGTTCAAGAGAAATAATTTGAATGGGCTGTTCTTTATCTACAATTACAAACGGTAGCTGTGTATTACTGTTAAGCAAGGTTACGTTGTGAAGAGCTGGCGGTAGAAAGTCTAACTTTTTAAGATCTAATTTATTTAAGAGTTCAGGCTTACTACAACGTAAGAGAAGTTCAGCCGGTGTATGAAGTAACCAACCGGAAACGGTTTCAAAATTATCAAAACGCCCTTCTAGACCTTTGGCAACTATTGGAAAATACGTTTGATAATCAAATAGACCAAGTAAAGATTCACTATGAACAGCATTATATGTTTTGCTAAAGGCTTTGTAGCTAGGCTTTCCTTCTTCATAAGGTAATGTAGTAGCTTGTAATAATTCATTGTTAGCCTTTAACGTCCAAACAAAATGGCATGGATTATAGTAATTGGTTAAGTCAAACATAATAGATTCTATGGCTTGCAATTCCTGTAATTTAAGTTCCATATTATCACCTCCTTTCTTGATTAGATTATAGCATTAAATTACAGAGGGGGTAATAACAATGGGCAATGAATGGGATTCAGAAGATTGGAAAACGGAAGATGAAGAGACAGAATTAAGTGCAGAAGATGAACGCTTGGTTCAAGAAATTATAGATTGTTTGAAAGGATAAAAGAATGGATATTAAAGATATTGAAAAGGCAACAGAAGAATATACATCAATTCTTAGCGTTAAAGATTGGGTAAAGGTTGATGAAGATGATGTAAATACTGTGTTAGCTACAGTAGAGTCTAACCGTATTTTGACAGCTGCACTAATTAGTGTACTGATGAATAAGAAAATTATTACCAAGTGTGAACTAATTAAATCCATAGCAGCAGTTAGTAAAGCTGAAAAAGAATTGGAGGGCTAAGCAATGAAAAAGGGTGAAGATATTCTATATGAAAAAGTAGGCAAAATTGCTAAGCGTTTTGATATGAATCCAAGTACCGTGTGGCGAAAAATGGAACTAATGCGTCAAGAGGGCGTGTATGACAAAATCGTTATAGAAATTAGCCCTAAAGTAAAACGTATCAGTGTGCCGGCTTTTGAAGCTTTTTTAAAAGGTCAGCATTTAGCATATTTAAAGGGGTGATAGTCATGAGAAAGTATTTACAGAATATACTACTATTTTTAGCTGGTTTGGGGGTTATGGCCACAGTGGGAACAGATGGCCCGCAGAGCACAATAGTAGATACTTTGATATGTGCATCATTGACTGTTAATTGTGTGCTAGGTGCATTGCTTTTACGGCAACCTGAAAAGGTAGACTTTGATACTAGCTATGATGATCTAGAAGAAAAAAAGTTACAAAGGTCATTTAATATGCCAGTGAATCCTTTTACTAGACGTATCAATGTGAATAATCCATATGGGGGTCAATATGAACAGAAGAAAGCGTAAAGCAGATTTAGAACTATTGGCCAAGGAATTGCTATTAAATGAAGAACAGCAAGAAGGACTACTAAAGCAAGCCCTTAATATAACGACTATACGGCGTTCACAAGGGTGGCAAGCTGATGTGATGCTACCTAAAGCTATGGTGGTAATTAAATCTAAAGCTGGCAAGTATGGAATCACGGTAGTGGCTAATACAAAATTGAAAGGAAGTTATTTTTTTACTAATAGGGAAAGAGCAGTGGCAAAGTTAATGGAGATTACTAATTATGCCACTATGTAAATTATGTGATGAAGTGGATAAGAAGACACGGGCTTATGTAAATTGTGCAAAAGTAGGAGGTTTAGTGTGTATGGAACACTGTAACGAATGTAAATATTATACTTTTGCTATGGGAATGAGCCGTTGTGTTTGTCCAAATCATGAAAATAAATATTATAAGAAAGTAAAAGAGGACTTACTCAAAAGAGTAAGCCCTCAATCCAGTTATCACGGAAAACCATGATATATTTTATCGACAATAAAATTATATCAAAAATGGTTAATGATAGCAATAAAGGCCTGTAAATATAGGCCTTTATTAACTAGATATAACATATTAAATAATCAACCATTGAGGATATAAAGATGAGAAAACGTAGAATTGTTAGCAGTAAAAATATAAAAGAAGTATTAGACTATCATAATGGCAGAACTTATAAGCGAAACTCTAAACGTAGAGAAAAGATAAATGCTACATCAGAAGCTATTCAGAAGCAGAATGAAAAAATGGCAGAATCAGAATTACGTATGACGATAGATAATAACTTCAAATCAAATGATTACTACTTGACACTTACGTATAAAGAACAGCCGACATGGGAGCAAGCTAAGAAAGATATTAGAAATTTTATAAGAAGATTGCAAAGAGTATATAAGAAGCTTGGTCAAGAATTGAAGTACATTTACGTGGCAGAAGGAAAGCGGAGAATACATTTCCATTTGCTTATTAATCGGGCGGTAGATTTATTTACAGAAGACTTGACTAAATTATGGCCAAAGGGAATTCATAAATTAGTATTGTATAGAGGACAAGCAGAGGATGCTATACGTCTAGCATCTTATTTTGTAAAAGAAAAACGTGCTTGTTATTACGAGAAAAACGAAGTATTTAAAAGACGATATACATCTAGTAAAAATTTGATTAAGGCAGAAGTTAAAGTAGAAACATTGAAAAGTAACACGTGGAGCCGCTATATTGAGCCACCGAAAGGCTATTATGTAGAAACTGATTCTATTGTTGATGGTGTGAGCCTTGAAGGTTATCCGTATAGATTTTACAGGTTAATAAAGATAAGGGGGCAATAATGAATACTAGGCGAAAGCAACGCATTTGGGAAACATGGAAGATTATTAGGAATCCTAATGCTAGAAGATTGCGAAAAACAGACAACTACACGTATTTAAAAAGTGATTTTTTTAAAATTTATATTAGAAACGATTCTACAGATTACAATGAGTTGTTGTTTAGTAGATTGGAGAGACTATAAATGCAGAATATTAATCAAGTATTGCTATGTGGACATGTAGCAAATGATGTGGAGTTACGGTATACAAAAACGCAAAAACCAGTACTTACATTTAGATTGGCTACAAATGAGACTATTAATGGTCAGAATGCTGTGTATTACCATAACATTGTATTGTGGACTGATGCGGAAGAATATGGTGCGCTTATGAAAGGAGATTATGTGACTATAGTAGGTAAGATACGCTATAGAAAGTGGACGGATAAGCAAGGACAAGATAGATATACTACTGAAATTTTAGCAGTTACTATGACGGTAGGAATGAAGAAGACTGCTTGTAACTTTGATACTTTTAGAACAGAGGAAAATATACCATTTTAAAAGGAAGTAGAGCGTAAGAGCATTTATTTGAAGGCGAAGATGATAGCAATGAAGTATAGACTCATGATTGCAATATTAATAGTAACAGTAACCGTTGTAGTGGTGACAATGTATGTATTAATAGGATTACTGGTAAGCAGAACACAGCCATATGTTTTGCTTTATATTATGGAGTTAATAAAAAATGATTTGCACGTTATTAAGGAAAACTTACTAAGGCCATTTAGATTTATAGAGAGGGTTAATAAATGAAAAAAGGACAAACAACAGATGATATTGCGGTGGTAGAAATCATTAATTTAGAAACAAAAGAAACTACATTTATAAAAGCCTATAAGAAAGAAATTACAGGCGATGCCATTAATCGTATGATGGAAAGTATGGCCAAAGAGAAACTTGAACGCAGTAAGTTAGCTGTTAAAGGAGTTATTAGTGTAGATGAATGGAAATTAAAGGAACGGTTAAAGCTAGACCAAGGTGAAGCGGTGGGTGCAAAAACAGGAGTGGTTATAACAGTAGCTACAACTATATGGTGCATCTTAGCATATTTTGCATATCAGTGGTGGATGGGGGTATTATAATGGACATAATTGAATTTAGAGGACGTGACCTTTCTGGCGAATGGCATTATGGTAATGCAGTACAAGAAATAGAAGGACACACATATTTAATAACAGGTACATGTGGGTTATCTTGTTATAGTCGGAAGCAAGTATGTGTTAATGCTATAGCGATTGAAATTGAAGCGGATACAGTAAGTCAGTATACAGGGTTAACCGATAAATATGGTATACGGATTTACGAGAACGATATTTTGTATGATGAATATGATGAAACAATTAATCTTGTAAGATTTGATGAAGGAAAATTTGTGGCAGATTATGGGGGATATATTACTGATGTATGTGAAATTAATGACACATCATGGGTACGAGGGAATAAATTTGAAGAGGATATGGAGAGTGAAGATGATGAAGATTAATGAACCGTTATTAGTGTATGTAGCGCATCCATATGGTGGATTGATAGAAAATAAAGAAAAAGTAGATAGGATTATGAGGTATCTCATTAAAGAGGATACAGACAATGTTTATTTATCACCAATTCATAATTATGGAATGACATATTTTAAGAATGAGTATGCTAAGGGGCTAGATATTTGTTTGCGTATGTTAAGGCAATGTGATGTGTTGGTATTGTGTGGAGATTGGCAAAATAGTAAAGGCTGTATAGGGGAATGGGTACAAGCTAAGTCCGATAACATTGATGTATATAAATATGATGAGTGGGTAGGGAGGTTAAAAGAGTATGGACGATAAAAAGAAAGAAGTGGCAGAAGATATTAAGCGTATTTGTCATGATATTGTAAATGAAGTGGCAGGTACAGTTAATAAGCGTAAATTTAATTATTACAAAATGACAGAACGTAGATTATATGCTTACTCAACTTTGAAGCTTAATATTATAAATTATATGAAGGATTTAGAAGATATTAAGCGTGAAAGCTTTGAACGCTCTAAAGACTTTGTAATGTTCCTTAGTAACTCTGGTTCAAAAATGCAGACAGATATAGAAACCTTGAGAGCTGCTAAGACATTAGAAATTAAGCGCAAGATGCATATTGATGAAAGTGAAATAAAAGAAGTTGATAGGGCGTTAGAAGCGATTGTTAATGAAGAGTACAAAGACATCATTAGGCTATATTACTTTGAAAGCAAGTCACAAGAAGAGATTGCACAGGCACTACATTGTGTTGAAACTACTGTGTGGAGACAACGCAAACGCTTGGTAGATAAGCTAGCTATTATCTTATATGGTGCTGATGCGGTTAAATAAAATTTGCAATTTATCGGTGCAATAATCGTGCAATTTACTGGTGCAATTTTATGTGATATCATAAATTGAAAGCTAAAAAAGGCGAAAAAGTAAGCATCCATTATATATGATGGGTGCTTTTTTTATTGCAGAAAGGAAGATAACATGTTATTGCCAAAGTATAAACGAATTGTAGACCGTAAGATGATACAGAAGATGCGCAAGCCATATTGTGAATTGTGTGGCGAGCGGACAAATATTGAACCGCATCATGTGCATACAGTAGGAAGTGGTGGCGGAGATATTAGCATCAACTTAATACAACTATGTACAGAGTGTCATATTAAAGCACATAGTGGGGGAATTAGTAAAGCGCAATGTGAAGAAGCGATTGCCATACGTGAAGGCATATCATGCGAAGAAGTCCATAGGATTAATAGAAAAGCAATGGGGTATGATGTATACTAGTAAGGAGGTGAAAATATGGAATATTACATTGAAATAATTATTTTATTAGCACCTGGATTTATTGCGAAGGAGGTTGCAAGGGCGTTAGGCAATGTAAAATCAAAAATAACACCAATAGACCAAGTTTTAAATTATTTTGTTTATAGTTTATTCGCAAGTATGTGGCTTTTATTAGGATTCGTGATAGTTCGATATTATATTCAAGATAGTATTATCTTAGGAATTATTATGATTATTGTTGCGATAGTAAGTGGTATTTTTACAGGAGCTATATGGCAATTAGTAATAAAAGGAATATGGCATCGAGCTATGAGGTTTATTACAATTAGTAAAGATGGCTATGAATACTTTCAAGAAGACACTTTATTAAATGGCAATTTAATGGATGGGAAGCCACACATTATTGAAATTGTAAGAAATGGAAATCGAATTGCCAGAGGTGAATTTATGGGGGCATCGTTCGGCTCTGATTCGTTAATAGAACTAAAAGTGAAAAGCCATCCTCATTATGATGGATGGCTAGATGGTCAATATAAGGATTATTTTCCATATATATCTACATATGTAGATGTGACAAATGGAATAGAAATAATTGAATACGGTTATCCAGAAGGGTTCTTTTCTGGAAATTTTGATGTAAATAAATTTATTTCTTCGGTGGAGTTGGAACAGAAGTTTGAGGGGGCTGTGGAGTAGGCGGAGCAGGTGGAGAAGTAGATGTTGGGCGCTGAAAACTTCTACGTTCATAACCTTCATTTAATGGTATTACTTTGTCCGACATTTAGTTCACCTCCTTTCAGTTGTATTTTATTATAACAAATTAATAGTTAATTTAGTAAAAGAGATGATATTCATATCGTCTCTTTTTTTATTGGAGCGAGTATGTTAAAAGCATGTAGTTATTGTGGTAGAGTCCATGAAGGTGATTGTGTAAAGAAACCTAAACGAAATTATAAACGTGAACATGATAATGCAAATGCAAAACGTGTGAAGATAAGACGGTTTAGATCTAGTCAATTATGGCAACGGTGTAGGAGTGAAGTATTGGATAGAGATAAACACTTATGTGTTCTGTGCTATAAGCAAGATGGCATAGTCAGTGTGAATGAATCGTTAGATGTGCATCACATTGAGCCATTGCATCAAGCATGGGCAAAGCGATTAAATAAAAATAATCTGATTACACTGTGTAAATATCATCATGGGTTGGCTGATAAAGGGGAGTACAAACCAAACTTTTTGAAAAAATTAATTAAAGCCCCCCCTATCAAAAATTAAAAATTTTGGCAGTGATAGCAAGACCGTACTGCTCCCCTCAATTTACACAATTTTCCCTTTTGGGACAGGCGCGTGTGCGCGTGTAAAATATTTACTTATATATATAGGCCGTATTCAAGAAAGGTGGTGAACATCTTGCGAAAAGCAACACCTGTAAATGCGACTAAAAAGCATTTAACTAAGAAGGAAAAAGAAGAACGATTAGCAATTGAAAGTGCTTTTACTAAGAGTGGTGATGTTGAGATTACACCGCCAGAATATTTAGATACAGTACAATTAGATGCCTTTAAATTTATTGAACAAGCATTGCGTGAAGCGGGCGTGCTAAGCAAGTTAGATACGGTGACGATAACACAAGCAGCGGTATCAATTTGTATGTTGCACCATAGCAATAGGCAGGTTATAAATGTACCAGATTTAGCGTATAATGATAAATTTGTGGCCACGCATGAACGGCTGGTTAGAACATATTTAAAGCTATGTGATGAATTATGCCTATCACCGCAGGCACGGGCTAAATTAGGGGTGTTAGTGGCTAATAAGCAAAAGGAAGCGCAAGACCCTTTGCTTATTGTATTGCAAGGTGATAGTACATGATGGATAAGGAACATAAAGCGTATCAATATGCATATGCTGTAGCTAAGAATAAGGTTAATGCACCTAAGTATGTTAAGCTGCAGGCGAAACAGTTTTTGAAAGTCGCCAATGGTAGAGACAAGAAATATATTGTCGATGAAGAAAAGCTTAAAACCATAGACAATGTGTTGAAATTGTTGATTATGGCCAAGGGGTTAAAAGCAGGCGAAACCATATATAATGCGTTAGCTGGATTCCAGTGGTTGTTTTTGGTCGCTGTGCTATGCGTAGTCCATAAGGATAATCCAAGTAAACGGCGGTATGAAAACGCAATACTGGAGATATGCCGTAAGAATGCTAAGACATTTTTAGTGGCATTAATATTTATTCTCTTATTTTTTTTAGAACCAAAGTACTCTAAGTTCTATTCTGTGGCACCTGATGGGGCATTGTCACGTGAAGTAAAAGACGCTATTGAAGAGATTATAGGTAGTTCGCCCGCACTTAGGGGCAAGCTAAATGGCAAGGAAAAATTCAAATTGTTACGAGATTATATTCACTGTAATCTGACTGACAATAGATATGTGCCGTTAAACTATTCAAATAGTCGCTTAGATGGGCGCTTGCCTAATGTATTTTTGATTGATGAAACAGGAGCACTACCTAATACATACGCTATTGAAGCTATGCGCTCAGGCCAACTCACTATATTGAATAAGTTGGGTATTATCATATCAACTAAATACCCTACTGTAACTAATCCATTTGAGGACGAAGTAGAATATGCAAAGCGTGTATTGTTGGGTACAGTAGACGATGATACAACCTTTTCATTGTTGTATGAGCCAGATAATCAAAAGGCATGGGCAACAAGTGATAGTATATTGGAACAAGCCAATCCACTAGCATTAGAAGTCCCTACCATGATGAATGATTTGAAGAAGAAACGCAAAACTGCTATTGAGATTGAAAGCAAGCGTGAAAACTTTATTACCAAGCATTGTAATATTGTATATTCGGGCGTTGGGTCAGAATCGTTTATTAACATTGCCGATTTACAGAAGGGCGCCGTAGATCATATTGATTGGTCAGGTCGTGAAGTATATCTAGGGGTTGACTTAGCGTTGACAACGGATAATGTAGCCGTTGCTATGGTAAGCTGGGACGATGAAGCGGAACAAGTGCTAATTGATTCACGCGCATTCTTGCCAGAAGATAGGGTTGAAGAAAAAAGTAAGCTTGAACGCATTCCATATCAAGACTTTATCAAGGCTATGTATGCGGTAGCCTGTGGGGATAGGACAGTAGATTACAGTGTAATTGAAGACTATGTATTCAAGGTTGAAGAAACGTATGGCGTAACGGTTATGGGCATAGGCTATGACCGATGGAATGCGCTTTCTAGTGCGCAAAAGTGGGAAGAAAAGTATACCGTAGTAGAAATTAAACAACATTCCAGCGTGCTGCATCCACCTACTAAATGGCTAACAGAACTCATTACTGATGGAAAAGTAGCCTATGAAAAGGGCAATAAACTGCTTGAAATCAACTTTCAGAACGCACGTTGCGTATACGATACAAATATGAATCGGTATGTCAACAAAAAGCGGTCAACAGGTAAGATTGATATGGTTGTGGCCACAATTAATGCCATGTACTTATTGCAACAAGATTACATGCTTAATCAAACAATTGGTTGGGCGATTCAGACGTAAAGGGGGTGATTGATAAATGAATTGGAAGAAATGGCTAGGACTGGAAACACGCAATGCAGAAGTACGGCAAGTTGAAGATGAGTTAGATGTATTGTTGAAAGGGTTTATGTTTAGAAAAAAAGTAACCCGAGAAGAAGCCCTATCAATACCAGCTGTTGCTAGCGGTGTACAACTAATAGCTAATGTTATAGCTGGCCTACCTATAAGGTTGTATAGAGAATCAAATAATCATGTGGAAGAAGTAGATAATGATATACGATTAAGGCTATTAAATATTGAAACTAATAGCGTATTAAATGCCTATGAAACTAAGGTGTCCATGATTCACGATTTAATACTAGAAGGTAGTTGTTATTGCTATTTAGGGAAAGATGGTAATACACCTATTAGTTTGGAATATATTCCTAAGGGGGCTGTTGGCTTAATTGACAATGGTAGGCGGATTAATCGTGAAATTTATTATGTTATTGACGGTAATATATACGATGAATTTAATATATTGCGTGCAGTAAGGAATAGCGCTAATGGCGTAAGTGGTAGGGGGATTATTGATGATAATGCTGTGATTTTATCCACTATGTACAATGCATTGTGCTATGAAAACGGCGCAATGAGTAAAGGCGGTAAGAAAGGCTTTTTAAAATCGGATAGGAAGCTATCTAAAGAAATGATGGACGAATTGAAGAAGGGGTGGAATCGTTTATATAGTAATAACAACAGTGATGTTATTGTATTGAATCAGGGGATAACCTTTGAAGGGGCTGATTCAACGGCTACTGAAAATCAGTTGAACGAGAATAAACAGACTAATACAGAGTTACTATATAAGATTCTAGGCTTTGCAGAAGACACCTTTACAAATGAAGAAGCCTTTAGGGTGTTTGTAAAAACGGCCATAGTACCTATCATAGACTGTTTAACACAAGCTATGAATAGGGCGTTGCTGCTTGAAGCGGAAAAAGGAAGCTACTATTTTAGTTTTGATATGAACGATTTACTAAAAGCGGACATGCTAACACGTTATCAAGCATATAAAACGGCCGTAGAAGCTAACTGGATTAACATTGATGAGATTAGAGCCTTAGAAAATATGGCACCGTTAGGCATTGATTTTGTAGGGCTTAATTTGGCTAATGTATTGTATTATCCAGATAGTAAAACGATATATACGCCTAATACAGGTACATATGGAGATTTAACAAAGAAAGGGGGTGAAGAGAATGAAGGTAGAGATACGAAACGGACAAGCAATAATTGAAGGTTATGTCAATGTAACGGAGCGAACGAGTTTGCCTTTGCAAGATGTACGGGGCAAATTTGTTGAAAAGGTAAGAAGCGGAACATTTAAGCGTGCGTTGGAAGAAAATAGAAATATTGATCTAATGTATAACCACAAGAGGAAGTTGGGTGACCAAGCAAGCGGTATGCTTGAATTGCGTGAAGATAATGTTGGATTATATGCACGTGCAGTTGTAAATGATGCAGAAGTTATTGAACAAGCGGAGAAAAGACAGCTTAAAGGGTGGTCATTTGGGTTTAAAGAAGCGGAAGCAACATGGGAAAAGGTAGGAGAAACAGAAGTACGGAATCTGAATAAGATTAGCCTACAAGAAGTTAGTATCTTATCTATTCAACCAGCATATTTAGGAACGACTATTAGTGTGCGTGAAAATAAAGAAGAATTGCTTGAATATCGTGCGATGGCATGCATTGAAGACATTGATTATGATATGGAGACAAGAAAAAAAGAAGAAGGGAGTAAAGAAAAAGATGAAGAAAAAGCTGATGTAAACCAAAAGTACAAAGATATTGTAAAAGCATTAGGAGAATAGCACTCATAAGAGTGTTTTTTTTATGTTCAAAGGTAAAGGAGAATTGAAATGAAATTTAAAAAATTGATTGAGAAACGTAATGAACTTGTTAAACAAATGAATGCGTTAGTTGAAAAAGCTGATACAGAAACACGTGCATTGAATGAAGAGGAAGTTAAAGCATTTGATACACTTAATGAAGAAGTAATGGCCATTGATAAAACCTTAAAACTAGGTCAAGAAGAACGCCGTATGTGGAACGTGGTTGATGATGACCGTAAGGATAAAGAAATTAATCAGGACGATTTAGAAAAACGTGCGTTTGCATCCTTCTTGCGCACAGGTACTATGGAATATAAAGATTTAGAAACACGTGCAGAAATGAGCTTTACCAAAGGCAATAATGGCGCAGTGATTCCTCAATCTATTGCAGGGAAAATTGTGGAAACAATTAAAAACATTTCGCCAATTTTAGAACTTTCTGATTTTTATGATGTAAAAGGTAAGCTAATCTTCCCTGTATATAATGAAGAAGAAAGTCGGATTAAATGTACGTATGCAGATGAATTTACCACATTAACAGCGAGTGCAGCGAAATTTACATCTAAAGCATTGGAAGGGTACACAGCAGGAGCCTTGGCTAAAATTTCTAAGTCCTTAATCAATAATAGTGAATTTGATATTGTGAATTATGTGATTACGAAAGTAGCGGAAGAATCGGCATTATTCCTTGAAAGAGAGTTATTGAACGGGACTACAGGAAAAATGGAAGGAGTACTCATGATTGGTGATGATCGTGTAATTAAAGCACCATCTGGTATTGCCATTACGGCTGATGATTTGATTGATACACAAATGTTAGTGCCACAAGTTAAACGTGCTAATGGTGTGTGGATTATGCACCCTGAAACCTTTAAGGCTATCTCTAAATTAAAAGATAAAGATGGCAATTATTTGCTTAATAAGGACATTAAGGACGCCATGCAATACCGTTTACTTGGTAATCCTGTGTTTGAATCTGATGCCATGCCAACGTTACAGGCAGGTAAAGCGGTGGCCGTATTTGGCGACATGAAAGGCTTAGCCACTAAGATTGTAAAGGATACGATTGAAATCCAAGTATTGCAGGAAAAATACGCTGACGAACATGCTGTAGGTGTAATTAATTGGCTTGAAGCGGATAGTAAAATTATCAATCCGCAATACTTTGGGGTATTAAAAGCAGGTGCTTAATTATGAAATACAGAACATTAGTAGGCTTTAGCGGTGTTATATCGGCACCGCTAGGAGCCGTCATTGAATTAGACAATGAAATGTGGGAACGGGATTTAGTCAACGCTGGTTATATTGAAGTACTTGAAGTAGATGAAGCTAAGCCTAAAGGCCGTGGCAGAGGTAAGAAGAATGAAGGTTAGTGAATTGACGGTAGAGAAAGTTGCTAGCTTTATTCGTGTTGATTTAGTCGATAGTATGGAGCGTGAAGTAGTTGCAATGGCTATTCAAGGGGCTAAAGCCTTTTGTGCCAGCTATACAGGGTTAACAGTGGAAGAACTGGACAATTATGAAGATATGCCATTAGCTGTGCTAGCTTTATGTGCAGAATTTTATGATTTAAGGCAATTTACTGTGGCGGAAACGGCTAATATTAATCCAACTACATTACAGATTTTAAGCGCTTATTCTAAAAATTTGATTTAATTTGATTGAGGTGATGGCGTGTATAGAAAAGGCCATTTAAGCAGTATGTTACAACATAGGGCGGAACTGTGGCATAATAGCGAAGCAAAGGAAATGGACGAATTAGGACAGTATCCTATTGAACCTACCTTACTTGGGCAGTTGTATTGCGCTGTGATACCTCAAACAGGTAGTTTACTAAGTGGGCGTATGGCTGATACAACACTATCAAGGACTACACATAAGATTGTTATAAGGTATCGTAACGATATTAAGCCTGATATGTGGTTTGTAATTGATGGTCAACGGTACGATATCTTATACATTCTAGATCCATATCTAAATAAAGAACGGCTTGAAATATTTTGTGAGGTAAAAGTATGAGTGGAAAAATTGAGGTGGAAGGTCTTAGCAATTTAGGGAAAGAAATCATTAGGCTAGGGCAAGAACAATTTCCTAAGCAGACGAAGAACTTTATGCAGCGGGCTGGTAATAGGCAACTTAAAATTGCTAAGGCACAATATAAAGCAGATTTATCTAGTGGTGGCAAAGCTAGATATAAGGAAGTTGACGGCAAGCGCAAGAGAACCGACCTTATAGGGGGCTTATCACGTGGGAGCGCCTATAAATATCAAGGCAATGAGTTTCAAGTGCGTGTTAAAAATAAAGCGCCACATGCGCATTTATTTGAGCATGGACATGCGACTAAAGCCAAGAATCCTAATAAGCAAAAGTGGGTTAGGGGGCGCAATACGATGGGTAAGGCTGCTAGACAATTTGAAAAAGAATATGGCGATATGGCAGAAGCATTTGTTGATGAGTTATTAGCGAGTGGATTAAAATGATTGGCACAGCAAATATTATAAAAGCATTAACCGTTACCATTAGAAATATTCTAAATGTAAAAGTAAATGACCGTGATATAGAAGAGGGCTTTGAACGGCCCTCTTTTTATATTGACGTAGAAGAGATTGATGATGAGCAATTAACTACTGAATATTACTATGATACGTACCATTTAGAAATGTATTATTTTGCGAGTGATAGCAAGATAGGATTTAAAGAGTTATTAGGTGTGCGTGAGAAATTACGTAGTATGTTTAGCAATCGAATTGAAACAGAGCAAGGCTTTGGCATTACATTTGATGAGGTTAAGCATTACATCAATAAGGCGGATAAAGTTTTACATACTACATTTAATGTGTTGGCAGTACAACGCATTCCAGATGTTGGTACTGAACCAATGATGGAAGAATTAGACGTTACTATTAATAAGAAGTAGAAAGTGAGGTAGTACAATGGGGCAACCAGTCATTGATATTATTTTTATTCAAAAAGCAGTCACGGCTATTAAGCGTAGCCAACGAGGGGTAGCGCTTGTTATTTTGAAAGATGATACACGGCAAGAAGCTGGTGTTGATTTGTTTAAATATGAAGCGGATATTACGAAAGATAAATACAGTGCAGAAAATATTGAGATTTTGAAACGGTGTTTCTACAACGATGTATTTAAATTACGAGTAGTTCATGTGCCAACATCGACTACAGAATTTGCGGATGTTAAGAAACTTATTGATAAGCAGAAATTTAACTATGTTTGGACAACAATTAAAGAGTTTCAAAAGGACTTGGCTAGTTATATAAAAAGTCGCAATAAGCAGTCTAAAGGGCGAAAATATAAGGCCGTATTACACAATGTAACAGTAGCGGATGATATGCATTTAATCAATGTACGTAATGACAGTGTGCATGGCATTGATGAAAAGCGTGACATTCCAATGAATGAATATTTACCACGCATTACATCGGTATTAGCGAATTTGCCAATGAATCGTAGTTGTACTTTTTATGATTTAGAAGATATTGATAGCGTAGACGAAAGCTTCATTGACGATGATGAAAATACGATTGATGCATGGGTAGATAAAGGTTATTTAGTATTATTCCAAGATGACGATGAAACTGTAAAAATCAACCGTGGTGTTAATAGTTTAACAACCTACACAAGCACAGAAACGGAAGATATGAGCAAGATTATCATTGTGGAATCTTTGGACATTATTTTAGAAGACCTTTATACAACCTTTAAAAAATTCTGGGTAGGTAAATATAAGAATCGTTTAAATAATCAGTATTTGTTTATTAGTTCTGTAAACACCTATTTCTTGACTTTAACTTCTATTGAAGCAGGTGAAATTCTTGATGAAGAATTTAATAATATTGCCTATATTGATGTAGAAGCGCAACGTCAAGCATGGTTATCTGTTGGCAAAACAGAAGCAGAAGACTGGGATGAAGATACAGTCAAGAAACGTACCTTTAAATCTACAATCTTCTTAGCTGGTAATATTAAGATTTTGGACGCGGTAGAAGATTTACATTTTAAAATTACGATGGAATAGGGGGTAAACTATGGATACGGTGATTCATAATAAAATTATTCGGGGGAATTTTGGCAAATGCTGGTTAGATGGTGAGCTGCTAGCAGAAGTTAAATCCTTTGAAGCAAAGTTAACGCTAGAATATGAAGAAGTAAATGTTCAAGGTGAAGCGGGGAAATATCAACGGCTAGTGGGTACGTCGATTGCAGGTACCGTTGTATTACATAAGATTGATAGTAAGATTCAAGCCAAAGTGGCTATAGGGGCTAAGACGCTACAATTAGGCGACATGAAGTTTGTAACAGCCTTAGCTGATCCTGATTCACACGGAGCGGAACGAGTAGAAATTTTAGGTGTAACATTAGATGAAGTCATGTTGACACAATTTGAAAATAAGAAGGTGCTTGAAACAAGTGTCCCATTTAAAGCAGCTGATTATAATTTCTTAGATATGATTGTTTAATTAAAAAGGCGAGAGGGGTATATACGCCCCTCTTTTTATATGAGGAGAAAATCAATGAAAAAATTGACATTAGAAGAATTATTAAATCGTAAATTAAATGATGGATTTCAGAGCAAGGAAGTAGAAGTTAAAACATTGGGTGGCACATTAACCATTGTTAAACAGCCATTGACTACTGTATTACGCATTGTAGAAGGTATTGATAAAGCGGAGGGGCTAACAGAACAGCTATCCATTTTTACTCAATTAATTTATAAATGTACCCCTATGTTGCATAATAAGCAGCTACAAGAAAAATATGAGTGCGCTGAACCTACAGATATTGTTATGAAGCTGCTAGAAGATAATTTTGATGAAATCACAAATTTAGGAACAGAAATTTTATCATTCTATGGCAATTCGTTCAAAGGTTTAAATGGTGAAATAAAAAAGCCGTTAGAACAGACAGCGAACTAACTGTTATTAGATATTACTTGCGTCATGGACATAAACTAAACGATTTATTAGCAATGGATAGTTTAGAATTTATATTTCTTCAAGCTTGTATGAATGCAGATTGTGAAGAAGAAAAGGAAATGTGGGAGAAGATATATGGCAAGTAGAGGAATCAATGTATTAATTTCATTGGTAGATAAATTTACGGCACCATTAAAAAAGCCTGTTCACGCTACACAAGAAATGCAACGGCAAGTGAAAAAAGCAAGTAATCAGTTATCTAGCTTTGGTAAAGGTGCTAATGCACGGTTTCTATCGATTACTAGCTCTATTGGTACAATGACAGCGGGGCTAACAGGGATAGGTGCTATATTATCCGTTGGCGCCTTTAAACATTTTGCCGATGAAGCGATGGAGTTAGCTGCACATCAAGAAGAAGCAGAAGTGAAGCTTGAAACTATCTTGAAGAATGTTAAGTCTATTCAAGCCATGGGCGGTGATGCGGTAAAGCGTACTAAGGAAGAACTAGTAGAGTATGCAGGCAAGCTACAATCTATAGGTGTTATTGGTGATGAAGTAACGCTTAGTGGCATGCAACAACTAGCTACCTTTCAACTTAATGGGGAACAAATTAAAACATTAAGTGGGGGCATGCTTGATCTATTAGTGCAACAAAAAGGATTAAACGCTACGCAGGAAGATGCTGTAGGGATTGCTAATTTAATTGGTAAAGCTATGATGGGTAATGCTGGGGCGTTATCAAGGGTAGGTATTACCCTATCTGATGCAGAAAAGCAAGCTATTAAATTTGGTGATTCCAATCAAAGGGCTGCTATTATTGCACAAATTTTACAAAATAATGTAGGGGGCGTAAATAAAGCGTTAGCAGAAACGCCAGATGGCAAAATACAGCAAGCACAAAACGCTTATGGTGATATGCTGGAAGTGATGGGTGGAAAGTTAGTAAAGATAAAAGCAGTATTAGCAGGGACTTTTTTCAAATTAATACCCGTTATTCAAGAGAAATTAGGCGCTGTATTTGATGTATTAGTATCAAAGCTAGATGTATTTGCTGTTTGGGTGGCAGAACATGGAAATGAAATAGTTAATGGCTTATCGGTGGCATTTAATGCTATTGTTCAAGGCATTACTATTATAGGCACGGTTATTGATGTGTTTATACAACATTCAAATGTGCTAATACCGTTATTATCTGGCATCGTAGCAGGATTTGTAGCATTTAATGTTATTAGTAAAGTAGTAGCTGTGTTTACGCTATTGAAAACGGCTATGCAGGGCGCACAAATTGGCATGGCTGCTTTTAATGCAGTCATGGCGGCTAATCCAATTGTATTGATTGCCTTAGCCATAGCTGCACTTATTGCATTGATTGTAGCGTTGATTATGTATTGGGACGAAGTAAAGGCAGTAGTTATAGCCTTTGGTGAATACTGTAGTGCGGTTATTAATGATGTAATGCAGTGGTTTACAGAATTAGGTAATGCTATTGTTGACGCTATTTCAAGTGCTATTGATAGTGTGATTCAGTGGTTTGTTGAGTTAGGTAATGCTATTGTTAATGCCATAGCTAATGCAATTAAAATGGCAGTTGATTGGTTCAACAACATGGTAAATGATGTGATTACGGCTATTAATCAGATTATAGTTGCAGTTACGGAAGCCATAAATAATGCTATCCAAGGGGTTATAACATTAGCACAGACAATTGTTACAATTATTACTAATGTAATCATTGTATTAGTTGCAGGTTGGATTAATATGTATGCCACGATTTATACTGTGCTAACATCTTTAGTGAGTAGTATGATGGAATGGTTTGTGCAATTAGGAGCGTCAATATTTAATACTATAATGTTTGTGGTTGATACAATTTATAATTTTGTAGCTACAGTACATGAAGCAGGTTATAAAGCGGTTATGGGTTTTATTAATCAGTTTAGTGGTCTGCAAGATAGTATTGCACAAATATTTCAAGGGATTATTGATTTTATAACAGGCGTTTTTACTGGTAACTGGGAACAAGCTATTTCTGGACTTGTTAACATATTTACAGGTTACTTTAACGCAATTAAAACTGTTGCAGATGGTATATTAGGTGCTATTAGTGATAAGATTGCTAGTATTGGAAATGGACTATCTGCGGTTAAATCCTTTATATTTGGTGATGAAAGTAATAATGAACATCACAATGCAACAGGTACAGGCTACTGGCAAGGCGGTAGTACATACGTTAACGAAAATAATCGAGGGGAAGAAATTGTATTGCCAAGTGGAACACAGATTATACCTCATGATGAAACCGTTAAGCGGGCATCTAATAGGACTGGTGACATAAAGCTTTATTTAACGGTACGAGGTAATGTTATTGGTAATGAGGAATTTATGGAACAATGTGGACGTTATATTACTGATAAGGTTAGATTAGCAATGAATAATATGTAAGGGAGTGGTGTAATGTCATTTTTGAATATGCTATTGGATCAGGTAGAATACTATTTGAATAGACCATCAAAAGCTGACATAGTATTGTATGATGATCTAACCTATGAACATGTAGTTATGCCTGTGGTGCCTGCTACATTACCCGAAGTAGAATACAACATGAATAATGAAGTGTTTAATGGTGCTACAGGTGATATTTTATTAGCAGGATATATGGGATTAAGAATATATACTCTAAGTGATATTTTGTTACCTGTAGATAAAAACTATAAATTTATTAGACCAAGGGGAAGTGATGGGGAAGAAGTAAAAGAATTTATAGAACAACGAATGAAAGAGCGAAAAGTAATGCGTATTGCTGTAACATTTAGTGATGGAAGTGAATTGATTAATATGGCGTGTTTATGTAATAAAGCTGAATTTGTGAAAGATAAAGTAGGAGATTATAAAGCGACTATTGAATTTTGTGAGTATAAGTATGTAAATCAAACTACAGATAGTACTACAGGTAGTAATAACACATTAACAGGATAAGAGGTGATGGTATGAAGTTAGAGTATGTAAATGTAGCTGATAATGATAACCGTGAAATCACGGCGTATACAAGTAATTACAAGCTATCGGATAATACGGATACACTTGGCCAAGAATTTACCTTTGACTTAGTAAGCAATCCTATTGATGTTAATATGGATAATCTACAGCTTGCGATGGGTGGTAAAATTACTTTTTCTAACGATAAGGCAAATAATAATAGAACAAGTTTTAATGATTCAGGGAGTGAGCAAGAATTACAATCTATATTTACTGGCATTATTGTGGATTGCAAGAAATCAGGTATTAACAAGTATTCATACACCGCTTTTGATTATGCTTTTTATCTAAATAAATCGGAAACATCAATACAATACAATGATATTAATGGGACTACGGCAATTAGGCAGGTTTGTGCTGTTAATAATGTACCATTAGCTAGTGTACCTATAATTAACACTAAGATTAAAAAGGTGTATGAAGGAACGCCAGTATCTGATGTTATTAAGGATATACTCAAACAAGCCACAGAAGAAACGGGAAATAAGTATAGGATTGAAGTACGTAATAATCAGTTGTATGTAGAAGACTACAAGGACTTAGTTCTTGATGTGGCCATTACTGGTATTGTTGGTGATTATAGCTATACTGAATCCATTCAGGATATGAAAAATCGTGTACTTATTATTTCCTCTAGTGAAAAAAATATGCAGGTGTTAGCCAATGTAGAAGATGGCGAAAGTATTAAGCGATTTGGCGTATTACAAAAGGTACAAAAAGTAGAGGACAAAGAAAAGGCAAAGGCATTGCAGGTGGCAAAAAAATATTTAGACGATCTAAATAAAATTAAGAAGTCCTTTAGTGTTAAAGTGCTTGGTGATGATAGTGTGCGCAGTGGCCGTATCTTGCAATTTAATCAACCTATTATAGGTATGGTAGGTAAATTTTTAATAAAAAACTGTAGTCATGATTATGGGCAAAATCATACAATGAATTTGGAACTCATTAAGCAAGAATGAAGGTGATGTAATGGAAGAATGGCATGCACAAATGGCCAACGAATTTAGGAATCGTGATAATCCTAAACCAATGGGATGTATTTTAGGTAAAGTAGAAGCCATTGGCAGTGATTGGCTAGTTACTATACGTGATGGGAAATTTAGGATTGATAAGACTAATGGTTATATTTGTAATCAAATCTTACGCCATGAAGCGGAATATACCTATGAGCATAGTGGTAAGACTACAGTTAATGGCTGCATGGGTGGGCCTGAAACAAATTACAAATCAAAAGGCAGTGGCAAGCTGTATATTAAACCTATATGGCGTGTAGGTGATTTGGTAAAAGTGACACCTGATGAAAGTGGCCAACATTATTTTATTGATGATATTGTTAGACAGTAGGTGAATAGGATGTTTCCAACAGACTATAACTTTAATAATTCAATTGAAAGCACATCGACCAAGACTAATGCACAAAATAGCGTAGGGCGTAACATGAGGTTTGACTTTAAATTAAAGCGATTTGTTATTGTAGATGGTGTGAACGTAGAAACGAATCAAGTGGACGCTATCAAGCAATGGATTGAATTATTTATCAGAACAGAACTAAATAAGTTTAGGATTTATAGTGATACCTTTGGCTTGAACTTAGATAAGTTAGTAGGTTATCGTTTGCCACGGTCATTTGTTGTAAGCGAAATTAAACGGCGCATTACAGATGGCATATTGAATAAAGTACCCTGTACAGAATCGGTGAGTAATTGGCGATTTGACAAGGGTACTTTTTCTTTTACTGTAAAAACAACCACAGGTGAGGAAGTGAAATATGAGTACGAATATTGATTTTAATAAGCCAATTACTGTTGATATGGTGCATAATGTGATGCTTGATGAAATTAATGAAGCCTATCAAAAGACTGAAGGATTTCCGACCTATGATTTAACACGTGGCATGGCATTTGCTGCTTTATTATTGTGTTTAAAAGCACAGGATATTGAACGCAAGCAAGATGTAGATAATCTTGTAGGTGATGAGTTAACAAGAGTAGTATTTCAAAGGCGTGGCACGGAGCGTAAGAAAGCGACCCACGCTACGGGATATATTACAGTAATACAAGGCAACGGCATTATTAGCATTGGCAATATATTTGAAAGTGAAAGTGGCTTACAATTTGTAGCTACAGAAACTAAAGATGTTAGTGCTGGTAGTAGAGTAGCAATAGAATGTGTATCAACTGGCACTAAAGGCAATGTGCCTAAAGGGAGCATTACTAAAATGCCAGTTACCTTGGCAGGTATTATTTCCATAACTAATGAAGCGGCTACTATCAACGGTGAAGATGAAGAACGTGATGATGATTTAAGGCAACGGTATTATGAGGAACTAAGAGAGCCTGCAACTAGTGGCAATACATTCCACTATAAGCAATGGGCAAAAGAAGTAGAAGGCGTTGGTGAAGCTAATGTAATTCCGCTTTGGAATGGTGATAATACCGTAAAAGTAGTGTTGATTGATAGCGACAGACAGCCAGCAAGTACTGATTTAGTTAATTTAGTACAAGCATATATAGATCCTAACTCTAGCGGTACAGGGGAAGGTAAAGCACCTGTTGGGGCTTATTGTACTGTAGTTAGCGCACAGCCTGTAAGAATTAGCGTGAATATTAATGGCGTGATTAAAAGTGAAAATACAACGGCAAGTATTATTAAAGGCAAGCTAGAAAAGAAAATTAAAGAATATTTGAAACAGATTGCGTTTAAACAAGATTATGTCAGTGTAGCACAAATAGGGGCAATCATAATTAATACAGATGGAATTGAAGACTATGATAGTTACCGTGTTAATGGTAGCACCACTAGAATTAATTTGACTAAAGAGCAGGTTGCTATATTAGGACAAATAGAGGTGACAGTAAATGAATAATGATAGGGAAATGCTAAAAATATATGCATTGAAATCAATCAATAAGTTATACCGCAATGATCCATGGGTTAGACAATTATATGACGCAGCAGGCGTAACAATGGAAGACGTTGACAAGAAATTGGATGAACTTTTTGACAACGTCTTTTTTGATACAGCTAGCGAAAATGGCTTGCTTAATTATGAAAAAGATTTAGACATTGGCGCAGAAGGCACTTTAGACGAACGAAGACGAAGAGTGCAAGCGAAGTGGCAACAATCAGGTAAGTTGGACTTAGAAAAAATACGTAAAATTGTAAAAATCTATGTGCTAGATGATATTGACGTGTTATTTGAAAATGGGCGGTTGAAGTTAGTATTTAACAATTCAAGTTTTGTATATGCGTTACCAGAAATTAGGCGAGACATGGAAGTAGTTAAGCCAGCACATTTGGGCATGGAAGTAGCAGATTTACATAGTGTTGACGGTGAATTATATGTAGGTGGGTGTGTAACAACATCTAGCATTGTAACGATTGAACCTAATGTAGGCATTAGCACAGAATTAGATGATGCGGAAATAGTGGCTGGTATTTATATAACTAAATCAAATGTAATTCATGATATTTATTGTTAGAAAAGGAGTGATTAATTAATGGCTTCACAATATCCTAAAAACGTAGTAACTAAAAAAGGATTAGCATTAATCAGTGAATGTATTGCTATGAATAAAGAATTGCAATTTACAAGGGTTGTTATTGGTGATGGCGATGTTCCTAAAGGAAAAAATATAAATGAATTGAATGATTTATTTTCACCAAAAATGGAATTACCTATTACTAAAGGCATTAACGAAGGTAATGGACAATTTTTAGTTAGGGCAACTATTTCAAATAAAGATTTGCAAATAGGTTTTTTTCCAAAAGAAGTTGCATTATATGCACGTGCTGAAGGTGGCAGCGAAGTATTGTATTCTTATACTAATGGTGGTGATAGGGTAGGCTTTGTGCCAGATAAATCAATACCTATTGAAAGCGAAATTTACAACATTCGTACAATTATTGGTGGCGTAGAAAATGTAACTGCAATTATCAAAGATGAAACATTTGTAACTGTGTTAGATTTGCGTGAAGCATTTGAGGAAAACTTTACAAATGATACAACAAGCATTGATGATACGGTGATTGATAAGAATAGCACATTAGCGAGGTTAGGCGCACGTGTGGCATGGGTCAAAAAATATTTTAAAGAGAGATTTAATATTGAAATTGCTAATGTATTAAAAAGTGAAGACTTTGATAATAATGTAATTCGGGCTATTGGCAAAAAAACCTTTAGTGGATTAGGAGTAAATGCACGGTTTAGTAATCCTAATTCATGGTTTATTTGCTTTGGCCCATTATTTTTTTGGTTAATTATCCAAGGTGGAGCTACAGGCCCCGTATCATCGTTCACTGGGCCCGTTAAGGTTAAATTTGCTATTAACTTTGCTGTACCTTTTGGCGTTACCCTGGGGGCTAATATCGTTGTTGCTGACATGGTTGGTATTGATAAACCCATAGATAGAGATGGCTTTTGGTATAGTGCTTACTCGCCCAACGGATCACGTGATAGTGGTATCGGATCGTGGTATATCGCAATTGGACGTAGTAGTTAAATTTAGTTACCAATCGCTAACCAACCAAAAGCGCCAAGCACATTTGATGATGTAATAGCTCTAAATTTGTCCAAATTAGATGTGGACATATCACTTGAAATAGACAGATTAGCTGTGCTAGTAACCCCACTTGTAGCATTTGTGTCCCAAACTATGACCGCGAGTAATTTATTTGTAAAATTGATTGGATATGATTTGTCCACGTAACTCGCATTTTGTGGCATATCGGCACTTCCACCTTGGATAATTAAGTATAGTGGATCACCCGTAACTTGCTTTATTGGTACCTTTCCCCACCATTTATTAGGGTCTCTAAAGTCGCCTTCACTTCCGCTATAACCCGCACGATTAGCGGCTTCTACAGCCTTTTTGATTTTTTCATTATTGGTTTGTCCACTTGTTAAAAAATTATTAAGCAACGAGTAAACATACGCTGTAGTTGCAATTTTAGTTGAGTTGTCAGAATAGCTTTGTGTTATTCCTGTTGATGTTCCTTGCAGATTAACGTTGCTATTAAAATTAGTCGTACCAGTTACTGTCCCACCCGTCAATTTTAAAAACAACGCTTGTAATGCATCATGAACATTTGTACTTTCATTATGGTCCTGCATCATATTTTGATGCGCATCTAGTGCTGTATTATGCTGATTCATGACAAATGCTAGTCGTTCTTCTGTTACTGCGTTTGCAACATTAACTACAGCCGATATATTTTGTGTATCGCCGATTGATAATACAACTTTCATTGTTTGCAGCGGTATCGCCTTTGATGCATCTGAAATATAAGAGTAATTATCGCCAGCGTTAGAATAAGCTATTAATTTCTCTATCCCACCAACACCATTTTTGGCAAAAATCCCAACTTCTCTGTGCTGGAACCCACTAAATACGCTTTGATTATCGTACACAAATGAATACTCAACTTGACCATTACCTAAAGACTTATAAGCACTCAATGTTACTTCTAAGTCTTTTTTTACTACATCTGTTAGTGACCTAATATCACCATTAAACATTCCAGAGCCTAATTTTGCTTTAGTAACGATTAATTGGTCATTTGTTAAGCCACTAGCAGATCGTGTAATCATTTCGTATCCAGTTTTAGTAAATGTTAATCCTGGAAATTGTGCCATTCTATGCCCCCCCTATTACCGAATTTTCTTCAAAGTAAATAGCACCTGCAATGGCAACGTGTTGCTCCATTTGCGGTGCTGTATAATCATCGGCAGTTTCTATTACCAGTGCTTCGGAAATGGTAATTATGCCGCCTAATTTTAATTTTTGTTCTAACTGATATTCTTCATACAGTTTGTAACCTAAATGTGATGGTTTATATACCTCAATCCATTTTTTCAGCTGATCAAGATTTATACATTTATCACGGCTAAAAAATAAATTAAAGTAATACTCTTTAGATACTTCTTCTATTCGAGCAGATTTATCAACAATATATTTATTGGCCAAAGATTCCATAAATTCAATGGTACTTACACTATTGCTATTAATTTTTAGCAATACTGCTTCCCGCCTATCCTGGATATTTTCAGCTACATCTTCGATGTGTAAATATTCTTCCCAATACTTTAATCCCCATGTGGCCGTTTCCGGGAACAATTGTTTTATCAACTCTATTTTAAATTGACGTAATCTCTCATGCTCACGGCTTTTAGCATCATTAATCGCCTTAAAATGTTTATCTTTAGACAAATAATTCGGCAAATATTGGGATATGTCTACTTTTTTTTGACGTATAAAATCAAACAATCAGTTTCACATCCTTTACATATGGCATTGATTCTTCATCAATCGTAATATTCTCTACTCCGCCATTAACTGTTAAATTAGCATAGTCATTAATCCCTGTTTTCTCAAGGATCATTTGACCTATTTTAGCTACAGATACATATGGCAGATTAAATATTTTGCTTCTAAAATAATCATTTACCATATTTTTTATTTCTTCCGCTGTGCCCGTGCCATCAGTTACTTTTAACTGTATATTTATCGCTACTTTTGTAGGACCTACAACTGTAACTGTTGGCCCTATTATCCTAAATTCAGCGATATGATTTGCAACTTTACTTATTAAATCATCACTCGGGAAATCATTGTTACTATCTCCAATTACTACTTTAACGGTGCCATTGCCTGCCCATAAAGGTATAACCCATACTTCACCAACACCTGGAACTTCTTGTGCCATTAATTTGTAATGTGCATCATTATTTGATGTTGCTGGCATATTTACCTTAAAATCAATTCGCTTTCGTAATTCCTCATCCTCTTCTTCGTCAAATCCATCATACGCTGCTTCTGGATTATTTACTTTTGAAATCCCATAAATAGATACTGGGATTTTATTAATCGTATCAGCTTCCACATTAAATTCTGCGCCTGGTTCCTGTGCTTCGGCTTTAACTTTTACTTGCCCTGAAGCGGGAATAATTACATCTTCTGATGTAATAAAATTTATTCCTGTTGCTGTTGCGAACATTGACCCTTTTAATAATTGAGCACCACTATTACCAAATACAGTTAATTCTACTATTGCCTTCGTCGCCTTTTTTCGATGTATATTATGCCGATTGCCAATCATCTCAAGATAAGGCCCCCAGGAAGTTTCTAAAAAGGCTGCAGCTAAAATCAATTCATCTTCTGCATATCCTTTTTCAAACTCCACTGCACTTGCTGACATCGTATCAAATGCAAATGTACCTTCTGTGGTGCTTATATTATCTGGATTTTTTTCTTCAAAATCAGCTTTTAATCTCTCTAAAATTTTCAACTGAGTTTGATTAAATTCAAATTCAATCATTTCACACCTCAATTCCAAGTACTGTATCACCATAAATAGTTACTAACTCTATTTGTAACTTAAATATTTTCTTCTCCTGTTCAATCCCTAATATATTTACATCTTTAATATAAGGATTTACTAGCAGCGCTTCTTCAATATATCTAAATACTTCTACCGCTTCAGTGCCATCATTAGTTACTGTGCCTATAAAATGCTCTAATTCTGCTCCGTAATCGTCAAAATAAGCTCTATATCGATAACGTTCTGTGATTAGTGCTTTGTAGGCCCATACTTTAATAGCTTCATTTTGTGTTAAAACTACCAGTCGGCCATTTTCTATGACAAATTGATTCTTTTTAAAATCAAAGGCATATTCCCTAAATTCTGGTAATTCATTTTTAGGTACGTCTTTTAACTCCAAAAATGGATTTGCCATTAATAAACACCATCCAATCTTACAAGCTTACAGAGCACCGCATATTGTTCGACAGTTTTATTATCCTGGCCTACGATTGGGATTAGTAAAACCGTATCCCCAACATGCCAAGTATCCGTCATAATAATATTTTCTGTATAGTCATTATCAATGTCATGATTATGACTAGCAAATTCTGCATAGCCCCCTCCACCGGCCCTGTTTTGAGTAGCCGATACTAAATGACCTTTAGTATGTCTTTCATGCCCTTGTAGCCAATATTCATCGAGCCAAATAAACGCTTTTGTAATTGGCATACCATCAACAGATACAACTAAATTAGGTGGTGGTGATACTATCTTGCCAAGTTTGGCCATAGCCTGTATACCTGCGCTCCCTGCCATACTTTTATTTAAATCTAATAGTTGTTTGTAAGGATTATCCAACTCTTTCATTTTTTCTTCCTCTTTCTTTTGCTAGGTTTAAAATATGGCGGAGCGATTTCACTTTGTGTAATTACTGGTTGTTCTGGATTGTCTGGCATATACTCTAGGGATAATTGCATGTCATGTTGATAATTATCAAAAGTATGCGTATCCGATTTTATAAAAAACTTTCCTTTTAGCTGTTCTTCTTCAACAATTATTACATAGCCAGTGATGCATTGAAAATATCCAGTTCCCTTAAGACTTGATTCATCTTCTACACGTTTTAATTTAGATTTGGCCATCTTAACATTGTCTACCGTTTCCCCTTCTTTGGGTGGTTGCATCTTATAAATATCTTGAATTAACCCATATCGCTGTACATCTGCATCATTAGTAAACACTTGACTTACTGACCCATGTTGGTCAATAGCCTTTACTCGATTAACCATATTTTCAATGCTTTCGCTATGTTCTGTATTGTTTACATTGAGCATGTCACTGGCTATATAATTTTCAATGACTGTCCCCTTTTCAATTACATTAAGTCCACCATCTAACATGATTGCTGTATAGGTTTTCCCTGTGTCCGCATATGTACGTTCAAATAACATACTAAATGTTTCTGTGCATGATTTATTTTCGGCTATAAAACTGACTACTGTATTTAATTGAGGTATTGTCTCTGCCACAGGCACACCAATTTCATTACAGATTTGTTTAATGGCATCTGTCACTGTTACCTTCTCAAACACACGTTGTATTTTTGATTTAGCCAAATAAATCATATCGTCATAAGCTGTAAAAGAAAATGTATATCCGTCTGTTGACCGTCTTCTAAAGAATATACGGCCGTAAAACAAATCATACGTCCGGTCTTGTTCATCAATTACGCTAAATGTAACTAAACCGCCAAGCTGTAATGATAAATTGATAAAGCTTTCATCTTTAGTATTGTAAGCTATTTCAAATTCAATTTTTCGTGCCGCTTGTGATGTATCCCCACTCCACGTTACTTTAAGAATGTAATTACTTATGTCTTTATCTTCAACCCCATTTTCTGTGCCCGGGGGATCTGTATAGTATAGCTTAATCATAATGTAAACCTCTTACCATTAAGGCTGACAATCCCTCGTGTTGCTTTAACTACATCACCAGCCTTTAAATTTTTCTTAGCTAACTGCTTGTATAATGCCAGTCTTTGAGGTCCTTGTTGTTCAATTTTACTAAATTGTCCAACTGCTCGTGCTGCAATATCCATAGGACTATCTCCAGGATAAATATTAAATTCTCTTTTTTCAGGGATTTCAGCCACACGACCATTTAGCCCTGTAATATCATTAATTTGTTCCGCTTCAGGTGTGATGTAACGATACTCTTTTAAATTCAACGTATAATAAATGTCACTCGTACCATCTTTTTCTTGATAAGGGAACGATTCTATGGTGCATGCCAAGCTAATATTTGTGCCAGAAATAGTAATGCGGCATGGCTTACGTTTAGTCGCAAATGTTTCTATTTTTTTTACATATGACCACGGATCATCAGCTTGCCCATCAACAAAACTATATTGTTGCGCTGGAAATAATGAACTAAACTTTAATGTTTTAAGCCCTGGTGTACCAATCATATTAATATCGCCAATATTATTAACTCGTATTGTAGCATTATTATACGGGTTTTCTACTTCATATGATGATGGTGGAACAGGTAATCGAACCTGCTCCCCATCACACGAAATAACAAATGTACAGCCTTGATTTAATCCACCATTGCCAGTGCTACTCAACACTTTACGTATAAAACTCATAAAAGATGCCATTACACTGCCCCCTCATTTTGATTAATCGCTGCCTTTTGCATTTCATAGTAAATCGCTGCTGCCACTTTTCTTGCTAACTCTTTAATGTCACCACCAGAAGTAATAGTGGTGCCATAAAAGTTAATATTAATCGCTGGTCCGCCACCACCACTACGTTTGCCTTGATTGTAAGCACTTGTTAACGACTGGTCATGTGGTATTACTTGTGTGCCGGTAGGTAAATTTACAATTTCAGCGCCTTTATCATGGATCATCGCTGGGCCACCCATCCAGTTGTTGGTGCCTGTATATAAGCGTGGTATCCCCAGTGGGCCAAATTTAGAGCCACCAATACCAGGAACCCAAGATGGTACGTCAACAGATATACCATTAATGCCATCAATAATAGAGTTAATAGCCCCCTTAATACCATTTAACACGCCTTCACAGATGCCCGTGATGCCACCAAAAATGGAATCAAAAATGGAAACAACGGCTTGCCAGGCCCCAGCCCAATCGCCGACAAAAACCGCTACAATAAAGTTAATTACCCCGGCTAGCACGCCTATTACTGCCCCCATGACAGATGCCACTACATCAATAACCATCACTAGTTGATTGGTAAATATATTAATTACCACCATAATAGCTCCTACTAGACCCGCTCCAAGGATTTGTGATACAGCTGCAATAGCTCCAAATAAAATAGCCAAAGGCCCTTGCCCTTGTGCAGCTTGATTAAATAAATCGGCTAATAAATTAATGATTGGTTGTACCGCTGTAATCAATGCATTAAATGCTGGTTGTAATGTTGTATAAGCACGATTAAACGCATCACTAATAATCCCCCACATTTGCATAAAAAACGGGCCTACTTTATCCCAGTTTTGATACAAAATATACGCTGCGCCAGCAATAGCCATTATGGCAATGCCAATTGGGCTTAAAAATAGCGCTCGACCAGCCATAGCAACCATACGTATGCCTCTTGCAATCATAGTAAAGGCTCGAAAAGCCCCACTACTAATTGAGGATAAGTTAAATCCTTTTAATGCTCCAAAAATACCTTGAAACACATTGCCAATGCCGGCTCTCATGCCGCCAAGTAATCCGCTAAATAATCCACCTACATTAATACTTCGAATCCCACCAAGAGCGCTTTTAATAATCCCACTCCAAGTTAATCCACGCATAAATGTAAACGCACTAAGCGCACTACTTTTAACTACGTTAAATACAGTTGTTAACCCCCCATAAGATTTCATGAGCCCTTGCACAGAGTATTGTAATAACTTGTTACTTACAGTGCCACCAGCCATTACAATACGCACGCTAGCCCAGGTACGCATTAATGTGCCACCCATAGTAATTGCTTTGCCCAATACCAAAGTAAATCCAGTAAAAGCAACAATCCCAATTGCAATATTGCCTAACAATAATTTTTGCTCTGGTGTTAACGCATTAAGGCTATCTGCAAACCATGCAATAGCAGCAGCTGCGGCCTGGATTTGAGGCCGTAATACATCGCCCATATTTATCGCAAATGATTCAATGGACCCCATCATATCGTCAATGGATCCTTTTACCGTATTTTTCATAATTTCAAATTGGGCTTGTGATGACCCAGCTGCGTTGTACATCGCCTCTGTCATTTCCCGATATGCTTCAGGTGACGTTTTTAATAGTGCCAATAGCCCGCTATAGCCTTCTTCGCCTGAAATAGCTTTAGCCATTGCTACTTGCTCTGTATCAGCTAATCCCCCCATCGCTGTGCGCAATTGTCCAATTACATTTTCTAGGCCAATAAAATTCCCCTGCGAATCTTTTACCTGAATGCCTAACTGCGATAAAGCCTCTGCTGCCGCTTTAGGTGGTGCAGCTAACCGTGATAACGTAGAGCGCAAAGTTGTACCAACAGTTGATGCTGCAATCCCATTATTACGCATAATCGCCATAGCAGCTGATAAATCCTCAATCTGTATCCCCAAGGTTGCTGCTGGTGCGCCTGCATATTGCATAGCAACACCAAAATCATTAAGTGATAGGCTTGACATATTATTTGCTTGTTGGATTACATCGGATACTCGTACAGTATTGGCTGCAATATCCCCTTGTTTTAACCCCCATACATTTAAGGCATTACTTACTACTTCTGAGGTAAGCGCCAAATCTTCACCGGCGGCAACGGATGAGGTAATAACGGATGGCATCATAGCCATTATTTCTTTAGCATTATAGCCCGCAGCGGCTAGATTATCCATCCCCTGCGCTGCTTCAGTAGCCGAAATCGGAAAATCAGCCCCTAATCGACTAGCTGTAGAGCGCATTTGTTCCATTTCTTCAGCGGTGGCTCCTGCTTTAGCAGCCGCAGCAGTAACAACAGAATCAAACCCAACAAAGGCTTTTGCTCCCATTGCTCCCATTGCTACAATGCCTGCTGCAACCGGAGTTAAGGCTTCCCCCACGCCTGAAATATCTTTCCCCAGGCGTTGAACATTGCGACCGGCAGCGTTTTGTTGCTTAGCTGTCATTGACAACTGGCTATTAATTGCCCGTAATGGCGCTGTCACACCATCAACCAAGCGCATCATTACATCAATTACTTCCACTACCGGTTCACCCCTCTACTATTTAGCTTATTGATATAATCTGCCTCGGCCTTTTCTTCTTCTATTTCTTTTAAAAAAAAGGCTCTCAAAACAATTTTTTCATTTTCTGGTAACGATAAAAACACCGACGGCAACACGTGATGTTTTTTAAATAAAATATATAAAAATTCCGTGTAACCGTCGGTCTTAATTAGTTTTTTACTTCTTCAACTGCTTTTTTATTTTTTTCTTTTTCAAAACCACTTAATTTATTAATTTTGCCAGCAATGGCAGTGATTTCACCGGCTAATAAGATTTTTTCAAACAAATCTTTTTTAGTGCCAGCTCCAAATTTTTTCAAAACTTCTTGATTTTTAAAGTCTTCATTGATAATCCCATCGGCGAGAGTGGCCAATTGTAAATCAAACAAATTAACTTCCTGTTTACCATCTTCACCAACCGTCATATTTCGCTGCTGAATTTCATTCATGCGCTTCGTAGGAATTGCTTGTAATTCTAATACAAATGCTCCCCCTAGTGCCTTACTTAACCGAGATACTTCATAATTTTCTGTAGGCAATTTAGTAACTTGTTTCACATCAGCATTTAAAAGTAATTCTGTTAAATTCATTATTTATTCTCCTTTTTACAATAATTATTCTGCAACATCTAATAATTCAAAATCTGTAAACGTAAAATCGTAATCATCTTCCACTAATTTTTTAGCCTGCCAGTCAGCTAAAGTTAACTTATCAAATGTGGCATCTCTAATTACCACCCGCTCTGCTCCAACCGCATCAGGATCATCCACTTTAGATACAATCGTACAAACAGTTTGCTTACCAGCTTTAATATTATCAGCCATTTTTACGGCAAAAAAAGAAGAGACATGGTTTAACTTAACGTTGCCCGTTGCCTCTGCGCCTGTAATTTTATACTGCTTAAATACTTTTTTTACCTGGTTAACTTCTTCTTTAATCAATTTTACTTCTGCTTTAAAGGCCGTTACTTCAGCCATGTATTCACCATCAATCCAAAGTTCGCCTTGCGTGCCAGACATTACCTGTTCGGCTTTCATGTTATCCATATTAATTTTCTCCTTTTACTAAATTGCAATATTTAAGTCAATATCTTCCATGGCATCTAAAATAGTAACTTTGGCTTTTAAAAATACATGCTTCTTAGTATCGGCTTTCTTCAATTCTAAATCCGACATTTGTGCCAATTCTTCTTTTGTTTTCTTACCATTCTTTAGTAGCCAAGTCTTAACCGCTTCAATGTCAATATCAATCGTGCTGCCACCTTTTAACAATAAGCGACCATCTTCTAATTCTTTGAAATAGCCCATAATCGCTGTAATCAATAAGCATTTATTGTCATAATCGTTGGTGTATTTACCGATATAACTATCTTCCGCTGTTTTTTTGATATCGTCATACATCATGTCGGCAATATCAACAGATTTAATCGTTTGATAGGCTTCCAATCTACCTTGTGTAGTTGTAACAAGGCTGTTCATGGCACGAGACATTTTAAATTTGTCACCATCAAACCAGATAAAAAATTCCCCTTTATTTACTTTTTCATCATTTTCATCAAGGTCATATTTATCACAGTCAATAACTTCGTTCATAGGTGCGTACGTCGCAGAAATAGTCATAGGTGTTCCACAGATAAGACCTGCAATACGTGCTGTATATTCTGCACCGGTATATGTCTTAGTTTTTGTTTCTACAAATTCGTTGCTAAAGTTAATTACTCCTTCGTAGTCCGCATTGTATTGAGGTAATACTACTTTAACTTTTTTGTATTTATTTTCACGATTAGTTTTTAACCATGTAGCAATTTTTTCTTTTTGCGTTTCTTCAATTGTTGGGATTGCTAAGTAATCCCAACGTTCCGGAGCAATTTTCTTCAAAGATGCATCAAATTTATCAGGCGTATTTTCATTTTCGCCCCCTTTAGGCTGCAACATCACTCGAACCCGATACGGTGTTGTTACATAGCCCATTAATGTCTTCAAAATATAATCTTTATTCTCTTCAGATAATTCCGACGGAATATCATCAGTTGTATAAATCGTAAATGGATTTGTTAATGCTTCTATCTTTTCGTCATTTACGGTACGTTCTTTTAATAGCGTATTGATAGTAGATTCATCATCTTCCAGGATTAAAACTGCAATCCCTCGTTTGGATCGTTCTACCGCTTCAATCCCCGCTTCGGTAAACGCAATGGTTACTTTCGGCATGCCTAATTTAGCCATAGTTATTCCTCCTCAATTACAAGGCTTACATCGCCTATTAATTCTCTGTCTCTTTCGCCATTATCGACTTCAAGAGCTTCTATAAATTCTGTTGTTAAATAAATTTGGTAAATATCGTCCTCTTCTCCAGCCCTGCCTACACTAATATCCAACACTTTTAAATGCCGTTTACCTACCTGTATACCTTGCACAAATAAAAAATAGACCCGGTCTAGCAGGTCTGCATAATGTAAGTTGTCTTTATCTCCCTCTTTTGGGAAATAGGTTAGGATGATATTTACCTTTTTCTGCGCTGTATTTTTGGTATATTGCCCCGCAGTAATTAGCAGTTTAATAAAAAAGCAAGGTGTATTATAATTCCGTTGCACATCATCGGCATACACCTTGCAATTAAATTCTTTTTTTAATTCTCCAGTTACAGCGCCCATAATACTAGATAATTTCATAATTTATCCTTTACAAGCCGATAAAACTTCTTGGCCATAAGCGTTTTAATAATTGGTCCTTCTGTGTTAATAGTACGTTTTGTAAAGAAAGTCCCTTGCCTAAACCCTTTTGCATTGCCTTTTGAGTCAACAATTTTATGACCTCTTTCTGCCAAATGATAGTGTGGAGATGTATTTCTGATTTTGGCTACACTTTCATTGCCTCGATAATCATACGATACTTTCCAATTTTTACTAATTCGTTGCTTAGAGTTTTGGTTTTTACCTATTGGCGAGTTTTCTATCAAAGCCTTGCGCATTCGCCTAGCGCCAGTTTCTAACGCTGCTTCACTTTCCGTCGGAAACGTCTTGGCCATATGATCTAACTTAGCCATAAACTCTTCAATTTTCATCAGTTTTCAGCTTCCTTTCCACACACATCAATTCCAGTTTGACATCAGCCATATAAGGATTAATTACTGTGTTTATTTCGTATACTACATTTCGGTATCGTACGTACATGCCATTATTAATTCCTGGTCTAAACCGTATCGTAACCTTAATAAAATCTTCAGCTTTATCTTTAAACTGTTCAAAATAAGCACGTCCCCTAGTTGGTTCAAAGCGTGCCCATATTTTATGCTTAAAAACAGGCAAAAGCCCTACGTGAGTAAGACCAATTTCATCTTCATATTCACCATCAGTTAAGATTTCGATGCGCTTATCTAATACGCCAATCTCGTCAATATTAATCATTTACATCACCTTTTGCCTGGCCTGCATTAACCCCTAAATGGTTAATGATCGCCTGTACACTTAATGGCATGTCATGGATGTTAGTTTTAGTCGTATAAATAGACCTATTTTCGTACCAATGTCCTACTAATTGCATAATGGCCAATGTAAATAATTGGCTGTTGTCATAGGTTCGACCTGTCATTTGCTCAATGATAGTTTGTGCTGCTTCGGTCAATGACATAATTAAATCATCATCTTCCGTCAAATCCTCATCAATTCGCAAAAAGTTTTTTATTTTTTCTAATTCAACAACAGCCATTATTTACCGCCTTTCTATGCACCTGTAGCAGCTTTGTATACTAATTTAACTAAACCGTTAGTATCAGTAGGTTTACCATCAACTAACATAATGGATTTACGTACAATATCATCTGTTTCGTTATCTTCATAAATTTTTAACCCGATAGAGTATGCTGTATTTAATGTGTAATGTTTAAAATCAAACAAAAAGGCAAATACTTCTCCATCAGCAATGTTGTTAGATCCTAAAGTTTTAAGATAAGGAATAAGCACAACCGGGCGCCCCAATAAAGTGCGTTCTGGCTTACCATCAAGGCCATAATCAACACGGGCAATTGGTTGTTTATTATCATCAACCATACCAATAAACTTCATAAATGTTTTTTTCGTCATAAACCATTTCGGTCCATCTTCATAAGCTTCATCAAGCTCACCTTCAGCTTCCGTCAATAAGGCATAAGAGGCCGCACCAGCTTCAATAGATACGCCTGCAGCTGTATCTTTTAAAATCCCAGTAGGTTTTTTATTGCCATCACCAACAATAATTGCTTCTTCTAAAGCAACGGCCATTGCTTCGGATAAATGCTTAACTAACATTGTTTCAAAAGCACTCCAGGCTTTAACTTCAACTTCAAGGCTTACAGATACGGCGCAGCGTAACTTATATGCACTAAAGGTAATGCTAGCATCCAATTTTTCTTTTTGCTTGTCGCTAGTTTTCCCTTCATCTGTCCATGTTGCCGTTGGTTTAATGGATGCCGTTGGGATTGCAAGACCTGTTTTATAATTAGTCTGATTAACCAGTGGGATCACTCGACCATACACCGTTAATTTTTCTAAAATTTTATTTAGTGTCGTAACGGGAATGATTGCACCAATATCATCTTGTTTGGTATTAGCATTCGCTCTAAATTCCACTGGCATCGCTTGGCCACGCATTACATAATTCATAAATGCGCTACGATATTCTTCAGTTTCGTACATTTCCATGGCTTCAGGCACAGTTCCCGGTTGTTCAACCTGACGTACCTGGACATTTTCGTCTGTATTAATTCCTGTATTAATAGCTTTTGCAATACGTTCGCGTTGTTCAATTACATTTTTTTCTTCAGCAAGCGCACGAGCTTCTGCTTCTAATGCATCTAAATCTAATCCTTCAGCAGTTCCTTCAAGTGCTGCTCTAATTTCTTCCTGGCGTTTAATAATTTCTTGTAATCGTTTGTTCATGATTCACCTCGTAATTTACAATTTACATATTTGTTAAAATAAAAATTCGTTTCCGCTGTTCAGCTGGAGCACGCTCTTCTTTTTTTACTATTTCTTCAAATTTTTCAATATCAATTCCTTTTGCCCGGGCATTTATGGCTGTTCCTTCATATGCTGGGAAATCAACAATTGATACGTCATATAGTTTCTTAATTCGTTTAATAACCCGACAATACAGTTTGTTTGTCGTATCCCTAATTTCTTCATCTTCATCGACAACAAAGGCAAATGACATTTCCTTCAAGTCACCACGCTTAACCAATTTATACACATCAGTCCCTGTAGTAGTATCAATGATATCCGCATCAATACGCAGCCCTTTTTCATCTGCTTTAATGCGCAATGTCCCATTACTAGCACGTGCTAAAATTGTTCCCACTTTTCCATGATTATAATTAAGCACTGTATTTGTCATATCACTACCTTCAAAAGCTTTTGGATCAACTCGTTCTAAATACTTCCATCCAGTATCAGGACTTTCATAAAGGATTGTTTCCTGATTAAACACGGCTGCATACCCTTCAACTTGCATTTCATTGCTTGTCGTCATCTCCGCCATTCGGCGTTCCACTGTTTCCCCCATCACCATCACCCCCTTTCATTGGCTCTTGTCCTTCATCATTCACTTGATATTTCGACTGATCACCAGCTTTAACAAAGTTCAAACTAATCTGGCGTTCATCGCCACCTTCGATGCCAGCATATCCAAAAATTTCACGTATTTCATTAATAGTTAGACCACCAGCCGGTATTAATGTCTGACAAATTTTAATCTTTGAGGAAACAGACATAAAAGAAAGACGATTACTTTCCATGATGATTTCATGGCCAGCTCGTCTTTCTTTTTCTGTAAATATTTTTTCTGTTAATTCCTGGGCAAATTTTACAGCTAATGGTTCAATTACAGATTCATAAAACGAAATATACTCATCTTCTTTGTAATTTCCTAGTAAAATACCTTCCGATAATCCAAAATGCTGTAGCACATTTTTCTTTGCATAATCCATCTGCCCACTATCAAAAGTAGTAACAGTATCATTAAGCTGCTGAAAATCTGCTTTATTGTCCATACTACCAATACCACTGCCATTTTCTGGCGTTGTGTAAGTATCAACAAATAATTGCCAATTTTCCTTTTGGTCTTCCGGGCGCATGGTTGTCTTCCATTTGATAATTCCTCGCAATTTACCAAATGATTTAACAACATTAATAATGGCAGCTTTAACCGCTCGTAATGTATTGATATCTTCAGCAAATATTTTTTCATTGCTATCGCCCCAAAATTCGTTGCGGTTAAAATGACGGCGTAAATGTACTATTTCGCCATATGGGACTGTAATATATTCACCACCCATAAACTGAAATTTTAAAAACAATTCCTTATTCGTACCTACCGTGCTTTCATAGAGTTGTACAGTGCCAGAATCTATAGGATATAGCCCTAACACATGCCCAAACTTATCAGTTTTAATGTACACAAACGCATTATTATAGGTGTAATATTGCGCCACAACTTTTTCCAAAAAATCACTAGCATTCATGAATGGGTTAGGCCTTACGGTCAAAATATATTCCAATTCGCTATTTTTGTCCTTTTTAATGACATTTTCTTGTCTAATAACTTTTCTTATTTTGATTTTACTAAAATGGCGTGCAATAGTATCAATGCAAGTCCTAATAGTCGAATCATCATATAGTTTGCCATCAAACATTGTAAAGAGGTTGTCATAACCATTTAGCAATTTTGCACCTTGTAATTGCTGCGTATTTTCTTCTTGGTTTCCCCATGTAAAGCCAAATATCTTTTCAAATAAGCTTCGCTTTTGCAATATTCCACCCCCTTTCTTTTTTAAATTATATTCAAATACTCTTCCCGATTACGTTCAAACACAACGTAGGCATCTAATAAACTAGCAAAACCATCAATACGCTGCTTCGCATTCATAGTTTTTGTAGGCTGTATGTTTCCGTTGCGGTCAATATCAATAGCCACATTGGCCATACACCATTTCAATACAGGGTTATTATCATAATTTACCCGATTGGCTTCCAAATCAGCACCTATCGATTTCATGGGTCCAGATAATGTCTTTTTCCCTTGGATAACCGCTTCCATTACGGCTTCCCCAAATACGTCCTGCATTTCATTGACAAAATACGATGCACTCCAGCTATCATAGCCAACTTTATACAAATAAATGTCTTCCTGCTCTTGCATCTCTCTAAACCATTCAACAATCAAACGATAGTCAATGCTATTGCCAGGCGATTTACGTACAAAGCCACGTTTGTGCCACACATCATAAGGCACTTTATCTTCATGTATACGTTTTTCAAATAAGTCCTCAGGTATCCAATACATCTGTTTAGCATACAATTGATTTGCTTCTTGATTACACCAAAGCAATGTGGCACAGGTTAAATCAGTGGTTGCTGATAGGTCAACACCACCAATTGCATATCTCGGCCGCACATCGGACAATGTATATGTTGCTTCATTATTCAACTGTTCAAATGTCAAAAACGCTTCTGAAGATGTTTCCCTAATATTAAAATCTTTAGTTAATAGATTTTTAACATATATCGGATTAGCTTGCGCACGCTTCACTTTATCGGCCAATTGGTCTTTATCTTTAATGGTTCCCAACGCTGGATTTGCTTTCTGCCAACACTGTGGCCTTACCCATTCTGACCTATGGTCCAATTCATAAATTATTGGCAACACTCTCTCGTCATGATAGCCGTTGGGATCATCATACCCTGCAATGATATTTGCCGCTTCATCGTATTTAATATCGTAAATGCTTTCTCGCACAGTCCCGGCTGTTGACGTAATAACCATTAACGGCTGCTCTCGTGCCGTCATTCCATCAAAAATTACATCATACAAGTTTTTATCCTTAATAGCATGTAATTCATCGATTAACGCACCATGTACATTAAGTCCATCAAGATTGTTAGAATCTGCTGCTAATGGCTCAAATACACCATCATTCACTTTGCACTTAATTTTGCTTACCAAACATTGGCAACGCTTATTTAGTGCTGGTGATTTCTTAACCATCTTTACCGCTTCATTCCAAATAATTTTTGCCTGGTCTCGCTTAGTAGCAGCGGAATATATCTCAGGCCCCGCTTCACCATCCGCAATCAATAAGTAATCGCCAATTCCAGAACTCAATGTTGATTTACCATTTTTTCTGGCCACAATCAAAATTAATTCTCGGTACTGCCGTAGCCCTGTTTTTTTGTCAACAAAGCCAAACAAAGCTGATAATAATGCTTTTTGCCAAAGTTCCAGGATTACTGGCTTGCCCGCCCATTTACCTTTAGAGTGTTTACAAAATCGCTCAATAAAATCAATGACATACTGCGCCTTTCCCTCGTCAAACCTATACGGATTATTTTTATCTGCCATATTTTGTATTAGATGATCATACAGTCTTTTTACTTTTTGCGATGTAACTACCTTACCTTTTTCAATAGCTTGATGATAAATTTTAATATAATTCATGGCTCACCTCGACATCGTTTTTAAAAATTCGTCAAATCCATCATCATCTTCAGCTTTGATATGATCAGGTAATTCTCCTAAGATAGTTTTTATCAATAAATTGTAATTTTTTAAGGCAGAATTGTATGCTTTCCCAGCAGAACTTTCTTTTTTCCCGTACTGATTATCACCATTTTTATACATTTCAATAAAACCGGTCTCATCAACCAATACCCTCAATTCATCTAGTTTAAACTCTAAATCAATTGCAAATTGTATTGTTTTTGACAAGAGTTTCATTTTATCTTTATCAATTTCTTTAAAAGCTTCTTCATACTCTTTAAATCGAGCCTTTTTCTTGCGCTCAATCTTTTTTAAGAGTTTTTCTTCTTCGGGCAACTCCCTTCTCATACCACACCCCCCTACTAAAATTACTTGCATTTTACGAAAATCCCCGCCCCCGGCGTAGAAAAATTTTTAAATTAATCTACACCATGGGGGGTGTCCTCAACAATCTTAACTAAGTTGCCATCACCGTCGAACACGAGCTGTCGACCTATACAGTGCTTGGCATGTACAGTGTTATGGCACTCAATGCACAACAGCTGTAGGTTATCCCAGCCATAAGCTATGTAGTCATCATTAATGTTGTCTGGCGTGAGTGGCTCAACGTGATGTACTATAAATCGTTGCTTGCCCTTAGTAATCACACCGTCTACATCTCCACTATGATCAGCTACTGCCTTTTTTATATGTCGGTTTTGGCAGCGTTCACATATCCATAATTTGCTTTCTGCAAACGCCCGTGCATTCTTACGCCATCTTGTTGCATTGTAAAAGTCTTTAGAAAAGTCTCTAGCCATACAATCTTATGCATTGTAAATTTACAATGCCCCCTTTTAATTTCCTAAATTTTTCTATAGTCTATTTTTTACAGGCCCCTTTTATTTAATAACATTTTTTGGTGGCTCTTTAAATCTACCACTCCATTTAATTAGTCTACCTGCTTTACTCCGCATCCCACTTTTAGCAGTCACATAGGACTGACACAACCCGTCATAAATAATTTGAGTTGCTGTACATTGTCCTTTATCGTTATTTAGGCATTTCTTTTTTGTGCATATAATGTTGCTAATAATCATCACCGTCCTAAAATTAGCATAAAAAAAGCACCTTCAAAAGGTGCTTTTTTATGGAGTTTTGCAAGTGAAAAACGAAGTGTGAATAAAATGCTGGAGACTACATTTCATTAATTCACACTATCATTTTATCAAAAAGTCTTGTGACTTGCTGTGACTTGTTTATATAATATATCAAATTCTTCCAATGCTTCTTTGTGTAATCTCCTGGAAATCCATTCTCGGCCATAATTTACAATAGATGCTATCATTGACCAGCCATATCCGTTAATATATCGCCCAATTAAAATGCTTCGATATACCGGTTCTGACACATTTTCAATAATCTCTCTTGCATATTCTTTATATGCCATCAGCTTAAATTGCTTATTCTTCAGTTCATTAATGCAGACTTCAATTTCTCCGATTTTATCTGCTATATCTTTCCTAATTCCGCCTGTAACTTTAAAAGTAGAGTATTGAATGCCGTGCAACGTATACAAATCATCTTGCAATCTCTTGCGATCTAACTCCAAATTGTTTACTTCGTTATTCAGCTTGCGAATTTCTTGCAAAAATTCGCTGCTAGTCATTCATTCTCCTTTCTTGAATAAATACTTCTATTTTTATTTATTCTATCATTTTTTATAGCTTTTATCATTTTAAACTATGGGCATATTTTTCTTCCAATCCGTCTATAAGCTTAAAAATAGAGTTGTAACTCATTTTTAAAGCTTCCAATATGCAATCAGTATTATTCATGCCATAAATATTATAAATTTCTCTTGCAATCCTTAATATCTCCTCTTTATCTTCTGAAAATAAAAAATTATATTTCCATATTTTATCAATTAACTGATTAAGTTCAACTGCACACATTAAAAGATTGTTTTTATTTTTTATAAGCCCTGCATACTTACTATCTATAGCATTAAGCTCTCTTAGTAATCCTGCTCTAAATTCCTCAATTTCCATTTTTCGTCTCCTTATAATTATTTATAAAAAAGTGTTCCTATTACACCACCACCAATGCCAATCTTTATCAAATTGATAAATTATACTCTGATTTTTATAATCCTTAATTCCTAATTCTACATAGTCCCTAATCTGCCCCCCTGTTAATTCAATTTCATCTCCATTACTATAAAGTAACTTAAACTTGCTTACCTTTATCTTTGTTCCAACTATCATTTTGGATGATTGATAGCCCTTAACATTTTCGGGATATTTTTCCACTAATTGTTTTATGATTTCTCTTGTTGATATAATATTAGCTTTTACTCCATACTGTGGATTTATCCAAAAATCCATATATATTTCTCTCTTATTAAAATCAAAAAACTTTTGCCGAATCAAAGTATGTCCAAAACCATTTGCTAAGGCCGCATCAATTTGTATTTTAAGAAAATTTTCTTCTGTTCTATTCATATCTTATTCGACCAAACCCAAATCCTTTTATTTATTTCATGGTAAAAATACCAAAAACTTATTTTTAATGCCTTTTCTTTCATTTTCTTTCTTTTTTTAGCGCCATATCCATTAATATGCTCTCCAATTACATATCTACGTGCTAAATACAAATTTATTCTTGATTGTCCAATTTTATAATACATATTCTTCACCTAATTTTTTCTCCATCCACCTTTATTGCGTCAACAATTCCATGCTTATTAAAATTATATCTTTGCCTGTAGATTCATCTTCTATGACTGTTTCAACTTCTTTTAACATCGATACTACATCACAGGGATAACCAATCTCGTATTCCTTATGTATTTTATTTTCCCCATCAAAATATGTAACTTTATAAAACATTATTATCACCATCTCCAAATATATACAAGCCTTCGAGTTCATAACTATAAATATTAATTACTCCTGACTTATGTAAACTCAAATCCAATATATACGATTTCCCATTTATTGTTATTACATCTACAATTGCTCTTGATACAATAG
>NZ_RQUX01000019.1 GCF_003992115.1 Veillonella ratti
TGGTTGATAGGTCAGGTGTGGAAGAGCTGTGAGGCTTGGAGCTGACTGGTACTAATAGATCGAGGGCTTTACTTAAATAGTGAACCAAATTTACAGGACCGAAGGGACGCATAAATTTGTGTGAATCTTTTAGTCCGAGCCGTAAGATTTCTCGAAGAGAAATCCACAGGCGCCGGACACAAGGTATATTGTAAATTGGGGAGCGACGCAACATAAATAAGTGCCTAGAGCACCTACTCATATCAAAAATTATCTAATGTGTAACTTACATAATCTACACTTCTATGTGGTTTTCAGAGTACAAGCTCTGAAAAATTCAGTGGCGATAGCTACGAGGATCCACCTGTTCCCATCTCGAACACAGTAGTTAAGCTCGTATACGCCGAAAGTACTTGGCTGGAAGCGGCCTGGGAGGATAGGTAGTCGCTGATTGACTAAAAGGACACACCGAATGGTGTGTCTTTTTTTTATTCTATTGACTACCTATCCGACCAGGCCTTGGCCTTGGGAAAAGTAGGGCAAACGATTTGAAGGAACGAAGTGACGCGCAAATCGTATTGCATCACTTTCTTTCGTACGCAGAGAGCATAATTTAAAGGAGTGAAACGACGCATAAATTATAGCGAATCGCGTAGTTCGGGGCGTAAGATTTCTCGAAGAGAAATCCACAGCATCCGAACGGGAAGCATATATAGCGTGACTGCGTACGAATGATAGGTAGTCGCTGAACAGGCGCACCGTACTCTGCGTTACTAAATAAGATAACTGCAGCGAGCGAAGCAATGCGGTATGCCACTAAATCAATAGAGCATTAAGCCACTATAGCCGTTAGCACCAAATGAGCGCATCTAACTTCCTCTACTGCAGCGAGCGAAGCAATGCGGTCACGCCCTAAATCAATAGAGCGTTAAGCCACTAGCCCTCTAGCATCAAATGATAGTATTTCTACACCTCAGCGAGCGTATCAATGCTGCCATGCCCTAAATCAATCACGCAATAAGCCACTACGCCTGCCAGCACCACATGATAGCCTATAACAGCCCCTATCCCTGCTATACGTCCACATCCTAAATCATATATAATCCCATCAACACACCCTCCGGTGTGTTTTTTTTATTTCTACTTATTGATTTATAGTATGTTATTTCACCTAATGAATACATCTGAAATTTACAAAAATAAAAATAGATATCAATATCTAGATATGAGTTCAATCATTTTTACTAGTTGGTCAATATCCCCTTATTTTATGGACGTAACAACTACTTACAATTTGTTAAAATTTAAATGTAAAGAGACTGTAAAACCTTATAAATTTATTTTATAAAATATTTACAAAGTACATAATAATATGAATTTGTTAAATGTAATCATTTTTCATAATCGAAAAATATTATTCTTATCAAGTAGTAACTAAACTGCATAAATTATAAATCATTACAAAAATTCATTAAACACACATAAAAGTAATCGAGTATTCCTACTTTTTCAATACGTGTATATTGGAGAAAGTGAGTCTTCATTAAAAAATTAAAGTCTTGAAATTTAATCTAAATAGGACTATTATAGTTAAGAATTAAGAAATTAATGAATTAATCATTAAAAATTGATTTTAGAATTTGGTTCGACTAAGTAGTACAATAGTAAGTTTATTAGGAGTGGTATTTATGTTACATCAAAAATTATGTATATCCAAAAAAGCAAAAAAAGTTACGCCTAGGATTGCAGCTGCCGTTTTAGCGTTAATGAGTTTTTATTCCTTTGTTTCGGCAGAACATCTTGATTTAACCGCTGAAGGCACGACTCACCCTAATAAGGTTATTACAAACAATGATACATTAACTACAACCATTGGCTTTGATAACTATGCTGTTAATCAGGCAACGGCAATAGGCACAGGTAACAATGCAACAAGTTGGGGCGTCTACGGTGGTGTCGCTGTAGGGAGACTCAATAAAGCTTTAGTCGGCGCTGTTTCAGTGGGCTACAATAACTATAGCTCTTCAAAATCTACGGTGATAGGTATTGATTCACGTGCTGTAAGTGGCATTGCTATTGGTAATGCAGCTAGTACTTCACGTTGGAATGTGGGGACAAAACTAACTGATGTTAATCAGACTGACGCTATTGCCATAGGAAACAATTCTTCCGCTATTAATGGTATGGCAATTGGTTCCAGTGCCAAATCTTTCCGTACCGGTACTGCCGTGGGTAATTCCTCTAGTGCAATGTACGGAGGTACAGCTCTTGGTAGCGGAGCCAAGACCGGCAGTGCCGCTTATGATCCTTATCGTGGTGGCGGAGTTGCTTTAGGTCAATATTCCTATGCTAATCGTGCTTCCGGTTCTTATGGATATGTACCGTTAAATGATGAGTTGAACACGACTTTAGCTGCAAATCCTGACACTATGGCTTCTGATATAGCCTTGGCAAAAGCAACCGGTAATCAGACTGTCATTGATGGTGTAAATGCTTTTTACGACAAGTATAAAGATACATATGCCGGTTGGCAGACATTACGCCAGGATTATGTTACCAAGTTAAAAGCTTATGATGATCAGGTGGCTAAAATGACAGCTAAAACGTATGCAACTGAAGCTGATCGTCAAGAGGATTTTAATACCCTTAAAGAATTAGAAAGTGCTAAAACAGCAGCTATTAAAGCTTTACGAGCTTATGAAAAGGAAAATAGTATTTCAGAATCTGCTGTAACACTCAAGGATTCTCTCTTATCCACCTATAAATCCACCTACGGTGCTGTTAGCGTAGGCGCTGATGGTAAAACCCGTCAGATTATCAACGTAGCTGCCGGTACTGAAGACACCGATGCTGTTAACGTAGCACAGTTAAAAACAGTAGCCACTAAAGTAAGCGAAAACAGTGATAAGATTGCTGAAAACACAACTAAGATTGATAATCTTAACACTCGTGTCGACAAAATTGATAACTCTATTAAAAACATTGTTAATGGTGATGGTAGTTTGAATATCGAAGGTGACAAAGATACCGGTGTAGTAATCAGTGCTGTTGACCCTAAAGATGCAAGCAAAGGTGTTAAAGTAAGCCTAGGCGACACCATTAAGGCTGGTGATGTTTCCATTGGTACTAAAGATGGTGCCAGCACTATTACCGGTCTTACTAATATAACTTGGGATCCTACTAAAGTTCAAGCCGACCGTGCCGCTACGGAAGGTCAATTGAAAGACGCTTTAGGTCAAGTTAACGGTTTAGTTACTCCAACTAAAATTACCGGCGACGGCAACATCCAAGTTAAAGAAAACGGTAAAAATGATTTCAGCCTTTCTTTGAACAAAGACCTTAAAGTTGAAAACAGCATTTCCGTTGGTGGCAACACTTACATTACCAACGAAGGCATCAATGCCAATAACCAAGTTATTCAAAACGTTGGCGAATCTGATTTAGTTTCCGGTTCTCATAATGCAGCTACCGTTAACCAAGTGGTAACCGTTCGTGATGAATTACAAAAATCCATCGATAATGTGGCTTCTGAAACTATGAATAACAGTCAGCAGATTTCCCGTTTAGTAACAGAAGTCAATAAAGTAGCTGCCGGTGCTGCTGCATTAGCCGCTTTACATCCATTAGACTTTGATTCTAATGAAAAATTGACCTTTGCCGTTGGTATGGGTGCTTATAAGAGTGAAACAGCCGCTGCTATCGGTGCATTCTATCGTCCGAATAACGATATCATGTTTAACTTTGCTACCGCTGTAGGTAACAATGACAACATGTATAATGCCGGTGTTTCCTTCAAATTCGGTGAATCTTCTCCATATAACAATATGAGCAAAACTGAAATGGCTAATAAATTAGAAGCACAAGATAAGAATATTGCTTCTTTACAAGCTGATAATGACGAACTAAAAGCTCGCTTGGCTATATTGGAAGCAGCTATTGCTAAGTAAGATATTATATGTAGTCATTAAAAAACTAATTTAATATGCTATTAATAGCAGAAAGAATAAATTCCGAGCAATCTAATTTAGGTTGCTCGGAATTTTTAATTATTTACTGCTTTAATACAATAAAACCCCTGAAACTAGTTGGTATATCAAATTTGAATGAGGTTTTGATATTAATTTGTTTTTATCATAATCGTGTAATATTTCATTATTTAACGTTTCGTTAAACTTTATAAAATCAATGAAAAATGCAAAATTCATCAAATATACACAATTGGTATAGTTTTGCCTGAATGGAATAAAATACGCTTAAAATGGACTAAAATGGAGTCCATTAAACGTTTGAAGTGTTGCATTTGATAAAATAATGGATTAATATAGTAGTTAATTGATAGGGTTAATGAAGATTTCATTAAAATTTACTCTTGCTTTTAATTCGATAGGTATTGAATTGGGAAATTTTAGGGGTGGGATTATGTTAAAACAAAAATTAGTGTTATCTAAGAATACAAAGAAAGCTTCGCTACGTGTTACAGCAACTTTATTGGCATTAATCAGCAGTTATTCATTCGTTTCGGCGGAAAAACTTGATTTGACGAATACAGAGGTGAATAAACCTAATACAATTGCAGATTTAAATAAAATGATTACGACGGCTATCGGTTTTAGTAATTTTGCCAATAATGGAGCAACCAGTATTGGTTACTCAAATGAAGGTTGGTCGTCTTCAGTGGTGGTTGGTAGTGATAATTTCGGTGTTAACTCAGCGACTGTAATTGGGATTAATTCCAAAGCCGGCGGTGGTATAGCTATTGGCAACAGTGCAATTGCCGCCCAATTTAATACCGGTTCAACGTTACAAAAGCGTTATTCTAATCAATATGCTACTGCTGTTGGGAATTCATCTTTAGCCGTTGACGGGACATCTTTTGGCTATAATGCGAGATCTAATAATAGTGGCGTTGCTATAGGGGATAGCTCTAATGCATTGAATGGAGGTACAGCACTTGGTAACGGGACTACTATTGGTGGTGCTACCTATGATCTTCATCGAGGCGGTGCAGTTGCTTTAGGTGATCGAGCTGTGGCAGATCGCACATTTGGTAAGTATGGCTATATTCCATTTGATAAGAATTTTACTGCTGATTTGAGTCTGCGTTATGGTGATGCAAGAGCGAATGATATAGCATTAGCTAAAGCCAGCGGAGATGCAACGGTTATTAAGGCGGTCACTGATTTTTACAACAATAATAATATATCTGCCGATACATATAGTGAATGGAAACGGTTACGTCAGACTTACATGGCATACTACCAAGGCTATAATCAGCAACTAGCTAAAATGACTACGACAACGTATGCTGATGAAGCTGCGCGCCAGGCAGATTATAATACTCTACAGGCATGGGATGCGGCACAAAAAGATGCTAGTAGTAAGCTAGAAGACTTTGAAGCCGCCAATAACATAAATGAAGCTAGTGTTGCCGCTAAAAACGCCATTTTGGCTACCTATAAATCGACCGAAGGTGCTGTAAGTGTAGGGCGTTCTGCCGTTTATGATAAAAACGGAAACCTTATTAGACAGGCTCAAACACGTCAAATTATTAATGTTGCGGCCGGTAGTGCCGATACGGATGCCGTTAACGTGGCTCAGTTAAAAACTGTAGTTACTAAGGTAACTGAATTTAACAATGTCATAAACCAAAATATTACTGATCTTACAAAACGTGTAGATAAGATTGACGAATCAGTTACTAATTTAGTTAATAATAATTCATCTGGCGGACAAGGCAGTAATCAAGGTACTACCAATCCGGATGCTACTAATCCAGGCGAAGACAGATCAGCCGATAACACCGGTAATACAGGCAACACAGATAATAGCGATAATACCGGTAATACAGGTAGTACAGATAACAATGATAATACCGGCAATGCAGATAATACAGGTAGTACAGATAACAATGATAATACCGGTAATACAGGTAATACCGGCAATACAGATAACAATGATAATAACGGCAATACAGATAATGGCAGCAATACGGGCAATACCGGCAGTGCAGGGGCAAGCTCCGGCACAACAGTAACTAATGATGTACCGGCTAATCTTATAGTAGAAAACAGCATCACGGTAGGCGGTAATACCTACATTACTACTGACGGAATTAATGCTAATGGCCAAGTTATCAGCAATGTAGGAGAATCTCCATTAGTAGCCGGCTCCATGAATGCAGCTACGGTTAATCAGGTTGTTACAGTTCGCGATCAATTGCAGAAATCTATCGACAGTGTAGCGGCTCAAACGATGAGCAACAGTCAGCAAATTTCTCGTTTAGGAACAGAAATCAATAAAGTAGCTGCCGGTTCGGCTGCTTTAGCGGCGTTACATCCATTAGATTTTGACTCTAATGAAAAAGTATCTTTTGCCGTTGGTATGGGTGGTTATAAAGGTGAAAAAGCAGCTGCAGTAGGTGCTTTCTATCGTCCTAATAACGATATTATGTTCAATATTGCAGCATCCATAGGCAGTGGCGACGATATGTATAATGCCGGTGTTTCCTTTAAATTCGGTGAATCTTCGCCATATAACAATATGAGTAAGACCGAAATGGCTAATAAATTAGAAGCTCAAGATCAGAAGTTGGCGGCCCAGGATAAAAATATTCAATCTTTACAAGCTGATAACGACGAATTAAAAGCTCGCTTGGCTAAATTGGAAGCAGCTCTTGCTAAGTAAGATATTATATAGTTAATAAATAGAGGCATGACCCTATTCGGGCTCGTGCCTTTATTTTTATATAGATGCAACTTTAGTATACCTTCAAACCTTTACCTTTTTACCCCAATTATCTCCTCATATGCTATAATTGTTTATAACAAACTTGAGAAGAAGAGGTGCTTTACATGAAAGCAGAGATTACAGTGCGCCGTGGCGAACGTAAAGATATTCCCACATTATTAGACATCTACAACTACGAAGTAGTGCATGGCGTGGCGACCCTAGACCTTGAGCCTCGTACGATTGATGAATGGACCACTTGGTTTGAAAACCATAATATAAAAAACCATCCGCTCTTGGTGGCTGAAATTGATGGTAACGTTTGCGGCTATGCAACGCTGTCTGAATATCGCAGCAAAGAAGCGTATGCCAGCACGGTGGAATTATCCATCTACATCGACCCGAATTATCGCGGCAAAGGCGTAGCCAGTCGCTTAATGGGGGATATTTTGCAATTGGCTAAAGACGACGATTCCATTCATCTCGTTGTATCCGTAATCACAGCGGGCAATGAGGCAAGCGTGTCATTGCATAATAAATTTAACTTTACATTCTCGGGAACCGTGCCTGAAGTAGGCATCAAACAGGGCCGTTATCAGGATACGGAGACATATACATTACTGGTGTAATAATATAAACATTATAATGGAGGGCTTACGCATGAAAACTTACTCATTTCACTATGGCGATCAAATGATTGACTGCAGTTTAGATGAAAAACGTATTATTGGGGAATTACATATGGCGGAAACACCGGTGATTGAAGACCCGGAAGCGGCTATTAAGGAGGCGTTGGCCCATCCGATTGATTCCAAACCGTTCAAAGAGCTTTTTAAAGCCGGTGAAACGGTAGCTATCATTGCCAATGATACAACCCGTATTGCCAATACCCATGTTTTCATGCCGATTATTCTTGATGAATTGAACGAAGTGGGGATTCCTGATGAAAATATTAAGATAGTTTTCGCTTTAGGGACACATCGTGACATGACTGAAGCCGAAATGATTAGCGAAGTGGGGATGGAGGCCGCCGGTCGTGTTGCCATGTATAACTCCAGTTCGAAGAAAAAAGAAGACTTCGTTCATGTAGGCACGACGTCCTTCGGTACCGATGTATGGCTCAATCGCCATGTAGTCGAAGCAGACCACATTATCTGTACCGGTTCCGTAGTCCATCACTTCTTTGCCGGTTTTGGCGGTGGCCGTAAGGCGATTTTACCGGGCGTAGCCTCTTATGAAACGATTCGTCAAAACCACAGCTTAATGCTTGACGATAAAGCAACGCTTGGCCATTTGGAAGGGAATCCTATCTATGATGATCAAATGGAAGGTGTGACTATGTGCCCGCCTACTTTCTTACTGAACGTAGTATTGAATGGTGAAAAAGAATTTACCGGCGTATTTGCGGGTGATTATATTTCTGCCCATAAAGCTGCTTGTGACTTCGTAAACGCCCAAAACGGTGTGGTTATTGAACGTCAGGCACCGATTGTTATTGCTTCAACCGGCGGCTATCCAAAAGATATTAATATCTACCAGTCTCAAAAGACCATGGATAATGCGGTTCGTGCCGTAGCACCGGGCGGTGTGGTAATTCTATTGGCGGAATGCCGCGAAGGTTCCGGTTCACCTATTTTTGACCAAACGGTAAATGACTTCCATTCGATTCAGGCCATCGAAGATTCGGTGCGTCACGATTTCCAAATTGGTCGTCATAAAGCCTATGCCGTTACCCGTTTGATGAAAAAAGCCGACTTCTACCTGATGTCGAGTCTCGATGATGACTACGCCCGTAAAGCCTTTTTCACACCGGTTCACTCTTTGGACGAAGCTTTGAAATTGGCCGAAGCAAAGCTCGGTAAAGATGCGGAAATCTTATTGATGCCTCATGGTTCGTACACCGTGCCGATTTTAAAATAGGGTATAATCGACGCAGTATACGGATTTTTCAGAAAACTGAATACTAAAAGCTGAATACTAGATATAGCAGAATAAATAAGGCATGGCAGCCCCTAAGTTTAAAAAGATAGAAAAATTTAAATTTAGGGGTTGCATTTTTTTAGAACATGCTTTATACTAAACAAAGTAAATGCATGTACATGCATTTAGAGGAGGTGAGTCGATGGCTTTCATGGATCAATGGTTAGCCGATATAAGACGAGTTAAAGATATAACCGATGCTTTGAGCAAAGAGTTAGAAGCAAGAACATCAGTAACATTAAACGGGTATTACGTATTATACTTTTTGGCGCACAGCGAAGAAAAGAAAATGCGTTTGAATATATTGCAAGAATATATGGGGCTTAGTCAAAGTGCTATGTCGCGTATGATCGTTCGTATGGAAGGTAGCAATTGCGGCTCGATTCAACGAGTTAATTGCGATTGTGATAAACGAGGCGTTTATATCGCCATTACGGATTGTGGTATGAAACGACTGGCAGAAGCGAAAACAGTAGTAGAAGAAGTATTGCAGTGTTATTACAAATAAGGCTGTATGAGGACAACCGACCGATAAACGGTGGGTTATGAAGTTGAGTAGCTGTCAGTAATTCCAATCTAAGCAGTAATGAGACGTGATTACTGCTTAGGTTGTTTACATATATTTTTTTACATAGATACATGCATGAGCATGCATATTAATAAAGGCATGCTTGTGGTGAAAATTCCAATAGGCAAAACTATTGTTCAGATAGAGAAGAGATAATGACGTTTAAAAGCCGTCATAGTCAGCAAAAAGGAGATTGACCGATGAAACAGTTAACGGAACAAGTAAAATTAAGAAATGGTGTCGTATTAAAGAATCGTTTGGCGATTCCACCGATGACCACGCGTATGAGTTATTATGACGGTACGGTAACCGGTGATGAAATTGCTTACTACGGCATGCGTACCGGAGGTGCTGGCCTATTCATTACGGGTGTAGCAAATATCCAAGAGAACGGCCTCGGCTGGACCGGTGAACTCGGCGTTTATGATGATAAATTTATCCCGGGCCTTTCAAAATTAGCCGCAACCATGAAAGAAAACGGAACGAAAGCTATTCTTCAGATTTTCCATGCCGGTCGTATGTCGGACAGCAAGACATTGGGCGGTGAACAACCGGTAGCGCCGAGTGCCTATGCGGCGGGCCGCGAAGGGTCTGAAGTACCTCGCGAACTTAGCAATGATGAAATTGAAGAAATCATTGAAAACTTCAAAGCAGCTACGGTTCGTGCCATGAAAGCCGGTTTTGACGGGGTTGAACTTCACGGGGCCAACCATTACTTGTTACATCAGTTCTTTTCACCACATTCCAATCGTCGTACCGATAAATGGGGCGGCTCCATGGAAAAACGCTACACCTTCATTGAACGTGTTGTAGACGGTGTCCTTGAGGTGGTAAAAGAATCAGGTAATAAAGACTTCATCGTAGGCTATCGTTTCTCCCCACGTGAAGAAACCGATCCGGGCTTCAACTTGGAAGAAACCTTGTGGCTCGTTGATCAATTGGCCGACAAAGAACTGGATTATCTCCACATTTCCTTAACGCGCTATGACCGAGCTACTGATATAGCAAAATATGCCGACAAATCTATGTTACAATATGTGTATGAAAAAATTAACGGTCGTTTACCGCTCATTTCCGTAGGCGATATTCATACTCGTGAAGACGTGGAAGCGGCGCTTAAATACTCCGATATTGCCGCTATCGGTACCGGCGTATTGATTGACCCTAAATGGTTCCACAAAATTTTGGCTAACCGTGATAGCGAAATCCGTACTAAATTGAATGAACAAGATCGCGATTTGCTCATGATTGCACCGGGGACCTACGCTTTCATGGAAATGAAGACCCCACATTTACTTATTAAATAAGACAATATAATTTATTGTCAAAACAGGCACAATGTTGCATTTAGAATAATGACAGCCTTCGGCTTTTACATAGATAATCTGTTAATATAATATGGCACCTTCCCTGAGAGGGAAGTTTATATACATCAAAATCTGTTCAAGATTTAATATTGCACAATACACCGTAAGACGGCGCGTATGGGTGAGAGGCCATGCGCGTCACTTGCGGTGTTTTTGTGTTCTCGTGGTGCTTCGTTTTAATGGAAAATACGGTTTAAAAGGTGTTTTTGGTATTCTCGCGGCACTTCGTTCTAAGGAAAAATAGGGTTTAAAATTGAATTTTGAACTGTATAAATAGATGATAAAACCTATCATATGGAGTATAATAAAAGGTAGATGTTTCGATATAGTAGCGGCATAGAAAAGGCTTTTTATCAGTCCATATTGTGACGAGCGGCCTTATTAATGCCTGAAAATAAAAGCACATTGATTATTTGATTCACAATAAAAGGAGTTTATATATGTTAAATTTTGTTGCCATTGACTTTGAAACAGCCAATAAATACGCCAACAGCGCCTGTTCGTTGGCGGTAGTCACTGTTGAAAACGGAGAGATTACCAAACGCGGCTATAGTCTTATCAAGCCACCGTTCATGCAGTTTGATGAAGAATGTATCGCCATTCATGAGATTTTGCCAAAAGATGTAATGGATAAACCAACTTTTGATAAATTATGGCCGGCTATTTATGAAAATCACTTGAAAGGAAAGCTGGTTATCGCTCATAATGCTAAGTTTGATATCGGCGTGTTACGTGCTACGCTCGATCACTATAATATCGAATGGCCGGAACTTGATTATACCTGTACGGTAAAAATCTCCAAACGCGTTTGGCCTGATTTGCAGAATCATAAATTGAATACATTAGCTGCTTATTTGGGCTATGAGTTCAAACATCATTATGCACTGGATGATGCGGAAATTTGTGCACAGGTAGCCATTGCGGCCGCTAAAAAGCGTGGGGTTCAATCTATGGACCAATTATTGGCTAATATCGGTCTCGCTAAGGAGTCGTTCATTACGGAAGACCATCGTGAAAAAGTAAAAGAAGAAGCATCGGGCGAACAGATGTCGTTCTTCTAAGAATAGTCAATTTTTTACAATATACAGTTAATATGATGCGGGGTGGCGTATGAGCGGCAAAGCGACAGTAATGAAATATACGGGGCGAGAAATTTTAAAACATGTGGACCATACTTTATTGAAAGCAACCGCCGATTGGGCGGCTATTCAGCAATTGGTGGAAGAGGCAGTGGAATTTGAAACTGCCTCCGTTTGCATTCCTCCGACCTATGTGAAGCCGGTGTTTGAAAAATACGGCGAAGAAGTTAACATCTGCACGGTTATCGGGTTTCCCCTCGGTTACATGACAACTGCTGTCAAAGTGGCTGAAGCAAAAGCGGCCATAGCAGACGGTGCGTCCGAAGTGGATATGGTCATTAATTTAGGCATGGTTAAAAACGGTCATTATGCGAACGTAGTGGAAGAAATTAAGGCGATTAAGGCGGCCTGTGGTGAAAAGGTGCTTAAAGTTATCATTGAAACCTGTTATTTGACGGAGGCCGAGAAAATCGCCCTTTGCCAAGCGGTAACGGATGGCGGCGCCGATTATATTAAAACCTCCACCGGTTTCGGCACAGCCGGAGCTACGCTTGATGACGTGCTTTTATTTAAAAAGCATATCGGCCCGAATGTTAAGATAAAAGCAGCCGGCGGAATTCGTTCCATCGAAGACATGGTGGCGTATTTGGCGGCCGGTTGTGACCGTATTGGTGCCAGTGCGGCTGTAGGCCTTTTGGCCAATCGTTTAGACGAAACATTTTAAGCGGATGCGGAATTTAGGCATTAGTAGCTGCCATTTATAATAGTTGATAATAAGAGACCGCCACTGCGGTTTTCACAAAAACAGGTGATACTATGCATATGAATGAATTGATTATCAAAAAACGCAACGGCCAGGCTCATACAAAGGCAGAGTTGAAATATATTATCGATAATTATGTAAAAGGCGATATTCCCGATTATCAGATGAGTGCTTGGCTCATGGCGGTCTACTTCCAAGGGATGACGGGCGTGGAAACAGCGGATTTGACCATGATTATGGCTGAGTCGGGGGAACAGATTGACTTGAGTCCGATTCCGGGTATTAAGGTGGATAAGCACAGCACCGGCGGGGTGGGCGACAAGACGACGTTTATTATTGCCTCTATCGTGGCGGCTTGCGGGGTACCCGTCGCTAAAATGTCGGGCCGTGGCCTTGGCCATACGGGCGGTACCATCGATAAATTGGAATCCATTCCTCATGTGAACGTGGCCTTATCGAAGGAAGAGTTCTTTGATATTGTCAAAAAGGTGGGGGTTGCCGTAACCGGGCAATCCGGTAATTTGGCGCCCGCCGATAAACTCATGTATGCTCTTCGTGATGTGACGGGCACGGTGGACAGCATACCCCTCATTGCGTCGTCCGTGATGAGTAAGAAGTTGGCCGCCGGCAGCGATGCGATTCTCTTGGATGTTAAAGTAGGCAGCGGTGCCTTTATGAAAACGCTGGATGATGCGGTGCGACTGGCGGAAACGATGGTGGCTATCGGTCATCATAACGGGCGTCAAACAGTGGCGCTGATTACCGATATGGATAGGCCTTTGGGGCAGGCCATCGGCAACGCCACCGAAATTGCGGAAGTCGTGGAAGTTCTGCGCGGTAAAGGCCCTGAAGATTTAATTCACGAGTCCATAACCCTCGCCGCCAATATGCTGTATCTTGGTGGTAAAGGGACTTATGAAGACTGTGTAACTTTGGCGGAAGACACATTGAAGAGTGGTCGCGGTTTTGAAAAATTCGTCGAAATGGTTAAAGCCCAGGGTGGTGATGCAACCGTTTTGACAGAACCAGCCTTTGCGGAAGCAGCCTATAAAAAAGCCGTACTGGCACCTAAAGCAGGCTACATCACACACATGAATGCGGAAGCCTGCGGGCGAGTCGCCCTGGCCTTGGGGGCCGGCCGTTATACGAAGACGGATGCGCTCGATTATAAGGCGGGCATTTGGATACTTAAAAAGACCGGTGATGCAGTTGAAGCGGGTGAAACCATTGCGTACCTGCAAAGTGGTACTGAAAGTACTTTGGTAGAAGGGGAAACTCGCTACTTAGATGCTCTTACGATAGCCGGTGAACCTCCGGTTAAGCGACCGTTGGTATTTGCCAGAGTTACAGCGGACGGTACGGAGCGATATATATAATCACCAACAAATGTAATCAATTATGAAATAAGCCGGGGAGGAAAACCATGGAAGCATGGCAACAGAAATTAATTGAGGCGGCGAAAGAAGCGGCGCTCCATTCGTATAGTCCCTATTCAAACTTCGCCGTAGGGGCAGCGTTACTCAGTGAAGACGGTACCATTATAAGCGGCTGTAATGTAGAAAATGCGTCGTACGGCCTTACCATGTGCGCCGAACGAGGTGCCATTCAGACGGCGATTGCCAAAGGCTATACGACGTTTAAAGCGATTGCCGTTGTAGGTCTGAAAAGTAATCCGTGCATGCCTTGCGGCGCCTGTCGCCAGGTGATGTTAGAGTTCGATATTCCGCAGATTTTGCTGGAAGATGAAGCCGGACAGATTATAAGCTATACCATGGACGAAATGTTACCACATAGCTTCGGACCGAAGGATTTGGTGTGATGTGAGCGCAAAGTACTTTGTAAATACGTTCTGTTCGGCGGCTGTGAATTTTACTTCGTAAAATTTTACGCCGCGAACTAAGAGATTCACACATATTTATGCGTCGCTTCGCTCCTTTAAACATGGTTCACTACTTAAGAAAAGCCCGCTGAAGTGTTCAGATGAGAAGCACTTCAGCGGGCTTTTAGTTGTTAGTTGTATTTGTTGTTGGTTTTAAATTATCTTACGATTTAGAAAGCTGGTAAGATAGCGCCTTTGTATTTATCTTCGATGAATTTTTTAACTTCAGGAGATTGTAAGGCTTTCATTAATTTCTGGATTTCAGGACGATTTTCGTCGCCTTTACGTACCGCTACGATGTTAGCATATGGGGAATCTTTATCTTCTAAGTATAAAGCACCTTTAAGAGGATCAAGACCAGCTTCTAAAGCGTAGTTAGTGTTAATAACGGCAATAGCTACGTCATCCAGGCTACGTGGCAACTGAGCGGCTTCGAGTTCTACGAATTCAAGATTCTTAGGGTTGGAAGCGATATCGGCTTTTGTAGCATAAATGTTATTAGGATCTTTCAAAGTGATGAGACCGGCTTTTTGCAATAAGATAAGGGCACGGCCGCCATTACTTGGGTCATTCGGAATCGCTACTTTAGAGCCGTTAGGCAAGTTAGCTTCCAAGTTTTTATCGGTAATCGTTTTGGAGTAAACACCCATTGGTTCAACATGAACTTTACCGGCGGATACTAAATCCATTTTATGTTCGCTGATGAATTTTTCAAGATATGGCACATGCTGGAAGAAGTTAGCATCCAATTCTTTGTCGTTAAGCGCCATATTAGGTTTTACATAATCGGTGAATTCTACAACTTTAAGTTCAATACCTTCTTTTTCCAATAATGGTTTAGCTTGCTCCAAAATTTCACCATGTGGAACCGGTGATGCACCAACCGTAATCACTGTTTTACCGGATGTGCCGGCGGATGCGTTGTTGTCGCTGCCACAACCGGCCAAAAGTAAGGCACTCCCCAAAATAGCAGCAGCTGCTAACGAAAATAATTTTTTCATGTCTCTACCTCCTCAAAATAGAAAAACTGCACGAAACGTATCGGAATAAAAAAGGCGGCTCGGTAAAACCGAGTCGCCTACATTTACTTCGTATCTCTCGGTATATACCGCAGGATTTAGCACCATCGAATGGTTGCCGGATTTCACAGGGCCAGTCCCTCCATCGCTCTCGATAACAGTCCGTATTTAATTCTTTCGTTAGTATACCACGAGGGGACAAACTTGTAAAGAGAAAAGAAGAATAAATTAGAATGCCGGTAAGATAGAGCCTTTGTATTTTTCTTCAATAAACTGTTTGGTGTCAGGCGAATGAAGTGCTTCTACCAATTTTTTAATCTCTGGGCGATTTTCATCACCAGGACGAACAGCAATTAAATTAGCATATGGCGAATCTTTGGAATCTAAGAACAACGCATCGGCTAACGGATTTAAATTAGCACCCAAGGCATAGTTGGCATTAATAGCGGCAATATCTACGTCATCAAGGGTTCTAGGTGTTTGAGCCGCTTCTACTTCGATAATATCTAAGTTCTTAGGATTGGAAACGATATCCAGTTTGGTGGAATAAATGTTATTAGGGTCTTTTAACGTAATGAGACCGGCTTGTTGTAATAATTGTAAAGCACGTCCCGTGTTGGTCGGGTCATTAGGAATCGCCACTTTGCCCTCGTTTGGTACGGCTTGTTGTAAGTTTTTGTCTTTGATTTTATTGGAGTATAAGCCCATCGGTTCGATATGTACGGCACCGGCAGACACAAATTTCATGTTGTGTTCTTCTTCAAATTTTTTCATGAATGGAATATGTTGATAGAAGTTGGCATCGATTTCTTTGTCATTTAAAGCCAAGTTAGGTTTGATGTAGTCGCTAAATTCGATGATTTTAAGGTCTACCCCTTCTTTGGCCAATTTGTCTTTTACATGTTCCAGAATTTCAGCGTGCGGAACCGGTGAAGCACCGACGGTTAATGTTACTTTTTTGTCAGAACCGGCTGCGGCGTTGCCTTGATCAGTACCACATCCCGCGAGTAGTAGGGCGCTGCCTAATACGAAAGTAGCAGCTACGGATAAAAATTTCTTCATGTTAAAACTCTCCTTTTGTCTCAAATAATATACTGAAAATAATATAACAAAATTGAAATTCATGGTTATCCTGTATCCCCAAATACAAAATAGTAAGCGATGGGTAATAAAAAAACGATGCCCTTGTATTCCCAAGTCATCGTTACTTCTTTGTTATCTCTCGGGACATGCCGCAGGATTTAGCACCATCGAATGGTTGCCGGATTTCATAGGGCCAGTCCCTCCATCACTCTTGATAATATCGCTATTGAATTTCTTGAGGCTGATTATAGCATGAGTAAATCACACTTGTAAAGTAGGAAATTTAAAATTTACTGTTTTTTTGAAAAATACAGATGCTTTCTCATGTTGACAAGTTCAATGAAAACCTCGTTGTAAACGCTTGGCATTAAGTTCCGTAGTCGAAATGACAGGGGCAAACAAAAAGAGCAACAACGAGGAATTGTTGCTCTTTTTGCTTAAATTGTAGGTATTGAAAAGATTCTACGTACCAAAGCTTTTGAGGTTGATTGAGGTTAGGGTATTATAAAGCATTTGGCAAAGTGAAGAACCAAATCTGGCTTTGTTGTTCAGACGGAGCGTTTTGCTTCAAGCTGATAGTCACATCATGAGGTGCTTTGTCTTCGTCATAAATCATGACTTGTTTGTCGGCGTCGTAGGTGTAATCATCTACTTCAGCATCCGCTACGGCTTTGTCATCTACGTTGATGTCCATGCCGAAGTCATTGTCGTTAACAACTACGATAGTTTTACGGTCAGGCATGAGAGCGAGACCTTCGGCTTTTTCAATATCCCAGCCCTGAGCGCGTAAGTCGAGAACCAGTTCTTTTTTAGCCGGTACGATCTGACCGTCTAAAAGACCGAGTTCGAGGTCACCGTTGTTAGGGATGGCGGTAGCACCGTTAAGGTCTACTTTGTAGATGAGGTTTTGCATTTTGCCGTTTTGTTTGCCTTGTTCGATCATGAGGAACTGACCGTTGCCGATAGACGTAATATCGCCGATTTTGGCGGCGCCGGTGTTTTTATAACCGGTATCTACAGGATATGCATACATAGTAGTAGCTTTCGTTGTAGGGTCGAGTTCAACGATACGGATATATTTAGCTGTTTTGGCCGTTTTGCCGTCGATGTTCATCGGGCTTTGGATAAAGGCGAATACATGGCCGTTTTCATCAACGGTAACGCCTTCGCTACCACGGTTTGGAACACGGTTAGCTAAAATGGTAGGTAAGCCCATGCCTGGACCGTATTTTTCGATGATATTGCCGTTTTTATCTACTTTGGCTACGAATGGACCGTATTCGTCACTGATCCAGAAGTTACCGTCTTTGTCGAGAGAAATACCTTCGGTATCAAGACCGTTTACGTCGGTGCCCAAGTTATTCATATTGAAGTCTAAAGCCACTTCGTTAGTGGAACCGGTGAGGCCGGATGGAACCGGTTTGCCTGTGATGGCTTTGCCGTTAACTTTGAGCGGAATGGATTTGATGATGTCCGCACGATCTTTGGCGGGATCAACTTTGATGATACCGATGCTAGGTGTGAAATCAGGGGTAGGGAAGAACTTCCCGGACATTTTTTTACCGTTTTTCACATAGGTTGGAATGTCGCCGTTAGGACCGCGGTCGGTGATGGCATAGAATTCAATCGTGCCGTCTTTGTTGATGGATTTCAAGGCAAGGGCGGAGCCATAACCGGGGTTGATTTTGTGGTTAAAAGCAGCTTCATTGCCGGCATAAGGCAATTGGAATTTGTCTGCGTTAACGATGTAGGACGTTGTTTGAACGCCGTCAGCCGCAAAGCCGAGACCTCCCATGGTTGTAAGCGTCATACCTAGGGCGAGTAAGCATTTCCATTGCTTTTTCATTGTTATCATGCACCTCCAGAAAATTATGCAGTTCGCATATGTAAGCTGATTATATCAGGAGAATATCAATGAATGGTAATGGAAACGTAAGGAGTGTGTAAAAAATAAGGAGACGTTATATATAAAAAAGTAGATGTAAAGTAGAATACGAGTAGACATAAAAAAGCGCTGTCTGACTAATCAGACAGCGCTTTTTAGCTTGGCGGAGAGAGAGGGATTTGAACCCTCGGTACGGTATCACCGCACACATGATTTCCAATCATGCTCCTTAAGCCGCTCGGACACCTCTCCACGTCGTGTAACGTACTTTAATAGTATAAGGGAAAGTAAATAACTTGTCAATCGTAAAAATAAAAAATTACGAAGATTTTTGTATACGGCTTAGGGTAGCATATTAGTTGTTAAGGTAACATACTATAAGAATTCACTCTGTTATGAGTAGTTAGGAATAGCTGTGAATCTTCAGTCGATAATAAGCAAAGTAGACATCTTCTTTTGAAAAATCAAATAAATCTTTTAATGTCACTTCCAGCACGTTGGCGAGGGTGAGTAAGATATCAAGCGTTACGCCTTCAATTTGATAGCCACGTTCCAGTTTTGAAATATAACTGACACTGATTCCGGTTTCCTTGGCTAAATCTTTTTGCAGCCAACCTTTTACTTTGCGCAAATTGGCAATTTTATACCCCAAACAATTGAATAGAGCATTGCCCCGTGGAATGCCATCGTCAGGCATTTCTACGTGCATTGGCGAGACAAATAACGGCGCCAGAGCCAAGGCTTCCGCACGATTCTCCAAGCCGAATCTCGCCTTGCGGGCCAATATTCTTCGCTCTGTTCGTCTTTGAAAGCGCATTACGCCTTCATCTTCGGCTACTTGTGAATTTGTAAATTCCGGTGTAACATACTTTTTGTCTTTATCTTTTGGACTCACCACATACGCCTCCCCGTTGTGGTATATTCTAAGCAGAACCCTATGGATAGTCGTTGCTACGCGGCTGATTCATAATTTAGTTTAAGGCTAGAATATAAACATCATTAAAAAATGTATAATTCATAATAATGTCTTTATCATACGCTTTAATTATTTGTTTGTCTAACAGTTTTTGGTTCTAATGGCAGGATAATTATGCTTATTATGTCTATGTCAGTCGTGTTTTACCCTAATACAACTCCGGCCGTCTATCTCTAAACACATTAATTTTATTTCGAATCTCCTGAATCACACTTAGATCAATGGTACCAACGGCAATTTCTTCGTCTTTACCGAGGTGGAGGATTTCTTCGCCCCACGGATCGAGGAGCATGGAGTTACCGGCTGCTTCCACTTTACCGATGAAGCCGGATGAGTTCACAGCACATAGGAACATCTGGTTTTCTATGGCACGGACGGTGTTTAGAAGCTCCCAATGACGAAGGCGCAAGGTAGGCCATTCGGCAGGTACGAAGAATAAATCCACTCCTTCGAGAGTTGTTTTACGAATGATTTCAGGAAAGCGGATGTCATAGCAAATGACGCTGGAGCAAGGAATATCGTCGAGGAAGAAGCGGTGCGTATGGTTACCGCCTTCAAAGTACTGATCTTCTTTAGCCGGCGAAAAGCCGTGAATTTTATCGAATTCGGAGATGACATTGCCTTTACGGTCTACCACGTAGGTTGTGTTATACACTTTATCATCACGCAAGGTGGCTACGGAGCCACCCACGATATTCACGTCATGCTTTTTGGACAATTCACTGAGTAGAGTTTGGGTGCGTTCCCCATTTTTGTCGGCCTCCTGAGGAAGCTTTTCGGTCATCTTAAACCCGGTGTTCCATGTTTCGGGGAGAACAATAATATCCGGCTTTTGCTGTGCGGCCGTTTCAATCAACTCCGTGGCGTGGGCGTAATTTTGTTCGACTTCACCGGCGACAATATTCATTTGCACAAGGGCGATTTTCTTTTTCACAAGAGAGGACTCCTTTCGTTTTTTCAAAAAATAAAACTTCATCTGAGTCTATTGCTATAATGTTATATTTATTATTCGAATATACTTCAAGTATAGGAGTCGATTTGATTCGGTGTCAATAGGCATAGGACAATTCTTTATGATATAATATAGAGTGCATAAATGTTTTTAGAAGACAATTGAATAAGTAGGAGGCTTATAATGAAACGTTTCATAATAGTCTTGGGATTGATGTGGGGCCTTATGATGTTAATCGCCGGCTGTGCGGCGGACACTAAAGAACCGGCTCCGGAAGCAGCTAAACCGGCTGCGGTTAAGACAGAAACGACGGTGGCTACAGCGGTACCTAAAGGGATTCCGGTACTGATGTATCACAAAGTGGGACCCGATGAAGACAATGATGCGGTAATTCGCGAGGATTTATTCCGCGCCCAAATGAAATTATTACACGATAAAGGGTTCAACCCGATTACGATGGAACAATTAAATGACTACGTCCGTAACGGTAAAGCCGTTCCGGTTAAACCGGTGGTACTCACCTTTGACGACGGCTATGCCGATACCTACAGCATCGTGTATCCGGTGCTCAAAGAATACGGCTTCGCCGCAACGGTATTTGTAAATCCCGGCGATGTGGGGACCCGTTTGACGTGGGAACAAATTAAAGAAATGCAAAAAGGCGGCGTTACCATTGCCAGTCACGGCTATGATCATGTACGCATGAACGAACTTTCTAAGAGTGAACAGTTGGATAATATTGTAAAAGCTCAGAAGGCACTCAAGGATGAATTGGGTATCGACAACAAGTGGTTCTGTTATCCGTACGGTCGTCAAGATGACTACACGCAAAAAGCGGCCGAAGATAACGGTATTTTGCTCGCTGTAACTATGAATCCGGGTTGGGTTCACCACGGTGATAATCCGTATGCCTTACAGCGTATCTGGATAGGCAATGCAGTGGATTTAAAGCATTTTGAAGAGCGTATTACCACTGAGGATTACACCGATTTATAATAGATAGGAGTAAAGGATGAAACGATTTTTTAGCAGAGGGTGGGTAAAATTCATACTCGTCATGTTTATTTTTACCGCTGTCACATCGCCGATTGTGGTGCTGTTTGGCCCTTTTGATAATCTGAAACGAACCGTTGTGGGGGCGATTATGCGTTCGCGTCATCCACAGTATATTACTTGGTTGTTTAATCAAGACGAAATCAACATGATTCTCGGGACGGTCGGCACCGTGCGGAGTCAGGATTTGTTTAAATTTAAAGCGCGCGAAGATACGACGCTCAAAATGCGCCGCATTGAGTCTACGCGTTATGTGGGGTACGTTCTTGAAATTCCGGATCCGCGCCGCGTGAAGGTGGCTACGGCTAAAAATATTCAGGAAAAAGGGGAAACCGTAAGTAATATTGCCAAGGATAATGATGCGGTAGCCGCTATTAATGCGGGCGGTTTCCACGATCCGAACGGTACCGGTACGGGCCGTTTGCCATACGGTTTTATTATGCAGGACGGCAATTATGTTATCGGTAAGGACGTAGGTCCCGATGAAGCGGTTGATTTTGTCGGTTTTACGAAGCAAGGCAACTTAATCGCCGGTACCTATACTAAGACGGAATTGGCCGACATGGATGCGGCTGAAGGGATTACCTTCGGACCGCCGCTTATTGTGGACGGCCAAAAGATGATTACTGATGGTGACGGCGGCTGGGGCATCGGCCCGCGTACGGCTATCGGTCAGAAAAAAGACGGCACGGTGATTTTCCTCGTTATCGACGGACGCCAACCGGGCTATTCCACGGGCGCCACGTTGCGTGACGTGCAGGATGTGCTTTACGAAGAGGGCTGCTATATTGCGGCTAACCTTGATGGCGGTTCCAGTACGACCTTGTATTATAACGGCAAAGTTATTAATAAACCGGCCGATTTATTGGGCGAACGGATGATTCCGACGGCCTTTATTGTTGAATAGGAGGGGCTATGGCATCGTTTGGTAAAATAATGACAGCTTTTGCACTGGGCTTGGCCTTGCAGGGCGGCATCTATTACTACTTAGATCAAATTTACTTCGCCCCGACTACGGATTTTGAAGTAACGGCCAGTGATGGTCAGGAAAAAGACGGTAACTTCCCTGAAGTGGATGGTAATAAATATTATTCCGAAGGTCATAAGTATATGGCGGTAGTAACTCAGGATTCCGTTAAAGTGTACAAGTCCGGTGAAAAAACACCGACCAATATTGATTTAAAGGGCCGTTCGGTAAGTTATTTCGAATGGTTACCGGATCGCGATTTGGCGATTATGGGGCTTTACGGCGGGGCCTCCGATAATGTGGTATTGGCCCGTTTTGACCCGGAAAGTCCGGAACATGAAGTGGATACAACGATGGAAGATTTGCCGGCAGACAGCAAAATCGTGGATGCCGCTTTCTCCACGGCTACCAACGTAGTATATATGAAGATTAAAGTGGCCGATAATGCGTACCGCATTTATCGTACGGATGCGAACTATGATACGCGCCGCGTTTACATGCAGGCGTCCAATATCGGGCGTATCGCCGTTTTCTATGACGAAGATATTTTCTTCTATGATAATGTGCGTACCGGTGACGTGTTTATGTTTGACGGCACGGAAGGGGGCTGGCGTGTTATTAATCCGCCCGGCCGTTATCGCTTGATCGGTGTGGATAAAGACAAAGATATTTACATCGCCAAGGTGGATGAGGATGATAAGGCCTTATCTGTCATGGAAGGACGTCTTGGCGTTGGATTTGAAACGGTAGATACTTTTGCTACGCCGCAAGATTTAAAAGATATTACGGTCGCATCGATTCAGAAGACGATTGAAGATAAAAGGTCGTCCGGTACCGGTAGTGACAATAAAAAGTAATAAATAAGCATAAACAGACTTTTGGTGTTAATTATGAGGTTTATGCATAGGTAAGAGAAAAAGGTCTGCTACAGCAGGCCTTTTCTCGTTTTAATAGTGAAAGGAAGAGTATTATGGCTAAAATTAAAATTCAAAAAGGCTTGAGCGATGATGATATGTTTAAGAATGTGAAGGAAGAAGAAACCTTCGAAACGGCTATGCTTAAAGGGGAAGCGGCGGCCCGTCGTCCGGCGCCACTTCGCAAATCGCCGGCCAATAGTCAGGAAGCCTTCTATCGTGAGTTTTTAACTGAGAAAGTGGAAACTCAAATCGGTAAGCTCTTATTAGATATTAAGATGGAATACTTTAAGGACGGTTATGGTAATTTCTCTATTCAAGTTAAAAAAGATGGCCGTAATATTGTGATTGAAACAGCTCCTAAAAAAAATAAATAATTAATATAAATATATATTTATGAGTAATCGGTATTGTAAATATGTTGACAAAGAAAGTCATTAGTAGTCTAATAGATATGTGAGACGAATACAGAGACTGCCCTGAGGTAGACAGCGGGTATTCGTCATAAGCGTAATTTTAGAGGATATGGATTGTTAACATCTGTAAAATGTGGAAGGTTTTATGGAGTGGCAGAGAACAATTCATCTCGACAGTGAAGGAGAAGGAGTTATGAAAGCGAAAAAAGTAAGAATCATGGAAACCGTCCTCCGCGATGGTCATCAGTCCATTTTGGCAACTCGTATGCGTACCAGCCAGATGTTGCCTGTATTGGAAAAATTGGATGCGGTAGGTTATGAAGCATTGGAATGTTGGGGCGGCGCAACATTTGACAGCTGCCTTCGTTTCTTGGACGAAGATCCATGGCAACGTCTTCGCACGTTAAAAGCTCATCTTAAAAATACTCCATTGCAGATGTTGTTACGTGGTCAGAACTTATTGGGCTACAAACACTATGCTGATGATGTAGTAGAAGCATTCGTTAAAAAAGCTAAAGAAAACGGTATCGATCGTATCCGTATTTTCGATGCTTTGAACGACCCTCGCAACATGGAAGCTGCTATTAAAGCAGGTAAAAAAGCAGGCGTTCATGTACAAGGTACTATGGTTTACACTATCAGCCCTGTACACACCAACCAGATGTTCGTTGATGTAGCCAAAGAATTGAAAGAAATGGGCATGGATTCTTTATGTATTAAAGATATGTCCGGTTTGTTGGCTCCATACGATGCAGTATCCTTGATTCAGGATCTTAAAAAAGCATTGGGCGACGACATGATGATCGACTTACACAGTCACTTCACTTGCGGTCTTGCCAGCGCTACTTACTTAAAAGCAGTTGAAGCCGGTGTTGACGTAATCGATACAGCTTTAAGCCCATTCGGTCATGCAACTTCCCAGCCTGCAACTGAAAGTATCGTTGAAATGTTCCGCGGTACTGAATATGATACCGGTTTGGATTTAGCTGCTCTTCGTGAATTGGCTGAATACTTCCGTGGTGTTCGCAAAGAAATCGCTGATGAATTCGGTATTACTCCGGCTCATGAAGTATTACCTGAAGTTCGTCATTACCAGATTCCTGGCGGCATGTTGTCCAACACTCAGAACCAGCTTCGTGAAATGGGCATGGCTGACAAATTCTTTGATGTTATGAACGAAATGCCTAAAGTTCGTGCCGAACTCGGTTACCCTCCATTGGTAACTCCTACCAGCCAGATCGTTGGTACTATGGCTATGATGAACGTTAACTTTATGGCAAACGGAATGGAACGTTACACTATGACTCCTAGCGAAGTTAAAGACTTGGTACGCGGCAAATATGGTCGTTTACCTGCTCCTATCAGCGAAGATATTCGTAAGAAAATCATCGGCGACGAAGAACCTATTACTTGCCGTCCAGCTGATCTTATCCAACCTGAATTGGAAATGTATCGTCAGAAATTGGGTGAACTTGGTTACCAGAATTTCACTGACGAAGACGTATTGTCCTATGCTATGTTCCCAGAAGTAGCTTTACAGTTCTTCGAAAAACACAGCAAACAAGTTATTCTTAAAGAAATCGACCTTCCACGCGAATAATTTGTACAATTGAACTTAGCTGACTTCGGTCAGTAAAATAAATAACCATGTTGCTTAAAGACCGTGCTGGTTGTACAGAACCTTGAGTAACATGGTTATTTTAATTATGAAAAACAGCTCTCCTTGTTGTGGTTAAGACCACACCGGGAGAGCTGCTTGTTATTTTACAACGCGCATCATGAAAATGGGAATTTCTTCGTATTGTAAACTCATATCTTGTTGTACATAGGGGCGTACATCGGGCACGAGGCTGACTTCGTGAGCTCCCAGTTGTTTGCAGGTTTTTAAGTCCCACGCCGGGCGTGTTTCCTGACTGATGGTGAGACTGTTTTTAATGGCCGTGCATTCATCTAGAATCTGACTGTCTACGTTGGCATGAACGTGACCTTCATTGCGGGCAAAGGTAGTTTTGCCGTAGTCGGAATCAAAGTTTAGGATGACGCCCTTTGGTTTCAGGACGCGAAGCCATTCGCTGTAGGCCGCTTTCGGATCGGGTAAGGTCCAGGTGAGATTACGGCTCAAGACGGCATCAAAGGTACCATCTTCATAAGTGAGTTTAGTAGCATCCATTTTTTCAAAGGTCGCCGTACTGTGAAAGGTGGCGGCGTTTTGACGGGCGTGATTCACCATTTGCTGCGACATATCGATGCCCGTTACGGTATGACCGTGATGACAGAGCAAGAAGGTAAAAAAGCCGGTACCCGTGCCTACATCAAGGATGCGAATCGGTCGCTCTAAGGGGATATGCTGAGCCAATAAGGCGTGCCACGCTTTGGCATTGGGGCTTTTTAGTTCCTGAAGGCGCAGCTCGTTAAAGGCATCGCTTCGTTTATCCCAGTAGGATTCAATTCGTTTTGTTATATCCATGACAGACTCCTGTTTATTAATCCTTATCGTGTTTCATAATGGCCGGAACTAAGGCCGGTCCTTACTATAGGCAAAAATATTTCTATAGAACAGTATAGAGGAAAATCAAGCGAGATATAAGCGGGGGTGGGGGTTATTTTTGAAAAAAGTATCCCCTAGGTGGGCTTTTCAAAGTGATGAATAGTAGGTACACTAATATGAAGAAGATGAATAATGGGTACTTTGGTACCGCTAAGTTCACTAGTTATGCCCTAAAAACCGGCAGTATATTTTAACGCAGTAACAAGAAGAATTCATGTAAGGAGGTGCCGTGATGACAGAAAATAAAGAAAGAACTAAGCAATCTGCGCTTGCTTTACTTAATCGCCCCAATTCATCATGGCGCACATGTATCAAATATGGTCAACCTATTTTGCAGGTAATCGGGGTGCTGTGGGTGGTAGCGACCCTTACCTTCGGCTTGATGCAACTCACTAATGATGATGTGGTAGATCAAGTCTTTTCGGGGCAGCAGAGCTTATCTATAGAGGATCAAGCTGAAAAAAGGGCTGAACTGGGCTTAACGGCGCCTATATGGTTGCAATATGGCCGCTGGCTTTGGGGCGTCTTACAGGGCGATTTCGGCCAATCTATGGTAACTGGGGAAGCGGTCAGTTCTTTGCTGTGGTCAAAACTGCCGGCTACACTCCTTCTCATGGGAGCGGCTGTAGGGGTCACTCTGTTAATAGCTGTGCCGACAGGCCTTTGGACGGCACACCAAAAGGGTCGTATAGGTGATAAATTGGTGCGCAGCCTGACCTTATTCGGTAATACGATGCCAAATTTTTTTACCGCCTTATTGTTGCTTTATGTGGTAGCCCTAAAACTAAACTGGTTACCGGTTATTGCCCGTCATAATGAACCGACGCAGCTCATTCTGCCGACAATCACCTTGGTTTGGTCCATGAGTGCCAAATATATTCAACAAATAAGAGCCTTGGCCTTGGATGAATTAAGTAAACCCTATATTATGGGCCTTCGCACCCGTGGTCTTAGTTGGTACACGATTTTCGCCCGGTATGTTCTGAGAGCTATTGCGGGCCCCCTTGTAGCCTTGGTGGCATTATCTTGCGGTTCTTTACTGGGTGGCGTAACCATTGTGGAGACCATATTCATGTGGGACGGTGTTGGCAAAATGGCTTTTGATGCCATTACGGCCAGGGATTACCCGGTGTTACAGGCCTATGTGCTTTGGCTGGTAGCCCTTTACATTTTACTCAATTGGAGCACGGATTTTTGGCAAACAAAGCTGAATCGCCGTTATGCGAAGGAGGCCGATCATGAAATATAACTTGGACGGCAAGCAGGGCTTTAAGCGGTTTGGCAAAATACAGTGGCTATTATGGGGCGGCCTTGGCGTGATGATTTTTATGTTTGTTGCGGCGCCGGTGCTATGGCCGTTTGACCCTTATGAGCAGGTGTTAAGCGAAGTATTGCAAGGGCCCGGTGCTTCCCACTGGTTGGGGACCGACCAATACGGACGGGACATGGTAGCCCGTATTCTGGCCGGAGGACGGGTTACGGTAGGGCTAACCTTTGTTATAACGGTGACGATTGCCGTAATGGGAACGTTGTTGGGTATTATGAGTGCGTATATGGGCGGTTTTATGAGCTGGCTTATTAGGCTCTTTATTAATGTAGCGCTGGCCGTGCCGTCACTTGTTTTTGCCTTAGCGATTGCCGCCGTATTGGGTGGCGGCATGGGCAACGCGGCGTTGGCCCTTATTTGTGTGGCTTGGCCGAAATATGCGCGACTTGCGCGTAGTTTGACCCTGCAGGTCAAAGCGGCACCGTATATCAAGATAGCGAGCTTGCAAGGGCAGACGAAGTGGGGGATTTTTTACTATCACATTATGCCGCAAATAGCGGGTCCGTTGGTGGTGACGGCGGTGCTCGATATGGGTGTGATTCTCATGGAACTGGCAGGGCTGTCCTTTTTGGGCTTAGGGGCTATGCCGCCTATGGCTGAATGGGGCAGTATGCTCAGTCTAAATCGGAGCTTATTGCAAACCGCACCGTGGCTTCTGCTGGCGCCGGGTGGCGCTATCGTTGTGACGGTGGCGTATTTTCACTATGTCGGTGAAAACTTGCGGCAATATTTTGATAAAATATAAGGCGTATGTGTATAATCGATTTTTGAGAAACGTTAAGGTTTGTGTGTATAAGTTTTTTGAGAAACGCTAAGGCTTGTGTGTATAATCATTTTTTGACAAGCGAAAAGCTTATAGTTTGGTCATTAATCGGTACGGTGAGGTATTCGGGTATTTGTGGTTGGAGGTTTAAGTTATGAATGAGAGCAGAGGCGGTAAGCAGCATTTAAAAGGTTTGCGGCGCCTTATGGCGGTCATTGCCTGTGTCTTTATGGCCGTGGTAATCAGTGGTTGCGGCAGCAGCAATATCGATGGCGGCGGTAAAGTGTTACATTACGGCACGACGGCCTATGGGCCGGCTATGGAAAATGCCGGTTTAAATCCTCATGAGGCGTATCAAGGCTGGAGCGCCGTTCGATACGGTGTCGCGGAAACGTTGGTGCGTTTTAATGATGCCATGGAAGTAAAACCGTGGTTGGCCGATTCGTGGCAGTTTGTGGATGCTCATACGGTGAAGCTGCACATTCGGGATAAGGTGACGTTTTCCAACGGGAAACCTTTAACGGCTGAGGCGGTGAAGGCTAATTTTGAAGAACTTCTAGCTGTGCATGACAGGGCGCCTAAGGATTTAGGCATTCAGTCGATGGTGGCTGACGGTCAAAATCTTACAATTCAATCGGCTAATCCGGCTACCGTGCTTTTGACCTATTTGGCGGATCCGTACAGTGCTATTATTGATGTGTCTGAAAAACCGAAAGACGGTTTATATGTGGGGACAGGTCCGTTTAAGGCAACGAATATTACGGAAAAATCGGTAAGCCTCGTGCGCAATGACTCGTATTGGGACGGTAAACCAAAGCTTGATGGTGTTGAAGTGGTACGTATCACGGAAGGCGATACGCTTACTATGGCGCTCCAAAAGGGCGATATCGATGCGGCTCAGGGCTTGCCTTATAACAGCTTGGAGTTATTTAAGGATGCTTCAGCCTATACTATCAGCTCGATGCCTACTTCGCGGGTTTATCAAGTGGCCTTTAATTTCAACAGCCCGGCTATGCGGGATAAGGCGGTCCGTGAAGCCATCGCCATGAGCATCGATAAGACTCAGTTTGCTAAGGTGCTTTTAAAAGGGAATGGCGTGGCGGCGGTAGGTCCGTTCCCGGGAAATACGGCGCTCGGACATATGAAAGTAACGGCGCCAAGCTTCAATATTGAAGCGGCTAAAAAAATACTGGCTGATGCCGGTTATCGTGATACGGACGGTGACGGTTATGTCGATAAAAACGGTCAACCACTGACCGTGCGTTGGCTTACGTATACGTCGCGTCAAGAGTTGCCGGTTTTGGCAGAAGCCGCTCAAGCTACCCTTAAACAGGTGGGTATTAAAGTCGAAGTCAATGCTACCGATGCGTATCGCAGTGTTTTAAAACAAGGGAATTTTGATGTATTTGCAAAGGCCTTTGTAACAGCGCCAACCGGTGAAGGCTCTTATTACTTCAAGACCAATGCCCTGGCCGGTGCGGTGGACAATGTGGGGAGCTATAACAATCCTGCAATTCAGGATTTGATGGCACAACTGGATCAAACAACGGAGCCGGCTCAGCGCCAGGCGATTTTTCAAACAATGACACAGACCGTGCTTGATGATGCGGCGTTTATTTATGTGGCTCATCTTAAAATGAATCTTGTTATGAAACATAAAGTTGTTAACTTTAAAGCGTCGCCGACCGATTATTATGAACTCATCAAAGATGTAGATATGTAAGAAATGTAGCTATGTAAAAAAAATGTAGCTATGTAAAAATATAGACATGTAAAAAAGGTAGATATGTAAAAAGGTGAAGCTATAGAGTTGACGGAAAGGGGGTGATGTGTTGACCGAGCCGATGATTTTATTAAAAAATTTACAAGTTGCCTATGACGGGCAGTCGGTCTTACAAGATGTAAATCTTACCGTTGCAGCCGGTGAAGCAATCGTTATTATAGGCCCTTCGGGAGCAGGCAAAACGACTATATTGAAGACCTTATTGGGTTTATTGCCAAAAAATGCCCGGATTACGTATGAAACAGCTTCTTTATGTGGCGTTTCTTGGCCTAAATCGGAACAAGCTTGGCACGATTTACGAGGCCGACGCATCACTTATGTAGCGCAAGGCGCCGTAAGCTCTTTTAGTCCTTTTTTTACAATTGAAGAGCAATGTCGTCATGTGGCAAAGGCTATTAATCTCGATTGGGCTGAAGCCCACAGTCGGATTGAAACTTTAAGCATCGCTCTTGATTTAGACCTTAACGTCTTATCTTTATATCCCACTGAATTGTCCGGCGGTATGGCTCAACGGGTGGCGTTATTATTTGCCTTACTCCCAAAACCGGATATTCTAATCGCCGATGAGCCGGCTTCGAGTTTAGACATGGTTCGTCAACTGCAAGTAGTAGAGCTTTTGAAAAAAGTGCAGCAATCGGAAGGGTTGACTTTGGTGTTTGTTACTCACCAACGGGAATTGGCAAACTGTATCGGTGACAGCGTATATGAATTGCAGGACGGTCGCCTGCAATGTTTGCAGGAAGGTCATTTGCAATGTTTGCAGGACGGTTGTTTGCAAAATTTGAAGGCCTCTATGAATGAGGGCGATCATTCAGCGTCTATTAGCGTGGAAGACATCACTACGATTGACAAAGAGCCTCGTGCTGTGGCAGTAACAGATGTTGCGACGGCACCGCTTTTAGAGATTAAAAATCTCCAAGCCTGTTACGAGGCTGATAGTAACTCCGTATTACATGACGTAAGTTTAACGGTTCATCGTGGTGAATGGGTGGCCTTGGTTGGTCTCAGCGGAGCCGGTAAGAGCACTTTGTTTCGCTGCTTACTAGGCTGGCAGCCCACTTTAAACGGTGAGATTTTATATGGTGAAAAGGAGCTTGCCAATTATTCGCCTGCTGAGTTGGGACAAATAGTCCAGCCGATTTGGCAAGATCCGCAAAGTTCTTTTAATCCGCGTCAAACAATCGGATGGAGCCTTGAAGAAGCTATCAAACATAAGCCGGCAAAGCCGGTGAAGTCGGAATCTTTGCAATCCTTAGGGGCACAAAATGTCAGATTTTTATCGCAAGAGTGCACCATTTTAGATGTCGCAGACAGGGCGCGGTTTTCACCGGTCGCAAGTTCTGCTTCAACCGGCCAAGAACAGGTGTCTACCCTCTTGGGCGCCGTGAATTTGCCAAGTTCATACAGTAAGCGTTATCCGCACATGTTGAGCGGCGGGGAATGTCAGCGAGCCGCTTTGGCGCGGGCTATTGCCAATAATCCGTCCTTACTTTTGTGTGATGAAATGACATCTGCTTTGGATGGGCAAACGCAAGCGGAAGTATTAACCGTATTAAATGATTTAAAACAAAAAAATCAGCTCGCCGGTTTAGTCATAACCCATGACTTAACGATAGCTGAATCTTTATGTGAACGCATCTATTTATTGGCTGAAGGGTGCATTGTGGAATCAGGGACGGTGGCAGCTGTTTTAGCCAATCCTCAATCAGAGTTGGCCAAACAATTGGTAGAAGCACGCACATTACTTAAAAGGTAAATACTAAAATTGTATTACCATTGTTTTACAATACCATAGTATTTTACCATAAGTCATCTTGTGCAATATGTTATAATAAATTTATAACAGACGAAACAAGGTGGTGATTACGTGGCGCAAACGGAGCACGATAGATTACATGAATTAGGTATTGCCCACAGTCATGAGGCGATGCATGAACATATACACGGCCATGAACATTCTCATGAACATACTCATACAGATGAAAACGCTCATGGACATACACATTCGCACACGCAGACTAAGGCGGTATTGAATCGTTTGTCACGTATTATCGGTCATTTGGAGTCGGTAAAGCGGATGGTGGCGGATGGGCGCGACTGCAGTGAGGTGTTGGTGCAACTGGCCGCGGTTGATTCGGCGGTGAAAAGTGTGAGCCGCGTTGTCATAAAGGACCACATTCAGCATTGTATCGTTGATGCGGTAAAAGATAATGATACAGAAACCCTTGATAAATTGAATGAAGCTATCGATCGGTTTATAAAGTAGCGAAGGCTATTTTTATAATAACTTTTGAATTTGATACTTGGCAGATTATTTACAAGGAGGTAGCAGTATGTCACGAGTTGTAATGCAGGCACATTTGAGAAATGAATTAACAAACGCTAAAAAGAGTCACACTGTATTTACTGATGTAGGCAAAGATGTGGGCGGTTTGGAAGAATCGTTTTCACCGGTTGAATTGTTAGCTGACACGTTTGCTTCTTGTGCCCTCTCCATTATGGGGCTTATCGGCGGTAAAATGGGCTATGATTTTGTTGGTGCCTATGCCGAAGTGGCCACCGATGTGAGCTCCGAAGAATTTAGAGTTAAAGAAATTAAAATTGACTTCCATTTACCAAAAGCTGTTAAAGAAGAAGACCGCAGTAAAATTGAAACCTTGCTTCATGAAAAATGTATTGTCGGCCGTAGCTTGAATGATGATGTAATACAGACTGCTACGTTTAACTATGATGTGTAGGGTTGTTTGAACAGAATATTTGCTTAAGTTGTAGTTAGCCCTTGCTTGAAATTCAGGCAAGGGCTTTTTTGTCCTATAAGCCTGAAATCAAAAAATAAAAGACCGATAAGACTAGATAAATACTAATCCTATCGGTCTAAAGACCAACTCAAAATGACCTATAAGTTTATAATTAATTATTTAATATGTTTGCTGCCGCGTTCGGTCATTGGCACATGATCTTTACAAAGCGGGCATTCTTCCGGCTGGTAGGTCGGTACGGTAAGGTTCAATAAAGCCTGCACTTTGTCGTTTGGAATACCAAAGTCTGCTTTGCCGCCGCTACGGTTAACCAAGAGGCCTACACCTACGATTTCGCCTTGAGAAGCTTTTACTACGTCTACAACTTCGCGAACGGAACCGCCGGTTGTTACGATATCTTCAACGATAAGTACGCGTGTACCCGGTTCGATGCGGAAACCGCGACGTAAAGTCATAACGCCTTTTTCACGTTCGGTGAAAATAGCACGGGTACCTAACGCTTTACCAACTTCATGAGCCAACAAGATACCACCCGTCATAGGTCCGATAACGAGTTCAACATTTTGATCCTTGAAGCGTTCGGCCAATTCTTGGCAAAGACGTTCCGTATATTTCGGATGTTGCAATACGTTGAATTTTTCCACATACATTGGGCTGTGGAGTCCGGAGGTCAAAAGAAAATGGCCTTCTAAAATAGCTTTAGTGTCGATTAATAACTGTTTTACTTCTTGTTCTGTCATCATGGGTGAACAGCCTCCATTTCTTCAACAATTAAACGAACCGCTTCTTGCGGATTTTCGGCTTTGGTAATCGGGCGACCGATAACGAGCTTTGAAGCACCGTCCTCTAAGGCGTTTTTCGGTGTAGCAATGCGTTTCTGGTCATTGGCAGCCGCAAAGCTTGGGCGAATGCCCGGCGTTACAATGAGGAAATCCTCGCCGCAGGCTTTGCGGATGGCCTTGGCTTCCAACGGGGATGCTACAACGCCGTCCATGCCGGATTCTTTAGCAAGTTTTGCCAAACGCAGTACCTGATCGCGAATCGGTAATTGACCGCCGATGGCAGTCCAAGCATCATCGTCAAAACTGGTGAGTACGGTTACGGCCAAGAGTTTAGGACGCTCTACCTGTAATTTTTCAGCGGCTTCGGTAGCTGCTTTGGCAGCGGCCGCCATCATAACGGGCCCGCCTTGGCTGTGCAAGGTGATGAGCTTGGCGCCTAAATGCGTCAAAGAGGTTACCCCCTGTGCTACCGTGTTGGGAATATCATGCAATTTCAAGTCGAGAAATACGGATTTCCCCTGTTCTTGCAAATATGTAACGGTTTCGGCACCGGCGGCATAAAATAATTCCATGCCCACTTTGTAATACGATACGGAGTCACCTAAGGTAGTCACCAAGTTTTTTAACTGATCCATGGTGGCCACATCAAGGGCTACTATAAGTCTGTCGTCTGCCATCGTAAGCCTCCTTTGATAATATATTCAAATAATTTTTACACAAAAACGAGGTAAAGTCAATTCTAAATTATTTGTGCTTATCTATATTATACCTCTTTTTACTTGTAAAAAAGAGAGGATATCTAGTATTATAGATATATAAGCTAGTCATAGCAAAAAGTGATGATGTTTTCAAAAGAATGGAGTGATACTAGTGGCAGTAGGTAATCGAGTGTATTTGAAAAGACCGATGGTAAGTGATGAACTATTGAACGAATATCAGGGGATTCCGGCGGCGAATGTGGCGGATTGTATGGGGCGCCTCAGTGCCTTGCATCCGCGTGTTTCTTTGAAATCTTCACCTAAACAACCGGTGACGGTAGGCCGTGCTTTGACGGTAAAAACGCGTGGCGGCGATAACTTAATGATTCATAAAGCTCTCAATATGGCTGGGCCGGGCGATGTTATTATGGTGTCCAATGACGGGGGCACGGAATATCGGGCGCTCATGGGTGAAGTTATGCTCGGCTATGCGATTTATAAACAAATTGCCGGCCTCGTAATTGACGGACCGATTCGCGACAGTGATGCGGTAGAGGCTATGAGCATGCCTGTTTACGCAAACGGTACCAATCCGGCAGGCCCTTACAAAGATGGCACCGGTGAAATCAATACGCCAATTGCTTGCGGCGGCATTTCTGTAAATCCGGGGGATATTGTCGTTATGGACCGCGACGGCGTTATCGTTGTACCTTGGCAGGATGCGGAAGAAGTGTTGGAAGGGGCTAAAAAAATCCAAGCCAAAGATGCAGCCAATGTGCATGCGGCCTTGACCGGTGATGCGGACCGTCAATGGGTGGAAGACGCACTCAAAGAGCAGGGCACCGAAATTATTGACGACCAATATTGATTGTGGTCGATATTAAAGCTTGAAAAACCAAAAACTAAATAGTCATTAACTTTAGAGGCGATGATTATAAAAAAGCAACCGATGCTTACAGTGTTATGTAAGTTCGGTTGCTTTTTGTTGCAATTATGAAACTACACTAAGTTTTGAGGTTTGCCCGCTTCCCAGGCTTTGATATTTTCAATAACAATATCTGCTCTGGTTTCGAGTGCTTCTTTGCTGGCAAAAGCTACATGCGGGGTAAGTACGGTATTTTTGGCATGGCATAATGGATGGTCGGCCGGAATTGGCGGTTCCGTTTCGAATACATCAATACCGGCGCCGGCTAAACGACCTTCGTTAAGGGCGGCCGCTAAAGCAACGCTATCTACCACGGGACCACGGGCTGTATTGATGAGCACGGCGGTCGGTTTCATGAGCTTAATCATGTCGGCGTTCACAAGGCCCTTCGTTTCAGCCGTTAACGGCGTGTGTAAAGATACGAAATCGGCTTCGCGGAATAATTCTTCTTTGGAAACGAATTTAACGCCTTTGTCGATGAGGTCTTGTTTTTCACTGCGATTGTAAGCAATAACTTTGCAACCGAAAGCAAGGGCGATTTCAGCTACGCGGCGACCGATGGCACCGGTGCCTACTACGCCGAAGGTTTTGCCAAAAAGTTCAAAACCCACCAAACCGGCTTTAGTGCCTTCGTGGCGTGCTTCGTGGTCGCATGGTACGATATTGCGAATTACAGAAATAGCAAGACCAAAAGCGAGTTCAGCTACGGCGTTAGTGGAGTAGCCGGCGGCGTTACATACGGTAATGTTGCGTTCACGGCAGGCTTCTAAATCCACATGGTCCACGCCGGTGAAGGCGATAGAAATCATTTTGAGATGCGGGCATTGGCGAATGATGTCACCGGACAATTTCTGATTGGCCAAAATCAAAATATCTGCGTCTTTTACGCGATCCAATAATTTTGCTTGGTCTAACTCCTGCGTTTCGGGATAGAAGAATTCATGGCCGGCTGCTTTAAGTGGGGCACTGACTTCTTCGATTTTGGCGGCGGATACGCCTAATGGTTCCATTACGATAATATTCATATTGTCACCTCGTTTAAATTAGTGAGTATGTATAGAGTTATCAGCTAACATATATTATTGTAGCTCTTATTAATTTTGATTATACGCCAAATAAGCGGAGAATACAAACGCGTCGAAACCATGGTGATGCACTAGGATATGAAAAATAATATTAAATAATATTTTGAGAGAACATTGAGAAATGATTTGTATCGGCAAATTCTCATACATCAAGTGAAATAAACTTGATGTATTTTTTTTATAAAGAGAATTATTAACAATATTAAGAACCTAATTAACGCCATTTTGAACATTATATATATAGTGGTACTCTAAATGTTTTTTTTGTTTGATTAATTGTAAAGAAAGAGTAAAATTTAAATAAAATATTTACAAAATATAAACAATTTATAAACTGGGTCTAATTACGTACTAAAATTCTAAATTATGTAATGACTGAAAATAAATATTTTATACGATGAAGGAAATTCACAAGCAGATACGGAGGTGCCGGTGTGAAGATAATTAACAAAGTGAGTATAGTGCTATTAATCGTGGTTTGGCCGTTAGCATTTCTTTTGCCCGGTTGGGCTTTTTGGGAAAATAATTGGATAGAAAATATAGAGGCCTTAATATTGTTAGGTGGCTTTTTAATGACAGTTAAGTGGTCATTTTTAGGAGCTCGCTCTGAACGGTGGCTTTGGCTGAGTGCGGCGGTACTATTTTTAGTGGCACTGGGTCGTGAATTGAGTTGGGGCCGTGTTTTCTATCCGATGGCATGGACGACCACCGGGCCGGAATTTCCCGGGATAAATGAAGTCTGGTTTGGGGGATATGTTCCCTGGTTTTTAGGGGCCATGGCGCTCTTGTTGTGTGTGGCCCTATGGCGGGGACGCGATTTAATAGCTGTTTTATATAAAGAGCATCTTAGTGATCGCACGCTTCTTATCTACCTCGCTATTTTTATAGGCGGACTCGTATTAGGTGAAACTATATTTGAAAAAAATATGATTTCTTTGTGGTCGGCTTACCATCAAAACTTGGAAGAAATGGCGGAATTGTGTAGCTACTGGTCGGCCATAGCTCTTGTATTCAGAGTAAAAGAGTTGGTTTGCGCGAAAGTAGAAGCTAGCCTTATTAAAGGTAAGACACTGTATTCTTTGGCTCAATTTACTTTGCATCGATAAGATATTGTCTTAACCAAGAGGATATTTAGTAACATCTTTTTGAATTTAGTTTGGTGTTCGCCTTGAGTGGACGTAAGTAGTAAACTAATGCGATAAAAATTATAAAAACAGCCTTTGTTCGAAGGCTGTTTTTTGATTTTTTAAATCCTTTAAAAAAGGCGGTATTATCATACTTTTTGCATAGTAATAATGCACAATGATAATCTAATTCCTATTTGAAAACAGGAGATTTAATTTGCTATACTACAAAGAGACATCACTCACAACCATACAATTTTGGTCGATGTCGGTTCCAACAGAGGTTGGATTATATTGAATACATAACTAGTATTATTTGTGTGAGGTGCAAAACTATGAGTTTCGAAAGTCGATTCCAACATATTGATCGTCGTGTTCCGATTTCAGAGAATAATCCTGCAATCATTCATGATTTAACTAAATGTAAAAACTGTACATTATGCCGTCGTGCTTGTGCTGACGTTATGGGTGTACTTGACTACTACGATTTAGAATCTACCGGTGATGAACCGATTTGTGTTCATTGCGGTCAGTGCGCAGCCGCTTGCCCATTCGATTCCATGAACGAACGTTCCGAATTGGACGAAGTAAAAGCAGCTATCGCCGATCCTGATAAAATCGTGGTTATTCAGACTGCACCGGCAGTACGTGTAGGTATCGGTGAAGAATTCGGTTATGAACCGGGTTCCGTTTTAGAAGGCAAAATGATTGGCGCCTTACGTCAACTTGGTGCCGACTATGTAGTAGATACCAACTTTGGTGCCGACTTAACTATCATGGAAGAAGCCAGCGAATTAATTGAACGCGTTGTAAACGGCCATGGCGAATTGCCACAGTTTACAAGCTGCTGCCCTGCATGGGTAAAATTCTGCGAAACTTACTACCCTGAATATTTACCAAACATTTCTACAACTCGCAGCTGTATCGCTATGGAAGCAGCTGTTATTAAAACATATTTCGCTAAGAAGATGAATATCGATCCTGAGAAAATCGTATCCGTGAGCGTGGCTCCTTGTACGGCTAAGAAATTCGAAATTCGTCGTCCTGAACAGAATAAATCGGCTGCATACTGGGATAAAGAAGAACTTCGTGATACCGACTACTGTATTACGACTCGTGAATTCGGTAAATGGATTCGTGAATCCGGTATCGACTTCACTCAGGTAGAAGAATCTCAGATGGATAAATACATCGGCGCTGAAACCGGTGGCTCCGTAATCTTCTGTAATACCGGCGGTGTTATGGAAGCGGCTGTTCGTAGTGCTTACAAATTCATTACCGGTGAAGAACCAACTCCTGAACGTTACACGAACCTCCAGGAAGTTCGCGGTATGGAAGGCGTTCGCGAAGCGGAAGTTGAAATTGGCGACAAAAAATTAAAATTAGCTGTAGTTCATGGCGGTAAAAATATCCGTACATTCTTGGACGATATGAAAGCTAATGGCAAAAAATACGATTTCGTTGAAATGATGGCTTGCCCTGGCGGTTGTATCGGTGGCGGCGGTCAGCCACGCGTAAAAATGCCGGTAGCTAACAAAGTTCGTGAAGCTCGTATCAAAGGAATTTACGATATGGATTCCAACATGAAACTTCGTTCCAGCTATGAAAACCCTGAAATCAAAGCAATTTACACTGAATTCTTTGATAAACCATTGGGCGAATTGTCCGAACAGTTGTTACACACTCACTTCACCGACCGCAGCAGCGATCTTGGTGTACGTAAAGATGTAACACCTGAAACCTGCCCAACATCCCCTAAATTCAAGAAACCTGAATAAGAGGATAGGCTGCGAATAGAATAAGCGTTTATTTCGATAGCGAGATAAACGAATATTCCGATTAGCGAATCATAGAGCATCGAATGCTTGTGACAATCACAGCATTTGATGCTCTTTTTGTATAACTACAGTTGACATGTATCTCTGATTGAAGTATTATAATATACATCGAAAGGGTAATGTTTTACCCCAGGTAGTTATAATTTTATAGAATCATCCAGAGCAGCTGAGGGATTTGGCCCGATGATGCTGCGGCAACCTGCTTGATGCATATGCAAAAGGCAAGGTGCTAAGTCCAACGGGTAACCGGCAGATGATAAGACAGTAGGTCGTCATTTGTTGACGACTTTTTTTATTAGCTGCCACTTTTGAGAGGAGATTGAGAATATGAGTAATGCAAAACAGACAATTGGGAAAGGTCCGTTCCGTTATGATGTAGTAGGTAGTTTTTTACGGCCTGAAACTGTAAAAAAAGCGCGCCAAGAAGTAGAAGCGGGGGCTCTTGGTAAGGCAGAACTTCGTAAAGTCGAAGATGAAGCCATTCGCGACTTAATCGATAAAGAAGTTAACGTAGGTCTTAAAGCCGTAACAGATGGTGAATTTCGCCGTGCGTATTGGCATTTAGATTTCTTGGAACAACTGGTAGGCGTTGAACGTATTAAAGCGGAACATTGGTCCGTAGCCTTTAAAGGCCATCAGCCGAAAGCGGCCACTCTTAAAATCGTAGGTGATATCGACTTCCCGGATAATCATCCGTTTTTGGAAGATTTTAAATTCGTAAAAGCTACCGCCGGTGATAGAGCGGTTGCTAAATTTACCATTCCGTCGCCATCCATGCTCCATTTGATTTGCTGTGTCCGCGAAGAACATTATGAACCGATTCCGCAGTATGAAAATGAAGATGCTTTATTTGAAGCCATTGCTAAAGCCTATCGTAAAGCGATTAAGGCCTTCTATGATGCAGGTTGCCGTTATCTTCAGTTGGATGACACTTCTTGGGGTGAATTCTGCGATGACACAAAACGTAAAGAATACGCGGCGCGCGGTTTAGATTTAAATCACATTGCCAAAAAATATGTAGAAGTTATTAACTATGCCTTGGAAGGTAAACCGGACGATTTAGCTGTAACTATGCATATTTGCCGCGGTAACTTCCGTTCCACTTGGTTCTCGTCGGGGGGCTATGAACCGGTGGCGGAAACACTATTCGGTCATTGTAACATTGACGGTTTCTTCTTGGAATACGATTCCGACCGTGCCGGCGGGTTTGCACCGCTTCGTTTTATAAAAAATCAGAAGGTCGTACTAGGCCTTGTGACTTCCAAGTTCCCGGAACTTGAAAAAGAAGAAGATTTATTGGCACGTATTGAAGAAGCCAGCTTGTATGTGCCAAAAGAGCAATTGGCGTTGAGCCCGCAATGTGGTTTTGCCTCTACGGAAGAAGGCAATAATTTAACCGAAGAAGAACAATTTGCCAAGTTGGCACTCATTAAACGAGTTGCTGAAAAGGCTTGGGGGCCCTATGAAGAATGATGAAAGTCGCAATGATGAAAGTCGCCATGTAAATAGTATTTCGATTGATGCTGCTACTTCGCCCGATGGTAGTAAGAAGAGCCATGACAAGAGTGCGGGGCGGGAGGCGTTTCGCTACGCTTTTCCCTTAACCGTACCGATTTGTGCGGGCTTCTTATTTCTGGGCATCTCCTACGGCCTCTTTGCCGTAGGACAGGGCCTGCCTTGGTATTTGCCGATTATTATGAGCGCTACCATCTTTGCAGGCTCTATGGAGTTTGTTACCGTCGCCTTATTGACCGCTCCTTTTGATCCGTTGGGCGCTTTTATTCTGGCCTTTATGGTTAACGGACGGCACATTTTTTACGGGTTGACTATGTTAACCCGCTATACTTCACAGGGGTGGAAAAAATATCCCCTTATTTTCGGCATGTGTGATGAGTCATTTGCCCTCAACGCGACCGTAAACTTGCCGGATAATGTGGATAGAGGCTGGTTTTATCTCCATGTAACGTGGCTGAACTTTGTCTATTGGGTGCTCGGCGTGGCTATGGGTTCCATAGGCAGTCAATTCATCACTTTAAACTTAAAAGGTATTGAGTTTGTTCTAACGGCTTTGTTTGCGGTTATTTTCTTGGATATGCTATTAAAAGGGAAAAATTTGATGCCCGGATTTATCGGCCTCGGCGTGTCGCTCTTGATGCGTATTCTCTTGGGACCGGATGTATTTATGCTGCCGGCCATGGCTCTCATGGTAGTTATCTTCAGTTTACTGTATAAGATTAAGGGTAAAAAAGAAACGGATTTAGCAGATGAAGGGGGGACGGCTTCATGACAGCATGGGAAATGACGATTACTATTGGCGCCGTCGTCCTTGGTACGATGGCTACACGTTTTATTTCGTTTGTCGTATTTGCCAAGTCGGAAAAACCGCCGGCCATCGTCACGTATTTAGGCGATATGTTGCCGGCCGCAGTTATGGGACTTTTGGTCGTGTATTCGTTAAAGGGCGTATCGTTGGCGGTAGCGCCGAACGGCATTCCGGAGGCCATTGCTTTAGTAATATTGGCGGTCGTTCACTATTGGCGTCGCAATTTATTACTCAGCATTGCCGTAGGCACCATTGTGTACATGTTCTTGGTGCAGGAGATATTTTAGCTTGATTATATAATTTAGTATGTAAATCGGATATAGTCCGACTCTTTCTATAACTAAGGGAAGAGTCGGGCTTTTTTTGTTGTGAAAAATATGAATTGGCTGTATATGGCGACAGTTCTATGACTATAAAGTATTGTTAAAGGGTTTTACAAATGATTTCGGATGATGTATTATGAGTATAATAAGTTTAGAAATCGATTTCGTAAATCGATTTCGTAAAATAAAAACAAAATGGACTGTTAATTAAAACATAAATTAGAACGTGATTGAATACATGGATTAGAATGAGACTTAAAAAATTGATTTTAGCGTAGGGAGGTGCTGTATGGGAAAAGTAACAATTGCTGATGTGGCCGCTCGAACAGGTTTTTCAAAAACGACAATATCACGCTTTTTAAACGGTAAATATGAATTTATGTCCGAAGAAACGCGCAAACGTATCAGTGAAGTCATCAAGGATATTGAATATAAACCGAATCGCATGGCCCGCAGTTTGCGCTTGCAACAAAGTCATATGATTGGTGTTATCGTGTCAGATATTTCAAACCCATTCTCAGCCATCCTTTACACCGGTATTTCGGAGTATTGTGAACAACATGGTTTTACCGTACTGTTGGCTGATGCCGGTGATGATCCGGATAAGGAAAAACGCTATATTCAGTCCATGATTGCGCAAGGTGTGGACGGGCTTGTTATAAATGCAACCGGCGCGAATGTTTCATATTTGAACGAAGTGAATCGTACCATGGTGCCCATTGTGTTGGCAGATAGACCGGTTGAAGGCTGTGAATGCGACATAGTTTCTGTCGATACGAAGCAGGTAACGCATGATAGTTTAGCCTTATTGTTAAGCAAAGGGTATGAACGTATTCTTTTTGCTACGCGGCAAATTGGAACCAATGGAATTCGGCGTGAACGATTTGATGAGTTTTCGATACAGTATGAAGCTTTAACAAATCGTCAAGCTATGACGTTGGAATATACTAAGTCGGATAAAGCGGCTCTCAAAACGGCGATTCTTTCTGCACTGGCAGCGGCCCGTGATGCCGGTGAAAAGCTGGCTTTATTTGCCGGTAATGGTGTTGTACTTAGTGATATGGCCTATTTATTAAGGCGCAATAAATTACGGAGCCCTGATGATGTGGGGCTTTTCAGTTATGATAATTGGCCGTGGATGGATAGTATCGGGCCGGGCATATCGGTAATAGAATTGCCGTCGCATCAAATAGGCAGTGAATGTGCCCGTCTATTGTTGCTGAGGGTTACGGCTAGTCTTAAAGCGTCTGAAGAATCAGTGTCTTCGGAAGCTTCAGATAGTACGTCTGTGGCGAAGCAACATATTATTTTATCGGGTAAAATTGTGGAGCGCGACTCCCTGTAAGAGATATTGACATTTTAAAAATATATTTAGGAGGTATGGAGGGTGGCAAGAGTTTTAACAATTGGTGAGCCCATGGGACTCATGGTGGCAACGGAGCCGAAGGCACTTAAAGATGTAACCACGTTTCACCGCTATGTGTGCGGTGCGGAGGTGAATTTTTCGGTCGGTATGAGTCGCTTAGGGCATGAGGTAGCGTATATCAGCCGTGTCGGCAATGATCCGTTCGGTCAACATATTTTGGACTTCTTGGAAGAACAAAATATCGGGATTGATTATGTTGAATTGGACGATGTAAATCGTACGGGTATGCAGTTGAAAGCAAAAACTTTGGAAGGCGATCCGGAGGTCGTTAATTTCCGTCGTTTCACAGCGTTCTCGTATATGGAACCGGCTATCGTTGATACAGTTGCTTGGGATAAATACGATCATTTACATGTAACCGGTATTCCACCGGCTTTATCCGATAGTTGCCGCGAAACATCGATAGCCATGATGAAAACAGCTAAAGCACATGGTGTTCAGGTTTCCTTTGATACCAACCTTCGTCCTGCTTTATGGCCATCTGAAGAAGCTATGCGTGAAACAATTAACTACTTGGCATCGTTAGCAGATATTGTGTTACCCGGCTTTGGTGAAGGGAAAATTTTGACTGGTTTTGATACACCGGAAGCCATTGCGGACTTCTATCTCAAACAAGGCGCCAAGGCGGTGGTTATTAAATTAGGGACCAAAGGTTCTTTTGTTAAAACGGAAGCCGAAGCCTTCTATGCACCGGCGTATGTGGTGGAACAGGTAGTCGATACCGTAGGTGCCGGTGATGGTTTTGCTGTAGGTACAATCAGCGGCCGTTTAGAAGGTTTAAGTTGGCAAGATGCTGTGCGTCGCGGTGCAGCGATTGGTGCGCTTCAAGTACAGGTGGAGGGAGATAACGAAGGATTGCCTACACCGGAACAATTGGCGGCGTATCAAAAGAGTGCTAAGTTAAGTGATTAAAATGTAGTTTATATACCTAATATTTAGCTTAAAAAGTAAGCGCTTACACGTGTTGCACGGTGTTTTATATAGGTATAGTGACATAAAAAATAAAGTATTGGACATACTAGGAGGTTTTTATCATGGACAAATTGCAAGTTATTGAAACAGTAAAAAAAATAGGTGTTGTTGCCGTTATTCGCGGCAATACGCCGGATGAAGCAGTTCAGATTTCGGAAGCCTGTATTGCCGGCGGTGTAACAGCAATTGAAGTTGCCTTTACTACGCCACGTGCGCATGAAGCAATTTTGACTTTGTCTGAAAAATACAAAGATAATGCACAAGTTGTTATTGGTGCCGGTACCGTTCTTGATGCGGAAACAGCTCGCATGGCTATTTTAAATGGGGCAGCTTTTGTTGTTTCACCTGCATTTGATGAAGCTACCATAAAATTATGTAATCGTTACCGTGTAGCTTGCATGCCGGGAACTACAACAATCCAAGGTGTTATTCAGGCCTTGGAATTAGGCGCCGATATTGTTAAAGTATTCCCTGGCGAAGTTGTGGGCAGCAAATTTATTAAAGCCGTAAAAGGCCCATTGCCACAAGCTCAAATGATGCCGACCGGCGGCGTAAGCATTGATAATGTAGCTGAATGGTTTAAAGCCGGTGCTGTTGCTGTCGGGGCAGGCGGCGCATTGACCGGTGGCGGAAAATCTTTGGCTGAAATTACCGAAACAGCTAAAAAATTCGTTGCTGCGGTGGCAGACGCTAGAAAATAAGCTAGATAAGGTTTGAAGAATATAAAAAATCCTCGAAGTGAATTGAGAATTAGTTCATAACTTATTAGTTGTGACATTTTCCGGTAAACTTCGAGGATTTTTTGTAGTTAATTATTTAAAGTAATGCCATAGTTGCCGGTGGCAATATTGGTCATCTCAGCAAATATAGTATCTAATGTATTAGCTGATTTAGTATTGGTATCATTGATTAACAACATAACATTGGAACCTAGTTTTTTAGTAGCACTACGGAAGTTTGTACCGGGCATAGCAGGTATTTTTGTTAAAATAATACCAGACTTCAATAAGGTATCATCAATGTTAGTGTAATAAGCGGAGTAGTGATTTTTTAAAAGGTTAAAATTTAATGTTTTATCCGCATATAAAGCGTCCATAAAGTTAATTGATTTTTTGAATTGAGTTTTATTGAAATTAACTGCTTCGGCTTGTAATGCCTGATTTATGCCTATTTGTAGCATTGCATTAGTCATAATAATTTGTTCCGGCGTTAAGTTTTCGGTTGAATTTCTAAATTTGCTTATGAGATTCTTTTTGGCGAGTATTAAAAGGGTAGATATTTGTAGGAAGTTACGTACAGTTTTAATTTGTTGATCTATATTGTCTGTATTTTTCGGTAAATTATAGTATTCGACAAAATATTTGTAATTGATATATTGGAATATATTACGTTCTTTTATCAGTTCTTCCATAGATTTAATTTCGGCTACGGCGGCATCATAGGTCGATTGCAAATTTAACCAAAATTCAACACTGTTATCAAAAAGTCTGGCTAATTTAATAGCGATATCGATAGATAAACTTTGTTCAGCTCGAATCAATAAGCTAAGATTTTTTGGAGTTGTATCCAAGCGTTTAGCAAAATCTTCTTGAGTCAAGCCACTATTTTCAACTAATTCTTGGATATAATAGCCTGGATGGAAGGCCATTTTATTATTGTATTCTATGTAATTACTCATAATGTTTGCTGACCTCCTTTATTTCTACTATTTTTACTACCCTTGCAATCTCATCTATATTGCAAGGTTCAAAAGGTTTTTTGTTGTTATTTAATGGCTGAAGTATAATTCGCCAAGGTTCTTTGCGTGATTTAACATCTATAGCAAAATAACCTTCGAGATTTTGATTTTGCTTATTTTTCAGAGCGTGAAATCTGAACGTGGGTAGGGTAATAATATCTTTTATAACAATTGCACTTTGAAGTGCATTAATTCTGGCAAATAAGCTTTTTACTAAGGTCTTGTTTCCTCCGAATAGTTTAGTTGCATCTTTAACACTGGTACATTGTATTTTGACTCTTTCTGTTGCATACTCTATATCCAAGATAAATTTTCTCTAAATTAAATTACCTATCTAGTAATTTAATTTTAAACTTATTGATGGAAATAGTCAATAAATTTGGACGATAAAAATGTTTAGTCTAATTATAAAA
>NZ_RQUX01000020.1 GCF_003992115.1 Veillonella ratti
GATAAATGTATCACTATTGCATCACATCGTATAAAATAAATAAAACTGTATAAATCAAGACTATTCCTACTTAATTAATTTTATAATAAGTTGGATATTATAATTTTTGACATTAAAATTTCACGAACTGAATAGTGTCATTGAATCACTTAAATTTTGATGCTATTATAAAATTAAGATGAAATATAAAGGAATTCAAATTGAAACGGGAATAATATTATATTTAATTACTTATGGTATTCAGCATTAATGTTTAATGCTAGATATAGAGTTACACAATAATAGGAGGATGATATAGCAGTACAGTAAGACCACTTATTTATTTCGTTGTGAGGGATAAAGGGGAACGATTATGAATAGGCTTTACAAGGTTATATGGAGTAAAGTAAGTAATCAGTATGTTGTAGTATCTGAATTGGCACGGAAATGTACAAAGAATTCCAGTAGTTCGGTAGGGGCAGTTCGTAAGGTAGGTGTGTTACTAGCCGCTTTGGCACTAACTGCTGGTATAAGTGGAATAAGTGTAGATGCAGCGACTAACAGTAGCTGGATAACAGCAACTGATGCAAATGGTAACTTTACCGCTCATATTGATACGGAAAATACCATGGGGCAGTATGCTAAGACAAATACTGTTGTAGGCGATGGTAATACGGTTAACACTAGTAATAATGATGTTACCGGCGATAAAAACACTTTGGGATCATCCAGTGGTTATGATTACGTTATTGGAGATGGTAATGCTATTTCAGTATTAAAGTATTCATGGATTATTGGCAATAATAATCAGATTTTTACCACACCAAATGGATTCTATAGAGATTATAAAGATACGATTATTTTTGGTAATAATAATACATCTGCGAAGCAGATTAGTAAAAGTATTTTTATAGGGAGTAACAATAAGGTTTCCCAAGATATTAATGGCTCTATTGCGATTGGTAATGGTATGGAATTCGGCAAAAATACAGATGATTCCGTTGTAATTGGGCATGGAGCCAAAAATGGACCATTCCCGACAGAAACACCAAATTATTGGCCGGGTAGTAATGGCTCAGTAGTAATTGGTAAGGATGCAACTAATGAATCTCCTTACAGTATCGTCATTGGTGCCGATGCCAAGATGGGCAATACCATAAATTCCAGTGGTCGAGGAATTGTCATCGGTACAAGTGTCTCCATTGGCGATAAAGCAGAGAATTCCATTGCCATAGGCACAGACGGCACCAGAGTCGACGATGAGACCGACTGGACGGTTGCTATGGGGACTAATATTAAAGTAGGGAAGGAATCTGACCACTCTATTGCAATCGGTGGGATTTCTGCCAGTATTGGGAATGATGCTCCGCATAGTGCAGCTATAGGTTCTTTTTCAAAAGTTTATGATGGCACATGGTTTGGGTCAGCTATTGGCTATTCCGCAAAAGTTAATGGGCGATCCAGTATTGCTCTCGGTCATGAGGCAAGAATTGGTACGGATGAAAAGATAAGTCGCTATGCAGTTGCTTTGGGTTATCAATCTAAGGTCGGGGGAAGTGCTGAAAATGGTATAGCTGTTGGTAATGGCGCTACTGTTAAAGATGGTGCACAAAGTGGTCTGGCTATTGGTGTAGGTGCTAAATCGAATTCTATGAGCTCGATTGCCATTGGTTCGAGTGCAAGTGCTACTGGCTCAAATAACTTTGCCTTTGGTACCGGCGCTGCTGTTAGTACAAAAGGGGGAAATCCTAGTAACTCAATAGCATTGGGGTATCATACTAAAGTTAATACCGGTTATAGTGTGGCTGTGGGTAGTGAAGCAGAGATTGCCGAACGCGCTGATCGTTCATCTTTATTTGGTTATAAATCTACGACTCAGAGTAAATATGCAAGTATTATAGGTGCAGAGTCGACGATTGGCACTAACTCAGATAATTCTTTCATTGGTGGTTATAAAGCGGCGGTATCAAACAATGCGAAATGGGCTACAGTAGTGGGCTCTGAGGCAAGTGTTAGTCATTTCGGTGGGACGGCAATTGGCTACCAAGCAGCTATTGAAGCAAATACCAGTTATAGTGCGGCTTTAGGCTATGGTAGTAAAGTAAAAGTTGATGATATGTTTACATATTCAAAATTAACCGCGTTTAAAAAGGAACTTGGAGATTTCTATAATCAACAGTGGAATATTTCTGGTAGTGATGGTTCTTATGGTATTCTCTCGGTAGGCGCCGGAACCGATAGACGTCGTATTATCAATGTTGCCAAAGGTCGCATTTCTTCTAATTCCTACGACGCCATCAACGGCCAACAAATCTACCACTTAACCAATGACTTAACTGCCCAAATTGCAGCAGCTGGTGGCCGTGTAGCACCTGGCACAAATATTGCATCCGTTGATGAAGGTCTTGATAAGGACGGCAAGAAACAATATACTGTTAATGCTAAAGGAGCCAGTGTAAGTGCAGACAATAACTTCGTTTTGACACCAACAGAAAATAAAGAAACTAATGTCACCGATTACAACCTTAAACTCAATGATATCGTAACAATCGGGGAAATCAAAGAAGGCAATAATCCTATTAAAATCGACGGCACGAAGGGTTATATTACGGGATTAACAAATAAAACACTTGACGTTGCTGATTTTGCCAAAGTTGGTCGTGCCGCAACGGAAGAACAATTAAGTGCCGCTATGTCTGATATTGAACAAAAATCCTATAAAGGCTGGAAGGTATCGGCTAATGGTACTGAAGGTGTTGCCGTAGCTAGCAATGATAAAGTAGACTTCTCCGGTAAAGAAGTAGAGGGTCATAAGAACATCGTAGTGACTCAAGACAAAACAAACTTAACCTTTGACCTCAACACAAGTATTAATGTAGGGACCGGTGACAATAAGGTAACCATTGACGGCGATAATGCTAGTGTACAAGTAGGTAGTGGAGATACTAAAATATCCCTTGATGGCAAAACAGGAAATGCAACTGTCGGTAAAGTTAATGTCGATGGTGCTGCCGGGGAAGTTAAAGGCTTAACGAATCTAAAACTTGATGGTAAAGACTTTGCAACCGTAGGTCGTGCCGCAACTGAAGAACAATTAAATGCAGCCATTACGGACATTAATAACAAAGCGTATACGGGTTGGAACATATCCGCCAATGAAGAAAACCTATCAAAAGTAGATAAAGATACTACCATAGACTTTGGCGGCTATATAAATGCGGAAGGCAACCAGAACGTATTTGTACGCAAAGACAATGCAAAACTAAAATTTGGCCTTAACAATAAGATTACTATCGGGGAAGGTAATACAAAAGCTGTCATTAACGGTGAAGCCGGTACCTTCAACTTAGGCACTGAAGAAGGCAAAGCTGTATCCCTCAACGGCACCACCGGTATGGGTGAAGTCGGGGTTATTGCCTTAAATGGTGCTGACGGTGAAGTTACAGGTTTAACGAATACTACGCTTCAAGCCGAAGATTTTGCCACCGTAGGTCGTGCCGCTACTGAAGAACAACTTCAAGGCGTGAATGAACAAGTTATTAACAACAGCAACGCTATCGTTAATCTCGGCGGCAAAGTGAACGAATTAGACAACCGTATCGATAAAGTAGGTGCCGGTGCCGCCGCGTTGGCAGCCCTTCATCCTTTAGACTTTGATCCGGATGATAAATGGGACGTTACCGCCGGTTACGGTCACTACCGTGGTGAAAACTCTGTAGCCTTGGGTGCTTTCTATCGTCCTAACGAAGACACTATGTTTAGCGTAGGCGGCACGATAGGTAACGGTAACAGCATGGTAAATGCAGGGATTTCCCTTAAAGTCGGTCAAGGTAACAATGTGTCGACCTCTAAGGTAGCCATGGCGAAAGAAATTAAAGATTTGCGCCGAGAATTGGAAGCCTTGAAATCGGCGATGCTCGACTCTAATGCAGGTCGTAAGATTGACACATCCAAATTGCAACTCTTCCCGGATGTACCACAGAATCATTGGGCCTATGAATACGTTTCCGTACTCGCCGGTAATGGCATGATTAAGGGCTATCCTGATGGTACATACGATGGTAATCGTCCGATGACACGTTATGAATTTGCATCTATGCTTTATAACGCCATGCTTAACGGAGCAACTTTATCGGATAAAATCTTAACCGAATTTGCGCCTGAACTGGAACGCTTCACGGTAGACGCAGTTCATACAGATAAAGATGGCAATCCGACGGTAGAACGTGTTCGTGTAAAAAAATAATCAAATCGTGAAAAATTTTATAATTTTGCCGAACAACCGGTAAATAGGTAAAAAATAGCCTGCATCTGGGGTGGTGTACACCTCGGATGTAGGCTGTTTTGCATTTTCATTGACAATAGTTCATCTGAGAATTACAAAAACTCAATTTTTACATAAACTTTACAAATGAAAAGTGTAATGTTGTTAACCACGATTGCCAATTCGTGTTATACTAAGAGTAAAGGCTTTGTAAATTATCAAGATAGTGTAAAATGTATTTGTGTGGAGGAGTCGAACATGTCCTTACAAGAAGTCTCAGAACGACCTTTGGTACTCGGCGTTTTGACCGTATCGGATACCCGTACACCGGAAACCGATAAGGGCGGCGACACGGTTGTTCAACTAATCGAGGAAGGAGGCCATATTGTAAAAGTCAGGACGATTGTACCTGATGATTTTACAAGAATTTCCGAAGTATTGCAACGTTGGATTGCAATCGAAAGTCTGGATGCTGTTATTTTAACAGGCGGTACAGGCATAGCCAAGCGTGATGTATCGATTGAAGCAGTGGAGTCACTGTGCACTAAAATAATTCCGGGATTTGGTGAATTATTCAGATATTTAAGCTTCACCGAAGATATCGGCACGAGAGCCATTGCGTCGCGAGCAACGGCCGGTGTAAGTTCCGATGTATTGCTTATTTCATTGCCCGGATCGGTTGGCGCCGTTACACTCGGCATGACCAAATTAGTATTGCCTGAAATTCGTCACTTAGTTTTTGAAATCAATAAATAGCAAGTACCACAATCATAAGTTATGGAGGATATTATGGCTTTTCATTTAAAAGGCAAGGAAGAAAAATTTTTCAACATTTTAAATAATCATGTTTCACTATGCCATGACGCATCCGTTGTTATGGAGCAGGCATTTAAAAATGAATTACCTAAAGAAGAAGCACTCCGCGTAATCGATCAGAAAGAAAAAGAAGCCGATCAATTGGTGAACCAAACGATTGAACAGTTGCGTTCCACTTTTATTACTCCAATGGATCGTGAAGATATTCAACAACTCATTGAACAGTTGGATATTACCTTGGATAGCATGAAAGACATTATGGATAAAATGTGTATGTATAATGTAGGCCAACCTACCAAAGGTGCTATCCGTTTAATTGAAATTGTGCAGAAATGCTTAAAACATATTACAAAATCCATTTCTTATATGAATAGTCTTAAGAAGAATCATGTTCGTGTAGAAGGCCGCGTGCTTGAAGTACTTCGTTTGGAAGAAGAAGCTGACGCCGTATATCATGAAGAAATGGCCATTTTATTCCGCGATTGTAAAGATCCGATTGAAATCATCAAATGGAAGGAAATCCTCAGCTCCATGGAAGAAGTCATTGACGGTTGCAAGGATTTGGTCGGTACATTCCGCCGGGTTGTATTGAAGTATGCTTGATCATTGGTTTGTATGGCTGGTGGTACTCTTAGCATTGGCTTTTGACTATATTAACGGGTTCCATGATACGGCCAACGCCATTGCTACATCCGTATCGACGCGAGCCATTTCACCTAAAAAAGCGGTTATGATGACGGCGGTCCTCAATTTCGTGGGGGCTCTCGTAAGTACCGGTGTCGCTAAGACCATCGGCGGTGATTTAGTTATGTCCGCTAATTTAATTAATGCGGAAGTTATCAGTGCGGCCCTCTTGGGCGCTATCATTTGGAACTTGGTTACATGGTGGTACGGAATTCCGAGTTCTTCGTCACACGCCCTTATCGGCGGTGTTATCGGCGCGGTTATGGTGGCTGTCGGTCATGAAGCCCTTAACTTTAACGGCATCGGTAAAATTTTCCTATCACTCGTACTATCGCCGATTATTGCCATGATTTTAGGCTATATTATCATGCACATCTTGTTGTTCCTGTTCGGTAGTTTCTCGCCGATTGCTTTGAATGACAGATTCCGCAATATGCAGCTTTTATCCGCGACCTTAATGGCGTTTTCCCATGGTTCCAATGATGCTCAGAAGGCGATGGGGATTATTACCTTAACCTTACTTAGCGGCGGTTATATCGATACTTTGGATGTACCGACTTGGGTAAAAGTAGCCTGTGCGTCCGCTATGGCCTTAGGTACGGCAGCCGGCGGTTGGCGTATTATCAGTACCATGGGTACTAAGATTTTTAAATTGGAAAGCATCAACGGCTTTGCCGCCGATTTGAACTCCGCTATTACGATTTTTACCGCTACTTTCTTACACTTACCGGTATCGACCACGCACGTTGTGAGCGGATCGATTATGGGGGTAGGGACGGCCAAACGTGTTAAGGCCGTAAACTGGGGTGTAGCGCGCTCCATGGTATTAGCTTGGTTTGTGACCATTCCGTTAAGTGCCATTATGTCAGGCATAGCCTATTTAGCAATCGATATGATTCGCGAAATTTTATAAAAATTCGCTGAATATCTTGTAAAATTGAATAGATATGTTATTGCAATTACACACTGTATTGTCTATAATGTAAGTAATAGAAAAAATGCTCGAGATTTGAGCATTTTTTTGTGAACTCAATGTATACTAAGATTGTATTGTTCAATCTTACAAAAGGGAAAGCGAATTATTGGGATAATGATTCGAATTAGGATTTAGGGGGTCACAATGAAACTTAACCAAGCAACAGATTATGCATTCCGGATGGTTTTGCATATGTCGCTCCTGCCGAATGGGACTAAAATTACCGGCGGTGAGCTCGCCAAAGCGCAGAAAATTCCGGATCGATTCCTTCTCAAAATTATGAGAAATTTAATATCAGGCAATATTATGCAATCGTTCCGCGGTGTGGATGGCGGTTTTGCCTTAGCACGTAAACCTAAAGAAATCACTTTATTAGATGTTATAGAAGCTGTAGAAGGGGCAACCTATTTGCAGCGGTGTTTGTATGATAGTGAAACTTGTTCCCGTGGTTGTCACGGTAATTGTTCGGTACAAGAGCAATTTTGTCAAATTCAAGGCCATTTAGTTAAGGAACTACAAGCTGTGGATTTTGAAACCTTGGCGAAACGTGAACGAGAAATACATTTACAGAGAGTTTGTCCATCGAAGGCGCAAGCGCGCGATTTATAAGTGAGGAGGTTTTACGTATGATGGAAGCATTACTGTTAGCTCGATGGCAATTTGCCTTGACATCGATCTATCACTGGCTGTTCGTTCCGGTAACTCTGGGGATGACAGTAGTCGTTGCATGTTTGGAAATTACCTATGTATCGACAAACAATGAAGTTTACAAAAAAATGGCAAAGTTCTGGGGGAAATTATTTTTAATCAATTTTGCCATGGGTGTTGTAACCGGTATCGTACAGGAGTTCCACTTCGGTATGAACTGGGCTGAATATTCCCGTTTCATGGGTGATATCTTCGGCGCACCACTTGCTTTGGAAGCTTTAACGGCTTTCTTCCTTGAATCCACTTTTATGGGTGCTTGGATTTTCGGCTGGGACAAATTGTCCGCTAAAGCTCATGCGGTTGTAGCCGTATTGGTAGCTATCGGTACCAACTTATCCGCTTTCTGGATTTTGGTGGCCAGCTCTTTTATGCAGCATCCGGTTGGTTATGTGATTCGTAATGGCCGTGCAGAAATGCAGGACTTCGGCGTTATTTTGAGCAACGGTTATGTACCGGGTCAATTCAGCCATATTTTCTTTGCCGGTCTCATGACTGCAGGCGTTATCATCGCATCTATCAGTGCTTGGCACATTCTCCGCAATAATGCGGTAGATTTCTACAAACGCTCTATTAAATGGGGCTTAGTTTTCACCATTATCGGCGGTGTTTTAGTTGCCGGTGCCGGTCACTTACATGGCCAGTATGTAACTAAAGTACAACCTATGAAAATTGCATCCGTTGAAGGTCTTTGGGACACAACTAAAGGTGCATCTTTCAGTTTAGTTGCTTCGATTGATGAAAAAAATCAGGTAACTAACAGTGCTATCGAAATTCCAGGTTTACTCAGCTTCATCGCTACTGATGACTTCAACGGCGAAATGAAAGGTATGAAAGACCTTCAGAATGCTGATGTACAGAAATATGGTCCTGGGGACTATATCCCACATGTAACTTCCATGTACTGGACATTCCGTGCCATGATTTTCTCCGGCTCTTTAGTATTGTTGGTAGCTATCATTGCCTTCGCAATGAACCGTGCCGGCAAATTGGAACAATCCCGCGGTATGTTACAACTCGTATTCTGGATGTTACCATTCCCTTACATTGCTAATGCAACCGGCTGGTATGTTGCTGAAATGGGTCGTCAACCATGGATCGTTTACGGCTTACAGAAAACAGCTGACGGTGTATCCAGCACTGTAACGGCTGCTGAAGTTTGGACTACTATTATTGGTTTCTCCGCTGTTTATATCTTGGCAGCGATTGCAGCTCTTTACTTAGCTGTTAAACACATTAAAAAAGGTCCTGAAGGCAATCCGTCTCATGATATCGAAGGAGAGGAGGCAGCATTATGGAAGTAATTTTACAGAACTTAGACGTAGTGTGGTTCATCCTCGTTTGCGTATTATTCGCCGGGTTCTTCACACTTGAAGGCTTTGACTATGGTGTAGGCATTTTGCTTCCATTCTTAGGTAAAACTGATGTGGAACGTCGTCAAATGATCAATACGGTTGGTCCTGTATGGGACGGCAACCAGGTATGGATGATTACGGCCGGCGGTGCAACATTTGCATCCTTCCCACATGTTTACGCTACTTTATTCAGTGGTTTTTACTTGGCTTTGTTCTTGATGTTGGCTGCATTAATTGCGCGCGGCGTAGCATTCGAATTCCGTAGTAAAGATAAATCCATTGCATGGCGTAAAACTTTCGATTATTGCATTTTCTTCGGTTCTTTAATTCCGGCTCTTCTTTGGGGCGTTACCGTTGGTAACTTGATTCAAGGTACTCCAATCGATGCTCAGATGAACTTCGTAGGCGGCTTCTTCGATTTGCTTAGCCCTTACACAATCCTTTGCGGTTTGGCATTCATCTTGGTATTCGTTTATCATGGTGCTTTATACACGGCTATTAAAACAACCGGTCCTATCGCTGAACGTGCACGTGCTACCGCTTTGGTAGAAGGCGTGATTACTGCTGTAGGCGCTCTTGTATTAGTAGGTGCTACTTACTACTACACCGATTTATTCAACAGCATGATTGCAACAGTTGCGTTTGCTCTTTGCATCGTATTCTTCTTGATTTCCTGGGGCTTCACCCGCGTACGTCGTCCGGGCGTTGGCTTCACATTCAGCTGCTTGAGCATTATTTCGGTAACAGCTGCTTACTTCGCAGGATTGTTCCCACGTATCATGGTTTCCAGCTTAAATCCGGCTTGGAGCTTAACAATTAAAAACGCATCTTCTTCCGAATATACGTTAACGTTAATGACGATTGTTGCTCTTATCTTCGTACCAATCGTATTAATCTACCAAGGTTGGACTTACTGGACATTTCGTCATCGTGTAAGCCCTGACGATTTACACTATTAATTAAATACTGACTCATTAGAGCCTTCGATTGGATTATAATGAGATTTTGAAAAGCGTGCCGCAAGGTACGCTTTTCTTTTTATATTGAGGTGCTTTTCCTTTGATAGGCTGACGTAGCTCTTTACATATCTATTCGTATTCGATATACCAAAAGACCGTTTAAATTATATTATGAGATTACAGATGTCCCTGGAGTATGGTAAGATAAAGGTAGCAGTTGAAAAATACTCGTAATTAAGACATTAGGGAGGCGTGGTTCACATGAGTACATATAAGAGTGTTGCATTTGCCAACGATAATCGTGAAAAATTTATAGCTATGCGTCGTGATTTGCATCAACATCCGGAACCGGGTTGGTTGGAATATCGGACGGCCGCTATGGCTGCCGATCGTTTGACCGAATTAGGTTATGATTTAAAAGTCGGTAAAGAGGTTGTTAAAGCCGAATCACGTATGGGGGTTCCGGACGAAGCCGTTATGAAAGCGGCTATGGACAGAGCGCTTCAAGAAGGGGCTAATCCAAAGTGGGTAGAAGCCATGGGATATGGTTTTACCGGCATGGTAGCGACCTTGCATTTTGATGACGAAGGGCCTACGGTAGCTTTTCGTGCCGACATCGACTCCAATGATGTTATGGAATCTACGGCTGACGATCATTTACCGGTTAAAGAAGGGTTTGTATCGAAGCATGAAAAAGCCATGCATGCTTGTGGTCATGATGCTCATTTAACAATGGCTTTAGGCCTGGCCGAATATATAGCGACTCATAAAGAGGGGCTCCACGGTACCTTTAAATTGATTTTACAGCCTGCTGAAGAAGGGGTTCGTGGTGCGAAATCCATGGTTGATGCCGGTGTTGTTGATGATGTAGATATTTTCTTCGGTATGCATATCGGGATTAATAAGAATATTGCCGGTTGCCTTGCTTGTTTAAACAACGGCTTCTTGGCTACGACTAAATTAGACGTAACCTTTAAAGGCTATTCGTCGCATGCCGGCGGGTCCCCGGAACTTGGCAAAAACTCCTTGTTGGCAGCTTGTACGGCAGCTTTAAACTTACAAGCTATTTCTCGTCATTCCAAAGGGAATTCCTGTATTAACGTAGGTGTATTGGAATCAGGCACAGGCCGTAATGTTATTCCGGACCGAGCCTATTTACAGATAGAAACGCGCGGTGCTACCGGTGAAGTTAATGATTATATCTGCAAACGAGCCTATGAAGTGTTAAAAGGTGCGACCGCTATGTATGAAAATGAAGTGGACATCAAAGAAATGGGCAGTGCGCCGGCCTGCATTAACTCGGAAGATTTGGCTAAAGAAGTACAGATAATTGCCAAAGATTTGGGTATCTTTAAAGATGTACCGTTAGCCAATGAAGGGGGCGGCAGTGAAGACTGCGCTTACTTCTTGGAACGGGTAATCGGCCACGGCGGACGCGGTACTTATATGATTTTAGGTTCCGATATTGCGGCACCGCATCATAATCCTAAGTTCAATATTGATGAGAAGGATATGATTAACGGTATCGCTTTTACGGGCGCTTTAATCGAATCTTATTTACAAGGTAAAAAATAAGAATTACATTAAGCCGTTTTTCAAAATCAATTTAAGGCGATAGAAAGCCGGTTGGTGATTCATTCGCATATAAAAGAAGAGCCACAGGCAATCGGTTTAACCGATTGCTTGGGGCTCTTTTGTACAATTACAGCCTATATTTAATTTTTAAGCTGTTGCTACTTTAAATTTTTTGTGTTGAATATACCAAACACGCCAAGTGAAGAGGGTAGCAGCAATAGCGGTACTGCCTAAAAGACCGATCCAAATTGCGTACGGGCCGTAGTTGAGTACAAAGGTAAAGAAGGCCGCAATGGGAATACTGGTGCCACAGAAGCTGGTGAGCGCGATAATGGAGATGATGCGCACATCTTTATAACCACGCAAAATACCTTGAATCGGCGTTCCTAATGCATCGATAACCGTGAAGAATACGGCATAACTGAGGAAACTGCCGATTAAATCAACCATGTTTGGATCATTCGTGTAATAACCGGCAATCGTCGGTAAGTTGGTAAAGGTGTACAGACAAATGCTGAGTGCCAAGACGACAGCCATACCGCGCGCAATGTAGGAATAGGTTTTGGCCATATGAAAATCTTTGGCGCCTACGGCATAACCTACCGTAATGGTGGCGGCAATACCGATACTGAGCGGCACGCCGTAGAATAGGGACGTAAAGCTGATAGCTGCCTGATGGGCGGCTATAATTTTCGTACCATAAGCTGTGGCGGCGATACCGGCGAGACTGAAAATACTGCTTTCCGCAAAAATAGCGAGGCCGATAGGAATACCCAAACGCAATTGCTCACGAATATAGAAGAAGTCAAACCGGAAGCGTTCACGGAATAAGCGATAGCCTTTGAATGTTTTGCCAACCAGTAATACGGCAACAAAGGCTAAGAAGTTAAACCAGTACGCAACGATAGTGGCGATACCGGCCCCGAGGGCACCAAGGGCGGGAAACCCGAAATAGCCGAGAATCAGGGCGTAATCGAGAAAGATGTGAATAACTAAACCACACATGATAATGTACATAGTATAGCGTGTATAGCCGTGACAATCGACAGTATTACGCAATACACAGGTTAAAATGAGCGGTAGAAGGCCCCAGGCGATGATTTTTAAGTATTGCCAACAGATTTCGTAGGCAGCGGGCTCGAGATTTAAACTTAGAAGCAGCGGATCCAGGACAGTGGCGCCCAAGATAATCAAAAGTAAGAAGAAGCAGACACTTAAAATTAAACCATGATAGATAATGGTAGGAATAGTTTCTTTGCGATTAGCCCCCAACAGTTGGGCAATAATCGGGGAAATCCCTAAATGAATACCCAATATGCCGTAATAACAGGCTGTCCAGAGATTAAAGCCTACCGACATACCCGCTAAATCGACCGTGCTATATTGGCCGGTTAAGACAACCGATATGAAGGAGCCGCCGGTGATGGCAAATTGCGTCAGAATAATGGGGATAGTCAAGGCGACGAAGTGTTTTATTTTACTGAATAAAGTTGTGTAAAGTAATTGTTCCATGCTATGATACCTCAAAAAAAAGCACCAAAGTATCTATCTTCAAAGACCTACGATAGATGCATTGATGCCGCTTACCCGCATCCGGTGACATCGGGTAAGATAATAACTGCTAAATTTAAATTATAATTGAACTATACATTTAACTCTAACATAGAACAGATAAAAAGTCTAGAGTCACAACAGGGGGACAAACATCTTATAGGCATGTCCGGCAAAGTGCTGACAGTTAGTATCGAGGATGTATAAAAGCCTCACCCTGTGACAGGTGAGGCTTTTAAGTTGTCATAATTGACGATGATGTATTATTGTTTAGCTGCTTCTTGAATAATTTGCAACGCTAAGCGGGCGGAATTATATAAATCTTCTTCTTTAATGCATTCTTCCTTGGTATGTACATTAGTCATGCCCACGCCGAGTACGGCTGTCGGTACACCATAGGCATTGAAGAAGCTGGCATCACTGCCACCGCCGGATTCAACTACATTAACGGTGAAGCCCAATTCTTCGGCAGCTTTGGAAGCAAGGCGAATTGTTTCGGAATCTACCGGCACATCGAACGGATCGTAAGCCGGCAATACTTCTACTTTAATGGACGTATTGGTGTCTTTAGCGCCCTGTTCGAAAATAGCTACTACTTCGTCGGTTAATTTAGCTAATTTTGCTTTATTACGGCTACGGGTTTCCATAAAGATAACCGCTTCTTCCGCTACGATGTTGGTAGCACGGCCACCACTGATGGTACCGATGTTGCAAGTCGTTTCTTCATCGATACGGCCTTGCGGTAATTTTGTTAAAATATGACCGGCCGCTACGATGGCGTTAATGCCTTTTTCCGGCGCATTACCGGCATGAGCCGCTTTACCGGTGATTGTAGCACGTACTTTGTTCTGGCCCGGTGCTTTATGTACGATACGACCCGGTGCACCGGAGGTATCAAAAGTATAGCCTAATTTAGCTTTAAGTAAGGACGAATCCATATTCTTAGAGCCGTTTACGCCGCCTTCTTCCGCAATAGTAAAGACAACCTGCATATCGCCATGAGGGAGATTGTCTTCTTTAACAACACGCAAGGCTTCCAAGATAGCCACTACACCGGCTTTGTCGTCACCACCGAGGATTGTAGTGCCGTCCGAAGTAATGAGACCGTCTTTAATTTGTGGTTTAATATTGGCGCAAGGTTCTACGCAGTCCATGTGAGCGGTGAGCATAATCATAGGGGCGGAAGGAACAGTTCCTTTAAGCGTTGCCACTAAGTTACCGGCATTGCCACCCAATTTTTCACCGGCATTATCTTCTTCAACGGTAAAACCGAAAGCTTCTAAACGCTTGGTCAGTAAGTCGGCGATTTCACGTTCTTTAAGGGTGGAGCAAGGAATTTGAATCAATTCTAAGAATTCATCAAGGATACGCTTTTCTTGGATCATGAGAACCTCCTAAACATAATGTGAGAGAATAAAATAAAGAAACTGTATAATGTGAGAGTTTGCAGTTATAAATAATTAATAGTACCGGTTAATATAGTAATGAATAGGGGATGCAAATTTCAACTTAGAATAAAATAAGGAATGTAATAACGCCAATCAACATTGGCACGATATTACGTTTGGCAAGTTCCATAGGACCTACATTGGCGAGGGACGCACAAATAATGGCTGCACCCGCTACCGGTGAAGTAGAACGACCGATAGCCCCTGAAATTTGTGCCAAGGAGCCAAGGTCGACCATGTTCATGCCGAAGCTGGCTGCATGCGGTGTGATGGCCCCGTTGAAGGCAAGCGCTGCCGCGTCGCCGGAACCGCTTAAGATAGCGATAATGAACGGACCGAAGCTTCCGGCAATTTTAGCGATGGATTGAGAATCCTTCATATACGTTAATAACGCATCGGTAAGGCCCATGGCTTGCATGCCTTTGGTGAAAACCGCAGCGGCGATGATAAGACCGATGATGCTGCCGTAGGCATCGCCCATGCCCTTGAAGAAGTCTTTCGTTACTTCTTGCGGATTGGCGCGGGCAATAATGAGAGCTACTACACAGCCGATAATCATAGCGGCCGGTACGCTTACTTTAGCAATACCCATATCTTTAAGTGCAGCAATGTTTAAGTTGGTTACAACTAAAATAACGAGTGGCACGATCGGTGCCATAGCTTTAAGACCGTTAACTTTGAATTTACCTACGATAGAAGCGGTACCTTGTTCTGCTAACGCTTCCTGGCGAGCCTTGCTTGGGCCTTCTTTGCGAAATGCCGCTACTAAGGTAAGTGATACGGCTACTACTAAGGATGCGATGATAGCCGGTAAGGCAGTTTCAAGGACAACAAACATAACGTCTACATTGGCCATCTTGGAAATGAAGGCCACATGTGTGTTGCCGGGGCTGATGGCACTGCCCCAAGTGCCGGCTAAAATAGCGGCACCGGCCATGGCCGGATGTACGCCGGCCGCAATTAAAGCGGGAATCAAGATACTGCCGATAGCCGCAGCGGCACCGGCCGCACTGGTAACGGCGATGTTGAGCCACCAGGTTACGAGCATGGCAAGCGGAATGATAATGGCATGGCTTTTAGAAATAAGGCCTGATAATGCATGCACTAAATGTTGGTCACATTCCGTATGCTTCATAACGAAAGCAAAGCCCATTACGGTACAAATAGTTGGGACTAAGGAACCGTGAATCATGGTTTTGACAAAGGAATCCATGAATTGGCCCATTACGCCGCCGATGAAACACATAAGTGCGCCGGCTACGAGTAGAACGGTGCGGGTTTCATACTTTCTAATGATGGCGGCAAATGCGATGATTACGATAATACCACCTGTCAGTTGCATCATAGGTAACACCTCCGTAAGAAATACCCCCTACTATATAACATGGTATAATACTACTATAGGCTAAATTAGAAAAAAATGCCACATTTAAATGATAAAATATAATTTTAATTATGTTAATTTTGCATATATTGTGAGTGTTTTCAATTGCTTATATGATTTGAGCATTTGCAATTATGTATAAAATATGCTGTTTTACGGTGGAGGTAGACGTATGACAACCGTCAGAGAATGTGCGTGGGCTAAACGTAGTTCGGAAGAGCAAGTATATCATGATACCGAGTGGGGCGTGCCAACCCATGAGGATCGCGTTTTGTTTGAGTTTTTAGTATTGGAAACTATGCAGGCCGGACTCAGTTGGACGCTGGTACTAAAACGACGCGAGGCCATGCGTGAAGCATTTGATGGTTTCGATATAAATAAAGTGGCGTCCTATACGCCGGACAAAGAGGCTCAACTATTGGAGAATCCGAATATTATTCGTAATCGACTTAAGATTGTTTCACTTCGTAAAAATGCCTTGGCATTTAAGAAAATTCAGGCCGAGTTCGGCTCCTTTGATGCGTATATCTGGGCGTTTACGAACGGTGAAAGTTTAGTCGGTCACTGGCAAACAGAAGCAGATGTGCCGGCTATGACACCGTTGGCGGAACACATCAGTAAGGACTTGAAGAAACGCGGTTTTACCTTTGTCGGACCTACGATTGTATATTCTTTTTTACAGGCTATCGGCATAATAAACGACCATATTGTGAGTTGCCCTTGTTATGAACGTTTAACTAAGTAGGAGGAACCATGCAATTTTATAACTTTTTATACCAACATGGACATATAGCCTTCAGCCAATATATTTATCGGATTGGCACGTATCATTATAATTGGCATCCGGAGATTGAAGTGCTCTTAGTACTGCAGGGCGCGGTCGAGGTATGTCATGACAATGAGTACACCAATTTGGGTCCCGATGATTTTATTATCTTGCCGCCGCAGTGTGGGCATGCTACGTTGGCTTTGGAGCCGGATACGATAGCCATGGTGTTACATTTACATCCGCAAATGCTGGCACAATATGACAAGGTATTTAGGCAATCCAGTTTCTTTTTGGCCACCGATGAAACAACGCGATACGATTCCGGGTATGACAAGCTGCGGTCACAACTTAGTGAATTGATGCGGCAGTTGGCCAAACATAAAGCTGGTGAGGTTAAGACCATTAATGTGGTAGATGAACCGGATATTGCGATAGAAACGGAATTTTTAGGTATTCTCCATTGTTTAATCGATTTGTTAAAACCTGTTTCTTATATGCCTCAGGGTAATCCGGTGGCCTTGCAACAGGCCGCTACTTTTGAAAAGATGATTACCTACATTGATCAACACTATAAAGAACCGTTAACTTTGGGCGAGATAGCCGATATTGGCGGCTATACCGAAAGTTATGCTTCGCAATTTTTTAAACGGCAGTTGGGCATTTCGTTTAAGGCCTATGTATTGCGTATGCGCCTTCGTGAAGCGGCGGTGCAGTTAGTTAATACGAAGCAACAAATCGTAGACATTGCCAATGAATGCGGTTTTTCCGATGTGAAGGCGTTTAATACGGCGTTTCGTAAGCATTTTCACACGACGCCGACGGAATATCGTCAGGTAGCCGGCAAGGTAGAGCGGCATACGATGATGGATAATTGGAAGGAATATATTGCTGTCGATGATGCGGGAATTAATGAGCGGTTAGAGGCTTATAGAAAAGATACGACTGAAAATGAGGCAACCGCAGCTGATAAGGGGGCGAATCCTAGGCGTGAGTCAAGTAGAACTGATGCTGAGTTGGTGGTCGCTCGTGAACAATTACGCCTTGCCTTGGCAGCTCTGGATGATATTCTGGACAAATAAAATAAGGCTATCTATAAAAAATAGAAGTGGGTGTTATTTTATATATTTGAATTGAGAAATTGACAATAAAAAAATAAATATTAGCGTATCTGACCGGCTTTTGGAGAAAAAAGACCGGTCGTTTTTTTATATTAAATTCACTGACTGCATTTAAAAAACATTGCAAAAACAGTCAAATGATAATTATTTTCATAGCGTAATTTGGATAGCTGATTTATGGTATATGCGTATAATGAAAGTATCGAATGCATTCACAGTATCACCAATACAATTAGTGTACGAGAGGAGACAAAGATGGATGGTGTTATTGTAACCCTAGTTCTTTTAGTTTTTGCCATTATCATGTTCGTTTGGGAGAAAATCCCCTTGTCCATAACCGCTATGACGGTGGCTGTTTGCTTGACTTTGACCGGTGTGCTCACACCGAAAGAAGCATTCTTAGGCTTTGTGGATTCCAATGTATTACTCTTTATGGCTATGTTCATTGTAGGGGCCGCCTTTTTCGATACCGGTGTGGCTCATGCGGTGGGCGGTTTAATTAATCGTTTTGCCAAAACGGAACGTCAGCTAATTATCGCCGTAATGTGTATTACCGGTCTTATGTCGACGTTCTTATCCAATACGGGGACAACCGCCGTATTGATTCCGCTTGCTATGGGTCTTGTGCAGCGCACCGGCATTAAAGCCACGAAACTGTTAATGCCTTTAGCTATTGCCGCATCTGCCGGCGGTAATGTGAGTCTCATCGGTTCACCGGGCAATATGATTGCTCAATCCGGTTTGGCACAGCAGAATTTGGCCTTCGCTTTCTTCGACTATGCCTTGGTAGGTTTGCCGGTATTGCTCGTAGGTATTGCGTACTTCGCTTTAATCGGTCATAAATTATTACCGGAAGAGCCGACCCATACACCGGCTACCGAATATACGACCGACGCCGATTACAGTAAAGTGGCCATGTGGCGCAAAGTATTTGCTGCCGGTACTTTGGTTGCGACTGTACTGGGGATGATTTTTGAATCACAATTGGGCATCAAGCTTCATGTCATTGCCTGGATTGGGGCCTTATTCCTCGTAGCAACTCGCACGATTTCTGAAAAAGTAGCCGTTAACGCTATTGATATGAAAACGATTTTACTCTTTGTAGGTTCTTTGGCCTTAGCTCAGGCTCTTGTGAAAACCGGTGCCGGTGCGATGATTGCCGATACGATTATTCAGAGCCTCGGTGATAATCCGTCGCCGTTTATGTTATTGGCTGTTGTATTCTGTATCGCTGCTATTTTGACTCAGTTCATGTCCAATACAGCGACGACTGCTTTATTGGTGCCAATCAGCTTGGCCTTGGCTCAGCAGGTTGGGGCCGACCCAAAAGCGGTGCTTATGGCGACTGTTATCGGCGGTTCTGTAGCCTTTGCTACACCAATCGGTTGTCCGCCGAATACGATGGTATATAACGTAGCAGGCTATAGTTTTATGGACTATGTAAAAGTAGGTGGTCCTTACCTAATCTTAGCAATGATCACTTCACTTATTTTATTACCGATTTTCTTCCCGTTTTACCCTTGATTTTAAGAGGCAAAACATTTCTGATAAAAAATTTTCTAGGTTTTTCTATATGTACAGATTGTAATTTGGGATCGGTACATCCCATAAGTTAAAGGAGGATATGTATGGATAAGGAAAAAATGAGTCAAAGAATGACTCAAATTCTTGCGGATTTTGTAGGCTATTTCTCTAAAGTATTGCCGGATGATGTTGATGCTAAATTAAAGGAATTGGCAGCGGACGAAAAGAATCCGTTAGCTAAAACGATTTATGACACTATGCACAAAAATATGGAATTGGCTAAAGAATTGAGCCGTCCATCCTGTCAAGATACAGGCGTATTGCAGTACTGGGTAAAATGCGGTGCCAACTTCCCATTAATCGGCGAATTGGAAACTATTTTGCGCGATGCCACTTATCAGGCTACGCAGGAAACTCCATTGCGTCATAACTGTGTAGAAACATTTGACGAATTCAATACGAAGAAAAACATCGGCTTAACGGCTCCATACATTCTTTGGGATATCATTCCTGATCGTGACGATGTAGAAATTTACCCTTACATGGCCGGCGGCGGCTGTTCCTTGCCGGGCAGCGGTAAAACTTTAATGCCGGGCGAAGGTTATGAAGGGGTTGCCAAATTCGTACTCGATTTGATGACGTCTTACGGCTTAAACGCATGTCCTCCGTTATTGGTTGGCGTAGGTATTGCAACCTCCATCGATACGGCTGCTTTATATTCCAAAAAAGCGATTATGCGTCCGGTAGGTTCTCATAATCCTAACAAAAACGCAGCGTATATGGAACAATTGTTGGAAGACGGTATCAATGCCCTTCATTTAGGACCGCAAGGTATGGGCGGCGACAAATCCGTTATGGGTGTTAACATCGAAAACGGTACCCGTCATCCGTCCGTATTGAGTGTGGCTGTTAACGTGGGGTGCTGGAATCACCGTCGCGGTCACTTAGTATTTACTAAAGATGGTCAATGTACAGTTTTATCGCATAGTGGGGTGAAATACTAATGGAAAAGAAAATCTTAACAACACCGATTTCCGCAGAAGATTTAGAAGGCATTAAAGCCGGTGATATCGTATATTTAACAGGTCACATTACAACTTGCCGTGACGTTGCTCATCGCCGTTTGATTGAATACGGTCGTGAACTACCGGTTGACGTTCGCAACGGTGCTATTTTGCATGCCGGTCCGATTGTAAAAACTATCGACGAAGCTAACGGTAAATACGAAATGATTTCCGTAGGTCCTACAACCAGTATGCGTATGGAAAAATTCGAATACGACTTCGTAAAACATACCGGTGTGCGTCTCATCGTCGGTAAAGGCGGTATGGGCCCGGGCACTCAGAAAGCGTGTCAGGAATTCAAAGCCTTGCATTTAGTATTCCCAGCCGGTAATGCTGTATTGGCTGCAACAGAAGTAGAAGAAATCGAACAAGCTAATTGGAAAGAATTAGGCATGCCGGAAACATTGTGGACTTGCCGTGTTAAAGAATTCGGTCCTTTGATCGTATCCATCGACACCTATGGTAATAACTGGTTCGAACAGAAAAAAGTGGAATACAACGAAACGAAAGAAAAAGTGCTTGCTGAAATTAACAAACACGTAAGCTTCATTAAATAAGTATTGGTTTACACTTAATTATTTATTAACCCGGTCATGGTGCGAACGGTATACATCGTTTACTGCTAATTGCGATGCATAAGGTAGCGCCATATGAGGTTACAATTTTATACTCGCTGCTAAGGTCGTTCCGAAAGGGGCGGCCTTTTGCATTTTAATAATAATTTTCAGCAGGCACATTTGAAATGTAGTATACTGTTTTTAGAAGATAATGTAATAGTCAAATCGCCGGCTGAGACTGCCATAGTTGAATGGCTGGAATTAGCTGCAGTATTTGGCCGGTAGGGGATTACATTAAACGTATTAATGGTGATTAGGTATAAGCACAGGAGGATATTATATGAGTATAGAAGTGGGATTAAAAGGTGAGGCAACAGTAGTTGTTAATGAACATAATATTGCCAAAACGATGAAAAGCGGTGCTCTTGAAGTATTTGCTACGCCTGCAATGTGTGCCCTTATGGAAGAGGCGGCTGTAGCGGCTTTAAAAGGACAGTTACCGGACGGTGACGGTACGGTTGGTATTTCGCTTAGTATTTCCCATGATAAAGCATCAGCTATGGGTGCACAGATTCGTGCGGAAGCGAAGGTGACCGCTGTGAATGGCCGTAAAATCAGCTATGAAGTGGCGGCCTATGAAGGCGATACTTGTATCGGTAAGGGAACGCACGAACGATTTGTCATCAACAACGAAAAGTTCATGAGTAAATTAAAATAGGAAGTTTACTGGGGCCGTGCCGAAAACATAATGACGATAGTGCTCGAAACATACTGGCGCCGTGCCGAAAATATAATGGCGCTAGTGTTGAAAGCAAAACATAATTCCTGTAATATTGAATTATTTTATCAATAAAAATGTCCGAATGGAGCTATAATGTAGCTGAGGCTACCGTTTTAAAAGAGGATGAGGTATACAATAAAGATACCCCATCCTCTTTGTTTTACAAAGGTTATAGGTTTATATTGCACATCGATAACTATCGTTTAAGTGAAAGCTATAGGTTCTTTGCTTAAAATTCATAATTGAAAATAACTGTCAATTATATTGACAGAACAGCGCTTTGATTGTATGATGAATTAAGAAGATAGTTAGCTTAATTATTTTAAAACCAAGTCATAGTAGCTTGGTAAAAGCTACTATTCATAAATCCGGATTTACTAGTATGACAGCCTTGAGAGCAAGTGTTCTCCTGAAAACATTGAGAGGCAGGGTGAACTATGGTAAGCGAAATAGATTCTATTATCGGTTATCATTGTGCGCCGGCAATACGGGGAATCAAGGTGGCGAATCTTGTGGCCATTCCACGAGATATGGATTTGCATTTGACAACGGCTTTGTCGGCGTATAATGAGAAATTTAATGATCGCGGCTTGTTCTTTTACGAACTGTGTCATTGCGATCGGCGAAGATTATTGTTGGTGTTCCGCAAACGAATGTTAGAGGAATATTTACGTCGTCCCGAACATGCTGCGTTTTTAAAACTCTACGGCTATTTGCCGACGGAATCTTTGGAAACGTGGTTTGAGCGCTTAGAAGGTCGTTTGGAAGAACGGATGGACTTTCCTCATGAAATCGGTCTGTTCTTGGGCTATCCACTCCACGATGTACGCTCTTTTATTCGTATGAAAGGCGCGGGCTATAAGCTTTGCGGCGAATGGAAAGTCTATGGCAATCCTATGTCCGCCATGCATTCGTTTCACTGTTTTCGGGCATGCAGAAATTACTGTCATACCCAGCTTTTAAATGGTAAACAATTAGAGTCTTTGGTAGCCGTAACGGCATGCTAGTAGGAGGTAATCACATGATTGGTGTAATTTATTGGTCTGGTACAGGTAACACACAAGCAATGGCAGAAGCAATCGGTAAAGGTATTGCCGGTGCAGGTCAAGAAGTAGTCGTTAAATCCGTGTCTGAAATTTCCGCTGATGAAGCAGCTGCTTTTGATAAATTAGCTTTAGGTTGTGCAGATATGGGTGCTGAACAATTGGAAGAAATGGAATTCGAACCATTCTACACAGCTTTGGAACCTAAATTATCCGGCAAAAAAGTAATTCTTTTCGGCTCCTATGGTTGGGGCGGTACTTGGCTCGAAGATTGGGCTGAACGCGTAAAAGCAACCGGCGCTGAAATCGTAGCTGATAACTTACCTGTTTTCGGTGCTCCTGATGATGCTGCGTTAGCAGATTGCGAAGCACGCGGTAAAGCATTGGCTGAAGCATAAAATTAGAATAGCAATAACTTAAAATAGTACATAGCAAAGTTTTGTTGTGTAAATATATTAGAGGCTGTAATTGTAAGATTACAGCCTCTAAATTAATAATGCGGTTTGAAGATAAGTTGCTTCAAACCGCATTATTGCTTTATTTTTTACTTTTTCAAACCGTTAATGAATCGTTCGATTCGATTTAGCGCTTCCTGAATGGTTTCACGAGATGATGCGTAGGAACAACGGATGCGGCCTTTACCGCATTCGCCGAAAGCGGAGCCCGGTACTACGGCTACATGCTCCTGTTGTAACAACTGAACGGCGAAATCAAAGTCGTTTAAGCCGCAACTTGAAATATCAGGGAATACATAGAAGGCACCTTCCGGTACCGCGATGGGAAGCCCCATCTTTTGGAAGCCTGCAACAATTAAATTGCGCCGTGCTTCGTATTCTTCACGCATAGCAACTACGCTGTCGTCGCATTCGTTGAGCGCCACAATAGCGGCATGTTGAATCGGGGTAGCCGGTGCCACGATACTGTACTGGTGAATTTTGATAGCCTGCTCAATAATTTCTGTAGGAGCCAAGAGAAAACCGATACGTAAACCGGTCATGGCATAGGCTTTGGAAAAACCGTTTAAAATAAGCGTGCGTTCTTTCATGCCCGGTAAAGCGGCAATGCTCGTATGCGTGCGGCCATAGGTCAACTCGGAATAAATCTCATCACTTACAACGATGAGGTCATGTTTTTTCACAACCTCCGCAATGCCTTCCAGTTCTTCCCGTGTTAAAATGGCGCCGGTCGGGTTACTTGGATACCCCATGAGTAACACCTTAGTTTTAGGGGTAACCGCTTTTTCAATGGCAGCCGGTGTAATTTTAAAGCCTTCTTCCAAATGAGTCGGCACCATGACAGCTATGCCTTTATTTAGTTTGACTTCCGCCGCATAGGCCACATAGGATGGGTCCGGAATGAGGACTTCGTCCCCTTCGTCGAGTAATACACGCATAGCTAAATCAATGGCTTCGCTGGCGCCGACGGTGAGCATCATTTCGTTTTCTGTATAGTCAACGCCATAGCGCTTGCCGTACCATTTGCGAATGGCCGTGCGAAGCGGTAATAAGCCGGCGTTACTGGTATAACTTGTTTCTTTATTTTCAAGGCTTTTGATAGAGGCGTCCAGTACTTTCTGCGGTGGTGCATAGTCCGGTTCGCCAACGCCTAATGACAGCACATTATCCATGGATAAGGCCATCTCCCAAATTTTACGAATGCCTGAAGCAGGCAATTCTTGTGCTGTTTTTGAGATGTAATTGTTCCAATTCATAGTATGTTCCTCCTTAATTACAGCTCAACATGATCGACAAATCTTCTGTGTCACATTGAGTCTCTCTTTTCTCTTTTTATAGTTTATCATAAAATATTTATAACAAGTAGTAATTTGTTGAAGGATTAGCCATATTGAAGGGCTGTATATAGAAATTTATTGAATTATTATCTACAATAAATGGTCGATTTATAGTAAAATAATACTTTAGAGATGTATGTAAAAAGGAGGCAAAAATGGAGACCTTGTGTAATGAGCGGTTTGTGGTGACCTATCAGATAGAAGCGCCAAGCTATGAAGAGGCGAAAGCCGTTGCTTGGGGTGTACAAGTGGAACAAACCATTGAATTTCCTTATGATTTTGTAACGAATGAAGATATTAAACGCGATATAGTGGGGCGCCTTGAATCGTTGGAACCTACCGGTGACGGTAAATATTATTTGGCGCGCATTTCCTATGGTGTGGAATGCAGTGCTTTTGAAGCTACCCAATTTTTGAATGTGATGTTCGGTAATTCGTCCTTGCAACCCCATATTTGGGTAGTGGACATTGAGCTTGCGCCATCGCTGATTGAGCACTTTAAAGGTCCACGATTTGGTTTAGAGGGCATCCGTGAATTGGTGAAAACACCAAAGCGTGCTATGATACAAGCGGTGATTAAGCCGATGGGAACGTCACCGGCCAAATTGGCGGACATGTGCAAAGCCTATGTGCAGGGTGGAGCCGATGTGATTAAAGATGATCACGGTATCACAAATCAACAGTTTTGTACTTTTGAAGAGCGAATTAAGCGTTGTGCGGCCGCTGTAGCTGAAACAAATGCGCAAACCGGGCGTCATACGCTGTATGCCGCCAATGTATCGGCTGACGGTGAAGCGGTGTTGGAGCGAGCTCATTATGCTAAATCAATGGGCGCTACGGCGTTAATGGTGGCACCGGCTTTAGTTGGTTACGGTTGGCTTAATCGTTTGGCTACTGATGATGAATTAGGCTTGCCGATTATTACACATCCGGCCATGATGGGCGGGTTTGTATTACCGGGGATTTCCGGTATTGCCGATTATCTATGGATGGGCTTATTGCCGCGTTTATTTGGTTCCGATATGTCGATTTTTGTGTCCTATGGAGGTCGTTTTACCTTTACGGCGCAGCAATGTCAACGTATTTCCGCCTACTGTACGAATCCGATTGCAGGTTTGAAAGCTACGTGTCCTTCACCGGGCGGTGGTGTTACGGAAAAACGTTTGCCGGAGTTACTGGATATTTACGGTCCGGATACGATGTTCTTAGTCGGTGGCGATATGTTCCGGCGCGGCCCCGATTTGGCGGCCAATATGAAGGCTTTTGTTGAGTTATTAGCTCAGCACAGTTAAATTTACAGACGGTGGCAGAATCTTAGTTTGAACTGAGTGAGAACAGTTTCTTTATGATGTGCATCAACTGTTTTATACAAAGAGAAAGAGAGACAAAAATGAGTTCAAGTGAGTTGAATACTGAATTGCAGACTAAACTGTCTGCCTTGGAAGCTACTTTACAGCGTATGGGGAGCGCTGTAGTGGCCTTTTCCGGAGGCGTAGACAGCACTTTTTTAGCTGCTGTAGCACATAAGGTTCTTGGTGATAAGGCCGAGGCGTTTACGGTGAGTTCGCCAACCTTACCGGAGGAAGAAATTGAAGATGCCAAACGCTTTGCCAAAGCTATAGGTATCAAGCATACGGTGGTGGAAATTAACGAATTGGAGATGCCTGATTTTACGCGCAACGATCCGGATCGTTGTTATTATTGCAAAAAGAATCGTTTTCAGAAGTTAATCGACTGGGCTAAAGAACAAGGTATTAACGGCGTTCTTGACGGTGGTAATTTGGATGATAAAAAAGACTATCGGCCCGGTATGCGCGCTTTGGAAGAGCTTGGCACCGTTCGCAGTCCTTTGTTGGAAAACGGCTTTACTAAGGATGATATTCGCGCCGTAGCGAAGGCTTGGGGCTTAGAAGTATGGGACAAACCAAGTTCGCCATGCTTGGCTACGCGTATTCCTTACAATCATGAGATTACCGGCGAAGCATTAACGATGATTGAAAAAGGCGAAAAGTATTTACATCAATTCATTGACGGTCCTTTGCGAGTGCGATACCATGAAGGTATGGCACGCATTGAAGTAAGTCGTGAAGATTTTCAGATTTTTGCCGATGATGAACGACGTGAAGCGATTCGTAAAGCGTTTGAAGAATTTGGTTTCACCTATGTGAGTGTCGATTTACAAAGCTTCAAGAGCGGCAATTTGAATCGTGAAGTGAAACAGTAATACCGGCAAAGCAACAAAGTGAACGTAACGAAATAAAGTAACGAAATTAAGATATAAAATAAGAAAAAGTAAGAAGTAAGAAGTAAGAAGTAAGAAGGAGTTATTTTGGAAGACAAAGAAGTGACAAATGTAATGACGGATAGAGCCCGTGCTATAGCGGCGGCTTACGAAACTTTAGAGTCTTCGGAAGCTCCGTTTGCCGTACATGTGCTGGCCAGTGGCAGTCAAGGTAATGCAACGCTTATAACCTACAAAAATACCACAATTTTGGTAGATGCCGGCATCAGTGCCCGGCGTATTACCAACGGCCTTAAAGCGGTAGGTTTAGGCCTCGATAAATTAAGTGCTATCTGCATTACTCATGAGCATACCGACCATATGGCGGGATTGCCGCAATTACTTAAACAGTGCAATGTGCCTGTCTATACCAGAGCAGGTACGATGCGTGAACTCGTAAATCGTAAGAATTTTGATACCAAGGCTTTTTGCGTTTTGACGAAGAATAATTTCACCATCGGTGATTTACAAATAGAAACGTTCCGTACCAGTCATGATGCGGCAGATCCTATGGGGCTCAGTTGTTATAACGGTAAGCATAAATTGACCTTTATGACCGATACGGGGCTGGTGGATGACACGATGTTAAAAAATATGGATGAAAGTGATTTGTTGGTTTTAGAAGCAAATTACGATCCGCAAATGCTCAAGTACGGCCCGTATCCGTTTGATTTGAAAAAACGTGTAGCCGGCCCTTACGGCCATTTAAGTAATGAACACGCGGCGCAAGCATTACTCATGATGAAGCGGCCCGAACATTTGCAAGTAGTTATGGCTCATCGCTCCGAAAAGAATAATGAACAAGCTGTAGTAACCGATACGGTGACCACTGCGTTAACGGCGGAAGGGCTTATAATGAAGCAGGATATAACAATTTTTCACGGTCAGCCGAAAGAAATGGTAACGATCCGTGCGTAGCTGATTCTTAAGTCAGGAGGTTTATTATGGATAACAAAAGAAGAGGCTTATTTATTCTGTTAGCTGTAGTGCTCATTATTGCGGGCACTGTAGGGGGTTATTTGACGGGTAATTTTTTTGGTAACACTAAGAGTATCACCCAGGAAACTACGGCCGTCACTGCCGATGGTACTAAGAAATCGGTACCCCTTTCCGATAATCGCAATACGGCGATTGTGTCGGCGGTTAAGAAAGCAGGACCGGCTGTGGTAGGTATTACCACGAAAGTGTATGATCGTAATATTTTTGACCAACAAGTATTGGTTGGTGAAGGTGTGGGCTCCGGGGTTATCATCGATAAAGCGGGCTACATCGTTACTAATTATCACGTAGTGGCGCAGGCGAATAATCGCAAGGTTACGGTGTCCTTAAGTGATGGTTCTTCACAAACTGGTACCATTGTGGGTGTCGATCCGTTGACTGACTTAGCGGTTGTTAAAATTGATCCGACCGAAAATATGCCAGTAGCTACTTTGGGCGATTCTGATCAATTGCATGTTGGTGAACCGGCTATCGCCATCGGTAATCCGTTAGGCTTAGAATTCCAAGGAACTGTTACGGCCGGTGTTATCAGTGCTTTGCATCGTACAATCAATATGGAATCGCAACGATTCCCGCTTATTCAAACGGATGCGGCTATTAATCCGGGGAATTCCGGCGGTGCGCTCGTTAATGCGGATGGCGACGTTATCGGTATTAACAGTGCTAAAATTTCGCAGACCGGTATTGAAGGCATGGGGTTCTCCATTCCTATCAATGAAGTAAAACCGATTGTTAAAGAACTTATTGAAAAAGGTAAAGTAGTTCGTGCGTATTTGGGATTAGGTCTTTTGGATAAACAAAATGCGGCAAAATACGGCTTACAGCTTAAGACAGACGGTTTATTGGTAGCGCGTATTTATAGCGACGGACCGGCCGCTAACAGCGATATCAGTGAAGGTGATATTATCACAGCGGTAGGTGAGAAATCTATTACCAACTTAATGCAGTTGAAACAAATTTTAGATAATCATAAACCGGGCGAATCGTTGAATCTTACGGTGCTCAGCAATGGTGCTGAACACACGGTATCCATTACTCTTGGCACGTTGCCGGATTCAACGAATTAGTAAAATTACGGGGAGGCAGGTGTAATCTGATTTATGAAATTTACCGTATTAGCCGTAGGCAAGCTTAAAACCGCTTATCTGCGCGACGGGGTAGCCGAATTTGTGAAACGCCTTACGGTATATGGCGGTGTGACAATTACGGAATTGAATGAAAGTAAATTGCCCAGTGCCGATGATAGCAAACGTCAGGCTATTGTGGCGGAGGAAGGGGAACGATTGCTCAAACAAATAAACCCGAAGAGCTTTGTCGTTTTACTGGACGTGAAGGGCAAGACCATGTCGTCGGAGGCCTTGGCGGAAAAGATTGCCGACTTGGAAGTGCAAGGTATCAGTGAGATGACTTTTATCATCGGTGGTGCCTTTGGGGTGTCGGAAGGGCTTAGGTCGCGAGCCGATTTAAGATTATCTTTCAGCCCCATGACCTTTACCCATCAAATGGTGCGGCTCTTATTGGTAGAACAGATTTACCGCGCTTGTAAAATTAATCGTCATGAACCTTATCATTGGTAAGGGAGCAGATGGAGGTAATAGAGTGACAGATAAAGTAGATACAACGAATAATGAAGCAAATGCCAATTTCAGTGGCATGCCGAGTCTGGAAACGCTCTGGCAGGTGCAACAGAACGAGGGCAGTGACGGATTTTATAGAACCTATATTGATGCCGCTAAGACGGCGCAGACGATCATTCACAATAATCTGGCCTTATTACAGCAACAGGCCGCTGTATTGGCCGAAGCTGTAGCCGCCCTTGATATGCAGATAGCAGTTGCGGCGGAACTGAAAGAACGGAATGATTTTTTGCAAAAAACGTTGGAAGAGGTTGCGAATACGACCCGCATAGTGAATTCAACTTTAGGGGCCTACGCTGATGCGGCTATGTCCATTCAAAAGTTGGAAAAAGGCAATTTTACACCACAATACATTATGCATCGCAAAGAAGAGTTGGGCATGCAAAGCGGCGATTTGACGAAGTTATTGGTTGAGTTCAGTCGCTATGCACAGACATTTTTGGACGCCTTGGCGAGTGAAAGCAAAACGGCGAGTCTCATCAAAACCGAAGGTACAGCGGGAGATGCGAATCATAAGGTATTGAAGGTAGCTTACCAGTCATGGCTCCAACGATCGTTTGATGTAAACAAAATTTTGGAAGGGCGCCTCGTATTCATCAGCGGCCTTTTGGAATCTTTGAAAAAGGATCTTACCACACTTCAAGTAAGTCAGATGGAACTTGATGTGCAGGAGCGTGCCAGGCAGGTTGCGGCGCGACGCTATAAGAAACAGGTGGAAGATGTAAGAGACTATGACGACTTGGAAGGACAGTACCGCAATCGTTATGATGAGGACGGCAATTTAATCGGCGTTGATGAAGGCGGTGAAGGCGGCAATCGCCGGGGGTGGCAGGTTGTCATTGTATTTGCCGTCATTGTGTTGGCAGTGATTGCTTATTTTGTACTAAAATAAACACTTGTTTTGCACTAAATAAAGATAAAAATAAATTATATAGCAGGATTTTACGACTATATTGTCAAAGATATATATATAAGTTGTAATTGCGATTAGTGCAGAATTAAAGGGTTTGAAATTAAATGATTTAAAGTTTTTACAATCAGACTTAGAATTCGATGCTTTTACATTCAGCACTAATAGTAAATTTTGTAGTGAGGGAGGTAATCCTATGTTAATCGCTGAAGCTATGAACAAATATCCCGCAACAATCAGTAAAGAGTTGTCAATCAATGAAGCAGCAAAGTTGCTTGTTAAATATCAGGTAGCCGCTTTGACCGTAGTGGATGAAGATAATAAATTAATCGGCATCATCACAGAAGGGGATTTACTTTATAAAAAGATTCGCCCTCATGCACCGCACTATGTCAATGTTTTGGGTGCCAGCATCTATTACAGTGGCATTGGCGAATATAACGCTCAGTTCAAGAAACTCTTGGCCGCTCATGTAGAAGAATTAATGACTACCGAAGTTATTACGTGCTCGCCAAAAGATGAAGTGGAAGGTGTAGTGGCCACTATGCTGGAAAAACATTTGAAGACCGTGCCGGTAGTTGATGAAACTAACACGGTAGTGGGCGTGTTCAGTCGCCGCGATGTAATGGAATTGATTGCGAAAGAAAATTAAAATAAAATCGCTACTTTTATCACATAAAATTGCATACATTCAAATTTTATGATAAGATAAGGAATGCAATATTATAAAACAGAAATTTTGGGCATTTAGCCCTCAAGGAGGACATATTTTCATGAATGCAACTGTAACCCCTGTTGATCAACATAAGGTAACCTTAACAATCGAAGTACCTGCTAAAGACGTAACCAAAGGTATTCAGCAAGCTGTAAAACGCATTGCCGGCCAGGTAAATATTCCGGGCTTCCGTAAAGGTAAAGCACCTCGCCGTATTTTAGAAATGAACTTCGGCAAAGAAGCTATTTTGGAAGAAGCTTTTGACGTAATTGCCGGTCGCGCTTACCAAGAAGCTTTGACTGCTAATGAAATCATTCCTGTAAGTGAACCTGAAATCGAACGCGTAACGTTTGAAGAAGGTAAAGATTTAGTATTCAAAGCCACTCTTACTAAACGCCCAGAAGTTACTCTTGGCGAATACAAAGGCCTTGAAGCTGAAAAACAGGATGCTACGGTAACTGATGAACAGATTCAGGAACAGTTAGATAATATCCGCAACCAGCAAGCTAAAATGGTAGTAGCTGATGCAGATGCTAAATTACAGAAAGATGACTTTGCTGTTATCGATTTTGCCGGTTCTATCGACGGTAAACCTTTTGACGGTGGCGAAGGTAAATCCTACCCGCTTCAAATCGGTTCCGGCAGCTTCATCCCGGGTTTTGAAGATCAATTGATTGGTCATGCAGCCGGCGATGATGTAGAAGTTAAAGTAACCTTCCCTGAAGATTATTTTGTAAAAGAATTGGCTAACAAAGAAGCTGTATTCAAAGTTCATGTTCACGACATTAAACGCAAAGAATTGCCTGAATTGAACGACGAATTCGCTAAAGAAGCCAGCTCTTATGAAACTATGGAAGAATTAAAAGCTGATCTTCGCAAAAACATGGAAGAAGACGCTGCACATCGTGCTATCGATGCTTACAATGCTGCTATTATTGAACAAGCAGTTAAAAATGCATCCGTAGATATTCCTGAAATCATGGTAGACGATCGCGTTGAACAGATGATTCAAGAAATGGCTATGAATTTGGAAGGCCGTGGCTTGAAATTGGAAGACTATTTGAAATTCTCCAACAAAACTATGGAAAGCCTTCGCGAAGAATACAAAGCTAATGCAGCTGAAAACGTTCGCGCCGATTTAGTATTGGAAGCAATTGCTAAAGCTGAAAATGTAGAAGTAAAACCTGAAGATATGAACATGGAAATCTACATGATGGCTCAACAATTCGGGGCAGATCCTAAAGAAGTTATGAATATTATTGTTAAAGAAGGCCGTGTAGCTATGTTGAGAAATTCTGTAGCTCGTAAAAAAGCCGCTCGTTTAATCATCGAACAGGCTAAAGGCGCAGAATCCCAGGATAAATAATCCACGGGCTATATAGGTACATGGACCCATGAGGTAAAAATTTTATGTATGTACCAATCGTTGTAGAACAAAGCGGACGTGGCGAACGTTCCTATGATATTTATTCTCGTTTGTTAAAAGACAGAATTGTCTTCTTGGGCGGTCCTATCAATGATGATGTGGCTAACCTTGTTATTGCACAATTACTGTTCTTGGAAGCGGAAGACCCTGATAAAGACATTCATTTGTACATTAACAGCCCCGGCGGTGTTGTAACTGCCGGCATGGCGATTTATGATACAATGCAATATATTAAGCCGGATGTATCTACCATTTGTGTAGGTTCCGCAGCCAGCATGGGTGCTGTATTATTAACCGCCGGTGCTAAAGGTAAGCGTTATGCTTTGCCACATGCCCGCGTTATGATTCACCAACCGCTTGGCGGCGTACAAGGTCAGGCTTCTGAAATTGAAATTCATGCTCGTGAAATTTTGCGCATGCGTGAAGAATTGAATGGCTTATTGGCATCTCACAGTGGGCAGCCGATTGATGTTATCGCCCGTGATACGGATCGCGACAACTTCATGAGTGCCGAAGATGCTGTGAAATACGGTTTAATTGATGAGGTATTGACTCGTCCTGTAGCAACAGACAAGTAATTAGGAGGACTCAGCTTGAAAAAAGACGAAAAAGAAACGTTGCGTTGTAGCTTCTGCGGGCGCACCGGCGACGAAGTTCGTAAATTAGTGGCAGGTCCTAATGTATATATTTGTGACGAATGCGTAGAAGTTTGTCAGAATATTATTGATGAGGAACTCGGTCATAGTGATGAAGCAGGGTTTTCATTAAAGCATGTACCTACGCCTCATGAAATTAAGGCTTATTTAGATGAATATGTAATTGGTCAGGAGGCTGCTAAAGTCTCCTTGGCCGTTGCAGTTTATAATCACTATAAACGGTTGCAGGTAAATAATACGGTGGATGATGTAGAATTACAGAAAGCCAATGTGTTATTTATCGGACCAACCGGTAGCGGTAAGACGTTATTGGCACAGACTTTGGCAAAAATGCTGGAAGTTCCGTTCGCCATTGCTGACGCTACCAGCTTAACCGAAGCCGGTTATGTAGGTGAAGATGTGGAGAACATTTTGCTCAAACTCATTCAGGCTGCTGATTATGATGTGGCCAAAGCAGAGCGCGGCATTGTGTATATCGATGAGATTGACAAGATTGCTCGTAAATCTGAAAATCCGTCCATCACCCGCGATGTATCCGGTGAAGGTGTGCAGCAGGCATTGCTAAAAATATTGGAAGGTACGGTTGCGTCGGTGCCACCGCAAGGTGGGCGTAAACATCCGCACCAAGAATTAATCCAAATTGACACCACGAATATCTTGTTCATTTGCGGCGGTGCATTTGATGGCCTCGAAAAGGTTATTTCTAAACGCACGGCTAAGAAGACATTAGGATTTGGTGCCGATATTCAAAAACAGGAAGAAAAAGACGTATCTGCTATTTTGAAGGAAGTTGTTCCGGAAGATTTGCAGAAATTTGGTCTGATTCCTGAATTTATCGGACGTTTGCCTGTAATGGTAACGCTCGATCCTTTAGATAAGGAAGGTTTAATTCGCATTTTAACAGAGCCTCGCAATGCATTAACGAAACAATACGAAAAGATGCTCTCTTTGGAAGATGTATCCTTAACGTTTGAGAAAGATGCTTTAGAGGAAATTGCGGCTGAAGCAATGAAGCGTAATACGGGAGCTCGTGGATTACGATCCATCATTGAGAAAGTAATGAAGCAAGTCATGTATGATATTCCTTCGCAAAAGGGTGTTACCGACTGTATCATTACCCGTGATGCTGTGAAAGGCACAGCTGAACCTATACTCAAGAATGAGTCTGCCGTAAAGGGCATGAATTAATTGTAAGTCTAAGAAACTCATTTCCTTTGGAATGAGTTTCTTTTTGTAAATATAAACTTGAAAAGGAGCCTATATGAGTGAGACGAATTTTTCGCTGCCTTTAGTACCGTTACGCGGTATGGTAGTGTTCCCAAAAGTAGAAGTTCGACTGGACATCGGTCGTGACAAATCCATTCGGGCCGTTGAAGAAGCCATGGCTAATGAGCGTTTGCTCGCCGTATCCGCTCAATTAGATGACGAAGTGGAGAACCCGACACAAAAGGATATTGCCGAAGTAGGGACCATCGTCAAAATCAAACAAATGCTACGCTTGCCGGGGGGCTTGGTTCGCATTTTAGTTGAAGGTATTGCCCGCGCTAAAGTGGTTGATATAGATGAAAGTGGCGTATATTATCGCGCCACTATGGAAACTTTGGTTTCCCAGTATGACGATCATGTAGAAATTGAAGCCTATCGTCGTCTGGCTCAGTCCAATTTCTTGAAATGGGCTGAAGAAACCAAACTTGTTACGGAAGATGAAATTCGCCGTGTTATGGAGCGCACCGACGCCTCCGAAACGGCTGACCAAATTGTACAATTCTTACAGACGGAACTCGTTACGCGTCAAAGCTTTTTGAGCGAACTCAATGTGTTACGTCGTTTAAATATGGTTGTAGGCGCTTTAAATATGGAACTTCAAATTTCTGATTTGGAAAACTCCATTAATAACCAAGTGCGTCAGCAGATGGAAAAAGCGCAGAAAGAATACTTCTTGCGTGAAAAAATCCGTGTAATTCACAATGAATTGGGCGATAAATCCGACCCTGATGAAGAAGCGGAAGAATTGCGTGAACAGCTTAAGAAAATTAATGTGTCCGACGAAGTGCGTGAACGTATTGAAAAAGAAATCAGTCGTTACAGCCGTATGCCGTCCATGATGCCGGAAGCAAATATTTTGCGCAATTACCTCGATTGGGTATTGTCCCTACCTTGGGATAAAGTAAGCGAAGATCGTCTTGATATCGGCGAAGCGGCTAAGATTTTAGACCATGATCACTATGGCCTTAAAAAGGTTAAGGAACGTATCTTGGAATTCTTGGCGGTTCGTAAATTATCCGATTCCTTGAGCGGCTCTATTCTTTGCTTGGTAGGACCTCCGGGGGTTGGTAAAACATCCTTGGCTACGTCTATTGCTAAAGCCATGAATCGTAAATTTATCCGCGCTTCCTTAGGTGGCGTTCGTGATGAAGCAGAAATCCGCGGTCATCGTCGTACCTATATCGGTGCTTTGCCGGGCCGTATGATTCAGGGCCTTAAGAATGCGGGAACCCGTAACCCGGTATTCTTGTTGGATGAAATTGATAAATTGGCTTCCGATTATAAAGGTGATCCTTCGTCCGCATTATTGGAAGTGCTCGATCCTGAGCAGAACAAGACGTTCAGCGATCATTTTATTGAAATCCCATTTGACTTCTCCGATGTATTCTGGATTACCACGGCTAATGTACCGGGCAATATTCCGGCTCCTTTGATGGACCGCATGGAAGTGATTGAATTATCCAGTTACATGGAAGATGAAAAATTGGAAATCGCTAAACGTTATTTAGTGCCGAAACAAATTAAGAAAAACGGTTTAAGCGGTCATAATGTGAAATTATCCGATGCGGTACTTCGCAAAGTAATTTCCGAATATACTCGCGAAGCCGGTGTGCGTACTTTGGAAAAAACGATTGCCAAGATTTTCCGTAAATTGGCTTTTGAAATTATCAATGGTTCGGAAGCAACACCGCGTGTAACCGTTAAAAACTTGTCCAACTATTTGGGAGCGCCAATCTATTTGGAACAGGAACGGGAGAAGAACGCGCAAGTCGGCCTCGTTTGCGGCCTTGCTTGGACTTCCGTGGGCGGTGTAGTACTTCCTTGTGAAGCGACCACTATGCCCGGTAGCGGTAAGTTGTCCTTAACCGGCAGCCTCGGTAAAGTCATGCAGGAATCCGGTCAAGCCGCTTTATCCTACATCCGCCATAATGCGAAGGAGTTAGATATTCCGGCAGACTTCCATAAAACAATGGATTTACATGTACATTTACCGGAAGGGGCCACCCCTAAAGACGGTCCGTCGGCCGGTATTACCATGACATTGGCTATTGTATCGGCTTTAACAAACCGTAAAGTTCGTTCCGATTTAGCTATGACCGGCGAAATTACTTTGCGCGGTCGCGTCTTGCCGATTGGCGGTTTGAAAGAAAAATTATTGGCAGCTTTACGCTACGGTATTAAAGAAGTATTGATTCCGCAAGGCAATATTAAGGACCTTGAAGAGATGCCGACATCTGTTATTGAAGGCCTTAAAATTACGCCGGTAAAAACAATGGATGAAGTGTTAGCAAGAGCATTTGTAAAATGATGAAGCAGAAGAAAAACACACCAAGACAACCAAAACCTGTATATACCCGTAAAGAGCCGCAAGGGCCTCGTATTATTGCGTCCAAATATGTGGCTTCTGCCGTACGCCCCGACCAATATCCGGAAGGAGATACGGTGGAAGTGGCCTTCTTGGGCCGCTCCAATGTGGGCAAATCTTCTTTGATTAACTCGCTGTGCAATCACCGAGGCCTTGCCTTGGTGAGCGGCCAGCCCGGCAAAACGAAGACGATAAACTTTTTCACAATTACGTCTAAAGAGGATATCAGTGAAACCGAAGAACGCCGTTATGAGTGGTTCTTGGTGGATTTGCCGGGTTATGGGTACGCAAAAACTGATAAGAGTAATCGAAATATATGGTCTTCCTTTATTGCCGATTATATTTTACAATCAGAACGACTGATGTTGCTCTGTTTGTTGGTAGACGGTCGTCATCCGGAATTACCAATCGATCAAGAAGCTTTCAATTGGCTTCGTGAGGCCGGGGTACCGTTACAAATTGTGGTGACGAAGGTTGATAAATTAAACAGTAAGGAACGACAACAAAACATGCGCTTTATTAAGGAGAATTTCCCTTGTGAAGCACCGGCTATTCCGTACAGCTCGCTTAAGCATACAGGCCGTGAATTGTTGTTGAAGCGTATTAATCAAGTGATTGTGGGGGTCGACGAATGAGTTTGGAAAAAGAACTGGCATTAATTGAACAAGTAAAAGCAGACCTCGTAAAAGTGGAAGCCTATTTGGCGGAGTCCTTGCAAACCGGTTCTGAAGATTTTAACCGCTTAATTCGCCCCATTTCGGCGGCCGGCGGTAAACGCTTAAGGGCTCGGTTATGTCTGCTTATAGCCGGTGCCGGTGAAGCATCGGAAGCGGATCGTGTCCGTATTGCCGCAGCTGTAGAAATGCTGCATTTAGCCACATTGATTCATGATGATGTGCTCGATCAGGCAGCAGTGCGCCGTGGAGCCAAAGCCATTCATTGCAGTAAGGGCAATAAGGTAGCCATTTTAAGCGGTGACTACTTATTTGCCAAAGCGTTTGATGTGGTGGCACAAATTGGTTCGGTAGCGTGTTTACATGTTTTCTCGTTTATTATTTCCGCCTTGGTGGAAGGGGAATTCATGCAGATGGAAGATGTATATCGTCTTGATCAGGGCATTGAACGTTATTTGACGAAGACCCAAAAGAAAACGGCTGATTTTATAGAAGCTTGTTTGGAATTGGGCGGTATTCTCGGTAAATGGTCGGAATCCGAAATTCGTTTATTAAAACAATACGGGCATGGCTTGGGCATGGCATTCCAGATTACTGATGATATCATGGACTATGCTGCTACTGCTGAAACAACGGGCAAACCGGTGGGCAAAGACTTACGTGAAGGTCTCATTACCTATCCGTTATTATCTGTCATTAACGAGGCCAATAAAGCGGAAGTCACTAAAGCCGTGCAAGCTATTGCCGACGGTCAGGCGCCGGATGAACTGATTGCTTATGTGGCGGCTCAAGGCGGGGTGGCCAATGCAGAAGCATTGGAAGCTGATTATCGTCGTGATGCCCACGAAGCATTAGAGGCTTTGCCTGATTTTGCCGGTAAAGCTGTCCTTTATGAAGTATTGGATTCATTGGCTGATAGAAAGGTGTAATATATGGAATCGTTTCAGGTACGTGATTTTAATGACCCGAAACGAAAGCCTTCCTTGAATAGTGTTTTGGCGCAAAAAGAACGCCTAAAGGCAGCCGAACGAATTCGCCGCGGTGAAGTAAATGACGAAGCGTCGGCTGAGGAGTTGAAGGCTGTATCCGGTGATGTAGCGACTGTTGATCTCGCTGCGACTGAGTCGCAGTATACACCGCTGGAAGAACAGATTATGGCTGAAAATAAAGCCATGTCCTTAGTAGGTCACCTGGGTGAACTGCGTAAGCGGATAATTATTTCGGTCCTCGCTATTTTGGTGGGCTTTTGTGTCGCCTATTATTATGTAGATGATATATTGGCCATGATTGTGGCGCCGGCCGGTAAGCTGTACTATATGCGCCCGACGGAAGCTTTTTTTACCTATATGAAAGTAGCTTTTGTGGCCGGCGTTATTGCAGCATCACCGGTGTGGCTCTATGAAATATGGGTCTTTGTTATTCCGGCACTAACACAACAAGAGAAAAAATTAACCAATTGGTTCTTACCGTTTGCGATTATGCTGTTTGCTATTGGCATCGTGTTTTCTTATGCTTTGGTATTACCGGTGGCCATTAAATTTTTCATTGGTTTTGCCACCGATGAATTGCAGCCTCTATTTTCTATCGGGCAATACTTAGATTTTGTCATAGCTTTTGTGCTACCTTTCGGATTCATATTCGAATTGCCCATTGTTATGATTATTTTGGCCAAACTGAATCTGATTACGTCGGATTTTTTGCGCTCCAAACGAAAAATCTTTATCTTCCTGTCCTTTGTTATCGGGGGATTTATATCGCCGACACCGGATATGTTTTCGCAGACTATGATTGCCATGCCGATGATTATTCTTTATGAACTAAGTCTCTGGATGGTAGCCAAGGTGATGAAACGGTAAGTAAAAATTGACAGGTTGGACATTTTTAGATATTATGAGTAGAGATACAGTTGTTTAAATTCTCGTATATCAGGTAGGGCCTGATTACCGTATGATTACAGCCGTATTAATTGATATTTGTATAACAAAGCTGAGATAAGGAAAAATCTTCTCATAGCGTGGCAGAGAGCGTTGGTAAGGTGCGAGCAACGTACGTGAAAGGAAGAGGGTAGCCTTTGAGCTGACTTGATGAAGCAATCTTTGAATTGTGTGTAGTTTTGTCCGGTTAACCCCGTTAGAGGTAATGAGTGATTGCAACGGCAATAATCTAGGTGGTACCGCGGAAGTTAAGCCCTTTCGTCCTAATGGACGAGAGGGCTTTTTTTATATCATAGAGGAGGAACTTGAGATGAGTGAGTTCAAGAATTTAACAACCTATAATCCGGGGGAAATTGAGCAGAATTGGTATGAATTTTGGGAAAAACAGGGATACTTCCACGAAGAAGTAGATGAAAGTAAAAAGCCGTTCAGTATCGTATTGCCACCGCCTAATGTAACGGGGCAACTTCATATGGGTCATGCGCTCGACAATACATTGCAGGATATTTTGATTCGTTTCAAACGTATGCAAGGTTACAATGTGCTTTGGATGCCGGGTACCGACCATGCCGGTATTGCTACGCAGGTAAAAGTAGAACAGAACCTTAAGAAAACAGAAGGCAAGACACGTTATGATCTTGGTCGTGAAGAGTTCGTTAAACGTGTTTGGCAATGGAAAGAAGAATATGGTAGCACCATTGTTAAACAGATTCGCAGCTTAGGCGCTTCCTGTGACTGGAGCCGTGAACGCTTTACTTTGGACGAAGGCTACTACAAAGCTGTTCGCGAAGTATTCGTAAGCTTATATGAAAAAGGTCTTATTTATCGCGGTGAACGCATTGCCAACTGGTGCCCAAGCTGTCATACCGTTCTCAGTGATATTGAAGTTGAGCACAGTGATGAAGCAGGCCATTTATGGTTCATCAAATATCCGGTAGTCGGTGAAGAAGGTCGCTTCGTAACGGTTGCTACAACCCGTCCGGAAACTATGTTCGGTGACGTGGCCGTAGCTGTTAACCCTGAAGATGATCGTTATAAAGATATTATCGGTAAAACATTGTTATTACCATTCGTAAATCGTGAAATTCCGGTTATTGCCGATGATTATGTAGATCCAAGCTTTGGTACGGGCTGTGTAAAAATTACGCCGGCTCATGACCCTAACGACTTTGAAATGGGTCAACGTCATAACCTCGAATCTATCGTAGTTATGAATCTTGATGCGACTATGAACAGCGAAGCCGGCCATTTTGAAGGTATGACCCGTGAAGCCGCTCGTAAACAAGTAGTAGCCGAACTTAAAGAACAGGGTCTCCTTGCCAAAATAGAAGACCATGAACACAGTGTAGGTCATTGCTCCCGTTGTAATACCATCGTAGAACCGCTCGTATCGAAACAGTGGTTTGTAAAAATGGCACCCCTTGCCGAACCGGCTTTGAAAGTTGTTAAAGATAAAGATATCGAATTCGTACCGGAACGTTTTACCAAAACGTACACCAATTGGTTGGAAAACATCCGTGACTGGTGTATTTCCCGTCAGTTATGGTGGGGCCATCGCATTCCAGCCTGGTACTGTGATGATTGTGATGAAGTGATTGTATCTAAGGACGATGTTACGGAATGTCCTAAATGTGGCGGTCATGTTCATCAGGAAGAAGACGTACTCGATACTTGGTTCAGCTCCGCTTTATGGCCGTTTGCGACTATGGGCTGGCCGGAACAGACTAAGGAATTGGCTCATTGGTATCCGACCAGTGTAATGGTAACCGGTTATGACATTATTTTCTTCTGGGTTGCCCGCATGATTTTCATGGGTCTCGAATTTGAAAAAGAAATTCCATTCAAACATGTATTCATTCATGGTCTCGTACGCGACAGCCAAGGCCGTAAAATGAGTAAATCTTTAGGCAACGGTATCAATCCGCTTGATGTTATCAACGAATACGGTGCCGATGCACTTCGCTTTACATTGGTAACCGGCAATACACCGGGTAATGATATGCGTTTTTACATGGAACGCGTAGAAGCTAATCGAAATTTTGCAAATAAGATTTGGAATGCCGCAAAATTTGTTATAATGAACTTAGATAATTACGATCCTGAGTTTGTTCCTAGTGAAGAAGACTTTACGTTGGCAGATCGCTGGATTATTGATACCTACAATAATGCTGTGGCCACCATCACCAATAATCTCGATAAATTTGAGTTAGGTGAAGCAGCTGCCGGTGTTTATGATTTTATTTGGAACAGCTATTGCGATTGGTTTATCGAATTGGCTAAGCCGCGTCTTTATAATAAAGAAGGCGGTCGTGACCGTGCGGTAGTTCAATACTTATTGGTAACTATTTTGCGTCATATGCTCGAATTATTGCATCCGTTTATGCCATTTGTTACAGAACATATCTGGCAGCATCTCCCTCATGAAGGGGAAAGCATTGTAGTGGCTCCATGGCCAACGGCTTTACCGTTCGGTGATCAGAGCACCGCTGCTGCGCAAATGAACATCATGATGGATGCCATTAAAGGGATTCGTAATATGCGCGCCGAAATGAATGTACCGATGGGTAAACGCAGTGCCGTTATTTTAGCTGTCACTGATGAATCGCTACGCACTATGGTAAGCGAACATCAGGATTACTTTAAGACTTTGGGCTGGGCTGAATCGGTAACTATTTTGGGTGCCGATGATGCGAAACCTGAAAATGCTACCGTAACGGTAGTTAACGGTCTTGAAGTATATCTCTTACTCAAAGACTTAATCGACGTAACCAAAGAACGGGAACGTTTGACGAAAGAAAAAGAAACACTTAAGAAAGAAATTGCTCGTTTAGAAGGTAAATTAGGTAATCCGGGCTTCGTGGCCAAGGCTCCGGCAGATGTAGTTGCAAAAGAACAAGCCAAATTGGCTGAATATCAGCAAAAACAACAAGCTGTTATTGAACGTGAAGAGTTTCTTAAAACCTTATAGGAGGTAATCATGACGTACGCAGAGGCAGTGGCCTATTTAGACAGTTGTGCATCCTTTGGCATCAAACCCGGTTTGGAACGCATTCATGCGTTATTGGACGAATTGGGGCATCCTGAACGGTCTTATAAAACCGTCCATGTGACGGGGACCAACGGTAAAGGCTCCGTTACGGTGTATATCGATTCGGTACTCACCACCAGCGGACATCGTTCCGGCCGTTTCACCTCACCCCATTTAATCAGTTATACGGAACGCATTGCGGTAAATGGTCGCAATATTACCGAAGAAGCGTTTGGTGAATTGATTGCAAAAGTAAAAGACGCTGTAGCTAAAATTGAAGCGAAAGGATCGGAATCACCGACTCAATTTGAAGTATTGACGGCAGCTGCCTTCCTGTTCTTCATGGAACAGCAGGTTAACTATGCAGTCATCGAAGTAGGCCTCGGCGGTTTATTGGATTCAACGAATGTGATTTTCCCTGAAGTATCCGTAATTACCAATGTATCTATGGACCATCAGGCGTATTGCGGTAACACCCTCCGTGAAATTGCTACTCATAAAGCGGGCATTATTAAACCGGGCATTCCGGTAGTAACGGCGGCGCAAGGGGAAGCATTGGCTGTTATCAAGGATAAAGCCAAAGAGTTGAATTCTAAAGCGTATGTGTTTAATGAAGACTTTTCGATCAGCAGTCGTACTGTCACTGAAGATGGTCAGATGATTACCTTGGAAGATAAGAGTGGTCATAAAGACATGCTGTTTACCAAAATGGTAGGGGTTCATCAAGCTGTTAATATGGCCTGTGCCTTCCGTGCCGTTCGTGTTTTAATGGAACGCGATGAAGTAATCAGCGAGGAAACGTTGCGCGAAGGTTTGGCTCGGGCTCACTGGGCCGGCCGTTTTGAAATCATCAAAAAACTCGACCGTACCTTTATTTTTGACGGCGCCCATAATGCGGGCGGCGCCGAAGCATTCCGCTTAACGTATGAAGAAGTATTTAAAGACAGACAGAAAACGGTAGTGTTGTCCGTCTTAAAAGATAAAGAAGTTAAAACAGTTGTAGAGGATTTGGTAAACCCTTACGATACTGTAATTACGGTGCCGGCTCCGACGCCGCGCACATCCACACCGGAAGAATTGGCTGAATTTGTGCCGGGAGTAGCTCAGACGGCTCAAACTGTCAGTGAAGGCATGCAAAAAGCCATGGCTGCTACCCAGGCCGGCGATATCATTGTAGTAGCCGGTTCCTTGTATATTTTAGGTGAAGCAGAAGAGTGGTTAAAAGCTCAGTAAAGGATGAAGTAATGACAGGTGCAGTATTTATTGACGGGGGCCGTCCGTTGCAACATTATATTACACGACTCCTGTATGCCGTGGTGTTGGTTATGCCCTTACATCCGTGGCTTGGTGATGCACTGGTCATTATTGCCCTTTTACTCAGCGTTTGGGATACCTTGCGTTACAGACCGTTGTCAAAACCTGCATCGTGGCTTCAGTGGTGCGTGTTGGGCTTTATGGGGTGGAGTTTATTGTCGGCTCTCGGATCAGCTCGGCCGATGTGGACAACGGCCAGCTGGCTTTATAATGTAGGCATGTACGGCGGTATTTATTTCCTCACCTATCGCTATTTGCGTGAGCCCGAGCAATGGCGTGTTTTCTTGCGTATTTTCATGTGGTCGGCATTCATTGTTTGTTTGGTTGGTGTCTATCAATATATGACGACGTCTATGGAATTATTAAAACAGTGGGTGGATGCGGCGCATTTTCCGCTCTTGAAGCGGCGCATGTTTGCTACATTGCAAAACCCGAATTTATTCGGTGAATATTTATTAATTGTATTGTCCATGGTAGGAACGGGGATTTTTCAAGGGCTTAAAGAAAAGCGCTGGCGCTTATTGGCCTGGATGGTGCCGATGGCATTGTTTTTCCTGGTTTGTATGACCCTAACCTATTCGCGAGGCATATGGCTTAGCTTTGCCTGCGTTGTTGTGTATTGGGGACTGACTATCGATCGACGCTTGCTTTTGTCGTTACTAATAATCCCTATTGTACTTTTTTGCTACCATGGGGAAGTGGCGTCAAGGCTTTGGTCACTGTTCGACGGCAACGATACATCCGCTGTGTTGCGCTGGGCTTTATGGGACAGTACAACCTATATGATTGCGGATTATCCGATTCTGGGAATCGGATGGGACGCCTTCTGGTTTGAATATCCACATTATAATTACTATATTCAGGCCCCTGATGTGATAATTTATCATGCCCATAACATGTTTCTAAATATGTTAGCAGAAATAGGAATTCCCGGCGCACTCTTCTATTTTGTCGCAATATATGGCCATGCTGTGTATGCTTTACGTTTGCCGAAAGCAACTATAAGTAACATCGTGAAGTATGGTATCGGTGCCGTTGTAGTAGGCATAACGGTTAGCGGCTTGTTTGACCATGATTTGTTCAGTCATCAGGTATCGGTAATTTTTTGGCAACTCTTAGGTTGGGCTTCATCCGTTTTATATACTTATAAAAAACGGGGGAATAAACCCCTTGAGAATGAACCGATAACAGATATAAAAAATTAATATATTCGATTTGTAAAGTAATACTTGTACTTACTAAAGTCACTATAATTAATAGACAAATATTGATATATTGGATTGAAATATTCTGATGTAAATGATTAAAAAATTTGATAATCTAATTTATTGATAACCGAAAAATTTAGATATTCGGTTAACAATAAACCTGAAAAAGTATAGGTATGATGAGATTAATTA
>NZ_RQUX01000021.1 GCF_003992115.1 Veillonella ratti
GTGATTTTCATTTCTCTGATCCATATCCTAACTATCTCTGGGATTAAATTACCAACTCAAAATGTCCTATAACCCGTAAATTACTCACAGTTAAAAGATGTTGAAACATTAGCCGGTAAACATACCGTTGTAACGGTTGAAGGTGGTACTGCAGCGGGAACAGAAACTTATGCGGGTACTAACTTGCAGTTAAAAGAAACTACAACGGATGGTCAGAAATCGTATGACTTGAAATTAGCAGATATTATTTCTATTGGCGCTAAGAATGGTGTTGATGGTAAAGACGGTAAAGACGGCTCTATCGGTGTAAACGGTAAAGACGGTTCTTCCGTGGTTATTAACGGCAAGGATGGATCTATCGGCTTAACGGGTCCTGCTGGTGCTGACGGCACAGATGGAAAGACGATTACTATCAAAGGCCTTGACGGTAAAGATGGTGTAGATGGAAAATCTGTTGATCGTATCGTAGTTAATGATCAAACAGTAGCGACTATGAATGACGGCATGAAATACGGTGGCGACTTCGGTACTACATCTGCTGTAAAACTTAATAATCAAGTTAATGTAAAAGGCAATGCAACTAACGAAGCTGACTTAACTGATGGAAATATCGGTGTCGTATCCAGCCAAAAAGGCGACAATGGTCAATTGTTGATTAAGTTGAACAAAGACTTGAACCTCACCGATAAAGGCTCTGTAACTATGGGTAACACTGTAATTAACAACAGCGGCGTTATCATCGGCAGTGGTACATCTGCTGTAAAACTTACTGATGGCGGTTTAAATAATGGCGGTAAACAGATTACGAATGTGGCCAGTGGCACAACCGGTAAGACGTATGACACCACTAAAGACGGTCAGGCAAGCTGGAATAACGCAGCCAATATCGGCGATTTGAACACGGCTATTAATGACATCAAAGGTCAAGCAAACGGCGGCTTCGGTTTAACAGCTGATGACGGCAAGTCTGTAAAACAAGATTTAGGTCAGACGATTACAGTAACGGGCGATAAAAACATCGAAACGAAAGTGACCGAAGACGGCAAGTTACAAGTTGGCTTGAAAGATAATCTGAATCTTGGTCAGAATGGTTCCATTACAGCCGGCAACACAACTATCGATAAAGGTGGCGTTGCTACTGACAAGATTACTGTTAAAGATTCCGGCATTTCCATCGACAAAGATGGCATTAATGCAGGTAATACGGTGATCAAGGACGTAGGTAGCGGTCTTGGTAACAACTATGACACAACTGTAGAAGGTCAAGAAAACTGGAATAACGGTGCTAACATCGGCGATATCCATACTATTGTTGATAATGCAACGGAAGCTTCTAAAGCTAAGTCCGGTAAAAATATTACCGTTGATAAAGATAACAAAGTTAACTTGAACGATAATATTACTCTTGGTGATAAGATTGATCCAACTAAGCAAGTTAACATCGATGGTAACGGCGCAACTGTGACAGCCGGCAGCGGGGACAACCAGGTTAAGATGGATGGTTCTAAAGGCCAAATTTCCGCAGGCGGTGCAGTTCTTGGTAATCATGAAAACACAGCAGGTGACAAGAATCCGGCAAACGGCAGTTACCTCAACGGCTTGGACAATACTAAGTGGGATGGCCAAAACATTCAGTCCGGTCGTGCGGCTACGGAAGATCAGTTGAAAGCGGTTAATGATAAGATTACCGGCGCCCGTGTATTCGAAGGTGACGATGGTACCGATAATAAAGTGACTGTTGGTCTTGGCGACACCTTAAAACTTAACGGTGGTGCTGATACTTCTAAGTTATCTAGTGGTAATATCGGCGTCGTAAAAAATGCTAACGGTGATGGCCTCGATATTAAACTTGCCAAGGACTTAACCGGCCTTGATAGTGTAACAACCGGCAATACGACTATTAATAATAGTGGCGTTACCATCAAGACTGTAGACAGTGATCGTACGATTACTATCCAGGATAGCAATATCAACATGGGCAACAATGTGGTGAGCGGTGTTGCTGATGGTGTTGTTGCGCCGGGTTCCACCGATGCGATTAACGGCAGTCAACTTGCACAACGTGACCAGGCTATCAATAACATTGGTGGTGCGGTGAATAAATTAGATAACCGCATTAACAAAGTCGGTGCCGGGGCAGCAGCTCTCGCAGCCCTTCATCCGCAGGACTTTGATCCGGATGATAAATGGGATTTCGCATTTGGCTACGGCCACTATAATGGCGCGAATGCCGGTGCGCTTGGTGCTTTTTACAAACCAAATGAAGATACGACTTTCTCCATCGGTGGCACTATCGGCGGTGGTGAAAACATGATTAACGCCGGTGTATCCTTCAAATTAGGTCAAGGCAACAATGTGTCTAATTCCCGTGTTGGTGTGGCTAAAGAAGTGAGAGATCTTCGTGCCGGTATGGCCAAACTTGAAGAATTAGTTAATAATCAAAATGCTGTAATTAATCGTCAAAGCGAATTGATTAATCAATTGACCGGTCAAAATCCGGGCAGACTTCAGGAAGAAAACAGCGAACTCTTCCCTGATGTTCCTGATAATCATTGGGCATACGAATACGTGACTAAACTTCATGAACTGGGCATTGTTGAAGGCTATCCTGACGGAACCTTCGGCGGCGATCGCATGATGACTCGTTATGAATTTGCCACAATCGTGTATCGTGCCATTATGGCAGGTGCGGCTTCTAATGCGGCTCTTAAGGGTGACAACACCTTAAGTCGTTTGGCTAAAGAATTCTCGCCGGAACTCAAATATATCCGTATTGACACGGTAAGAAAAGACAAAGATGGTAATCCAACTATCCAACGTGTCCGTATCGTTCCGGAAAATAAGGATAAATACTAAGAAGTATTGATGTTTTAATGAATTGTTAAAAGGGTATTGATTAGTTTTGAAAAATTGGGTCGTAACATAATGTAGGTTTTAACTTGCATTGTGTTACGACCCTTTTTTCGTCATATCTTCATTGGCGAATACCCCAAGATGTGGTAACATAATATAATAATATAGGAATAAATAGAAAGGCCGGCACGGATTTTTGACAAGTATTAATCGTGTGGTCTATATGATCTAAATAAACTACAGCAGGAGGAATAACATGTCTGCATTTATACCATATTTAGTAGTGTTAGGGGTTATCGTCGTATTTTTCGGCGTATGCTATTTAGTATTTCGCGATAGCGATAAATCGGAAAAGACAAACGGTGCAGTCGCCGACAATGTAAGCAATCGAGATTATTATGAGCGTAAACGTCGTGACCACGGCGCCGCTTACTATCGTGAGGGTGCAAAACAGAATAGAGACAATTATAGCACCGGCAGTGCAGTTGGTAGCATTCGTCAAGAGGCAGGCAATGGGCAGCAAGAAACATCCGATAAAGAAATGGCAACGACTTTTGTGCCTTTATCCAATCGTCAAATGGAATCCGATTTCCATAATGCGATGACGGAACCGTCGGCATCGCGGTTCGGTTCGGCCCATGATGATTCAGCGGAAAGCAGTTTAAACCGTGACATAGTGTCTGATTTGGACATTACGAAGCCTATGCTTAAAATTCCGACCGAACCGCCAACAGCCGCTTTAGATGACAGCGAATTAACGCGTCGTATTCATCGTGTGACACCGACTGAAGCAACGTCGGAGGAAGTAGCAGATGATGCAACTCGTATCATTCCGATTGTGCGTGACCATGCAGGTTCTGATGCGGTTGCTCATGGCACCGGTCGCGGTGCAAGCCATATCGGCTATGGCGAGCCGGACATGTCCGACTTAATTACCCTTGGCACATCGCACTTCATGAGTTCTTTCGGTGCCGTTAGCGCAAGCACTAAAGAACAGGTGTTGGATATTACCAAAACGGCTTTCGACCGCTTAGGTATTACGGCCAGTGGTGAATTAAATGCCTTGTTGGAAAATATCGTGGTGCAGGAAGCCTTGCTTTGTATGCAAAAAGCCTACGCTACAACGCCGACGGTGTGGATGAAGGAAACCGCTATTGAGGCCTTTGTTGACGTAGTGCAGCAACCTAAATCCAGTACGCCGTACTTGGTAGCTTTTGACGCTTTGCGCATCTTGCCGCATTTGCAGCTCGGTCATTTTCAGATTATGGCCTTGGCGTTATTGCTTCAATACTCCCGCAACTCCAATAACTACAGCTTGGAACATCTACAGCATTATGTAGATAAATATATCGAGCCGTTCTTGTCCGAATTGCCAAGGGAAGAAGCTATGTATCGTCAATTGGATTATCTTCGTTGCTCCATTCAAGAGCCGGAACGTAATACCTTCTGGGATATTATGGTTCATTCCTATCCGCTCGTATTCGGTTATGCCGGTTTTGGCAAAGACGAATTGACCCGTGCCTTGCGCGGTAATTATTTGGATGCCCGTTATGTGGTGAAAAGTGTAAACTCTCCGCTTCTTAAATTAGCGGTTGTTGATGAAGGCTTGGCACCGCGTTACTTCCAGATGGCTCATTTGGATAATCCGGAAATTCAGCAACACATTTTAGGGTTGGCGATGAGCAAACCGGTTGATTTTAACTCAACCGAACGCAAACAGGTATTGGAATACATTTCACCGGTATTGCCTAAAGTGGCTGAAATGTATGACTCCATGCCACTTAGCCATTCCAGCTTGACCCTCTTGGGACTCTATTTAGGGCGTGCCCATGTGAAAGTAACCATTGGTGAAGAGTTCGATTTGTCCCCTTGGTTCTAAAAAATCCATTGTGTATATGTAAATAACAGATTATAGATGTACTATATATGTATATAAATAAAGAGTGTACCTCCGAGTCGAAACTCGATGGTACACTCTTTTTTAAAAGCTATACTCGTTAATCGCATTTAAATCCAATAGCTTAACTTTTTTACCTTCAAACTCGATTATCTTTTCATCCTGCAAGCGTCCCAGTTCGCGACTCAAAGATGTACGAGATACATTGAGCACATCTGCCATTTCTTGGCGATTGTGGGGCAGGCGAATGGGGTTTTGTTTTTGGTAAGTATATAAATCGTCAAAGTAGGCGAAAATTCGTTCACGCATCCCTTTTAAGGATAAATAGTGAACCTTACGGGTGAGGGCCAAGGCTTTTTCAGACATGTCATGCAACAGATTGGTCAGAATTTGCACCTGGCAGGCATCGCAATTGTTGAACGATGTGGTGAAGGCCGATTTTGGCAAAAACAAAACCGTACTGTCCAAGGTGGTTTGGATGGTGGCCGGCCAATTGGGCATGTCCGTAAAGAGGATGGCCTCGCCGAACATGGCGGACGGTGTGAGATCGGTCATAATCGTTCGCTGGCCTAAGACGTTTTCACGGGTCAGGTGAGCATGACCTTTGAGTAAAATGCCAATCCCTTCCATGGGTTCGCCGGCAATGGCGATAAAACTATTTTTTTTATAATTGGATATAGATAAGTTCGGTGAACTTAAGAAGCGACGTAACTGTTCTTCCGAAAGGTCGCGAAATAAGGGACTGCTGCTGAGCACAGCCAGATATTCCGTTACAAGTTCAGTAGATAATCCGATATGCATAGGAGCCTCCTTAATATAAAATTTTTGTAAATGTTGCCATAGCTACAGTTTTTTACCTATAAGTATACTATACTTTAAATGTAGTCACAAAGTAAACAACTTGCGATAAGTGACAATTTGATTTTGTAATAAGCAAGTATTTTATATTTTTTGCTTTCTTACGAGTGATAAGAAAGTACCGTATCGGGAGAGTCCCGAAGAAGGAGGCTATTATGAGTATGTTTTGTTTCCAATGTGAACAGTCTGCAAATCCTGGTGGTTGTACAGTACAAGGCGTATGTGGTAAAACAGCGCCGGTAGCTAACAAACAGGATGAGTTGACGTCCGCCTTAATCGGTTTGGCGCGTGCTTGTGATGCAAAAGGCGCTTCCGCTAAGGAATATCAATTGTTAAAACAGGGCTTGTTCATGTGCGTAACAAACGTTAACTTCGACGAAGAACGCGTTCAGGAATTCATCAACCGTGTAGAAGCAGCTCGTCAGGCTATTGACGCTACGGCTCAAGACTTTGATTGGGAAGCTCTTTGGGTAGGCGAAGAAGATATCATCTCCTTGCGTTCTACTTTATTGCTCGGCATGCGCGGTATGGCAGCTTACGCTTGGCATGCATCCGTACTCGGCTATGATGATGCTGAAGTAGATGCTTGGTTCGTAAAAGGCCTCGTTGAATTTGCTAAAGATCACAGTGCTGATGAATGGCTCGCTTTGTTGATGGAATTCGGTCACATCAATCTCAAATGCATGGCCTTGCTTGATTCCGCTAACACAGAAAGCTATGGCACACCGGTTCCGACTAAAGTGTCCTTGACTGTAGAACCTGGTCCATTCATCGTAGTAACCGGTCATGATTTACATGATCTCAAAATGTTATTGGAACAATCCGAAGGTAAAGGCGTTAACATCTATACTCATGGTGAAATGCTTCCTTGCCACGCCTATCCTGAACTTAAAAAATATGCTCACTTAAAAGGTAACTTCGGTACTGCTTGGCAGAACCAGCAGAACGAATTCGACGGCGTTCCGGCAGCCTTCTTATTCACTACTAACTGCTTAATGGTTCCTCGTGAATCTTATGAAGACAACATTTTCACAACCGATATGGTAGGCTTCCCTGGTTTGAAACATGTGGAAACTAACGAAGACGGTACAAAAGATTTCTCCGCAGTGATTGAAAAAGCGCTTGAACTCGGCGGTTACAGCGAAGCTCAAGAATTCACCGGTATCAACGGTGGTCACGAAGTAACTACCGGTTTCGGTCATGGCACCGTACTCAGCATTGCCGACAAAGTAATCGATGCTGTTAAAGCCGGCGCTATTAAACATTTCTTCTTGGTTGGCGGTTGCGACGGTGCTAAAGTAGGCCGTAACTACTATACTGAATTCGTAAAACAGACTCCGAAAGACACTGTTGTATTGACTTTGGCTTGCGGTAAATATCGCTTCAACGACCTTGAAATTGGTGAAATCGGTGGTATCCCTCGTATGCTCGACATGGGTCAGTGTAACGACGCTTACTCCGCTATTCAGGTAGCCGTAGCGCTTGCCGGCGCGTTTGAATGCGACGTAAACGACTTGCCGTTGACTTTAGTATTGTCTTGGTACGAACAAAAAGCGGTATGTATCTTGTTAACCTTGTTAGCATTAGGTATCCGCAACATCTACATCGGACCTACTTTGCCAAAATTCTTATCCAGCAACGTATTGGGTATCTTGGTAGAAAAATTCCAGTTACACCCAATCACGACTCCGGAAGCTGATATGAAAGCTATCCTTGGCAATAACTAATATATAGGTTATATTTGTCTGATAAATAGTGTTTGAGATATCAGAATAACTGTGTGACCTCGCAGTGTTGTCCATCTGGCAATTACTTCTGTTTCTCAGTAACTATCAATTAAAATTTCTCATAGCTCCCTCTATAGAGGGAGCTATTTTTTATATTTTTCTATGCAGTGGGTACTTTTTTGAATAATTCGTTCACCTGCTGTGTACCTTGCAAACCGCGTAGCAATAGGCTTTATGAGCAAATGAGAATCTTAAAAGAAGTAATATGCATAAAAAGTATGGCCGTGTCTATTCTATGGAAACAAACTATGGTATAATACAAATTAAGGAAATTCAAGGGTTTACCCTGAATTAGTTTGTGAGAAATGCACAGTGTAGGTGTGATAATGTTTTCTTAGGGAGGACATAAATGAGTAGTATCTTTGAGATTATCGGACCGGTTATGATTGGTCCATCCAGCTCTCATACTGCCGGAGCTGCCCGTTTAGGTAAAATGGCTCGCTCTATTTTCAAAGAGCCCATTGAACGCGTTGATTTAACCTTATATGGTTCTTTTGCCAAAACCTATAAAGGTCATGGTACGGACCGTGCCTTGGTAGGTGGTCTTTTGGGATTTGATGCGGAAGACGAACGTATTCGTGACGCATTTAAAGACGCCGCTGAAGCTAATTTGCAGTATCAGTTCATTGAATCGTCTGAAGAAGGCGGTCATCCGAACGAAGTTAAATTCGACCTTTACAGCAAAGACGGTCATCATATGAGCATTGTAGGCCGCTCCCTTGGCGGTGGTCGTATTTTGGTGACAAATGTAAACAATTTGGAAGTGGAGATTTCCGGTGAAGACTTTACTATTTTGACATTCCATCATGATTGTCCGGGGGTTATTGCTTGGGTAACGAGCCGCCTTGGTCAAGCAAGTGTTAATATTTCGACGATGAAAGTGTTCCGCAAACGTAAGCATTGTGAAGCTGTTATGTTGATCAATACGGATGAGCCGGTTGATACACAAGTTATGGCGGATATTCAGAATCATAAAAGTATTTCCTCCGTTATGTATTTTGAACCTTTGGAAAAGGCGGTAGCAGAATGAGTTATTTATATGATACATTAGCCGACTTGGCGCATTTGAGCGATACCCATAATTTACCTATGTGGGAAATTGTAATTCGCGCCGAAATGGAAGCGTCCGGTCAATCTCGCGAAGCCATTGAGAAAGAAGCTTTGCGTCGTATTCAGATTTTTAAAGATTCCGTTGTCAACGGTATTGAAGACCGTAAACGTACGGTGAGCGGTATGTCCGGCGGACAGGCCCACGTTTTGTTGGAACATACGCCGCGCTTAATGAGCCCGACAGCTTATAAAGCCTTAACGTATGCGATTGCGGTTAATGAAGCAAATGCCAAAATGTTCCGTGTCGTAGCCTGCCCTACAGCCGGTTCCTGCGGTGTTATGCCCGGTACGATGTGCGCTGTAGCCGAAGAGTTGAAGCTTGATGATGAGGCTATGTTACGCGGTTTCTTCATGGGTGCCGGTATCGGTAACGTTATTACGAATCAAGCCTGTGTAGCCGGTGCCGTAGGCGGCTGTCAGGCCGAAGTAGGTTCCGCTGCCGCAATGGCGGCCGGTGCCGTGGTAGCTATGCTTGAAGGCACTACTAAACAAGCTATTAATGCAGTTGCGCTTTGCCTCAAAAATGTATTGGGCTTAGTATGTGACCCGGTTGGGGGCCTCGTAGAAGTGCCTTGCGTAAAACGTAACGGTATTTATGCCGTTCATGCCCTTAGTGCCGCTGAAATGGCTATGGCCGGCTTGATCAGCCAGATTCCGGTTGATGAAGTGATTGAAGCGATGGACCGGATCGGTCGTGCGTTGCCAAGCACATTGCGTGAAACCAGTGAAGGTGGTTTGGCCACTACAGAAACCGGTCGTCGCATTGCTAAACAATTAGCGGAAATGTAAGAGTGCGTCATTAAAACGTCTTTATGAGGAAACTCATAAAGGCGTTTTTTTATTATTCAGCCACCTCGAAAGGGTGAATTCAATACATGGGTATGTTATAATAAATTATCGTGATAAGAGTGAGGTGATATGGGTGAGTTGGTTTACATCAAAGAAAATAACGTTAGAACCGAGCGGTGAAATCTGGCAAGGTGCGACGCGGATTTTGCGTGCTTTAGCGGATGCCGGGTTCGAAGCCTATGTTATTGGTGGTGCGGTGCGAGATTTGGTGCTCAAACAAACACCTCATGATTATGATATTGTAACGAAGGCAAGACCCGATGATATTATAGATATTATGGCTAAGGCCGGTTTTAATACGACCGGTGTAGTCGGTAAGTCTTTTGGCGTGGTTGTGGTGATGGTGCCGGAAGGCAGTTATGAAGTCGCCACATTCCGCCGCGAGCGCTATGGTGCGGACAGTCATCGCCCGGAAGAAGTGGTATATGCCGATACGCTTGAAGAAGACGTGGCTCGTCGCGATTTTACGGTGAATGGCATGGCCATGACCGCTCAGGGTGAAGTGATAGATTTAGTGGGCGGCCTTAAAGATATTAAAAGTCGTACTTTGCGTACCATTGGTAATGCGGAAGAACGATTTCAAGAAGACGCGCTACGTTTATTTAGGGCTTGCCGTTTTGTGGGCAAGCTCGGTTTTTTGCCACACCGCAGCTTATTAGATGGTATGGCGCCTAACTTTAAACGCGTAGAAGGGCTCTCCTTGGAGCGTGTTCGTCAGGAACTGGACGGACTCTTGGTCACACCTCATACGGCCAAAGGTCTTGATGTTTTGGTTCAGTCCGGCTTGGCCGATTGTCGCTGTCGCGTACTCATGAATGGTGAATATGAGTTAGTTCCGATTTTGCCGGAATTGCATCATTTGGTGGGATTACCGCAGCAACCGGAATTTCATGCCTATGACGGCTGGGTTCACACCTTGGCCGTAGTGCAGGCGATTAAGCCTGATCTGACATTGCGTTGGGCTGCTTTATTGCATGATGTGGCCAAAGGCATGGATGGCATTCGCGGTTTTCACAATGGCCGTATTACGGACCGTGGCCATGATCAATTGGGCGCTCAAATGGCAGAAGTTATTTTGACACGTTTACAATACCCCAAAAAGATGGTGCAGCGCGTAGCATGGCTCGTCAGCAGTCATATGCGCTTTCACTTTTTTGCCAATAATCAGGATGCCGACCCTTGGCGCTGGATGCGTAAAGAGGCTCAGAGTGGCCGCTTTCGTAAAAGCAGTGAGTTAAAAGAAGCGGTACAGCAAATGGCTGAAGTGTGTGCTGCCGATGTTATCGGCTGTGGCCGGCCCCATAGCAGTACCGATGGTACATACGCCATGGGCGAATGCCTGGCGGCGATAACGGAGTCGATGCCGATTCATACGCGCGATTTGGCGTATGGGCCTGAATTGCCGGCCCTATTGGGTGACAAAACAGGGGAGATATTGCAAGCATTGTTAGTTCAAGTGCGTAGCGGTCAAGTTGCGAATGAACCGGAGGCCTTAATGGAGGCGGCTAAGCGTAAACTGGCTCGTAAAGCACGTAAGGAGTAATAGGGATTCATGATTACTAATAAGGATCAGAAAGCCTTACAAAATAAAATATTTCTAATTCTCGTGATTTTTTCCGGCGTAATGGTTCTCTTAGCCGGGCGTTTGTTATGGCTCCAGGTGTTTGATAACAGTCAATTGGATACGAAGAATTTAAGTCAGGTAAAAGAAGAACGTAAACTTCAATCGCCACGCGGCACGATTTTTGATCGCAACGGGAATCCTTTGGCCATCAGTATCGTGACTCGTTCCTTGTATGCGGATCCGAAGATGATTAAACAGTCGCCGGAAGAAATTGCGAAGCTTATTGCGCCGTATACGCGTATTAAGGAAGAGACCATTGTCAAACGGCTGCAAGAAGATACAGCGTTTATTTGGCTTGACCGTATGATGGATCCGGATAAATCGAAAGCGGTTGATCAAGTTATAAAGGATAATGAACTTGTAGGCCTTGATTTCGTTAATGAAAGTCGTCGTTTCTATCCTAACGGTAATTTGTTGGCTCAGGTGCTTGGTTTTGTAGGCACCGATGATAAAGGGCTGGACGGTTTGGAAATGCAAATGGATGATACTTTGCGCGGTGGTACGACTAAAGAGTTAATTGCTACGGACTCACATGGTACCGCTATTTTTGGCTCTGTATTATCGCAGTTTTTGCCGGAAAAAGAAAAAAGTATCACCTTAACGATTGATACGACGGTTCAGTTTATTGCGGAACGGGCTTTGGATAAAGCCATGGCGGATACGAAGGCGACGGGCGCCAGCATTATTGTTATGGATCCGAAGACGGGCGAAATTTTGGCAATGGCTAATCGCCCGACCTATGACCCGAACCACTTTGATAAAGGGAATGATAATTCTTATAAAAACCGCGCTGTTACCGACATGTATGAACCGGGCTCTACCTTTAAACCGTTGACTGCCTCGGCGGCGTTGGCTTCCGGTAAATGGACTGTGGATACCGTTTTTAATGATACCGGTTCGTTTGTTGTGGGAGACCATACGATTCAGAACTGGGATGGCGAAGGCAACGGCCCGGTTCGTTTGTTGGAAATCTTAAAATATTCCCTCAATACCGGTATGGCTAAGTTGGGTATTACGACCGGTAAAGAGATTATGGATAAATATCTCCGGGCTTACGGATTCGGCAAGGCCACAGGTATTGAGTTGCCGGGTGAAGCGGAAGGTCAGCTCCGGTCGTTAGATGATATGTCTCAGCTTGATTTGGCGACAATTTCGTTTGGCCAAAGTGTTAACGTTACCCCGCTCCAAATGGTACAGGCCTTTAGTGCCATTGCCAATGGCGGTAAAATGATGAAACCGCATATTATTAAGAGTATTAATAATCCGGATGGCTCGGAAGAAGAGATAACTCAAGATATGTCGGCGGGTCAACCGATTCCGGAAGATGTGGCCAAGACAATTCTTGATATTTTGGAAAAAGAAGTATCCGAAGGGGGCGGCAATAAGGCGGCCGTTGACGGTTACCATTTTGCCGGTAAAACCGGTACGGCTGAAAAACTGGATCCGGAGCATGGCGGTTATTTAAAAGGGCGTTATATTGCGTCCTTCATCGGCATGGGTCCGGTGGAAGATCCACGGTTTGTAACGCTCATTGTAATTGACGATCCGAGCGGCACCTACTATGGCGGTCAAATTGCAGCACCTGTTTTTAAAGACATTATGAGTCAGCTGGTGCGTTACTTCCAGTTGTCACCATCGGTAACGCGTGAAAAAGACTTGAAAGGGCAGAGTGATACTCGTCCGGCTAAACCGAGCGTTGAAAAAGCGCCTGATGGTAGCGTTATCATTCCTGATTTTACCGGTTGGACGACCGGTGAAGTGCGCGATTGGCTCCATGACGCAGGTTTACAATTTGCTCCTGACGGTACCGGTTATGCAGTATCTCAGGATATCCCCGCCGGTGGTGAAGCCGAAGCGGGCGAAGCGGTAACAGTTTATTTTAAACGATAAAGATATTGTTATATATAATTAGGAGGCGTTGGCATGATTGAATTACGTGGCAAAGCTGTGGCGGATGCCCACAAAGCAGTGTTAAGTGAGCGTTTGGCAGAACTTCAGGCAAAAGGTATTGTGCTGAGTTTAGGCATTTTATTGGTAGGCGATGATAAAGCGGCGCAAATGTATGCTCGTTTTATGGAAAAAACTGCCAAGAGTGCCGGCTTTGGTGTTGAAGTAGAACATTTGTCGGCTGATGCATCCCAAGAGGAAGTACTGAGTGTTGTTAAACGGTGGAATGAAGATGACCGCATTTATGGTGTCTTGCCGTTGATGCCGATGCCACCGCAGGTAGACCCTGATGTGATTATTGAAAGCCTGGATCCCGGTAAGGATATCGACGGTCTTACGGCGCGCAATATCGGCCTTGCCAGCTCCGGTAAAGGCGGGTTCTGGCCTTGTACACCGCTCGCTTGTATGGCCATTTTAGAACATTATAAAATTCCGTTGGCCGGCAAACATGTTGTCGTTGTCGGTCGCAGTCAGGTTGTAGGTAAACCGGTAGCATTGCTCCTGTTGGAACAACATGCGACGGTTACTCTTTGCCATTCCAAAACGACAAATTTAGAGGAACATTTAAAGCAAGCTGATGTAGTGGTAGCTGCTGTGGGCCGAGCTCATGTTATTACCGGTGATATGCTAAAACCGGGCGCTACCGTTATCGATGTAGGCATTAATGATTTAGACGGCAAGACGGTAGGCGATGTAGAGTATGCCTCGGCTATTGAAGTGGCCGGCGCTGTTACGCCCGTACCGGGTGGCGTAGGTTCGGTAACGACTACGATGTTATTAGAAAATATTTACGAGGCCTATCATGCACGAAATGTCAATCGCTGAGGGAATTGTTGATATTGCCCTCGACACGCTAAAAGCTAATGAGGGCCACGTAATTCACGCTATTCAATTAAAACTCGGCGTTATGTCGGGTGTTGAACCGGATGCATTACAGTTCTGTTTTGATTCGGTTACTAAAAATACGGCCGCCGAAAATGCGGTTTTGCAAATTGAAATGATACCGCTTTGTGGCAAATGCCTTGATTGTGACAAGGAATTTTCCGTCACCGATTATGTATTTAAATGTCCTCATTGCGGCAGTTTGGCCATTTCCACCATAACAGGCCGCGAATTGCAAGTGGCGTCAATCGATATGGATTGATATGGTCCGTGTATATAGATTAAGAGTGAGGTAGCTATGGAAGTAAAAGTTATGACCAATGTGCTGGCCAAAAATGATGCTATTGCAGCTGATTTACAGCGCTTGTTTAAAGAAAAAAATATATTTGTTTTTAATTTATTGGGCTCACCGGGAGCGGGCAAAACCTCACTGCTCGAAGCGACCCTTAAGGAGCTCGCTGAAGAGTATTCACTCGCCGTAATTGAAGGCGATTTATATACCGCAAAAGATGCGGAACGCATTCATAAATTGGGCATTCCCGTTTTGCAAATCAATACGGTTGGCGGTTGCCACTTGGATGCGAAAATGATTGAAGATGCCTTGTCTGAACTGGATTTAGATAAGCTTGATATGATTATTATAGAAAACGTTGGGAATTTGGTGTGTCCTGCTGAGTTTGCCATTGGCGAAGCTATGAAGGTTACCGTGCTATCCGTTACGGAAGGGGAAGACAAGCCGCTCAAGTATCCTTTGATTTTTAAAGAATCGAAGGCGGTGTTGTTGAATAAGGTGGATTTGTTGCCGTATATTCCGTTCGATAAGGAAAAAGCCGTTACGGATATTAAGAACTTAAATCCGGAGGTTAGCCTTTTTGAAGTGAGCTGCACTGCTAAAACGGGTTTAACCGAATGGACGGATTGGCTTAAAGCTCAGATAGAAGCGGTACGAAAGGGGTAGTTATGAAACAATTACGGCGTATTTCATTGGCAGTTCTCATAAGCAGTGCCTTAACGGGCGGAGTTTTTGCAAATGGAACAGCTGATTTGGTTATGGACCCGGCCGATACTTGGGCACCGGAGAAGGCGGCCGTTAATAAAATGGCGGTGCGTTTGGCGGAAAGTATCGAGGCTCAAGAGAGTGAAAAAACCGGCATTGATTTGACGGCTATCGGCAAGAGTTATACGGCTGACTCTTTGGAAGCTTTGTCGGAAAAGGACTTTGCTATCGGCAAGCTGATTCTCGGTGCTGATTTTAGAATCTTAACGGGCAAGGACAGTGATTGGGAAGCATTGCTCGGTGGTCCTTTGAGTGATCGTGATGCGGCTGCCGGTGATAAAACGGCTACGGCCACTAAAGCGGCTACTGATACGGCTGATACCACTAAGGGCGCTGAGGCTAACGAAGCGGCTAAAGCTGATGCTGCAAAAGGTGACGATAAAGACGGTGATACTAAAGGTGCCGCTGAAGATGCGAAAGCTGATGCAGCTAATACAGCTAATACAGCTAATACAACTAATGCCGTTAAGACTGATTCTACCGATGCAGGAAAAGGTACTGATGATGCGGTAAAGGACGCTGGTGAGATTAAGCTTTTAGCCGATGACGCTAAGAAATCTAAAAAGATTCGTCCCGCAAAACCGGAGGTTAAACCGATTACCGTGAAAGATATGTTTACCACCTATACCGGTAAAGACGGGAGCTTCACCGTGTACACCGGCGTATACGGTCCTAATTCGGGCACTTTAAACGGTCATTTGGGTGACGGTGATACTTTGCGTCGTGAAGGTCTGGATTATACGTTTGCCCCTCAAACCATCACGAATATTCACATCACCGAAGGAACGGCTGAGACGGTTCGCGATATCGGTATCGGCAAAACGCGCGGCACAATCCTCTTTGCTTACGGGGCTCCGCAAGGCATGTGGCGGGATGCTAAAACGGGAACTGTAGCGCTTATTTATAAATATGAAAAAAGTAAAAATTCTGTAAAAAGTAAGAAGGAATTTGCGTCGCCTGTGGCGAAAGATAATGATAATAGAGAAGGCACACCGCTTACAACTAATGGTATTAATGCTCCGTCTTCGCAGTATTTAGTGTTTACACTAAAGAATAATAAAGTAAGCGCTATCGATATGATTGACGGCCAGGTGTGGTCGCGTCTTAAGCTACCGGCTGTGCAGGAACAGTATTACAAAGCCAACCAATTGACGGCTGATGATTTTAGTCTCATGGGCTATCGGGTGAATGAACCATTCGTTTCGAATCAGGATGAACAATGGCAACAACGAGGCTTTTTATATGACGATGAATTCATTGCCTACGACGATGTTTTGGTAGGCTATGACAAAAATCAGATGGTAGTGCGGGCGATGATTACCAAAAGCACGGCTTTGACGCGCCGCGGCATTTCGATTGGCGACAGTAAGTATTTATTGTTATATTTATATGGCATGCCTACGAGCGTGGAAACGGATACCGCGGCTAACGGCGATCCGCTCATGATATATACTTACAAGAACCCTGACTCGGCATACAGCTATTTGTTGTTTACAGTGGGTGAGAAAGACAATTTTATAAAAACGGTAATGTTGTCAGACAGACCTAACAAAGAATTGAGTAAGTAGGCTTTCGGTAAAGGAGGATGACACATGGTAACAGCACAGGACATCAAAGAACGATGGAATTCTCTGCAGGCGGATGAAGAACGGATTTTATTTATTGTCGGCGGTCCCGGCTCCGGGAAAAGTAAATTAATCCGCGAATTGGCAGAGCAAGACGGTTGGAAGTACATTGAAGCAAAAGAACTTATTGACGATGAGTTTTTGGAAGTAGCTCGCGATTTACGTCCCGATATGGCGAAGGACGTTATGTGTGAAGCTCTAAAGGCGTGCGGTTCCGATGTAATTTTACTGGATAATGTTAATGTATTGTTTGCACCAATCTTAAATTTGAAGCCTATTGAATTATTAAAGACAATCAGCACCATGTATCCAATCGTAGTGGGTTGGCGCGGTCGCTTTGATGGTGAAAATTTGTTCTTGGAACATAACAATAATCCTAATTATTTCTCCTTTAAAGTAGAAAAAGCAGAACGTATCGTATCTATTGACTAAGTTTTAATAATAGCGTAAGATATGTAATTGTAAATGACGATAAAGAGTCTTTGCCCGGTATAAGCCGATGGTAAAGGCTCTTTGTTTCGGTGGGAAGTTTGATTACCGTGTAAACTGAAGATTTAGTAGAATATTCGAGAATATTCGGTGGGAAGTACGGTTTGCAGGCGAGCCGAAAATTTTGTGAAAAAATTAGATTTAAACTATAGACACAGTAGGTAAAGTTTGTTATAATAAATTGTCAGGTGGTCGCCTGGCTTTTTTAAGTTGCCCAAAACTTGACATGCTTGCCCTGCTGTGGTAGGCTATATAAGCATATTTGTTTAAGGCAAGTTTATTTTGAAGTGAGGTGTATCCGGATGCGTAATGCAGTGACTATGGCATGTACTGAATGCAAACAACGTAACTATCAGACGAACAAGAATAAGAAAAACAATCCTGATCGTATTGAAATGATGAAATACTGCAAATTCTGCGGTAAACATACGTTACATCGCGAAACGAAATAATTCGTTTCATCCAATTAACCCGATGATTTAAGGATGTGAAATGATGGCAGGATCCAATTCTACAGCACCGCAGCAGCGTCGTGGCGGCGTAGGTCGTATGGCGCGCGAAATGAAAGCGGAACTCAAAAAAGTAGTCTGGCCGACAAGAAAAGAGCTCATCAATTACACGATTGTAGTATTCGTTACCGTAGTATTTATCTCCGCCTTAATCGGCGTTGTAGATGCTATCTTTAGCGAATTATTCCAGTTGTTGATGCGTGTTGTCGGATAGGAGGCCTTTCCGTGGAAGCAGAAAAGAAATGGTATGTTATACATACTTACTCAGGCTACGAAAATAAAGTAAAAACTAATCTTGAACGTAAGGTTCAATCCATGGGCATGGAAGATACGATTGGTCGTATTTTAGTGCCTGTTGAGGATGAAATTGACGAGAAAGATGGCGTTAAAAAAGTTGTAAAACGCAAAATCTTCCCCGGCTACGTAATCGTAGAAATGGAAGTAAATGATCGTTCCTGGTATGTAGTACGTAACACACCGGGTGTAACAGGCTTCGTAGGCTCTGCTACCAAACCGGTACCGTTATCTGATTCCGAGGTTGAATATATCCTCAAATCACAGGGGCTGGATCAAGCACCAAAGCAAACGATTGATGTCGTAGTAGGCGAAACAGTGCGCATTACTTCCGGTGCCTTTGAAGATAGATTAGGTACTATTACTGAAATCAATCACGAAAAACAGACATTGAAACTTGATGTGGAAATGTTCAATCGTGAAACGTCGGTAGAGGTAGATTTTTCTCAAGTTGAGAAAGATCTTTAATATATACAATATAACTCTAAACTTTTTAGGCGGCTTGGTGGTCGCCAGTGGGAGGAAATTTTTCCGTTACCACCACATTTTGAGCACAAGGAGGTGTAATCACCATGGCTAAAAAAGTTACAAAAATTGTAAAACTTCAGTGTGAAGCAGGAAAGGCTAGTCCAGCGCCACCTATCGGCCCGGCTCTTGGTCAGGCAGGTGTTAACATTATGGCGTTCGTTAAAGAATTTAATGAACGTACAGCACAGCAGGCTGGCTTAACTATTCCGGTTGTTATTACTGTATTTGAAGATAGAAGCTTCACTTTCGTTACAAAAACTCCACCGGCAGCTGTACTTTTATTAAAAGCAGCTGGTATCCCTAAAGGATCCGGTGTCCCTAACCGTGACAAAGTAGCAAAAGTTAGTCGCGATAAAGTTCGTGAAATCGCTGAACTCAAAATGCCTGACTTGAATGCAAATACTGTAGAACAAGGCATGCGTATGGTAGAAGGTACTGCACGCAGCATGGGCATTGTAATCGTTGATTAATTAGCGTACGACGTGTGCCAATGAGGGCACATATCGGTGGGAGGGAATTCCCGTTAAACCACATAAGGAGGATTTTAGAATGGCAAAAGTAGGTAAGAAATACGCTGAAGCAGCTAAACTTATCGAAGCCGGCAAATTCTACGAACCAGTAGAAGCTGTTGAGCTCGTTAAGAAAACTGCGACTGCTAAATTCGACGAAACTGTTGAAATCTCTTTCAACTTGAATGTCGATCCTAAATACGCTGATCAACAAGTTCGTGGTGCAGTAGTTTTACCTCATGGTACTGGTAAAACTAAACGCGTCCTCGTATTTGCGAAAGGCGAAAAAATTAAAGAAGCGGAAGATGCTGGTGCAGATTTCGTAGGTTCTGAAGAATTAGTAGCAAAAATCCAGGGTGGCTGGAGCGACTTTGACGTTGCTGTAGCAACTCCTGACATGATGGGCCAAGTTGGTCGTTTAGGTAAAATTTTGGGTCCTAAAGGCTTAATGCCAAACCCTAAAGTTGGTACTGTAACGATGGACGTAGCTCGTGCTGTTAACGAAATTAAAGCCGGTAAGATCGAGTATCGTACTGATAAAGCAGGTATTATCTCCTGTGCAATCGGTAAAGCTTCTTTCGATGATGCAAAATTGCTTGACAATTACCGCACTATCGTTGATACTATTATTAAGGCTAAACCGGCAGCAGCTAAAGGTCAGTACATTAAATCTGTAACCTTGAGCTCTACTATGGGCCCTGGTGTTCCACTTAACGTATTCAAATTGACTACTGTTACGAAGGAACAATAATTAGATATGTTCTCTTAGCTGTAGACCGCAGGTATGTATAATGGATGTAAATCCGCCCGCTGAGGCTGACACCGATTTCTTATTTTAGAACGGTTCCGACCTCATCGCGTTGGCGGTGAGGTCGTTTTTTACGCTAAGATAGTACATAGAGCATCACCAAAATCTATAAGGAGGTATTCTAATGGCTGTCACTACACAGAAACAGGCAATCGTTGCACAGATGAAAGAAAATCTTTCTGAAGCAAAGGGGGCCGTACTTGTTGGTTACCATGGCTTGACAGTAGCTCAGGTAACTGATTTACGCCGTAAATTCTTGGCTGAAGATGTAGAGTACAAAGTAATCAAAAATACATTGACTCGCATTGCAGTTAATGAATTAGGTATTGAAGGTTTCGCGGAGCATTTGGAAGGTCCAACTGCGTTGGCTATTTCCAAAACTGATGCAGTAGCTCCGGCACGTATCATTGAAAACTTCATTAAAGACACTAAAACTGAAGCAATTGACGTTAAAGTAGGTCTTGTTGAAGGTAAATTAATCAATGCTGACGAAGTTAAAGCGCTTGCTAAATTGCCTAACCGTGAAGGTATGCTTTCCATGCTCCTTTCCGTACTTCAGGCTCCAATCCGCAACGTGGCTTACGCTGTAAAAGCGGTTTCCGAAGCAAAAGACGAAACTGTAGCATAATCGGTAATTTAAACATATTACTACCAAATATAATTAGTGGAGGAACTAAATCATGGCACTTAACATTGAAAACATCGTTGCTGAATTAGAACAAGCAACCATCCTTGAATTAAATGATCTTGTAAAAGCTATCGAAGACAAATTCGGCGTAACTGCAGCTGCTCCTGTAGCTGTTGCTGCTGCTGGCGGTGCTGCTGGCGCAGGCGAAGAAAAATCTGAATTCGACGTAATCTTGAAAGACGCTGGCGCTGGTAAAATCAACGTAATCAAAGTTGTTCGCGAAGTAACCGGTCTTGGCTTGAAAGAAGCTAAAGCTGTTGTTGACGGCGCACCTGCTCCTGTAAAAGAAGGCATTGCTAAAGCTGACGCTGAAGCTCTTAAAGCTAAATTGGAAGAAGCTGGCGCAACTGTTGAACTTAAATAATTTAAGTTTAGCATCATAGCTTAACAAATCAAGCACCCTGTGGCTTAGGCCATGGGGTGCTTTTTTATGTTAAAAATTTGTTTAAGATTATCTACAAAAGACAGATGTATACAGATATACCCCCTTGTTGAGTCTTTCCTACAATCATGGTATGATTACATGGTGAAAAACATAATATACTGGTATGGGGTATATACTATTTCAAAATCATGTATATATTAGTATCGGTATAGACCTACATATATCCTGTTTTTCAGGTGAAATATTAAGATAGTTGTAGTAAAAATGTAAGTATTGGAGACGGTGAAATGAAGAAGTATTCAAATTATGTGAAAGCCCTCTTGGTAGCGATTGTGGTTACCGGCGGCGCAACAATAGTATCGGCCCATGACACGGTGACGAATGATTGCTGTTATGACAGCACCACAAGCACATCAAGTCAAAACATGACGGCTAACATGAGTTCTATGATGGGCGGCATGGTGAATGGCATGATGAATAATCAAAATAACTCATCAGATAATAGTTCGATGCACTCCATGATGAATGGCCAAAACTCCATGGACAGCAACTCCATGCACTCCATGATGTCCGGTATGGGCATCATGAACGGTGGCATGATGGGCATGACCGGCACAAACATGATGAATGGTATGAGTGGTATGATGGGCCATATGCACGGCGTTGATGATGTGCCTGCTTTGAAGCAAGTACAGCAGGCTGAAAAACCATTGGCTATACCCCCTATGCAAAAAGGGACGGTTGATGCAAACGGGGTGCGTCATTTAGAAGTGGTAGCTCAAGAAGGCAAAACAGCCATTAAAGATGGTGCTCTCACAAATACCTATGGCTATAACGGTAGCGTACTCGGTTCTACTTTATATATGAAGCAAGGTGAAAAAGTAGCGATTAAATTAAAAAATGAATTGCCTGAAAAAACAACGTATCATTGGCATGGCATGGTAGTTCGTTCCGATGTTGACGGCGGTCCTCATTATCCGATTGCCGCTAATGGTGGCACCGGCGAAGTTGAGTTTACTGTTGATCAGTCAGCCAATACAGCTTGGTATCATCCGCATGCCATGGGCTTAACGGCCAGCCAGGTGTATAAAGGCTTAGCCGGTTTCATTTACGTAGATGACAGCAAAGAAGGGGCTTTGAACTTACCGCACACTTATGGTGTTGACGATATCCCGGTAGCTATTCAGGACCGTAACTTCACGGCCGATAATCAATGGGATTATGAGAAAGATTATAACGCCGACGGCGTATATGGTGATACCCTCGTAGTAAATGGCACGATTAATCCATACTTTGATGTAAAAACCAATATGGTACGTCTTCGTTTGTTGAATGGTTCCAATGCTCGTACCTATACTTTGCAGTTATCCGACATGAGTCCTATGATGCAAGTAGCCGGTGACGGTGGCATCTTGCCTTGGCCGGTACCTAAACAATCCATTACGATTGCACCGGGGGAACGTGTTGAAGTGTTGGTTGATTTTTCAAAATATAAAGAGGCCTTGCCAAGCTTGGTAACTACAAACGGTACTAACGGTACAGCCAACGTATTGAACTTTAAACGTGGTGCCGATACCTTAGCGACAGAAGCTAAAGTAAACACGGACATGGCTGCTTGGAACTATAACAATATGAATGCGTCCGATGACTTGACGAAACCGGCCGATAAATCTATCGTTATGTCCGGTATGGCTCAAAACGTAATGATTAATGGTAAAAAATTCGACATGGGTCGTATTGATTTCACCAGCAAGTTGGGTTCCACTGAAATCTGGGACGTATCTAATTCAGATCCGGGTATGATGGGCATGATGCATCCGTTCCACGTTCACGGTGTTCAGTTCGAAGTCTTGTCCCGTAACGGTCAACCGGTAGATGCTGCTGAAAAAGGTCTTAAAGATACCATTCAGGTAGATCCGGGCGAACACGTACGTATCAGACTTCACTTCACTAAGCCAGGCGTATTCATGGTTCACTGCCATATTTTGGAACATGAAGAAAACGGCATGATGTTGCAGTTGGAAGTTAAATAATGTACAATTAAATGGATTCAAACATTTTTCAGAAATTCTCTAAACAGAATGGAGTACATTATGAGCAACGAAAACAAAAAAGTACAAGTACATTACACCGGCACTTTTAACGACGGTACGAAGTTTGATTCTTCTTACGATCGTGGCGAACCGTTAGAATTCATTTGCGGCGCCGGTATGATGATTAAAGGTTTTGACGAAGCGGTTAAAGACATGGCTGTGGGCGAAGTAAAAGACATTCATTTGATGCCCGCCGATGCTTATGGTGAAGCAAATCCTGCTTATATTTTAACAATTGAAATTGCTGAATTACCGGGTTCCGAAAAACTCGAAGTAGGCAACCGTGTTCAGTTAACCAATACGGCAGGTCAACCGGTACCGGCTAAAGTAATTGATAAAACTGAAAAAATGATTACTTTCGACGCTAACCATGAAATGGCCGGCAAAGAACTTAACTTCAAAATCGAATTGGTGTCTGTAGAAGATTAGTGTATTGGCCATCTGATATATGGTCATCGAAACACAACATAAATGAGCTGTAGCGAAAACAGAGTATTTGTATTTCGCTATGGCTCTTTTTGCTTGTACGGAAGAGGCTGACGAGCCTTTATATTCTATAGTCTTAGCCAAATGTATATTACCGTACTAAAAAACGTCAAAAACTCGTCAGTACTATGCATCAAACTCATTGTTGTTATACCTTGATAGTTTGCATGTTTGTTGACTGTTCTATAGAAAAAGACATGGCCTATGCTCGCTATATCCTTATTTGATATAGCTTTATAGCCCTTTTAGCCTTTGTTGTACATTGTATACATGTTATAATGAACGTGTCCGGTAGATATTGGATGGAGCGAACTTAGCCCATGCCGGACATTTCCTATATGCAGCTTGAATAATGATGATTTATTAGCTACATATAAGAACGAAAAACAATACATTATAAAACAGTCAATATAACATAAGATTTCAACCGATTTGTGATAATCGGTACAATAGTAGGTAATAGAAGGAATGAGGTAAAACGTATGCGTAAGGAACATGATTTTTTAGGCGAAATGGAAGTTGCCGACGAATTGTATTACGGTGTGCAAACATTGCGCGCTATGGAAAATTTCACTATTACGGGCAAACATCTTGACCGTGATTTCATTAAATCCATGGCTATGGTTAAAAAAGCCAGCGCCTTGGCCAACATGAAAACCGGTCGTATGGATCCGACTATCGGTAATGCCATCGTTCAGGCCGCCGATGAAATTATTGCCGGTCAATGGGTAGAACAATTCCCAATCGATCCGATTCAAGGTGGTGCCGGTACGTCTTTCAACATGAACATGAACGAAGTGTTGGCGAACCGTGGCCTTGAAATCTTAGGTCATGCCAAAGGCAGTTATGACATTATTTCCCCAAACAACCACTGCAACATGGCTCAGTCCACCAATGATACGTTCCCGACGGCCATTAAAGTGTGTGCCATTTTAAAAAGCAAGCCCTTAATTGACGCGTTGCAGCGCTTAGTTGATGAGTTGGAAAAGAAAGCGGAAGAATACAAAGAAGTATTGAAAATGGGTCGTACTCATTTACAAGACGCTGTGCCGATTACCCTTGGTCAGGAAATGGGTTCCTATGCGTCCGGTATTCGCCGCGGCATTAAACGTATCCAATCCTCCATCGAAGGAGCTCATGTAGTAAACATGGGGGCTACCGCTGTAGGTACGGGCCTGAATGCTGAACCTTCTTACATCGAAGATGTGGCGCATGAGTTGTCTGAAGTGGTTGGTGAAAAATTCGTTACCGCCGACAACTTGATTGATGCTACTAACAATACTGATATTTTTGCCGACATCTCCAGCGGCATGAAAGTAACGGCTCTCGTTTTGATTAAAATGGCGAACGATTTCCGCTTGATGGCTTCCGGCCCTCGTTGCGGTATCGGCGAATTGAAATTACCGCCTCGCCAACCGGGTTCTTCTATTATGCCGGGCAAAGTTAACCCTGTAATTGCGGAAGTATTGAACCAGGTTTGCTACCAGGTAGTGGCTAACGACTTAGCCGTAACCTTGGGCGTTGAAAACGGTCAGTTCGAATTGAACGTTATGGAACCGGTGATTGCGTATAACTTGTTTAACGCTATGTGCTACTTGAAGAACGGCGTAAATACCTTTGTTGATAAATTGTTAATCGACCTCGAAGTTGACCGCGAACGTTGTGCTTATTGGTTGAACCGCAGTGTGGGTATCGTAACAGCTTTGTTACCGCATGTTGGTTATGAAAACGCTTCTGCTTTGGCTAAAGAAGCGTACACAACGGGCCGTGCTATTAAGGAAATCATTTTGGAAAAAGGTTTGTTGACCGAAGCCGAAATGAATCATATCTTATCGCCGGCTGAAATGACGAAGCCGGGTATTGCCGGCGCCGACATCTTAAAAGTTAAAGGCAACTAATAGATATTAAATTGACAATGAGTATTAGATATGTAAAGCCTAATTGCCCAATACCCAATGCTCAATATTTAGTATCTGATATTCAATAATGATATAGTCAATGACAAAAAACCACCCTAATCTTTTCTCTGCTAAAGATTAGGGTGGTTTTTATTTGTCGGCCATGATTTCATGCCACTTCTTCGTGTAACTCTCGATATCGGGCTGTTCCATCGTTTCCGTCATGACACAGATGCCTGCATAAGCCTTCGGAAGTTGCGGGTAGGTAGTAAAGTTGATACCGCCGATGCCGTGAATCGGAATTCGGTGAGTGGCCGCCAATTCAAGGATATGTCGGCATTCTTCCGTATTACGAGGCGTAAGACCCGGTTTACACCGGGACGGAAAGAGATGGCCCAGGACCAGCCAATCGGCTCCATGAGTGATTGCCGCTTTGGCTTCGAGTAACGAGTGAACGGACACGCCGAATGGCAATGGGGTGGGGCGAAGCGTTTTTTGACTTAAAACACCGTCTGTTACGGTTTGAGCTGTCGCCTCAATGCATTCCGCTACCGACAGTTGCACCGGCAAGTTATACTTAACGGCCAAGTCGATATGATGGCTCACTATAAGTTGTACGCCTGCCTTGTTTGCTATCGGCAATAGTTCTGTCAGCAGCTTTTCGTAGTCTTGTACTGGCAGTTCTTTGGCGCGTAGTAGCACATTGTCCGGCTTGGCGCAGATGAGTGTTTTTAAATAGGCCGTGGCCGAATTAGTGGAATTGCTTTTTTTCAAAAACTCATAGAGTGCCGGCAAGTGGGTGACATAGGTCAGCTTCTTAGGCGCTAGTGGGCTTACCTGTTTCTTGGCCGCTACTCCGGTATTCATAGTAGCTTTATTTGTATTAGACTCTGATGTGGTCATGGTACACTACCTGCAACCCCAGTTTTTGAATATCCTCATGCATTTCGGGGACACTTCGGGTATCGCTAATGTCAAACTGGTCGCTACTGCGATGTTTATTACTTGCGCTGTGGCCGCCTACATCCACTTGAACGCCGGCGGATACTTTAGTGGCACAAATATTCATGACTGCATTGCGGAACTCACGACTTTCACGGCTGGATACGGTAATTTGTGCTTGCGGTACAAATAAACGATAGGCACACATGATTTGTAAGAAGTCGCGGTCGCTCACTAAATGGTTGAAGTGTCCGAGCTCACCGTTAACCGGACGCAAGCGTGGTACGGAAAAACTGAGTTCAGCAGCCGGGAAGGCTTGCTGGGTACTCCAGACGTGAAGCCCGGTGGCTAAGGCATCGTAGCGGAAATTGCTAAGACCTAATAGAGCGGCAAAGCCGGCGCCTCTAAAGCCGCTGTTCAAGGCTCGTTCCTGGGCATAGAAACGGTATGGGAAGGATCGTTTATTGCCGTAAGGGTGGTAATATTCGTAGGCTTTGAGGTCGTATGACTCTTGGAAGACGGTAATAAAGTCCGCGCCCGCTTGATGGAGAATTTCGTAGTCCGCTTGATTGGCCGGATAGATTTCTATGCCGATGTTGGCGAAATATGGTTTGGCCAGTTCGAGGGCGGATGCAATATATTCGATGGAAGAGCGTGATTCCGATTCACCGGTTAAAAATAAAATTTCTTGTAAGCCTGTTTGGGCAATGCTTTCCAACTCGCGTTTGACATCATCCATGGAAAGTTGGGCTCGTTTAATCGTTTGCTTGCTGTTAAAACCACAGTAACGACAACCGTTATGGCAGTAGTTGGCGATATAGAGGGGCGTGAATAGTTGCACGTTATTGCCGAAGCGAGCCCTGGTTAAGGTTTTGGCTTTTTGCGCCATCGCCTCCAAATAGGGAGCAGCAGCTGTACTGAGGAGGGCCATAAAATCTTCCGGTTCCAATGTGTCTTTGGTCAAGGCTTGCTCTACATGGTTGGCGGTAAAGTTTTTATCAGAAAAGCTGTTTTTAGTATTCAGTACATAGTTGAGCCGTGTCATATCCAATTGGTCCATGGACGAAGTGTAGGCCATGATGTCATTTTTTAATATGGCTTCGTCGTCAGGCGTGGTCGTTTTGATGTGGCCGTTGAGCCTGGGCGGCATCATATGACGAAGATTAGGTAATATATTCATTATGATCTCCTAAATTATTGAGCTTCAGTTTATTTGCGCATTAGGAAAGTAATGCGGTAATCAATGTGGGAAGAACTTGTTTCTAAAGGTGCGCACGTAATCATTTCATGTGTAGGCGCTTAATCGTTTAAGAATCCGGTGAGCGGACTGGATGCTTCCGCTTGGTCTGTAATGACGCGCCCGGTTTTGCCAAGGTACGCCAGGCGATCGGCTTCGATGGCCAGGCGGAAAGCTTTGCACATTTGCGCTACATTACCGGCCGTAGCAATAGCCGTATTGCACATGATGGCGGTGACGCCCATTTCCATGGCTTCACACGCTTCCGACGGTTTGCCGATGCCAGCGTCAACGATGATTGGCAGATCAGTGCTTTGAAGGACGATGTCGATGAAGGCTTTGGTGCAAAGGCCACGGTTACTGCCAATCGGTGCGGCTAATGGCATGATGGCAGCAGCGCCGGCTTCTTTGAGAGCCTTAGTGGCATAATAATCGGGATACATATAGGGAAGTACGACAAAGCCTTTATCAGCCAACATTTTGGTGGCGCGAATCGTTTCTTAATTGTCCGGTAGGAGCCAACGGGCATCGCTGATAATTTCCACTTTGACAAAATCGCCGCAGCCCATGGCACGGGACAGTTCGGCGATGCGGACAGCTTCTTCCGCGGTGCGGGCACCGGATGTATTCGGCAATAAGGTGATATCTTTAGGCATGAAGTCTAAAATATTTTCCTGTCCGTCCGGGGTAGCACGGCGAAGGGCCAAGGTTATAATCTGAGCCTTGCCTTCTTCGGCAACGGCTTTTATAAGGGGCAGTGAAAACTTGCCAGAACCTAAGATAAGGCGGGAAGAAAATGTTTTGCCACCCAGCGTGAAGGTGTCGCCTTCCGGTGTAAATTTAGAACTTGGTTCGATGGTGGCCTGTTGTGAGGCTGTTGTTGACATAGTGTCACTCCTTTTGAGTCAGTAATAAATGTAAGAGCATGGTTGCTTCGTGAGCGGCGCAGAGCATGACACGCGGGGCCAAAAGTCCGAGGGTGCTTTCGCTGTGGCCGTCACCCGTTTGGTAATAGCGGCTGAATAATTCTTTAGTTTGTACCGTATTCGGATGGTCGTAACCGCTGACGCCACTGGCACCGATTAACGTTGTTGCGGGATAGTGCGTTAGTACATAGCTTGTTAATTCCGCTTTGTTTTCAGCCGAGTCGAAGGCTTCGATGATGTAGGGGAAGCCTTTTAAATAGTTGTCGTAATTGTTACTGTGAATCGTGTCGTGAATAGCGTTGACCTTAATGAATGGATTGATGCGGTGAAGAATGGCTTTTAAGGCTACAACTTTCGGTTTGCCCAAATCCGTCATTTCATAAGCTTGGCGACCGAGGTTCGTAATGTCTACCACATCTTTGTCGATGATGGTGAGTTCGCCGATGCCAAGCCGCGCAAGGCTAATGGCGATATGTGAGCCGAGACCGCCGGCACCGCAGATCGGAACATGACTTTGTTTGAGACACCCATAAATTTTGGTGCCGTACCGTGCGTTCCATACCGCATCGTACGTTGCTTCATCGGGCGCTTCGGTGCGTGACACGCGTAATAAAGCGTCGCCTTCTTTGAGGGGTGTTGCACCATCGACGGCGAAGCCGTTCAGTAACCAAAGGTCATCACTGCCGTTGGTGATAATATTCGCCGTAACCGAGTCGGGAGCTACCGACCGGGATTGGCCGTTTACTGTAATATTCATCAGCCGCCTCCTACGAAGTGAACAATTTCCAGCGTGTCGCTGTCCAGTAACCAAGTTGATTCGAATTCGCTTTGCGGAATGATGATGCGGTTTCGCTCCACCACAACGCGTTTGGAATTGTAGCCCGCAGTTTCGAGAAAGGCGGAAACTGTCACAGATTCCGTGAGCGTTTGTTCTTTGCCGTTGACGATCATGGATGCCTCCTTATAAAAAAAGACATGAAGGGAGAGCACCCTTTTGGTGGTGCTCCCCCTTCATGTCATGGTTATATATTGATTTCAGTATAGCAGAGTTTTGAGAATGGGCAAAGTGATTTTTCAAAAATTTTTTTCAGCCATTGTCCGGGAAATATTTTTTGCAAAATATTTTTGACAAAGCAATTTTATAATGATATAATACTAAATTGCAAATGTACTCAGATATATATTGATTAATGTATAATATTATTTTATAGGCGTACGAATGCGTCGTATAAATTAAGGAGTACTCAATAATATGACTATAACATCGTTACTGATAAAGGGTAAATCTTCCAAGGTTGTGTTAACCGAAGGCGAAGCAAGGTTCAAAATAAAAAAATGAGAGCCTTGCTTATTTTGTCATTGCGTTAACAGGAAAACTGAGACCTGGATTTTTGTCTGATGTCATACCGTTATAGAATAGAAGGTAAGCCAATTGAAATGAGGGGTGAAAGCTGGTATGTTCAAACCTGAGAAGGTAGGTAAAAGAACGCGTTATACGTATGCTAAAATTAACGAAGTTCTAGAAATGCCACATTTGTTGGACGTGCAACGCAAGTCTTATGAGTGGTTTTTGGAGAGCGGTTTACAAAATATTTTTGACGATATTTCTCCGATTAAAGACAATTCAGGTAATTTAGTGCTTTCTTTTGAAGGATTTAGCCTTGGGGAGCCAAAATATGATATTAATGAATGTAAAAACCGTGATGCTACCTATGCAGCACCATTGCGCGTTAACGTTCGTTTGATTAATAATGATCCTGAAAACCAGGATATTAAAGAGCAGGAAGTTTTCATGGGCGACTTCCCGTTGATGACCGAAACCGGTACATTCATCATCAACGGTGCGGAACGTGTTATCGTATCTCAGCTCGTTCGTTCCCCGGGTGTATATTATACTCGTGAAATTGATACTATGGGTAACCGCTTGTACGGTTCCACAGTAATTCCTAACCGTGGTGCTTGGATCGAGCTCGAAACGGATGCTAATGAAATCGTGTCTGTACGTATCGACCGTAACCGCAAATTACCGGCTACAATTTTAGTACGTGCCCTTGGGTGGAGCACGGATGAATCCATTTTGGAATTGTTCTGGAATGGTGAAACTGACGAAGAAGGCAATCGCGTATACGACGAACGCTTACTCCGCACGCTTGAAAAAGATACAACCGAATCTTCCGAAGAAGCATTGGTTGAAATTTACAAAAAATTACGTCCGGGCGAACCGCCTACAGTAGAAAGTGCTCGTAATTTATTCGATAATTTATTCTTCGATCCTCGTCGTTATGATTTGGCGCGCGTAGGTCGTTATAAATTGAATAAAAAATTAGGCTGGCGTCAACGTATGTTGGGTCAGACTTTGGCTCAGCCAATCGTAAACATGGAAACCGGCGAAATTATCGTTGATGCTGATACAGTAATGAACGAAGAACAGCTCGATATCGTTGCTAATAGCGGCGTTTTCAGCGGTGAAGGTTTTGCGGAATTCTATGTGAAGAGCTCTGAAGGTCATTCCTTCAAAGTTATCTGCAATAACAGCAACTTACCGTTTGAACATCGTACGGTAACTCGCGAAGATATGATTGCCAACATCAGCTACTTGTTAAACTTGATGGATGGTGTTGGTCATGTGGACGATATCGACCACTTGGGTAACCGTCGTTTGCGTTGCGTAGGCGAATTGTTACAGAACCAATTCCGTATCGGTTTAACTCGTATGGAACGAGTTGTGCGTGAACGTATGACGATTCAAGACAATGCTATGATTACGCCACAGGCGCTCATCAACATTCGTCCGGTAGTAGCGGCTATTAAAGAATTCTTCGGTTCCTCTCAGTTGTCCCAGTTCATGGACCAGACTAACCCACTTGGCGAATTGACTCATAAACGTCGTTTGTCCGCATTGGGACCTGGCGGTTTGTCTCGTGAACGTGCGGGCTTCGAAGTTCGTGACGTGCATCACTCCCACTATGGTCGTATGTGTCCGATCGAAACGCCTGAAGGTCCGAACATCGGCTTGATTTCTTCCCTTTCCAACTATGCGAAAGTTAATGAATTCGGCTTTATTGAAGCGCCATATCGTCGTGTAGAAAAAATCTACGGTACCGGCGATGACGCTAACAAAATCATTAAAGTACAAGTTACGGATCAGGTTGTGTACATGACTGCCGACGAAGAAGAAGGCATGACCATTGCACAGGCTAACTCCATTCTCGATGATGAAGGTAACTTCGTAGATACTCATATCGCTTGTCGTCGCGGTTCTGAAGTCCTTGAAGTAGCTCCTGAAAAAGTTGACTACATGGACGTTAGTCCGAAGGAAGTTGTTTCCATCGGTACCGCTATGATTCCATTCCTCGAAAACGACGATGCCAACCGTGCCTTGATGGGGGCGAACATGCAGCGTCAGGCCGTGCCTTTGCTTCGCGCTCAGGCTCCGCTTGTAGGTACCGGTATGGAATACAAAGCCGCTACTGACTCCGGCGTTTGCGTACTTGCTAAAGAAGAAGGTATCGTTACTCGTTGTTGGGGTAATGAAATCCATGTACAGCGCGACAACGGTCGTGTTGACGTTTACAAATTGAATAAATTCCTTCGTTCCAACCAATCCACATGTTTCAACCAGAAACCAATCGTATTCCGCGGCGACCGCGTTGTTAAAGGTCAGGTATTGGCTGACGGCCCGGCTACCGACGGCGGTGAATTGGCACTTGGTTTTAACGTGCTCGTGGCGTTCATGCCTTGGGAAGGTTACAACTACGAAGATGCTATCTTGCTTAGTGAAGAACTTTGCAAAGAAGATATTTATACATCCATTCACATTGAAGAATACGAATGTGATGCGCGTGACACCAAATTAGGTGCCGAAGAAATTACTCGTGAATTACCGAATACGGGCGATGACAATCTTCGCAATTTGGACGAAGAAGGTATCATCTGCATCGGTGCGGAAGTTCATCCGGGGGATATCTTAGTTGGTAAAGTTACACCAAAAGGTGAAACAGAATTAACGCCGGAAGAACGCTTATTGCGTGCCATCTTCGGTGACAAAGAACGTGAAGTTCGTGATACTTCGCTTCGTGTACCACATGGTGAATCCGGTAAAATCGTTGACGTTAAAGTCTTCACTCGTGAAAACGGTGATGAATTACAACCGGGCGTTAATAAATTAGTTCGTGTATATATTGCACAAAAACGTAAAATCCACGAAGGCGATAAAATGGCCGGTCGTCATGGTAACAAGGGTGTCGTTTCCCGCGTAATGCGTCAGGAAGACATGCCATTCTTGCCGGACGGCACACCGGTTCAAATCGTATTGAACCCATTGGGCGTACCTTCTCGTATGAACATCGGTCAGGTATTGGAAACTCACCTCGGTTGGGCTGTTCAGGGTCTCGGCATGCAGATTAAAGCTACGGACCTGAAGATTCAAAATGTATTGAACCAAGCGAAAGCCGACAGCCGTTATTGGGATAATATCGACCGTATTAAAGAATTGTACGGCGAAATGGACGCTTTAAAAGCTAAAGTGGCGGAAAACGTAACAGTTGCCCATCTTGATGTGGACAGTGAAATCGATGCACGCCGTGAAGAAGCGTTGAGCTTAATTTATACGGAAGCACAGAACCAATTAGCTGAACTCGGTGGCCGCGAACGTTATGACGAATTGCGCGCTATCGAAAAAGAATACAGCGATGCTGAAATTGAATATTTTGACGATGAAGAACAAGCTCCGGAAATGGAAGAGTCTTTACAGATTGAATTAAAAGAAATTTCCGTAGTTGTTGATATCATCGATGCTATTGAATCGGCACGTGAAAAACGCGAAGAAATCCGCAAAGATTTGGAATCTTACGGTTATGACTACGAAACTTACGGCATGCCAAAACCTGATGTAGCCGGTATCCATATCGCTACACCGGTATTTGACGGCGCGCACGAAAGTGACGTGTTCGATACCCTTCGTATTGCCGGCAAAAACGATGACGGTAAAACCGTATTGTATGACGGTCGTACCGGGGAACCGATGGATAACAAAGTTACCGTTGGTTATGTATATATGTTAAAACTTCACCATTTGGTTGATGATAAGATTCATGCCCGTTCAACCGGTCCTTACTCCTTAGTAACGCAACAGCCATTGGGTGGTAAAGCTCAGTTCGGCGGTCAGCGTTTCGGGGAAATGGAAGTATGGGCGTTGGAAGCCTATGGTGCAGCGTATACCTTGCAGGAATTGCTCACTGTTAAGTCTGATGACGTGGTAGGTCGTGTGAAAGCATACGAAAAGATTGTTAAAGGTGAAAATATTCCTGAACCGGGCGTGCCGGAATCTTTCAAAGTATTGCTTAAAGAACTTCAGAGTATCGGTCTTGATGTGAAGATTTTGAACGAAGATCAAGAAGAAGTTGTAATCAAAGAACTTGATGATGACGATGATGTAGATACGAATGAAGATGAAATCAAAGAAGTAATGGAAGGCTCAGATGCAGTAGCTGACGATACGGAAGAAGCGAATGTTATCGAAGAAGAACCGGTAACGAGCGGAGAAGATGACGACATACTTAGCACAATGGCTACGTATGACGGCGAATCCGAAACTGATGAAGACTAATATTTGAGTATCCGAAAGAAGGGAGCGATACTTGTGCTAGACGTTAATGAATTCGATTCTATGCGAATCGGCTTGGCTTCGCCGGAACAAATTTTAGATTGGTCCTATGGGGAAGTTAAAAAGCCGGAAACAATTAACTATCGTACGCTTAAACCGGAACGTGACGGCTTGTTCTGCGAGCGTATTTTTGGACCGACCAAGGACTGGGAATGTCATTGCGGTAAATATAAACGCATTCGCCATAAAGGCGTAGTCTGCGATAAATGTGGTGTAGAAGTGACTCGTTCTAAAGTGCGTCGTGAGCGCATGGGTCATATTGTATTGGCTACACCGGTATCTCACATTTGGTATTTCAAGGGTATCCCATCTCGTATGGGCCTTATCCTTGATGTATCACCACGTTCCTTAGAGCGCGTACTTTACTTTGCTGCTTATATCGTAGTTGATCCGGGCAGCACACCGCTCATGAAACGTCAGTTATTATCTGAAACTGAATTCCGCGAATATGAAGCGCAATTCAATGAAGAAGATTACAAAATCAACGGCAAACAGGTTGAAATTGAAACCGTGGCTCAGCGCCGCGAACGTTTGGCGATTATTGCCGAAGCACAACGCAAAATTGCTGCTAATGAAGCATTAAAAGCTAGCACTGAAATTGCCGAAGAAGAAAAAGAATACGAAGAATTGACTCGTGAAGAACGTTACGAATTAGGCGCTCAAGAAGAAGTGGAATTCGTATGCGTTGACATGGGCGCTGAAGCCATTAAAGCATTACTTAGTGAATTGGACCTTGAAGCCCTTAATGTTGAACTTCGCAGTGAACTCGAAACGGCGACAGGTCAGCGTAAAATTCGTGCCGTACGTCGTTTGGAAGTGGTTGAAGCATTCCGCCAGTCCGGCAATAAACCGGAATGGATGATTATGGATGTAGTACCGGTTATTCCACCGGAATTACGCCCTATGGTTCAGCTCGACGGCGGTCGTTTTGCTACATCTGACCTTAACGATTTATATCGTCGTGTAATTAACCGTAACAACCGTTTAAAACGCTTGCTCGACTTAGGTGCGCCGGATATTATCGTGCGCAACGAAAAACGTATGTTACAGGAAGCCGTTGACGCCTTAATCGATAACGGTCGTCGCGGTCGTCCGGTAACAGGTCCGGGTAACCGTCCTTTGAAATCTTTATCCGATATGCTTAAAGGTAAACAAGGTCGTTTCCGTCAGAACCTCTTAGGTAAACGTGTTGACTACTCCGGCCGTTCCGTAATCGTAGTTGGTCCGGAACTCAAAATGCATCAATGCGGTTTGCCTAAAGAAATGGCCCTCGAATTGTTCAAACCTTTCGTTATGAAACGTTTGGTAGAACGCCAGCAGGCAAGCAATATTAAAGCGGCTAAACGTCAGGTTGAACGTATCGGCCCGGGCGTTTGGGAAGCATTGGAAGAAGTAATTAAAGAACATCCGGTACTCTTGAACCGTGCACCGACATTGCACCGTTTGGGGATCCAGGCATTCGAACCTATCCTTTGGGAAGGTCGTGCCATTAAATTGCATCCGTTAGTATGTACTGCGTTTAACGCCGACTTCGACGGTGACCAGATGGCTTGTCACTTGCCATTGTCCGTAGAAGCTCAGTCCGAAGCGCGTACCCTCATGTTGTCTTCCCATAATATCTTGTCCACTAAGGATGGTAAACCGGTAGCGGTTCCTTCCCAGGATATGATTTTGGGTACTTACTACTTAACTGTAGTACGTCAACATACGAAGGAAAAAGCTAAATACTTCGCTAATTACGACGAAGTTATGTTGGCTTATGATTCCGGCGTAATCGGCTTGCAAGATATTTTATACATTCGTGAAGAAGGCTATGGTCGTGTGGAAACAACGGCCGGTCGTTTGATCTTTAACAACGCCCTCTATCCTGAACTTCGTCAATACGAATTGCAGGAAGACGGACATTATACATTGGGTCGCGTAATGGACAAGAAGATGGTTGGTAAATTGGTTGACCAGTGCTTCCAGTTGTTCGGTAACGAAAAAACCGCCGAACTTCTTGACCGCGTAAAATCCTTGGGTTACTCTTACGCTCGTCGTGCCGGTATGACTATCGCTATTGCGGATATTAAAGTACCGACTGAAAAAGCTGAAATTTTACAAAAAGCCGATGAAGATGTAGAAAAAGTATCCCGCAACTACCGCCGTGGTTACATGTCCGAAGATGAACGTTATCGTAAAACTATCCAACTTTGGACTCAGGCTACGGAAGATGTAACGGATGCCATGATGGATACCATGATGCGTGACCAGGAAGGTTTCAACCCGGTTTACATGATGGCTATCTCCGGTGCCCGTGGTAACAAACAGCAGATTCGTCAGTTGGCCGGTATGCGTGGTTTGATGGCCGACCCATCCGGTCGAATCATCGACTTGCCGATCAAGGCTAACTTTAAGGAAGGTCTTACTGTATTGGATTACTTTACATCCAGCCATGGTGCTCGTAAAGGTTTGGCCGATACGGCGCTTCGTACAGCTGACTCCGGTTACTTAACTCGTCGTCTCGTTGACGTATCGCAAGACGTTATCGTTCGCGAAGAAGACTGTGACGTAGTAGGTATCGACTTAGTGCGCGAACGCGCTCGTTTGGCAAGTTCCACTCGTCAGGCTCTTTCCTTGTTGAAAGATAAATTGATCGGTCGCGTACTCGATAAAGATGTTGTAGATCCTGTAACGGGTGAACTCGTATTGGCAGCTGAAACCATCTTGACTCTTACAGATCTTGAAGCATTAGCCGATCATAAGATTACCGATATCGATCTTCGCGGCGCTCATTTGGGTAGCGACAGCGATATTAACCATACGAACTTGGTACAAAAAATCAGCCTCGGTGAAACTGATGAAGGCATTCGCCAGACATTGCGTGAAACCATGGTTCAGAATATGCTCGGCAAGGATACTGTTAACGCCGTAGTTGACAGCGAAGGCAATGAAGTATTCCCGGCTCACAGTGCCCTTACTGAAGAAGGCATTGAAGCTATTCTTGACAGTGATGTTAAAGAAGTACAGGTACGCAACAATGACATCCACGGCATTGAAGTGGAAGCCATCGTTGAAGGTTCCGGTATTATTGAACCGCTTAAAGACCGTATCGTAGGTCGTACAGCAGCTGAAGAATTAATCAATAAAGAAACCGGCGAAGTTATCGTGCCACTCAATGGCGAAATTACGGAAGAATTGGCTGATGAAGTAGTTAAACACTATGAAACGGTTAAGATCCGTTCTGTATTAACTTGTCATTCCCCTTATGGTGTATGTATGAAGTGCTATGGCCGTGACCTCGGTACCGGCAACCAGGTACAGGTTGGTGAAGCTGTTGGTATTATTGCCGCTCAGTCTATCGGTGAACCGGGTACACAGCTTACAATGCGTACATTCCATACAGGCGGTGTTGCCGGTGATGATATTACGCAAGGTTTGCCACGTGTTGAAGAATTGTTCGAAGCACGTCGCCCTAAACGTCATGCTATCATCAGTGAAGTGGAAGGTACTGTTCGCGTAGTACCTAATGACAATAAAAAAGGTACCAATACTATCTTTGTTACCGACAAAGACGGTGTGGAATATGATTACCTCATTCCATACGGTGCTCGCATTATCGTACGTGACGGTGATGTAGTTAAATTGGGTGCTCGTTTAACAGAAGGTTCCATTAATCCACATGACATCATGCGCGTAATGGGTACCGAAGCTACTCAGCGTTACCTCGTTTATGAAGTACAGAAAGTATATAAATCTCAAGGTGTAGAAATTAACGATAAGCACATTGAGGTTATTGTGCGCCAGATGCTTCATAAAGTGAAGGTAGAAGAAGTGGGTGATGCCGACTTATTACCTGGCGATCCTATCGATGTTAACACCTTTGAAGAAGAAAACCGTCGTCTTATCTTGAACGGCAAACAACCGGCTACGGGTAAACGTATTTTACTCGGTATTACTAAAGCTGCGTTGGCTACCGACAGCTTCTTGTCGGCCGCATCCTTCCAGGAAACGACTCGTGTTCTTACTGATGCTGCTATTAAAGGCAAAATCGATCCGTTATTGGGTCTCAAAGAAAACGTTATTATCGGTAAGTTGATTCCGGCCGGTACCGGCATGAGCCGTTATCGTAAGATTAAGGTTACTAAAAAAGAGCCTCAGATCGAAGATGTGGTAGCGGTTGACGCTCCGGCTGCAGCTGAAGAATAAGTAGAATGTTGACAATTGGCGTATCGGTAGAGAGGAGAGCTTACGGTTTTCAACTTTACCGGAGCCAATGTCATAAATAATGTCATAAATATAGTTATGTAAGAGAGTGTTATTATGTAAAAAATAATGGCACTCTTTTATATTTAATTCGAAATCTATGTATGCTAATTTAGCAATTGATGTATAGAATTGTATAAAATGAAGAAAATTTACGTAAATTTTGTATAAAATTATGTGAAATATGCAAAAATAAAGCCTTTTGAAACACACGGATAAGTGTACATATAAAATGTTGATTTAATGCGGTGAAAAGGCTATAAAAGTTGTTGACAGGCATGGGGTAGTAATGCTAAACTGTTATAGTGCTCGGGGGAGAGTGTGCCTGAGTACAAGAAAAATCAAGGAGTAATGGTATGGAAATCGAAGTATTAACATCAGCGAAAAAGACAATCGGAGCTAAACAAACGTCGAAAGCGATTATGCGCGGCGAAGTTCAGATGGTGTTTGTTGCTAATAACAGCGATGATCGAGTGGTGTTGCCCATACTTGAACTTTGTGAGAAAAACGCCGTACCGGTAAATCAAGAACACTCCATGGAAGAACTTGGTAAGGCCGGTAAGATTAAAGTGAAAGCAGCTGCCATTGGGGTGCTGCGCTAAATTTGGTAATATCTGTGGTGACAATTTGTCACGGCAGATCAATTATAAATCTAATTGTTTGGAAAGGAGGTGCCCACATGCCAACTATTAACCAGTTAGTACGCAAAGGCCGTCAAACTTTGACAAAGAAATCCGACGCTCCTGCACTTAAAGAAAGTCCGCAGAAACGTGGTGTATGTACTCGTGTATATACTGCTACTCCAAAGAAACCGAACTCCGCGCTTCGTAAAGTTGCCCGTGTTCGTTTGACAAACGCTATTGAAGTAACTGCTTACATCCCAGGCATTGGTCACAATTTACAGGAACACAGTGTAGTACTTATCAGAGGTGGTCGTGTTAAAGACTTACCAGGTGTGCGTTATCACATTGTTCGTGGTGCTTTGGATACAGCCGGCGTACAGAATCGTATGCAGAGCCGTTCCAAATATGGCGCTAAAAAAGCTAAGAAATAATTATAGCTAAACAATTGAAATCACACATCGTAGAGGAGGAAATAACATGCCAAGAAAAGGCCCTGTGTTGAAGCGTGATGTACTTCCAGATCCGGTGTACAACAGCAAATTGGTTACACGCTTCATTAACAAAGTAATGTACGATGGTAAAAAAGGTATTGCCGAAACTATCGTATATGATGCATTTGAAATTATTCGTTCCAAAATGGGTCAAGACCCAATGGAAGTATTTGATCAGGCTTTAAAAAATGTAATGCCTGTATTGGAAGTTCGTGCTCGTCGTATCGGCGGTGCTAACTACCAAGTTCCGGTTGAAGTTCGTGCCGATCGTCGTCAGACGTTAGGTATTCGTTGGATGGTAAATTACGCTCGTCTTCGTGGCGAACGCACCATGAAAGAACGTTTGGCCGGTGAATTAATGGATGCGTTCAATAACACTGGCGCAGCTATTAAGAAAAAAGATGACACTCATAAAATGGCAGAAGCTAATAAAGCATTTGCTCATTATCGTTGGTAATTAGTAAGAGGAGTTGACATTCGTGGCAAGAGAATTTTCGTTAGAGAAAACTCGTAATATCGGTATCATGGCTCACATCGACGCCGGTAAAACAACCACAACGGAACGTATTCTTTACTACACAGGCCGAGTTCACAAGATCGGTGAAGTTCATGAAGGCGCTGCGACGATGGACTGGATGGCACAGGAACAGGAACGTGGTATTACAATCACGTCTGCTGCGACTACTTGTCACTGGAAAGAACATCGCATCAACATCATTGATACCCCGGGTCACGTTGACTTTACTGTAGAAGTAGAACGTTCGTTGCGCGTACTTGACGGTTCCGTTGCAGTGTTCAGTGCTAAAGGTGGCGTTGAACCACAGTCTGAAACTGTATGGCGTCAAGCATCTACCTATGGCGTACCACGTATCGCTTATGTAAATAAGATGGATACCGTAGGCGCTGACTACTTCAATGTTGTAAACATGATGAAAGAACGCTTGGGTGCAAACAGTGTTGCTCTTCAAGTACCAATCGGCGCTGAAGATACTTTCAAAGGCATCATCGACTTGATGACGATGAAAGCCGAAATCTACATCAGCGATGATGGTAAAGAATTCGAAATCACCGATATTCCTGAAGATTACGTACAAGTAGCTCAAGAACGTCGTGAAATGTTGGTAGACGCTATTGCCGAAACTGACGACGAAATCATGATGAAGTACTTGGAAGGCGAAGAAATCAGCATTGATGAATTAAAAGCTGCTCTTCGTAAAGCAGTTTGTGAAAACAAATTGTTCCCTGTTCTTTGCGGTTCTTCTTATAAGAACAAAGGTGTGCAGATGTTATTGGATGCAGTTATTGACTACATGCCATCTCCACTTGATATTCCAGCTATTAAAGGTGTTAACCCTGATACAGGCGCTGAAGAAACTCGCCCTGCATCCGATGAAGAACCATTCTCCGCATTGGCCTTCAAAATCATGGCTGACCCTTATGTTGGTAAATTAGCGTTCTTCCGCGTATACTCCGGTTCCTTAGAATCCGGTTCTTACGTGTTCAACTCCACAAAAGGTAAGAAAGAACGTATCGGCCGTATCCTTCAGATGCATGCTAACAGCCGTCAAGAAATCGAACGTGTTTACTCCGGCGATATCGCAGCTGCTGTAGGCTTGAAAGATACAACCACCGGTGATACTCTCTGTGATGAAAAGGCTCCGGTAATTCTTGAATCCATGGAATTCCCAGAACCGGTTATCTCCGTAGCAGTTGAACCAAAAACTAAAGCTGATCAGGAAAAAATGGGTATCGCTTTAGCCCGCTTGGCTGAAGAAGATCCAACCTTCAAAGTTCGTACTGATGAAGAAACCGGTCAGACAATCATTTCCGGTATGGGTGAACTTCACCTCGACATTATCGTTGACCGTATGAACCGTGAGTTCAAAGTTGAATGTAATGTTGGTAAACCGCAGGTTGCTTACCGTGAAACGATTCGCAAATCTGTTAAAGCTCAAGGTAAATTCGTACGTCAGTCCGGTGGCCGTGGTCAATATGGTGACTGCTGGTTGGAATTAATTCCACAAGAACCTGGTGCAGGCTTCGAATTTGAAAACAAAATCGTCGGCGGTGCAATTCCTCGTGAATACATCGGACCGGTTGAAAACGGTGTTAAGGAAGCTATGGAATCCGGTGTTATCGCCGGCTACCCAATGGTTGACATCAAAGTAATCGTATTTGACGGTTCTTACCATGATGTTGACTCCTCCGAAATGGCGTTTAAAATCGCCGGCTCGATGGGCTTCAAAGAAGGTGCACGTAAAGCTGACCCAGTACTTCTCGAACCATACATGGCGGTAGAAGTTGATGTACCGGAAGAATACATGGGCGACGTAATCGGCGACTTGAACTCTCGTCGTGGTCGTATGGAAGGCATGGAAGCTCGTAACGGCAGCCAGCATATCAAAGCATTCGTTCCATTGAGCGAAATGTTCGGTTATGCAACGGACCTCCGTTCCAAAACTCAGGGCCGTGGTAACTACTCTATGACAGTAGACCATTACGAAGAAGTGCCTAAGAAAATTGCTGAAGAAATTCAGGCAAAGAAAAACGGCTAATCCCTTAAGGGTTAACACAATAAGTAAAATTTTAATTATCCGGGAGGACAATTCAAAATGGCAAAAGCAAAATTTGAACGTACTAAACCGCATGTTAACATCGGTACTATCGGTCACGTTGACCATGGTAAAACTACTCTTACTGCAGCAATCACTAAAGTACTTGCTGAAGAAGGCAAAGCTCAGTTCCAGGACTACAGCATGATTGACAAAGCTCCTGAAGAACGTGAACGCGGTATCACAATCAACACTTCTCACGTAGAATATGAAACTGAAAACCGTCACTATGCTCACGTTGACTGCCCAGGCCATGCTGACTATGTTAAAAACATGATCACCGGTGCTGCTCAGATGGACGGCGCTATCTTGGTTATCGCTGCAACTGACGGC
>NZ_RQUX01000022.1 GCF_003992115.1 Veillonella ratti
TGATTAATGTGGATATAATATATAACATTTAATCATCTTTTTGGGAATTAAAACTGAATATAGAAACACGATAAGTATTGGATAATTTTTTACTTACACTACATGGGGACGATTAGGTTAGTGTTAATTGAAAGGGGAACAATCATATGAGTAAAAAATCCAGAGCGCTGTTAGTTGTGTCATTACTTACAAGCTCGGTGCTATATCCGGGCTTAGGTGTATTGGCGGCAGATTTAACTGATGATCAGCAGGCCGTGTATGATGCGGTGATAGCAGAGTTTAATAGTCGCTTCTCTGACTTGGAAAGTAGAACTGATGCGTTGGTAAGAGAAACCGCAAATATTCCGACATTTAATGAGAGTGATAGAGGGATATCTATAGGGGAAGGGGCAGTTGCAACAGAAGTATCTAATATTGCCATTGGATATAAAGCAAATGCCGGAACAGAATATTCTTCCCATATTGCCATTGGTTCCTTATCTGAAGCATTAGGTGGACAAAGTATTGCTATAGGAAATGGAGCGCGAGCAAATACAGGGTTTACTATTGCTATCGGTCATAATGCGGATGTAGCCAGAGACGATGGTGAAAGTAGTGACTCTATTGGTATCGGTACTAATCTAGTTAACCGCGGTATGCGTACCATTTTAATTGGTGGGGAAAATGGTAGCCAGAGTGAGCCTATTACTTCGAATTTTGCTATTGGTATAGGTTATCATGCTATACCGGGAGATACGGGTGTTGCTATTGGTGAATGGTCCAGTTCCGGGCTATGGGGGAACTCCATGGGTGCCGGTGCCAATGCAAAAGGCGAAAAATCATTGGCATTAGGTTTTCAGGCTCATGCCTCAGATGAAGGAGATATTTCTTTGGGGCATCAGGCCTATTCTGCGAATACAGGTGCGATTTCATTAGGCCATAAGGCGTTTGCTATTGGAGAAAACACAGTGGCCATAGGGCGTCAATCTTATGCAGTTAATAAGAGCGAAATAGTTGAATCCTATTTGAGTGATGAACATATTTATCCGCAGGACGGTGTCGTATCGGTAGGGAATGCTGATTATCAATTGGGTGATGAACTTATTTCGGAACGACATCGCCGTATTACTAACATGGCCGGTGGCGTTGATGATTATGATGCGGCCAATATTAAACAGCTGAAAGCGTTGAAACGTGAGATTGATGATGTAGATAAAAAAGTTACTGCCGGTGGCAGTTCAACTAAATATGTGTCGTTTAATTCTTCTGAAGAAGGCAATAAAGCAAATGATGGTGCTACCGGTGGCAACTCTATGGCTGTCGGGCCGAATGCAAAGGCTACCGGTGATGGTTCTACTGCTGTCGGCTGGAATGCTGAAGCTACCGGTATCGGACACAGTGCGGCCTATGGGGCTAACGCGAAAGCAGTGGGACAAGGTTCGCTTGCCGTAGGTCCCGGGGCAGAGGCATATGGAAAATCAGGCCTCGCCATTGGCAATGGTGCAATAAGTAATACGGAAACTTTGGATGAGTCCTCCATTGCTATCGGTGATAGAGTGGAAGCTAAAGGTGATGGTTCTATTGGTATGGGTATTAAGAGTATCGCATCAGGCAAACGTAGCATAGCTATGGGGATTCAAACACAGGCTACCGGTAATTATTCAATGGCCATAGGTGGTTATTCAAATGCGAGTGGTGCAGATTCAATTGCATTAGGTCATAATGCTGTTGCTGCCACTAGCTCTTCCGTAGCAATTGGGGCTAAGAGTGTGGCAGATAGGGGTTATGATACCTACGGTTATACAGTAGATCATGCGACGTTTACAAGTGATGCTGAGTTACTTACGTATTTAGGCAAAATTGATGAATACAATGCGACTGTAGATGCTATTGCAGCGAATAAAAAAGATTATAAAGAAAAAGATGCTGCTTGGAGAGCTGATAGGAATAATGATGAATTAAGAGTAGCGGCTGAACAAGCAAATGCGAAGTTAGTTGCGAGCCAACAAGCGCTATTAAAACTTACGGCTGCGTATAAATCGTATTTCGGTGCAGTATCGGTAGGTACGGATTTTGCTACGCGTCAAATTATAAATGTTGCGGCAGGCACAGAAGATACAGATGCCGTTAACGTGGCACAGTTGAAAGCGCTTAATGTTAAAGTTGATGATAACTCAGTTAAATATTTTTCAGTCAAACCTACGTATTATGATGACAATACTGAATTGGTAGAGGAAACTGTAAATGCTGATAATCAGGGCGCTACAGGCAGAAGTTCCATGGCTATTGGTGCCGGTGCAACGACGAATGCGTCTAATAGTTTAGCTATTGGTCATAAAGCGACTATTTCAGATGATAGTGCTAATGGGCAAATGGCAATTGGGTATAAGGCAACTGCTTCCGGTCAAGAATCAGTAGCACTAGGTTCCGCTGCCAGCGCGGAGGGTGTTTCAGTAGCTATCGGTGGTTCGGCAAAGTCTACTTCATTGGGTGTTGCTGTCGGTTATAACGCTAAGAGCAATGGCTCCGGTGGTATTTCTGTCGGTAATAATGCGGAATCTAGTTTTAGGACCGTAGCTGTTGGTGTCGGGGCACAAGGTAACAGTGAAAGTTCGGTAGCTGTAGGTAGTGAAGCGGCTACTTTTGCTAATTCTTCAGTGGCAACCGGCTCTAAGTCTGCTGTATATGGTAGTGGATCTATTGCTATTGGGACAGAAGCGGTTGTAAAAAGTACAGTAATCACGCCTGATGAATATAATGCCTTGTCGGATGATGAAAAGGCTGGGTATGTAGGTGCTGCTTTTGAAACAGACAAATTTGGTGAAAAAACTCCAACACAGTATATGAAAATTGAAAATGGCGATGCTTTCTATAATGGTATGGCTATTGGACCTAAGGCGAGTGCTACTTATGAAGGGGCAGTTGCCATCGGTCGTAATGTTACTGCAAATGGTGGTGTTGCTATTGGTCAAAATTCATCATCAACTTCAGAACATAGCGTAGCTATTGGTTTAGGTTCGGTTGCAGGAGATTCTTTGCAGGCTGATGTGGCTATTGGTAATGTAGCTAAAGCTGCCGGCTATAGTGTTGCTATCGGTAATGGAGCCAGTGCTTTTATGGAACCTGATCCAGAATATGGAGAAGGCGGTTTGGCTGTTGCCATTGGTAGTGGTGCTGTTGTGTCAGGACAAGGTGGTGTAGCCGTTGGTCAAGGATCGAAGGCGGTATTCCAATCTAATGCGATGGGGTCACTCGCCAAAGCTACAGCACGTGGTGCGGTTGCTATCGGTGATACCACGGAAGCAACCGGTCAAGGCACCGTGGCAATTGGTAATAGAGCCGAGGCAGATAGTACAGGGGGCATTGCTATAGGTACTTATACTAAAGGTTTAGGTTACGGTACTATTGGTATTGGTATCTCTGCAGAAGCTACCGGTAATTGGAGTATGGCAATGGGGCAAAGTTCTGTGGCCAGTGCCAAGAAGAGTACGGCTTTAGGTAGTTATTCTACAGCATCCGGTGGAGCCTCTATGGCATTAGGTTACGACTCTGCATCTTCAGGTGGTGCTTCTACGGCATTGGGATATAAATCAGTGGCTAAAGCAAATAATGGTGTGGCTTTAGGATCTTATTCTATAGCAGATAGAGGTAGTAAAGTAGAAGGTTATAACATTGATGGGTTAACTTTTGCATCCGATGCAGAAATGGCAGCGTACTTAGGTAAGGCAGAAGCTTATCAAGCTGCAAATGCAGATTTTGAAGCAAAATTAGCTGTTTATAATAATAAAAAAGCAGCTTTAGAAGCAGATCCAAATAATGAACAACTTAAGAACGAATTTGCAGAAGCTGAAGCGGCTACCCAAGCCAGCTTTGAGGCACGTAATGCGATTGTAGCTGCGTATCGTTCAACTTTAGGTGCTATTTCGGTAGGTAGTGATGTTGATACTCGTCAGATTACCAATGTGGCGGCCGGCAGTGAAGATACTGATGCCGTTAACGTGGCTCAATTAAAAGCTCTTAACACTAAAGTTGATACCAATAAGATTGAATATGTATCGATTAACTCTTCTGAAGAAGGTAATAAGCTGAATGATGGGGCAGTAGCAAAGGACACGATTGCTATTGGACCTAATGTTAAGACAACTGTTGAAGCTGGTGTGGCTATCGGGCGCAACATTGATTCTAAGGGCGGCGTTGCTGTCGGTGAAGAAGCATATTCAAGCTCAAGGCATAGTGTAGCTATTGGTTATGGCGCTGTTGCCGGCGATGATTTGCAAGCTGATGTGGCTATAGGTGATGGGGCAAAAGCCAGGGAATATAGTGTGGCTATCGGGAATGGTGCCGATGCATTTATGGATCCTGACCCTAAAAGCAATGCTAGTGGATTAGCCGTTGCTATTGGTAGCGGTGCTAAGGTAAAAGGTCAAGGTAGTGTGGCCATAGGTAGCGGGTCTCTGGCCGAATTTTCATCGAGTGCTATGGGGATTGATGCTAAAGCAAATGGCCGTAATGCAGTTTCAATTGGTGACAGGTCAAATGCTACAGGAGATAGCACTGTGGCCATCGGTACTGAAGCTAAAACGGATAGCGTATACGGTGTTGCCATTGGGCCTACCGCTAAAGGACTAGGGTTTGGTAGTGTTGGTATTGGCGGCGGAGCAGAAGCTACCGCTAATTGGAGCATGGCAATGGGGCAAACAGCTGTTGTCAGTGCCCAGTTAGGCACGGCTTTAGGTCATTTCAGTAATGTTTCGTCGAAAAATTCTACTGCAATCGGTTCTTATGCTCGTGTTACAGGTGGTACAGATGCCACCGCGGTAGGTTATAAAGCTCAAACAACGGCAGGTAGTTCAGTCGCCTTGGGGGCAAATTCTCTAGCTGATAGAGCCGGTGGAGTCTATGGATATACAGTTGACGGCGTTACACTTTCAACAGCTACTGAAGTTGCCGCCTATTTAGGAAAAACAGATGAATATCAAGCGGCAAATGAGGATTTCAATGCAAAATTAGCTGTATTTAATGAGAAAAAAGCCGCTTTAGAGAATGATCCTAATAATGCACAGTTGAAAGCTGAGCTTAATGAAGCAGGTGCAGCAACGCAAGCAAGTTTTGATGCACGTAATGCGATTGTTTCTGCATATCGTTCCGGTTCAGGTGCTGTATCTGTTGGTTCTTTAGGAAATACTCGTCAGATTATTAATGTGGCGGCAGGTAGTGAAGATACTGATGCAGTTAACGTGGCACAACTTAAAAAGGTTAAAGAAAACGTCAATAAAGGCTGGACTTTAGGCGTTTCCAGACTGCCGGGTGCCGTGACTAATGAGTCTGAGGCAAAAGGTGAAGCAACTACTATTACACCGGGCGGCGAAGTCGTACTTCGTGCTGAACGAGGTATAAAACTTAATCAAGATGGCAAGTTTGTCGATATCGGACTTAAATTTATTGATATGGATCTTGGCGGTAATCCAACTGATGCGGATGCTAAAGCTTCTGGCGGTGCTAGCTTAGCAGTGGGGCAACATAGTATTGCCGATGGACATCAAAGTACAGCGATTGGCTGGTTTACACATGCCGGTGCAAACGCTTTTGCCGGTGGTACGAGTGCAGATGCTTCAGGGGATTATTCTATAGCGATTGGTTCAAATGCGAAAGCAACGGCTACCGGTGCTGTGGCTATCGGTAGTGGTAAACGAATTGATGAAAATAATCCAGCGTCAGATTATAGAAAAGTGGATAGCGAGTGGGGGATAGCAGTAGGTGACGAAGCTGCTGTTGATAATCAATCGAAGGCAGCAACGGCTACTGGATATCGCTCAGAAGTAAGTACTTCTGAATGGGGCAGTGCTTATGGAGCAACCTCAAAGGTAACAGGTTCAAAATTAGGAACTTCCATAGGTGCTAGTGCTAAGGTTGAATCATCCGAAAATGGTACTGCAGTAGGTGCATTTGCTAAGGTAATTGGTTCTCAAAGTGGTGTGGCTATGGGTGTTAGTTCAGGTGTTTCAAACTCCGTATATGGTACTGCAATAGGGCCATCTGCTAAAGTCACAAATTCTCATTCCGGTATATCTATCGGTTCTATGGCTAACGTTAATGGAGCGCCTTATGGTATGGCTGTAGGTATTAACAGTTCCGTTACCAATCAAGGTGGCGTAGCTTTGGGCTATGGTGCTGTTGTTTCTGAACTGTCAGGGGTTGCCTTAGGTCTTGGTGCAGTAGCTAATCGAAATGCTGAATTTTATGGTTATTCGCCTGATGGTATTACTTTTACCGATGACGCCTCTATCGCGGCCTACTTAGGGAAAACGGCTGAATTTGAACAGGCAAATCAAGATTATGTTGAAAAAGTTAGAGTTTATCAGGAAAAATTAGCGGCTTATCAGCAAAATCCGACAGATTCCGAGGCAATAAGAGCGGTTCAAGAGGCCGGCAATAACATGACTGCAAGTTTCAATAAACGGACTAGTATTATTGCAGCATATAAACCTAGTTACGGTGCCGTTTCGGTAGGTGGTTCAGGTGCAACTCGTCAGATTATAAATGTAGCAGCCGGTACCGAAGACTCTGATGCAGTTAACTTGGCTCAACTTAAAACTGTGGAAACAATTGCTAAGGCTCATACGGAGCTCACTCTGGATGGTAAATCTGCTAAAGCCGGAGCTGATGGTGCCTTAGGCGAATACATCGGTGAAAACAACCTCACTATGGCCGTGAAAGACGTTAACGGTCAGAAGGTTTACGACCTTAAATTGAAGAATGAAGTTGTCATCGGTCAACCTGGTAAGGACGGCAAAGACGGTACACCTGGTAGCATTGGTTTAGTTGGTCCTCAAGGTCCTGCCGGTGAAGATGGGCAGCCAGGCAAAAATGCTTACGGCGAAATCTCCGTTAAGAACGGTGTCGATGGTGTCGACGGCAAGCACGGTAAAGACGGCATTACTCGTATCGTTTATGAAGATGAAAGAGGCGAAGAACATACCGTAGCTACGCTAGAAGATGGCTTGAAGTTTGCCGGTGATACAGAAAATGTAACTATCGCTAAGAAACTTAATGAAACATTAGATATTAAGGGCGGCATTAGTGATACAAGCTTGTTAACAGATAACAACATCGGTGTGGTAGCGAAAGCTGACGGCGGCTTAACTGTTAAATTGTCTAAGGATCTTAGCTTATCTGATGGTAGTGTAGCCTTTGCCGAAACGGCGAAAGATAAAGATGGTAATGCTCTTGTAAAAGGTGAAGATGGTAACTGGTACACCGATTTAACCGATGCGGTTTATGATGCAGACTCGCAGACTTACACCAAGGATGGCGAAACATTACAAGCTGCACCTAATCCTGTAATTGGTACAGTTAAGTTGAGCTCCACGGGTTTAGACAATGGCAATCAACGTATTGTTAACGTGGCAACTGGGATTGATGGCACTGACGCAGTCAATGTTGACCAACTCGACGCAGCTATTTCTAAAGTATCTTCAGACGTTGGTGGTGCTCACACTGAACTTACTCTCGACGGTAAATCTGCCAAAGCCGGCGCTGACGGTGCCTTAGGCGATTACATTGGTGAAAACAACCTCACCATGGCTGTTAAAGACGTTAACGGTCAGAAGGTTTACGATCTCAAATTGAAGAATGAAGTTGTTATCGGCCAACCTGGTAAGGATGGCAAAGACGGTACACCTGGTAGCATCGGCTTAGTAGGCCCACAAGGTCCTGCCGGTGAAGATGGCCAACCGGGCAAGAATGCTTATGGCGAAATCTCTGTGAAGAACGGTGTCGATGGTGTTGATGGCAAGCATGGTAAAGACGGCATTACTCGTATCGTTTATGAAGATGAAAGAGGCGAAGAACATACCGTAGCTACGCTAGAAGATGGCTTGAAGTTTGCCGGTGATACAGAAAATGTAACTATCGCTAAGAAACTTAATGAAACATTAGATATTAAGGGCGGCATTAGTGATACAGACTTGTTAACAGATAATAACATCGGTGTTGTAGCGAAAGCAGATGGTGGCTTAACCGTTAAATTAGCTAAGAACCTTAACTTGGCTGATGGTAGTGTACGCATTGGTGGAACTACAACTGAAGATGGCACTCTTACCGGTGGTATCTATATTGCTAGCCAGAAAGATGTTCCAACAACTAAGGATGGTAAGACCGAAGATGGTTTATTCATTACCGGCCTCACCAATACGAAGTGGAATCCTGATGCTAATGGTATTGTAAGCGGTCGAGCTGCAACTGAAGATCAGTTGAATGCGGCTATCTCTAAAGTATCTGAAGCTGTTGGTGGTGCTCATACTGAACTTACTCTTGATGGTAAAGAGGCAACAGCCGGTGCTGATGGCGCCTTAGGCGAATACATTGGTGAAAACAATCTCACCATGGCTGTTAAAGACGTTAACGGACAGAAAGTTTACGATCTCAAATTGAAGAATGAAGTTGTTATCGGTCAACCTGGTAAGGACGGCAAAGACGGTACACCTGGTAGCATCGGTTTAGTTGGTCCTCAAGGTCCTGCCGGTGAAGATGGGCAGCCGGGTAAAAATGCTTACGGCGAAATCTCCGTTAAGAACGGTGTCGATGGTGTCGACGGCAAGCACGGTAAAGACGGCATCACTCGTATCGTCTATGAAGATGAAAACGGAGAAGAACATACGGTAGCTACTCTGGAAGACGGCTTGAAGTTCGCCGGTGATACGGAAAATGTAACCATCGCTAAGAAGCTCAATGAAACCTTAGACATTAAAGGTGGCATCAGCGATACGAGCCTGCTGACAGACAATAACATCGGTGTTGTTGCTCAAGATAAAGGCGGCTTGACCGTGAAGCTGGCCAAGAACCTCAACCTGTCTGACGGCAGCGTAGCCTTTGCAGAAACTGCGAAAGATAAAGATGGAAACGCTCTCGTGAAAGGTGAAGACGGCAACTGGTACACGGATTTGACGGATGCCGTATATGATGCAGCTACGCAGACTTACACCAAGGACGGTGCAGCTTTTACGGCTGTCGAAAGTCCGGTCGTGGGAGCGGTGAAGTTAAGCTCGACCGGTCTCGACAACGGTAATCAGCGGATTGTTAATGTAGCAGCCGGTATTAACGGCATGGATGCGGTCAATGTTGACCAACTCGACGCAGCTATTTCTAAAGTATCTTCAGACGTTGGCGGTGCTCACACCGAGCTTATGCTCGACGGTAAATCCGCCAATGCCGGCGCTGATGGCGCTTTAGGCGAATACATTGGCGAAAACAACCTGACCATGGCTGTTAAAGATGTTAACGGTCAGAAGGTTTACGACCTCAAATTGAAGAATGAAGTTGTCATCGGTCAACCTGGTAAGGACGGCAAAGATGGTACACCTGGTAGCATCGGCTTAGTAGGCCCACAAGGTCCTGCCGGTGAAGATGGCCAACCGGGCAAGAATGCTTATGGCGAAATCTCTGTGAAGAACGGTGTCGATGGTGTTGATGGCAAGCATGGTAAAGAGGGCATTACTCGTATCGTTTATGAAGATGAAAATGGTGAAGAACACACTGTTGCCACTTTGGAAGACGGCTTGAAGTTTGCCGGTGATACAAAAGATGTAACCATTGCTAAGAAACTCAATGAAACCTTAACGGTAACAGGTGGCATCAGTGATACAGACTTGTTAACAGATAATAACATCGGTGTTGTAGCGAAAGCAGATGGTGGCTTAACCGTTAAATTAGCTAAGAACCTTAACTTGAATGACGGTAGTATTCGCATTGGTGGAACGACTGCTGAAGATGGCACTCTTACCGGTGGTATCTACATCGCTAACCAGAAAGGTGTTCCAACAACTAAGGATGGTAAGACCGAAGATGGTTTATTCATTACCGGCCTCACCAATACGAAGTGGAATCTTGATGCTAATGGTATCGTAAGCGGTCGAGCTGCAACTGAAGATCAGTTGAATGCAGCTATTTCTAAAGTATCCTCAGACGTTGGCGGTGCTCATACTGAACTTACCCTCGACGGTAAATCCGCCAAAGCCGGTGCTGATGGTGCCTTAGGCGATTACATCGGTGAAAACAACCTCACCATGGCTGTTAAAGACGTTAACGGTCAGAAGGTATACGACCTCAAATTGAAGAATGAAGTTGTCATCGGTCAACCTGGTAAGGACGGTAAAGACGGTACGCCTGGTAGCATTGGCTTAGTTGGTCCACAAGGCCCTGCCGGTGAAGATGGACAACCGGGTAAAAATGCATACGCCGAAATCTCTGTGAAGAACGGCGTTGACGGTGTTGATGGCAAGCATGGTAAAGACGGTATCACTCGTATCGTTTATGAAGATGAAAACGGTGAAGAACGCGTTGTTGCTACGATGGATGACGGTTTGAAGTTTGCCGGTGATACAGAAAATGTAACTATCGCTAAGAAATTGAACGAAACCTTAACCGTAACAGGTGGTATCAGCGATGCAAGTCTACTTACAGACAACAACATTGGTGTTGTTGCTGAAGATAAAGGTGGCTTAACCGTTAAATTGGCTAAGAATCTTAACTTGGCTGATGGTAGTGTAGCCTTTGCCGAAACGGCGAAAGATAAAGATGGTAATGCTCTTGTAAAAGGTGAAGATGGTAACTGGTACACTGATTTAACCGATGCGGTTTATGATGCAGATTCGCAGACTTACACTAAGGATGGCGAAACATTACAAGCTGCACCTAATCCTGTAATTGGTACAGTTAAGTTGAGCTCCACGGGTTTAGACAATGGCAATCAACGTATCGTTAACGTGGCAACTGGGATTGATGGCACTGACGCAGTCAATGTTGACCAACTCGACGCAGCTATTTCTAAAGTATCCTCAGACGTTGGCGGGGCCCATACTGAACTCACTCTCGACGGTAAATCCGCCAAAGCTGGTGCTGATGGTGCCTTAGGCGAATACATCGGTGAAAACAACCTCACCATGGCTGTTAAAGACGTTAACGGACATAAAGTTTATGACCTCAAATTGAAGAATGAAGTTGTTATCGGCCAACCTGGCAAGGACGGTAAAGACGGTACGCCTGGTAGCATTGGCTTAGTTGGTCCACAAGGCCCTGCCGGTGAAGATGGACAACCGGGTAAAAATGCATACGCCGAAATCTCCGTGAAGAACGGCGTTGACGGTGTCGACGGCAAGCATGGCAAAGACGGTATCACTCGTATCGTTTATGAAGATGAAAGAGGCGAAGAACATACCGTAGCTACGCTGGAAGACGGCTTGAAATTTGCCGGTGATACAGAAAATGTAACTATCGCTAAGAAACTTAACGAAACCTTAGAAGTTAAAGGTGGCATTAACGATGAAGGCTTGCTCACGGATAACAACATCGGTGTCGTAGCTAAAGCTGATGGTGGCTTAACTGTTAAATTAGCGAAGAACCTTAACTTGAATGACGGTAGTATTCGCATTGGTGGAACGACTGCTGAAGATGGCACTCTTACCGGTGGTATCTACATCGCTAATCAGAAAGGTGTTCCAACAACTAAGGATGGTAAGACCGAAGATGGTTTATTCATTACGGGTTTAGCCAATACCGATTGGAATCCGGACGAAAATGGCATTGTTGAAAAACGGGCGGCTACTGAAAAACAACTGAAAGCAGTTGCCGATTCTTCTGCAAGATTGGATGCAGCTAACTTGTCAGAGGATAATGTAAATAACTGGAAGACTAAGTTGGGCATTACCGACACACTCCTTGGTGAAGCAGGTGCTTGGAAGTTAACCGTAAATGGTGGCAACGAACGGGCCATTAAGAAAGACTCTGTGATTAACTTCGTTAACGGCGAAAAGGTTCAGATTACCCAAGATAATAATGACATCAAGGTAGGTCTAGACTCTAAATTCGTAGAGCAAGTTACCAATAATACGAAGAATATCACTAATTTGGATAATCGTGTAACTAAAGTTGAAGGCGATGTAACTAATGTTAAGAAAGACATTACTAAGATTAACAATGACATCACCAATATCAACAAGGATATCACAAATATTAACACTAAGATTGAAACAATCGAGGGTAAAGCGGGCGTAGCCAATGTAGTCGGTGATACCGAAACCGGTGTTAAGGTTGAAAAAGTCGATGATAATGATGCAACAAAAGGTGTCAAAGTCAGCCTCGATGAAACAATTAAAGTTGGTGGTATTACTATCGATGGTAAGGCTCCGAGTGAAGGTGAAACCGCAAGCCGTACGATTACCGGTTTAACAAACACCAAGTGGGATGTTGATAAGGTTGTAGACGACCGTGCAGCTACGGAAGGTCAATTGAAAGATTTTGCCAGCACTATTGCTGATTCTGTTGGCGCTACTAAGATTAACGGTGACGATAATATCAACGCTGTTAAAGTGGAAGGCAAAAACGAATACAACTTATCCTTAAACGATGACTTGAAGGTTGGTAACAGCATTGCCGTTAATAACATGACGTACATTTCCAAAGATGGCATCAATGCTAATGATAAGGAAATTAAGAATGTGAAAGCTGTTGAGCTTACAGCGGAAGGAACCAGTGCCGCTACAACCGGTCAGGTTTACACGGTTCGTCAAGAAATGGCAACCGCAATCGGTGGCGTAGCTACAGCCGTTCAGAACAATGCGCGTCAAATCTCCAAATTGGACTCGAAAGTCAATAAATCCGGTGCCGGTGCCGCCGCCTTGGCAGCCTTACATCCACTGGATTACGATCCTGATAACAAATGGAACTTCACGGCCGGTATGGGTACTTACCACGGTTCTAACGCCGTAGCTTTAGGTGCCTTCTATCGTCCGAATGAAAACACATTGTTCAGTATCGGCGGCTCTATGGGCAATGGGGAAAACATGATGAACGTCGGCGTCAGCATGAAGTTCGGTAACTCCAATCCGTATGCGGGCATGAGCAAAGGCCGTTTGATTGAGTATGTTGAAAAACAGACCAGTGAAATCGACGATTTGAAAGCGCAGAACGAAAGCCAAAACGAACGTATTCAAAAACTGGAAGAATTGGTTCAGTCCTTAATGGCTGCCCGATAGTTCAAAGAAGTTAGTTTCTAAAAACTTGGGAATGTGTAAGTAGTTAAAAGATGTTAAGCGTACAAGTGCTTAAAAGATGTTAAGTGTACAGGTGCTTAATAGATGTTAGGTGTACAAGTAGTTAAGCTTTTTGCAATAGGCAAAGCAAAGTAGTTGGCAGTACCTTTAATGTAAGGGTGTATATAGCAGTACATATCCGTATTTGATGATGGGGGAGGAGGTGAATCGGGGAAACCAAAGTAAGGGGTTTCTGCAAATGTAGATTTAGTTAACAGTGGCAGTCATTGGCTGCAGGGGACACTGGTTGACTTTAAAATCTGCAATAATAACTATTCTTCTCAAACAAATGAGGCTGTATCTAAAATGTGGGTAAATCTACATTTTGATACAGCCTCATTGTTTTTTAGTTTTTTCAAAAAAGAAATCACCGGAAGGACGCAACCCATGATAAAACATGGCACTCTTCATATTAAGGCAGCAAATGCGATTTTCTGCTGTCGGTGATTTCAATTTAATTGTATCACACAACTCTAAAATAATTTAGTCGATTAAGGGAATCATGTTTTTCCCTTGTTCCGTTGAGTATTTTAAAGCAATACTATATAATTAACTAGATAGAGATTTTTAACATAAGTTGTGAAGGAGACAATATGCGATTACGTAGAAAACCTTGGATTGACGAGGCTATTCATGAATACGATTCCCACGTGATTTTAGAAAACCACGCGGAACACAAAGGCAAATGGCGAGAGATGTTTGAAGACCCGACCAAACCTTTGTACTTTGAACTGGGCACCGGTAAGGGCCGCTTCATTGCAGGCATGGCAGAAGCCCATCCGGAAGCTAATTTCGTAGGTTTTGAAGTACAGCTCGGCGTTTTATATTACGCGGCTCAGAAGATTTTTGAACGCAATTTGCCAAATGCCAAAGTATCTTTATTTGATATTGCCGGTATCGAAGAGGTAGTAGAACCGGGCGAAATCGATCGCTTTTACATCAACTTCTGCGATCCATGGCCAAAAGCACGTCATGCGAAACGTCGTTTAACATATCGCACGTTTTTAGACAGATATGCTCGTTTGTTAAAACCACAGGGCGAAATTCATTTCAAAACAGACAATGAAGGACTCTTTTTGTTCTCCTTGGAAGAATTTAAAGAATGCGGCTGGACGTTAAAAAATGTGACTTACGATTTACACAGCACGGATACGCCGAATGTAATGACTGAATACGAAGAAAAATTTAGCAAAAAAGGACAGCCGATTTTCCGCCTGGAAGCAATTAAACCTGAGGAGGCGTAATTATGGCGCAAAAGGTTAAAAAATTACCTTCGTTCAGTTTGAAAACGCTCTTCCGCAATGATGCCCAGGCCATTATGGTCATGGTAGGCATTTGGATTATTATCGGGAGTCTCAATATCTATAGTGCGACCTCGGTGGATTTAGTGCGTCAAGATTCGTTCTTTTCCAGCAATATCGTAAAACATATCATATATTTAACGTTCGGTTTATTTTTAGGGCGAGGCGTGTATAGGCTGGATTATCGAAGGCTGAAAGACGAAAAGTTCTTAAATATAATTTCGTTGGTTCTTATCGTTTTATTGGTAGCCGTTTTTGCGGGGGTACAAGTTAACGGTGCGTATCGCTGGATTTCCCTGCCTTTTGGCGTATCGATACAGCCGTCGGAATTTGCTAAATTAGGTGGCATTATTTGGACCTGTAAATATATTGAAGACTGGCGCAAGCGCTATCCTCATGTAGAGCTTTTAGAAAAACATGATTTATACGGACGACGTTTTACACCGCCGTTTACCTATCGGCCAACCAAAGCACTCTGGGCTCCGATAGCATTTGCCGGTCTTACGCTGGTAGAACCGGATACAGGGACGGCCATGTTAATTTTGGCATTCCCCTTACTGTTGATGATAATCGGCAAAATGAGTCGTACCTCTTTGACCCAACTAAAATATCTCGGGTTCATGGGGATAATTGGTTTTATTATTTTGATTTGGGTTTCCGATTATCGGCGTGACCGCATTCTAGCATGGTGGGACCCTTGGGGGCATTCGTTGACCAAGAGTTTCCAAAGCGTACAAAGTCTTGTGGCCATCGGATCCGGCGGGATTTTTGGCCAAGGCCTTGGTGAGGGGACGGCTAAATACTTCTATTTACCGGAAGCTCATACCGACTTTGCCTTTGCCGTTTGGGCTCAAGAAACAGGTATATTGGGTGCGCTTTTTTTAGCGATTGTCATATTTCTGTTTGTCGTTTACGGTTTGCGTGTGGCGGCGGACGCTCGTGATTTATTTGGAAAACTATTAGCTATCGGCATTACTTGCCTCATTGGGGGGCAGGCCTTTTTCAATATGCTAATGGTTTGTGGCGTTTTGCCGGTTACCGGTGTACCATTGCCATTTGTTTCTTATGGCGGTTCCTCGTTATTGATGAACATTTTTGCGGTGTCTATTTTGCTTAGCATTTCACGCAGCAATGAGCTCGCTAATCGCCAGATTGGTGCACAAGGTGTGGCACCATCCCTTCGAGAAGAGACGCGTAGTCGTTTCAGACCATCTTCCGTGGGGACTAAGTAGAGCCGTGTGTTATTTATAGTGTCTTAGCATTGTAGTGCTGTAGTGCTGTAGTGTTGTAGCATTATAGTGTTATAGTGTTATAGAGTTTTTGTTTTATAGTGTTTTTGTTTTAAAAAAGGATTTCAGAAAGGATTTAGAGGCATGAAAGACTTTATTGACGTATCTGAACGGCCGTCAAATGCGGCCATGTTGCCGTTGAGTTTCCAGCATTTATTCGCTATGTTCGGGGCTACCGTGTTGGTACCGTACTTGTTAAAAGCGGATCCGGCAACGGCGTTATTTATGAACGGGATTGGTACCATTTTGTACTTATTTATTTGTAAAGGGAAAATCCCTTCCTATTTGGGCTCCAGTTTCGCGTTTATCGCGCCGGTATTATCCGTTATGGCGGCCGGCATGTCCTATGAAGCGGCACAAGGCGGTTTTATTGCTTTCGGTTTAGCTTTTATCGTGTTATCCTTCATTGTTCGTGCCGTTGGTATCGGTTGGATTGACTTGTTATTCCCACCGGCAGCCATGGGGGCAATCATCGCTGTTATCGGCTTGGAACTTGGTCCGGTAGCTATGGGCATGGCCGGCATCGTTGGTGACAGCTGGCAAACCTTGGGCATGACCCATACGCAAGTTGTGACGATTTCCATGTTTTCCTTGATTGTAACTATCTTGGGCACCGTTATTTTCCGTGGCTTCTTTGCGGTAATTCCTGTATTAATAGGCGTTGTGTCCGGTTATGTATTGGCAGCCATCATGGGCGTGGTCGATTTTTCAAAAGTATCCGAAGCGGCTTGGTTCTCCTTGCCTCATATGACCACACCGGTTTTTAATATTAACGCTATTTTGATGATTATGCCGGCCTTGTTCGTTGTATTTGCGGAACATGTAGGCCATTTGGTGGTAACCAGTAACATCGTAGGTCGCGACCTCATGAAAGATCCGGGTTTGGAACGCTCTTTATTGGGCGATGGTATTGCCAACATTCTGTCCGGTTTCTTTGGTGCTACACCAAATACGACCTATGGTGAAAACATCGGTGTTTTGGCTATCACTCGTGTATTTAGCGTGTATGTTATCGGTGGGGCGGCTGTGTTAGCGATTATCTTCTCCTTTATCGGTAAAATCGCCGCTTTAATCCATGCTATTCCGGTACCGGTTATGGGTGGTGTAAGTATCTTGTTGTTCGGTATTATCGCAGCATCCGGCTTGCGTATGCTCGTTGAACGTAAAGTAGATTATACACGTCCTGATAATTTGATTTTAACGTCCATTGTTATGATTACCGGTCTCAGCGGCGCTCAAGTGACACTTGGCCCGGTTGTTCTTCAAGGCATGGGCCTCGCTACCGTAGTAGCTGTTATTTTAAGCCTCTGCTTCGCCATTCTTCGTAAAACAGGTATCGGCAATAAACAGCTTAAACATGACTAAGTTGAGGTTGTGTTTTGATTGAGCCGTGTATACGGTACGGCTAAGTTGTAACTAGATTATAGCTAGATTATGACTTAGCCTGTATTTGACAGTGTATAATCAGCACTGATATAATAATTGGGTAACCTTGACGGCTCTTGTCGTTATGATTCATGATTATATTGAAAAAAGAGGTTATCCCAATATGCGCCTATAGCTCAGGGGATAGAGCATCGGTCTCCGGAACCGAGAGCGCAGGTTCGAATCCTGCTAGGCGCACCAGATAAATAAAGGCTTCTCGAATTTTCGAGAGGCCTTTTTTTATCTACAGCGGGGCGTATTTTGAAATCAATGATAGATAAGGGGGCAGATTGTACAGATCGGTGGAAGTCGCAATATACGATATGAATTAAGAAGAAAATAAGGCTAAAAAATGTATTTACATTTTTTATATTTTTATATATCTTTAAGATAAGATGAAAAATGAATGTATGTAAGGGATAGATTGTTACATAGTTTTTTTATCTTGGCGATGAGTGTTACGTTTATTTAGGGAGGGTATTATGAGGGTAAAAGTCGGTGTTGTGTTTGTGATGATGTTTATGATGAGTATTTTTACAGTATTTGGTTATAATAAAAGTAATCCTGGACCTCTTGTCAGTAATGCACTGAAAACAATCTTTGCCGATTATGGCAGGCAGAATTTTATTGAGTTACCAACGAAAGATCCAAATAATCAAATATTTGCTACGGTAAATGGTGATAATACTTTTTTTAGAGTTTTACTAAAACCGAATACGGATGGAGAATCTGGAGTTATAAAAAGTGATGATCAGGCGATGTATTCATACTCTCATGGAGTTTTCTTTGTTGACTATGCAAAAGAAACTGTAAAAGTCATTGTTTATATATCTACTATTGTTCCGAGTATTGATTACTATGTGACGGCTCCCTCTCATGAAATAATCGTGTCACTTGAAGGTGTTGATGATAGAGACATTAATTCAGAGCCACAAGAAGTGACGAAAGATATGCAACTATATGAAGTATTAATGACTATCCAAAGCAATTATGACAAGGGTTTGATAACAAATCGATCTTCGGAATAAATAGTTTGATTTTTATTTTGGATACAGTTTCATTGAGAAAAGGGGGTTTTTATGAGAAAAGTTATTGTATTTCTGGCAATGTTACTGATTGTTACCATATTGACGGCCTGTGCGGGCCAGTCGAGCACGGCTAAAGAGGCTGTAAATTCGAATGTCAAAGAGGAGACGAGTGTTGTGAAAACTCAACAAGCTACACCAAACGTAACGAATCGTAAATTAACAATGACCGTCGAAGGCCAAGAGATTTCTATTGTTCTCTATGATACCCCAACGGCCAATGCCCTCTACGAAACACTTCCTATGAAGCTGAGTTTTTCAGATTATAACGGCACGGAGAAAATTGCCTATCCGCCTGAAAAATTACCGACCAAAGGGGAACCGGATGCAACGGATCCCGATGTAGGCGACTTATGCTACTTCGCGCCATGGGGCAATTTATGCATTTTTTATAAAGATTTTGGCCATTCACCGGGACTAATTAAATTAGGACGTGTAGAGTCCGGAATGGAGATTCTCTCAGGCTTGAAAGGCGACTTCACGGCTACGATTGAGAAGGTGGAATAATGCAGGAAATTGCATTGGCATGGCATTGGGCTAAAGGTGTAGCCTCGCCTATTGTAGGGGCGACTAAGAGTGCCTATTTAGATGATGCAGTGGCGGCCCTTGACGTAAACCTGACAGACGAAGATATAGTCTTTTTGGAAGAACCATATATTCCGCATCGCATAGTGGGGGCTATTGATCATAATCCGCCACAGGGCGTAATGCTGCTGGATGAGAAGAAATAAAGAAAATCATAGGTTAACTCCTTTTTATTCAATCTCAAAAAATTCCAAAATCTCATCCAATGAAACGGGGAAGAAGTGATTGGCGTCGACGCCTACGTCGTAGCGTCGAATGCCTTCCACTCGATTTCGTTCGTTATACTCGCCCGTTGAGTGAATGTGACCGTGTAGCATCATGCTGCCGTGACGATAGCGATTCCACGCCAAAATGGGATAGTGCATCAAGGCGATAGGGACTTTTTTATCAGTCAAATATTTATAATCACACATCTCTTTAAAAATTTTGGCATCATATTTCTTATACTTATCATGATTGCCTATGAGGAGCGTCTTTTTACCATTCAGACGACTCAGTAACGAATTGGCCTCCTGAGGCTCTAGTTTTTGTGTTAAATCCCCTAAGAGATACACCGTATCTTTTTTAGAAACAAGGCTGTTGTAATTGGCGATGAGTGTTTCGTTCATTTCTTCAACCGTGTCGAATGGACGATTTCTGTTTTTAATAACTTTTGGATAGCCTAGGTGCAGATCGCTGGTGAAATAAATCATGGTCGTTACTCCTGTCTTGGGGTATAATCTAGATAAGAATAGAGAATATATCGTAAGTTTAGGCATGGTATTGGACATACCGGGTATACGTTTAAAACATCAGAGGTTGTGCGAATAGAAAGGGATATGCATGGGAATTCTATTGCTCATAATTACCGGCCTCATTTATGGTTTGGTAGGAACGGTTATTTTGCACTTTATCAATAATATTTTTGCGCTTTTTGGCGAACCGACCATATTGGAACAGCCGTTTATTTTAGACTTTTTGCAAAAATACAATTTACCGACACACAGCTTTGCCATATCTTGCACTTGGGTGGCACTTTTCTTTTTAGTCGCCATCATCTTGTTCCAATTACCGCCGGTACAAGGCTTGTTTTTAAAAGCTAAAAATATCAGCAAACCGGAAGGTGATTTGAAAAACTATTTAGATGCCTGTTGGCAAGATGTGTGTAATCGCGCCGGCGTTGATGCGGGGCGCTATCGGCTGTATGTACAGCACAGCAATCAGATTAATGCCTTTGCCTTAGGCCATGATCGGGTCGTTGTGTTGATAGGATTGATTAATGAAATGAACTCGGCTGAACTTAAGGGGATTCTGGCGCATGAGCTCAGCCATTTGATTCATCGCGATACCACTTACGGTATGACGTCGGTGGCCATGCTCAATGTGTATAACGCTATCATAATTGCCTTTGAATTAATCGTTTGGATGATTACGATGGTGTATAATATACTTCGCTATATTCCGTTTATCAATATATTGGCAGTTATCTTCATGGCCTTTATCCTATTCATACGATTTATTGTACGAATCTTGCATAGTATCGCCAATTTCGGCTATGTGCTGTTGGCGCCGTTCGGCTCACGTGTTGCCGAATATCGTGCCGATCGTTTTGCTCATGAGTTGGGACTCGGGCAAGAACTCGCGTCGGCGTTGGCAAAACTGACGCGCTACGGTGATACGGAAGGTTTCATCAATCAATTGGTAAGTGACCATCTGCCGCTTCGTAAACGGGTGGCTAAATTATATGAGTTGTCACAGCAGGAATAATTGATTATAGGATTTAAAATGAAAGAAATTTATATTTTATAAATGTATCATTCATCTGCAGTACTTTTTTTGCTATAATTAAATTATACAGTAATATCTACTTTTGATATAGCATTGTGTGGGATATATGCAAGTATTAAGAGTATAGGGATTTGTTGGTAAGATAGGGATAAGGAGTGTTACTATGATGAGTTTTTTATTTTGGGTTCTTCTGATTTTTCTTGTTTACTATTTTATTACAAGATACAATCGGTTACAGGGTTTAAACCAAGAAATTAAAGAAGCAAGGTCTAATATTAAAGTAGTGGTAGAACGTAAAGTAGCGATTGTTAATCAGTTTGCCGATTTAGTTAACAGTTATGGTAGCTATGAAAAACTAATTCAACTTAAGGTTTCTGATAATTATACTGAAATGGCTCGTGCTACATCTGAAGCTGTTACTTCGATTAAGGCATTAGCGAATACATATCCTGAATTAAAGTCCAGTACTCATTATTCGCAATTCTTAGAAAATATTAGTCAAAATGAGCAGATCTTAACTGAAAAGCGTGAAACTTACAACTATGTGGTTAAAGGTTACAATAGCCAGATAGCACAAATTCCAATGGTATTTGTTGCCTCTGCGTTAGGTTTCAAAGAAGCCCCGTATTTTGATCCTAATAATGAAATTGGGATTGATTCTTTTAGTGGTGCAAATACTGAAGCTATTAAAGAATTAGCGATTAAGGGCACAGAAGTTTTAAAAGATAAAACAGAACAAATAAAAGATAAAATCAATAAATAATACTTAAATAAAAAAAGATGTATAAAATGTATAAGTGATTTACCTTTTATGCATCTTTTTTGTTGTTTAAGCAAAAATAAAAATGCCGGATTACCTGCTTGGTGCAAAACATTGGGCTTTGGTTTGGTAGCGAAAATCTGTCTCCAAGATTTTAGAATGATTAACCTTTATTGATTAATAGCTTATTGGTAACAGTTAACTTGGGTTTAATGATTAATAGTTTAACGCTAACAATTAATGGTTAATGATTACTGCAGGGGCTTTAGCATATCAACGGCGCCCTGCGGACCATAACTGCTCATGGCAGCATAATTACAACCAGACAATAAAGTGCCTTGGTTTATCCTATTTTAGGCAATGGCAGAGTTTTAGTTTTACCGGTAAAACCCTGCTCCCAAAAACCCGGCAAACCATATTTAATGTTTTTCGGTAATCCGGCGTATTCAGTTGTATTTCACAGCAAAGTTAGTATGTCACAGTGATGGTCGTCATTTCGGTGGCATTGCCCAAAATAGCGTCGATTTCTTCGAGGTAGTTCTCGATGCGCTCTTTGGCGAGTTTCGCTTTTTTCACAATATCGGCCGGATCGTAGAAAACGGCTTCATATTGTTTGCGAAGGGTAGTTTCCCGTTCTTCACGGGATTTGGCACTGGCGTTATTAACGGTGCCGAACTCTTGCGCCATACGATCTCTGATAGTCCTTTCGCATAGATCATTGATAAAATCAAACTGCTCGGTAGCGTTAGTTACCTTCTGGCGCAATTCGTTAACGATATAAGACAGCTCATTCGTATAGTAAGCTTTGCGAGCAATGGCGCCGGCGAAGCTTACTTTTTCGGTGCCGATATTTTCTTCGTCGAGAGTAATGAAGCGCGGCAGTTCCACGAAGTTATTCACATTGGCGTCCATAATGGCCACGGCCAATGCTTCACGGCGACGGATTTTGTCGTTTAACGACTGATAATTGGCTTTCACTTCGTCTTGCCAAGCATTAAGCGGCAAGCCGTCGATAACAGCCGTTTGGGCCGATTCAGAAGTGACGAACTTTTCGGACATCATGGCTTTGATTTGTTTGTCTAATAACTTTTTCTGACCTAAGGCTTTACGTAGGCTCATTGTTTCAGTGTTCATGAGGGACCTCCTTAATGATTAATGGATATACATTTCGTTTGATTAGATGGTATCTCATGGGGCGTTTTTTCACAATGGGCATCAAAGTTCAATGGCAGAAGTCAAGATATTATACTTGAATTATTGCTGCTGAAAATCCTGTTATTGTAAAAAGCGAAATTTAACCTATAAAAGCTAGTCATGTTGGAAGACAATTTTTGAGCAGGCTGACAATTGAAATGCCTTTTTTCCTCATGAAGCGCAGTTATGACGAGAATCTATATATTGTTTTTGGTTAACAATAAACCGTATATAATAAGTAATTATGAAAAACCGCACAACAGTGGGCGTTGTGCGGTTTTTTTGTGCTTCAAATTCGGATACTTTACGAGGGTATAAAAAGATGAAGAGTAACAATAGACAATTATTTTTTTGACGAGTAAGAACTTTAATTCATAGCCCTACATAACTGATAGTTATTAGTTATTTGTTTGAAGTTTTCAGAAGGGTTGACATTTAATGTGAGAGGCGTATGATAATAACAAAGAAAAGAGATAGTTCTAATTTGGAGGAGGAATTAATTATGAGTTATTCATTTAATTTATCAGATTTAGAAAAGAAGTTGGCCTATAACTATGCAGTGATGCAAAATAAGAAAGCAGCTCAAGCCGTTTGCAATTTTGAAATTGAAACGTATGATGACAGTCTTGATTTAGTCAGTGTGGAAGCAATGACTCGTGCGTATAAGAAAGCATTAATGGGACGAGCTTTTAATCTTACAACTCGTTAACATGTGTTATATAAAGTGTTTATGCAAATAGAAGTTTGAAATGACAGCAAAATCCCGTAATCGATGGGGCCATCGGTTACGGGATTTTTGTATTTTTAATTGTAAGAGTTCTTACACATAGTTTTATTGATTACCTTGAACAGCAGGTATATTATCAACTTGCCGGGTGTTATAGGCAACGCCCCAGTCGTACATGGCGTTGATAATCGGTTCCATGGTGCGACCTAACGGTGATAGGGCATATTCCACATGTGGCGGAATTACCGGAAATACGGTGCGGGTAATAAGACCGTCGGCCTCGAGTTCGCGAAGTTGCAAGGTCAGGCTGCGATGGGTGACGCCTTCGATTAGTGTCTTGAGTTCGCTGAATCGTTTGTCGCCGGTAAAAAGATGGTATAAAATAATACCTTTCCACTTACCGCTAATAAGCTCTAATGTTGTGGCTACCGGGCATAGTGTACGAGGGCAAGGTTTTAAATTTTCTTTGTTTGTGTTACTGGTGGGTTTCATCACGGTTCTCCTCTGCTTCCATGTACTTGATGTGTTTAGTAAGCTAAAATGTATGAGGTATAAAAAATATACTTAAGTTAATTTATTTACAGTATATATAAAAAATTTGCGTTCTTCAACTATTTTTTTAGATATGCTATACTAAACATGTCGAAAGATAGATATTCAAAATTTAGTATAAATTATTATTAATTTGAAAGGATGATACCCATGAGCATTTCTGCAAATGACATTTTAAACGCTTACAATTATCGTTACGCAACTAAGAAGTTTGACCCTAATAAAAAGGTGTCCGACGCTGATTTCAACACGATTTTAGAAACAGGTCGTTTGTCTCCAAGCTCCTTCGGTTTTGAACCTTGGAAATTCCTTATTATTGAAAAACAGAGCATTAAAGATAAATTGTTTCCTGTATCCTGGGGTGCTCAGAACAGCTTGAACGGTGCCAGCCATTTCATGATTATCTTGGCTCGTAAAAAAGCAGATACCGTAGCTGATGCAGATTACATCACTCACATCATGAAGGATATTAAACACATGCCGGAAGACGTGCAGAACATGATGCGCGGTGCGTACAGCAATTTCCAGACTAACGATTTCAAATTGATCGATAGCGACCGTGCTATGTTCGACTGGGCCAGCAAACAGACTTACATTGCCTTGGCGAACATGATGACAACTGCTGCAATGCTCGGCGTTGACTCCTGCCCAATCGAAGGTTTCAACATTGAAAAAGTAGAAGAAATCTTGAGCGAAGAAGGCGTGCTCGACAAAGAACATTTCGGCGTGTCCGTAATGGTAGGCTTTGGTTATCGTGATGAAGAACCTCATCGTGAAAAAACTCGTCAGCCTATGGAAGATATCGTAACTTGGGTTAAATAAGAGTTTTCGACTAAGATAGTTTTTAGATAATAGAATATAGAACTAAAAATGCTGAGATGACAGTTAAAAGTCACCTCAGCATTTGTTTTTGTTAAACATAAATGATAAAGTATAATACTATCCATTCCGGAAGCTATGTAGATTTATAATTTTAAAATACCAATAACAATCCGCCAATGCCCAATAGTACAACGCCTTGAATACGGTTCAACATACGTTGCGATTTAGGCCCTTGATTTAAGAAACCGCGAAGTTTACCGGCACAAAGAGCGATGATCGAGAATAAGATGAATGCTTGTAGACTGAAAACGGCACCGAGCATGGCAATGGCAAGGCCCGGTGATTCATTATTAGGAGCCACGAATTGAGGCAGGAAGGCGAGGAAGAACAGCAGCACTTTCGGATTCAAGATGTTCATAATGAGACCTTTGCGGTAGATGGCGAAGGCTGATGATTCACCGTTTGAAGCTTGCCTTGATGTTTCATCGCTTGAAGCTTGGCTGGATGTTTCATTGCTGGATACGCTGTTTGTTGCGCTGTTTGAACCGGCAGCAGTAGCTTGACCGGATGCTTCTTCAGTCGGTTGCGCATCCGCAACTTTAGCTGTAAACGCGCCATAGGCAAGGTAGAAAAGATAGGCGGCACCGACATATTTTAAGGCTGCAAAGGCGATTGGTGAGCTTTTAACCAGCGCGGCTACCCCTAAGATAACGAGGCAAGTGTGAAAGACAATGCCCGAGGCGAGACCGGCTGCTAGCGTAATGCCGGCTCTGGCACCGTCGGCGAGGCTTTTTGTTAAAAGATATAAATTATCGGGACCCGGAGCCAGGGTTAAGAGTATTGATGATACTAAAAAGTAAGGAAATAAGGCTAAATCCATATAGAGTAACTCCCTTCAATCGGTCAATGCATACAGTCAGTATAACATATTATTTTCAAAACTCGCCACAGAAGAAAAAACGCAGAATCACACGATTTTCAAAATCATAGTAATAAAATAGGAATTTTAACCCGGAAACCTTGACAAACCATTTCCGGTACACTACCATGAAAACAAAGAGATTGGGAGGCGAATGTATGAATTCAACTGAAATAAAAAAATTACAAGAAGAATATACGAAGGATATTATTGCGTGGCGCCGCCATTTGCACCAATATCCGGAAATTAGTTTTGAAGAACAGGAAACGACTAAATATTTAGCCGGTGAACTGGATAAATTGGGTATTCCGTATGTGATAAATCCTGAAAAAAATACGGGTATTGTGGCCTGGATTGAAGGGCCTCAAAAGGGCAAAACGATTATGCTTCGCGCCGATATTGATGCGCTTACCGTTGATGAACAGACCGGGTATGACTTCGCGTCCAAACATGACGGTAAGATGCACGCCTGCGGTCACGATGCGCATATGGCCATTTTATTGGGCGCCGCTAAAATGTTGAAAACTTTGCAGGACAAAATCAAAGGCAAGGTGTTCCTCGTATTCCAGCCGGCCGAAGAAAGCGGCGAAGGTGCTAAATACATGAAACAGTTCGGTACCTGGTTTGAAGAAACGGACAGTGTGTTCGGGGCTCATATTTGGATTGATTTGCCGGTTGGCAAGATTTCCGTGGAAGCGGGTGAACGCATGGCGGCAGCCCTTGAAATCGGTATCGACATTGAAGGCAAGGGCGGTCATGGGGCACAGCCTCATTTGACAGTGGATGCCACCGTGGTAGCTTCGGCCATCGTGATGAATTTGCAGACCATCGTGTCTCGTCATTTCAGCCCACTTGATTCCGTGGTACTCACCATCGGTAAGATGACCAGTGGTACGCGCTATAATGTTATTTCCGGATCCGCTCGTTTGGAAGGCACCGCTCGTTACTTCAAACATGCCATCGGCGATGATTTGAAACAGACGATGACTCACATGGTCAATGAAACAGCTGCCGCCTACGGGGCTACGGCGAAGGTAACCTTCCGACAAATGGTACCGCCGACGATTAATGATCCGGCCAGCTCGGAACTCGCTCATCGCGTAGGTGCTGAACTCGTTGGTGAAGACAATGTAGTCTTGATGGAAAAAACAATGGCCGGCGAAGACTTTGCTTATTATTTGGAAGAAAAACCGGGTTGCTTTGCTTTCTTCGGTATTGCCAATCCTGAAATTGATGCGGTTCATTCCCATCACAGTAACTTTTTCAAAATTGATGAACGCGCATTGCCAATCGGCTCCGCCATGTACGCCCAATATGCGTTGCAATGGTTGGAAGAACATGCCGAATAATATGACAAAATAGTCTTGCGTTGCCAACAGGTTGCTGAGAAGTAATTTTGACAGTTGCAAGGTCTATGTTAGATTTTGCGAGGTAATCTGTTTAAATAAAACGAATACGGTTTGATTAAATAATAAAAACGCTGTAACCGAAACTAATCGGTTACAGCGTTTTTTGCGTTTTTATAGTTTATGTTACTCTTTGTTCTTTTCTAATTTTTTCTTTTTTTCAAGCTCTTTCTGCTCTTTTTCTTCCTGCTCCTCTTTGTTGAGTTGCTCGATTTGTTCCATTTTAAGTTTAACTGCTTCCGCTTTTAACTCAGCGTCGAAGGAACGGTCACGCACGATTTCGGCACTGAGCAGGATGACCTGGACGGACCAGTTAATCCACACGAAGAGGATCATGATACCAACCAGTGGGCCGTATGTGGAGGAACTGCCTGCAAAATTCGTAACATAGAAGCGATAGCCGTAGGTAAGGGCTAACCAAAGAATCGTAGCTAAGAGGCCGCCAGCGAAGGAGCGTTTCCAAGAGATAAGCTTGTTGATGCTTTCTTTGGTAGCTTCAGGCGTGTCCTTGTCAGTTTCTTTGCGCGGTGCATAGTGGTAAAACAAGGTGAGCACAAGGGTAAAAGAGATCAACGGCAATAAGGTAGCCGCCATAGTGGCGAGGCTGACAATTTCTTTAGGAATAAAGATGAAGCGCTGCATTACCTGTAAGAAGGCCGGGCCATACACCGAAAGGATAAGACCTAAGAGACCGGTTACGGTACCGATAATGGTGAAGAAGAACGCCTTGCTGTACATCTTAATCATGCCTTCTTCCACATGGTCGAGGCCGAGCATGGTGTTAAGGGCGTTAATTAAGGCGCGCGTACCAGCCGACATGGTCCAAAAGGCGGTAATAATACCGATGGAGAACAACGTACCGCTCTGATTTTTGGCTAAGTCATCAATCAGGTTTGACAGGGTATGTTGTGAATCCGGTGGTAAGAGCGCCAGAAATTGATCGAGGATATCCATATTTTGACTGAGAAATACGGAAATAGCTGTTAAAGCAATAATTAAGAAGGGCACTATGGATAAAATAATATAGTACGTTGCTTCGGCGGATAAGCGTCCGATATTGTGCTCGCTGTAATCCTTGGCAACGCGCTTTGCCCCATTAATAAAAGACTTCATAGTTATTAACTCCTTATAAATAATTTCGTTTATCGTTGGTCGATATATGGCAAAAGCCGATGTATCTATATATTAGATTTTATCGATATACTTATTTATAACATATTTTCGAAGAAAATTATAGTGTTTAGATGAAAATAGATAAATTATAAATAACTCTAATTATTTTATTTTTAACAGTTGCATATTTTGAATTGTTATGATACTATTTAATCATAGAAACAAAACAAATTGTTAGGCTGACAGAAAATTAGTTAGCATAATAGAATTTGGAAATGAAGAATGAATAATCAAAATGACGGTGGAAGTTGATGTTTAGGTCATTCAGTTTGAATAGGACATTGGTTGGGACACCAAACAGTTAGTTTGTATGACGCCAAGATGCGTGAAAGGTGAGGGGCGGTTTTTATGAAAAATGAATTGGAAAATTTGAAACAAATTGCTCACGGGTTAGCTCAGCAGTTTGGCGAAACTTGTGAAATTGTAATTCACGACGTACGCACGCCGGAAATGGAAGGTACCGTTGTTTGTATTGAAAACGGCGAGATATCTAATAGAAAGTTAGGTGACGGACCGTCCCACGTGGTGCTCGATGCGCTTAAGAATGACGGCAAAGATTTAGAAGACCGATACGGTTATTTAACCAAAACCAAAGATGGTCGCGTTTTTCGCTCCAGTACCATGTACATGCGTGATGATAAAGGGCAAATTACGTATGTGTTCTGTATTAATTCAGACATTACGAATTTGATTCATTTGCAGCAAATGGTAAATCAACTCACGGAACCTGTGGGGATCGCGACGGGCAACTCGGCAAGTAAAGAAGCCGACGGGGCTGAACGAATTACGACAAGTGTAACCGATTTGCTGGATGATTTAATTGAGCAGGCGGTGGCTAAGGTAGGTAAGCCGGCCCAGCTTATGACGAAGGCTGAACGGTGTGAAGCTTTGAAGTATCTAAATGATGCGGGCGCCTTTTTAATATCCAAAGCGGCCGACAAAATCGGGGAATACTTCGGCATTTCAAGATTTACTTTATACAGCGATTTAAACGTTGTTAAAGATAAAGAGAAGGAAGAGCAGGTAAAAGCGAAAGCTAAATAATGGGGACATAAACATCGGTTACGGTGCCGGCTGATTTACTCACTTAGAAATAATCAGCCTGACAATTTGTAAGCCGATACACATAGGATCGATTTAGAGGTTAGTAGGTATGGGAGGTATAACATGGATTCGTTGAAGTGGCAAGTTAATACATTACCTAAGGGTAATGATGATAATTTAGCTATCATGTCGGTGGCGGAAGCCAAAAAAGCCCGCGCGTTTCATCAGAGTTTTCCACAGTATGAAACAACACCGTTAACGCAGTTGCCGCAGTTAGCCAGATTCTGGGGCTTGGGTAGCCTTTTTGTCAAAGATGAATCATATCGTTTCGGCTTAAATGCCTTTAAGGTATTGGGCGGTTCGTATTCGATGGTCAAATATGTGGCACAGCAGCTCCATAAAGACGTATCGGATTTGCCATATAGCGTAATGACATCCAAAGAGTTACACGAACAAATGCCGGAGATTACGTTCTTTACGGCTACCGACGGTAACCATGGTCGAGGAGTGGCCTGGTCAGCTCGTCAATTAGGTCAAAAAGCCGTTGTATTTATGCCGAAGGGCACGACCAAATCTCGCTTGGAACATATTCAGCGCGAAGGTGCTACCGTAACCATTGAAGAGCTCAATTATGATGATTGTGTGCGCAAAGCGGTGGCAGAAGCGGCTAAGGTAAAAAACGGCGTCGTTGTGCAGGATACAGCCTGGGAAGGGTATGAAGAGGTGCCAAGCTGGATTATGCAAGGCTACGGCACGATGGCCTTAGAAGCGGGTGAACAATTGGCGACGGCCGGAGCTGTGCCGACTCACATTTTTGTTCAAGCCGGGGTAGGCTCGTTAGCCGGTGCCGTTACAGGCTATTTTAGAAACTTATATAAAAATGAGGCGCAACAGCCGAAAATTATCGTGGTGGAAGCTCAAGCGGCCGATTGCTTATATCAAGGGGCGGTAGCCGGCGATGGTAAACCGCGTATAGTGGGCGGTGATTTGCAGACGATTATGGCCGGTCTTGCTTGCGGCGAACCGAATACGATAAGTTGGGAAATTTTACGAAATCACGCCGATGTGTTCGTGTCCGCACCGGATTGGGTAGCCGAGTGGGGCATGCGCATCAGTGCAGCACCGATAAAAGGCGATACGCCGATTACATCCGGTGAGTCCGGCGCGGCACCGTTGGGGACGGTAGCGGCCATTATGACTTGTCCGGAATATAAAGAGTTAAAAGACATCCTAGGTTTGGACGAAACATCGAGGGTATTATGTTTCTCCACCGAAGGTGACACCGATCCGATTCGCTATAAAGACATCGTTTGGTACGGTAAAAAATAAGGGAATCAATTAATTGATTTTGGTGAGAATGCGTAGAACTTAGGTTAATCAATTAAATGATTATAAGTAAGAATGTGTAGGTATTGAGGAGGTTGTATTATGGATTTTGAAGCTATCAAAAAAGCAGCGCAGAGCTATGAAGCGGCTATGACGAAATGTTTGCGTGACATCGTGGCAATTCCCGGTGAAAGTGCTGATGAAAAAGGCCATGCCGATCGCATTGCGGAAGAAATGCGAGCCGTAGGTTTTGATGAAGTGCTGATTGATCCGCAAGGGAACGTGTTGGGCTATATGGGAAGCGGTAAAACGTTAATCGCTTATGATGCTCATATTGATACCGTTGGTATCGGCAATCGTGAAAACTGGACATTTGATCCTTATGAAGGCTTTGAATCGGCTACCGAAATCGGCGGTCGCGGTGTATCGGACCAGTTGGGTGGTATCGTTTCCGCCATTTACGGTGCTAAAATCATGAAAGACTTAGGCCTTTTGAACGACAAATACCGCGTACTCGTAACCGGTACCGTTCAGGAAGAAGACTGTGACGGCCTTTGCTGGGAATACATGATTAAAGAAAGCAAAATTCACCCTGAATTTGTAGTATCTACGGAACCTACGGACGGCGGTATCTATCGCGGTCAACGAGGACGTATGGAAATCCGCATCGACGTAAAAGGCGTTTCCTGCCACGGCTCCGCACCGGAACGTGGTGACAATGCGATTTATAAAATGGCCGATATTTTACAAGATATCAGAGCCCTTAATGAAAACGATGCGGCCGCTGAAACGAAGATTAAAGGCCTCGTAAAAATGCTCGACAAAGAATATAACGATCAGTGGGAAGAAGCGCAATTCCTTGGTCGCGGCACCGTTACCGCTTCGGAAATCTTCTTCACATCCCCAAGTCGTTGCGCCGTAGCTGACTCTTGTGCCGTATCCTTGGACCGCCGCATGACAGCCGGTGAAACTTGGGAAAGCTGCCTTGATGAAATCAGAGCATTACCGGCCGTACAGAAATACGGCGATGATGTGACCGTATCCATGTACCAATATGATCGTCCATCGTACACAGGACTCGTATATCCGATTGAATGCTATTTCCCAACCTGGGTTATTCCTAAAGACCACAAGGTAACGGTTGCTCTCGAAGAAGCGTATAAAGGCTTATACGGCACGGAACGTATCGGCGACAGCACGACTGTTGAAATGCGTAAAGCACGTCCGTTGACGGATAAATGGACATTCTCCACTAACGGCGTTTCCATTATGGGGCGTAACGGCATTCCATGTATCGGTTTTGGTCCGGGCGCGGAAGCACAGGCTCATGCACCGAATGAAAAAACTTGGAAGCAGGATCTCGTAACCTGTGCCGCTGTATATGCAGCTTTGCCAACTATGTATTGTAAATAACAGTAGTGAATATCGGTACGAGTTTAGCATAAGATTTTAGGGAGTGTACCGATATAGCCGTGTGATAGGAAAGGGATAGTATCATGACAGATTTCAATAAAGTAGTTAGTGAATTAGCCAAATTGGATTGTAAAAATATGTTCGGCGAGGATTTCTTCCTTACCTGGGAAAAAAGTGATGATGAACTGAAAGCCGTTTGGGCCGTAGCTGATGCGCTTCGTGCTTTGCGTGAACAGAATATCTCCACTAAAGTGTTTGACAGCGGTCTCGGCATCTCCTTATTCCGTGATAATTCGACGCGTACACGCTTCTCCTTCGCCTCCGCTTGTAACCTCTTGGGCCTTGAAGTACAGGATCTCGATGAAGGTAAATCGCAGATTGCCCATGGTGAAACGGTTCGTGAAACGGCCAACATGGTATCCTTCATGGCCGATGTAATCGGTATTCGCGATGATATGTACATCGGCAAAGGCAATGCGTATATGCATGCCGTGTCTGATGCGGTTAAAGAAGGTTTTGAAGACGGCGTGTTGGAACAGCGTCCGAATCTTGTAAATTTACAGTGCGATATCGACCATCCGACTCAGGTTATGGCTGATGCGGCACATATTATTAAAGAATTCGGCGGTATTGAAAACTTAAAGGGCAAAAAAGTGGCTATGACTTGGGCTTATTCCCCATCTTACGGCAAACCTTTATCCGTACCGCAAGGGGTTATCGGCTTATTCACGCGCCTCGGTATGGAAGTTGTTTTGGCTCATCCGGAAGGCTATGAAGTAATGCCGGAAGTAGAAGAAGTGGCTAAGAAAAATGCAGCTGCATCGGGCGGTTCTTTTAAAAAGACCCATGATATGAAAGAAGCCTTCAAAGACGCTGATATTGTATATCCTAAGAGCTGGGCACCGTTCGCTGCCATGGAAAAACGCACTAAATTATATGGCGACGGCGATTTAGAAGGAATTGATACCTTAGAAAAAGAATTATTACAACAGAACGCTAATCATAAAGATTGGGCTTGCACCGAAGAAATGATGAAGCTCACTAAAGACGGCAAAGCCTTATACTTACACTGCTTACCGGCTGACATTACCGGCGTAAGCTGTGAAACCGGCGAAGTAGACGCCACTGTATTTGACCGCTATCGTGTACCGCTTTACAAAGAAGCAAGCTATAAACCATACGTGATTGCCGCTATGATTTTCCTTAGCAAATTCAAAGACCCTGTACAAAAATTGAAAGATTTGCAGGCCAAAGGTAAAGCGCGCATCGATCGTTAATTGGGAGCATAGGTACTGCGGCTATAGGGGCGCGAAGCTATCCTATAGCCCGGTACTAAGGTATAAGTTTCAGAGGTATACAGTATGGCAAAACGGGCAGTTATTGCATTAGGTGGCAATGCATTGGGCAATACGCTACCGGAACAGATGCAAGCAGTTAAAGGGACCTCAAAAATCATCGTTGATTTAGTTGAAATGGGGTACGAAGTTGTTGTCACACACGGCAACGGTCCTCAAGTGGGGATGATAAATAATGCTATGGCTGCATTATCGCGAGAAAATCCGAAACAACCGAATACACCGTTATCGGTTTGTGTAGCCATGAGTCAAGCCTATATCGGCTATGACCTTCAGAACGCGCTAAGAGAAGAACTGTTAAATCGCAACATTCGTGACTTAGCGGTGTCCACCATGGTGACGCAGGTACGGGTCGATGAAAACGATCCGGGGTTTAAGAATCCTACGAAGCCGATCGGTCACTTCATGAGTGAAGCAGAAGCGCGCTACGCAGAAGAACATTATGATTACAAATGCGTGGAAGATTCGGGGCGCGGTTGGCGACGTGTAGTCGCTTCGCCGGCGCCTATGGAAATTGTAGAACTGGATGCCATTAAGCAACTCGTAGGTCATCAATTGGTGATTTGCTGCGGTGGCGGCGGTATTCCGGTTGTGAAAAAAGACAATCATTTAAGCGGTGCATCCGCTGTTATCGATAAAGATTGGACCAGCAGCGTCTTGGCACAGGCCATTGATGCTGATGTATTTATAATTTTGACAGCCATTGAAAAAGTAGCCATTCATTTCGGCAAACCGAATGAACAGTGGCTCGATGAAATGACGGTAGCGGAAGCTAAGCAATATGCTGCGGACGGTCAATTTGCCGCCGGTTCCATGCTGCCGAAGGTAGAAGCGGCTATTCAATTTGCTGACAGCAAACTGGGCCGCACAGCCATTATCACCTTATTGGAAAAAGCCAAAGAAGGGCTTGAAGGCAAAACCGGTACACGTATACACCGGTAGAAAGGTGGCTAACTATGTTATTACTTGGCAAAGGTACGGTTATTACGAGAAATCCGGCGCAGCCTATGATTACGCGCGGTGCCGTTGTGATGGACGGCAAGACGATTATCGCGGTGGGCGGTTACGATGAGCTGAAGGCGAAATATCCTGACGCTACCGTAATTAATGCTCATGGCAAGTTGATTATGCCGGCGTTTATTAATGCCCATCACCATATTTACTCCGCTTTGGCACGCGGACTGGCACTACCGAATTACAATCCCACTAACTTTAACGAGATTTTGGAAGGCATGTGGTTTTATTTAGATAACAATCTAAATAGAAATTCCGTGTGGGCCAGTGCGGTTGCTACCTATATGGCCTGTATTGAAAACGGTGTTACCACGATTTTTGACCACCATGCCAGTTATGGTGAAACGGCTGGCAGCCTCAGTGTTATCGGTGATGTGGCCAAAGAGTTTGGCGTTCGCTCCTGTCTATGCTATGAAGTGAGCGATCGGAACGGGCAAGCAGCCATGGAAGCAGCGGTAGCGGAAAATGTGCGCTTCGGTAAGGCCGTAAAAGCAGCGAATCCGGAGGACATTGAACTAGCGGCTATGTTCGGCCTCCATGCATCATTTACATTGAGTCCGGCCACGCTTGATTATGTACGAAAGCAAAATGCGGATAGCCTGGGCTATCACATTCACGTCGCCGAAGGTATAAGCGATGAAGAAGACAGCCTTGCTAAATACGGTAAACGCGTTGTTAATCGCCTTTATGACGAAGGCATTTTAGGACCGACTACGATTACCGGCCATTGTATTCATATTGATGCCGAGGAACTTTCAATCCTCAAAAAGACGGATACCATGGTTGTCCATAATCCGGAAAGCAATATGGGCAATGCCGTAGGGGCGCCGGATATTTTGGCCATGACTAAAGCGGGGTTACGCGTAGGTCTCGGCACAGACGGTTACACCAGCGATATGTTGGAATCCTATAAAGCGGCCAATTGCCTCGTTAAACATCGCAGCGGTTTACCAAATCAAGGGTGGGTTGAAATTCCGACAATGCTCTTTGATACGAATCGCAAAATGGCGGAACAGTTTTTCAACATCACCACCGGTATTTTGACACCGGGCGCAGCAGCCGATGTAATTGTGATGGATTATGAACCGCCAACACGTTTGACGGCCGATAATATTAACGGTCATCTCTTATTCGGTGCCAACGGCATGAATGTGGTGACGACAATCAGCAACGGCGTGGTGCGATACCAAGATCGCCAATGGCAGGGCCTCAATAAACAGGCATTGCTCGGTGAAGTACGCGAGATAGCCGAAGAACTATGGCATCAACTAAAGGCTTAAATTGGAAGCGTAATCTTCAGGCAGACATTATAGGCAGAAAGTTATAGCCGACATTATAGGCCTAAACTACAGACATAAATTAGAAGTATAAATTACAGGTGTAATGTATTCGATGTTCGCAAAAAGGAGTGAGTCCTCATGAGCGATATTATGTACCCGGTAAGTTTTGATAAATTAATGAATCATATTCTACAGGAATATGCTCTTCATCAACGTATTTATAATGTAACTAAAATTCACCGCTACGAAGGGATCAAGGTGCTTAAGTTGTTTGGCAAAACCTTGGAAAACCCTCTGGGACCGGCAGCCGGGCCGCATACTCAGTTAGCGCAGAATATTATTGCCGCCTATGTGGGTGGCGCACGGTTTATCGAATTGAAAACCGTGCAAACCATGTACGGCGAAGAACTTGGTATTCCGCGGCCATGCATCTACTCTAATGATGAATCGTACAACGTGGAATGGTCCGCTGAATACAGAGCGGATGAAGCCATGGCGGAATATATTAAGGCCTGGTTTGCCCTCAAATTAATCAGTAAAGAATTTGGTTTGGGTAATCCGGACGGTTTTATCTTCAATATGAGTGTGGGCTACAATTTAGCCGGCATCAAAGACCCGCTAATCGACGCTTTTATTGAAAACTTAAAAGACGCCGGTAAGACGGAAACCTGGCAGGCTTGCAAAGCATGGACCTTGGCTAATTTAGATAAATTCAAACGGATTGATGAAGCCTATGTGGCAAACATTAATTCAGATATTTGTCAGTCCATTACCTTATCTACCATGCACGGTTGTCCGGCCAATGAAATCGAAGCTATTTGCAGTTATTTGCTGGAAACAAAAGGGCTCAACTTATATTTGAAATGTAATCCGACTTTACTCGGCTATGATCGCGTACGCACTTTATTGGACGATGCCGGTTTTGCCTATGTGAAGTTTGATAAACAGCAATTTGAAGTGGATCCTACCATGGCTGATGCCGTGCCGATGATAGAGCGTTTACAAGCATTAGGTAAAAAGTGCGGTAAGCAATTCGGCGTTAAGCTCACCAATACCTTCCCGGTTCAAATTCTTGAAAAAGAACTGCCGGGCGAGCAAATGTATATGGCCGGCAAAGCCTTATTACCATTGACGATTACCTTGGCGGCGGAGCTTAGCCGAGCATTAGATGGTAAACTTGCTATTTCGTATAGCGGTGGCGCCGATCGCAAGAGTATCGGGGATATTTTTGAAACCGGTATTTGGCCGATTACGGTTTGCACCACCTTGCTGCAAGGTGCCGGTTACGATCAGCTTGATGATTTGGCAAAACGCGTAGAAAGTAAAGACTATGATGCTATTACCGCGTTAAATGTGCCGGCTATAGAAAAGTTGGCTCAAACCGTGGCTTTATCACCGGAATTCCACAAAACCGAGGCTATGCGCGTAAAGCGAGCCAAACAACCGGGTTTTCAGGCGGCTCACAGTGATGATTATCACTGCCGCGTGACGTGTGGCACTTGCGTTCGTGTTTGCCCGAACCGATCCAATGAACTCGTTACGGTGGATGGTCAAAAACTGATTATTCACATTGATGAAGCGTGCAATGAATGCGGTAACTGCGCTTGCAATTGCATCGAACCTTGTCAGCCGTATAAAGATCGATTGACTTTCTTTTTAGATAAAGAGCGATTACAGGCAAGTGAAAATGACGGCTTCTACAAAGCCGGTGAAGAATGGGGGTTCCGTTTTAAGGGGCAGGAAGCCGTGCTTCCGCTTGAAAAATTACCGAGCCCGTTACAGTCGATAGTAAGTGCGTTCAGTAAGGAGATGCCTTATTATCTATAACCCTTCAATGTTGAAGGAGGGAGGCTTACCCTATGTTTAAATTTCAAATTAACGGACAATGGCATGAAACAGCAACGGATAAGACATTACTTCAATATTTGCGCGATGACCTTCACTTAACGGGGACGAAGGATGGTTGCGCAGCCGGAGCGTGTGGGGCTTGTACAGTCATTGCCGGCGGGAAAAAGGTAAAAGCCTGTGTACTTAAGGTTTCACAGCTGGCGGATAAGCCGGTTGTGACCATAGAAGGCTTGACGGAGCGAGAAAAAGACGTGTATGTGTATGCTTTTGGCGAATGCGGTGCCGTGCAGTGTGGTTTTTGTATTCCCGGCATGGTTATGAGTGCCAAAGCATTGTTGGATGAGAACTTAAATCCTACCCGTGACGATGTGAAGTTAGCGATTAACGGTAATATTTGTCGTTGTACGGGTTATGTAAAAATTGAAGACGCTATTTTATTGGCAGCCAAACTATTTCGTGAAAACAGTCCGATTCCCGAGAGCGACAGATCCGGTAAAATCGGCACCTTACTCCATCGGGTCGATGCGAAGGAAAAAACCTTGGGCACCGGTGTATACACCGATGATATGGTTCTGCCGGGCATGATTTATGCCAAAGCGGTACGCAGTAAATATCCGCGAGCCGTGGTGGAACATATCGACATTTCCAAGGCCTTAGCCCATCCCGATTGCGTAACGGTGTTATTGGCGAAAGACGTGCCGTTCAATAAAACGGGCCATATCATCCAAGATTGGGACGTGCTCATCGCTGAAGGCGATACGACGCGCTACATAGGCGATGCTATCGCCCTGGTGGCGACAGAACATAAGGACATGCTTGACGAAGTGTGCAATTTGGTGGATGTTACCTATACGGAACTGACCCCGATTTTAACGCCGGAAGCGGCTATGGCACCGGATGCACCGCTCATTCACAGCAGCGGCAATATGCTATCCCATCAAGTTCTTCATCGCGGTGATGCGGATGCAGCTATTAAAGCGGCTAAATATGTGGTAACGCGTCATTATTCGACGCCGCAGACGGACCATGCGTTCATGGAACCGGAATGTGCTATTGCAGAACCTCGTGAAGACGGCGGACTCAATCTGTATACAGGTGGTCAAAGCGTGTATGATGAGCAACGCGAAGTGAGCCGTATGTTAAAAGTCGATCAAAGTGAAATTCACGTTCATAGCATGCTGGTAGGCGGCGGTTTCGGCGGCAAGGAAGACATGAGTGTACAACATCATGCGGCGCTCATGGCTTGGCATACCAAGCGGCCGGTCAAAGTGAAGTTTTCACGCCAGGAAAGCCTGGATATTCATGTGAAACGCCATGCTATGGAAATGGATATTACGACGGCTTGTGATGAAGAAGGCAATTTGGTAGCCAGCAAGGTTGTCATTGTGTCAGACGGTGGCGCTTATGCATCCTTGGGCGGTCCGGTTTTACAAAGGGCCTGCACTCACTCGGGCGGACCTTACCACTATGAGAATTTCTCGGTGGAAGGTACCTGCTACTATACCAATAATGTGCCGGGCGGTGCGTTCCGCGGGTTTGGCGTAACGCAAAGCGTGTTCGGTCAGGAAATTAACATCGATCTGTTAGCCGACATGGTGGGTATGGATCCTTGGGAGTTTCGTTATAAAAACGCCGTTCGTCCCGGTGAATCTTTACCAAATGGGCAATTGGCGGGACCGGAAACGGGGCTCGTTGAATGTTTGGACGCAGTGAAAGAGTCCTATTATGCTTCGCCTAGAACGGGCCTGGCCGTATGCATGAAAAATAGCGGCATCGGCGTAGGTTTGCCGGATACCGGTCGGGTACGCCTTGAAGTTCGGGACGGTAAAGTGCGCATTCGCACCTCCGCCGCCTGTATCGGTCAAGGTTTGGGCACCGTAGCCACTCACATTCTTTGTGAAACTACCGGAATTTCGCCGGATGATGTCATCGTTGAAGCACCGGATACGGATAGAACGCCGGATTCGGGTACGACCACGGCATCGAGACAGACGGTTTTCACCGGCGAGGCAACACATGTGGCCGCTCAGCAGCTTAAAGAGGTGCTTGATTCGGGGAAAACGTTAAAAGACCTTGAAGGTTGTGAATATTACGGTGAATATCACGGCATTACCGACCCGATGGGCAGTGATAAACCGCATCCGGTAAGTCATGTGGCGTATGGTTATGGCGCCTGCGTGGCCACCATCGATGAGAAAAACTTTGTAAGTAAAATGGACGTAGCCTTTGATGTAGGACGTGTGATTAACCCGAAAGCCTGTGAGGGGCAGGTTGAGGGCGGTACTTTGATGGGTATGGGCTACGGCGTAACAGAAGATTTTAAAATGGATAACGGTCGTGTAGTCACTAAATATGGGACTTTGGGATTACTCAGAGCGAAACAGCGACCGGACATTACCGTACATTTTGTTGAAAAGGGTACGCCGGACCAAATGGCGTACGGAGCAAAAGGGATTGGCGAAATTGCCACCATTCCGATGGCTCCGGCTATATCCAATGCATACCGTCATATCGATAAAGAAGAACGTCGGCGACTTCCTTTGCAACATACAGGCTATAAACGATAGGCAAGGAGTTGAAGGGGTATGACAACGGATAGAACCGAAGTAGTACAGTCGAACGCCGTAGGCGTTGATGAACTTACGGAAACACTAACGGATGAGGTTGAAGTAAAAATGCCGGACGGCACCAAGCGCGTGAATCCGGTAGATGAAATTTTACCGGTAGGGCAGATGTTTGCTTACGGCTTGCAGCATGTACTGGCCATGTATGCCGGTGCGGTAGCCGTGCCGATTATTATCGCCCAAGGATTGGGCCTTTCCACAGAACTTTTGACATGTTTAATCAATGCCGACCTTATGGCGGCCGGCATTGCTACCTTGATTCAAACCTTGGGTGTCTGGAAAATAGGGGCCAGAATCCCAATGATTCAAGGTGTTAGTTTTGCCTCGGTAGCGCCGATGTTGGTTATCGGCCGAGAATTCGGCCTTACGGCTATCTTCGGAGCCGTTATCGTGGCCGGCTTAATTGGTTTCTTGATTTCGCCGTATTTCAGTAAATTGATTCGTTTTTTCCCACCCGTTGTAACGGGGACAATTATTACCTTAATCGGTATTTCGCTCTTACCGGTGGCCGTTCGTTGGGCCGGCGGGGGCAATCCGAATTCAGCGGATTTTGCAAGCCTTCACAATCTGGGCTTAGCTATAATTACGTTAGCTATCGTGGTGCTCGTGTACCGAGTATTTAAAGGCTTTATCAGTAATTTATCAATCTTAATCGGTCTCATGGGCGGCACTATGGTGGCGTATTTTATGGGCTATACCGATTTTAGTGCCGTTGGCCATGCCGACTGGGTCGGCATAGTACCGCCACTGTATTTCGGTTTCCCAAGGTTTGAATGGTCCGCCATTTTGTCCATGCTGATTGTAATGCTCGTTATTATGGTGGAAACTACCGGTGACTGCATTGCTATCGGTGAAATTGTAGGGCGTAAAATCAATAAGCCGCGCCTCGCCGCTTGCCTCCGGGCTGACGGTATCTCCACCGCGTTGGCAGGTGTACTTAATACCTTCCCGCATTCTGCATTTGCTCAAAACGTAGGGCTTGTAGCGGTAACGGGCATTAAGAGCCGCTATGTAGTGGCTTGCTCCGGTATTATTCTCTTGGTATTGGGTTTATTCCCTAAGATGGGTGCCTTGATTGCTTCCATTCCGAGTGCCGTTCTTGGCGGAGCCGGTCTTGCCATGTTCGGTATGATTATTGCCAGCGGGATTCGTGCCTTAGGTAAAGTATCCTTTGAAGGCAATTATAACTTGATGATTGTAGCAGTCAGCATCAGCGTAGGCATGATTACCTTAGTGTATCCAAGCTTTTTTGCCCGCTTCCCTGAATGGGCTCAGACCGTAATGCATAGCGGCATTACCTTGGGCAGCTTGGTAGCCGTGCTTATGAACGTGCTCTTAAACGGTAGCGAAGGCCATCCTTCGGATCGGCCGGATAAGATCAAATAGCAATTAGGATTAAATAACAATTAAGGTTAACAGTATCAAATGCTAGATTTAAAAACTCTTTAAATGCTAAATCTAAAAACTCATCAGATGCTAATTTTAAAAATTGAATATTAGAGAAAGGCGATTCTGAGTGCAGTGCCGAAAAGTTAGCCTTAGTTGCTTTAACTTTAATCGGCGCTGTCGGGGAATCGCCTTTTGTCCCTTTACTCTTTTGAAACCGCAATCAAAATTACTTCCATGTGAAGTGCTTTGTTTTTTTCAAAAAATAATTTTGACAAAACGGAACAATCATTGTTTAATAAATAGGGTAAATATATAGT
>NZ_RQUX01000023.1 GCF_003992115.1 Veillonella ratti
TGAATTCGCTAGCGAATTGAACAACTTGGGCGTTCGTGTTGCTACTTTGGAAAACAAAGTTGGTAACGTAAAAGTTACCGGTGATGTTCGTTTGAAATACGAAGGCTTTGAAAAGAAAGGTCGTTATTATTTAGGTACTAAAGAGCGTCCTAATAAACAATCTAAATTTGACTATCGTGGTCGTGTTCAATTCAATGCCAATGTAAATGAAAACACATCTGCTGTAATCCGTCTATCTACCGGTACTACTGAATTTGGTAACGCCACAAGTAGCGGAGCTAAATTTGATCGTATGTATGTAGCGCATAAATTTGGCGAAGATACTACAGCTGTAGCCGGTCGTTTTGGCGTAGTTGTTGGTAACGGTTTAATTTATGATGACGCTTTTGATGGTGCGGCAGTTACTTATGACAATGGTAACTTCAGTGCTACAGCAGCTCACGGTTACTTTGTAGCTGGCACTTTGTTTGATGGTAGTGTATTCGACGACAGTGATTACAGCCGTGGTTTTGATGTAGATGAATTAAATGCCGATACTAATACTTCTGTAACTTTATTACAAGCTAAAGCTAAATTAGGTGAAAACGCTACAATTGGTGCTTTCTATGCATTAACAAATCGTACAGGCGTTTTAGAAATTGATGGCATTGGCGATGTTAGTTTAGATAACGATATTTATGGTGCATCTTTAGACCTTAATTTTGGCAAATTCTGGATTGGTGGCGAATATGCTACATTCAAAGATGATTTCAAAGTTGACGGAACTCGAACTGAACTTAAGTATAACGGCAGTAAATTAGATAAAGATGCTTGGGTTGCTGGTGTTGGTTATGGCGACTATGATATTAAAAAAGCCGGTACTTGGGATATCAAAGTTCAATACTTTGACCAAGGTGCATTATCTCCTGTAATCAGTTCTACATGGAATCAACCTGTTAACAGCAATTATAAAGGCTGGATGGCAACAGTTGATTATGCATTAGCTGATAATGTAGGCTTATCTGCATACTATGCATTTGATGGTAAACAACAACAAGACATCGATGGTGATGGAAGCAAAAAAGTAAGCGATTACTATCGTGCAGAATTAAACTACAAATTCTAATTGTACCCGAAATAGAATTATCTCGTAACACAAAAACAACCACTTCCTTTGGAGGTGGTTGTTTTTGATTATCTTTACATTCCATATTGCTCATAACTTGACGATATGGTCAAATATGATATACTAAAAACACAAAGAGAGCTATTAACGTGTGTAGGCGTTAGGCTCATCTAAAGTGTATGAACGGATACACCTAACTTATGAAGTGAGGCAATACTTCTGGGCGTTAGGTGTATTTCTTTAATGAAATAATTAGCACTATAAGATAGCAAAACCAATCATTAATAATATAGCTTCGTATACAGTCATAGTATCACTACCTTTCGGTGATGAACGTAACTCACGTTAATAGCTCTGAGTATTATTATAGCGCTATGAATTTGAGAAATAATCATCTCAAATTCATAGTGCTATTTTTGATTTCATTAGTTTTTAATCAATCCCAAGATTTATCAAATAACAGAGTCATTAATTATTTTGCATAGCCGCTTTAGTTAACGTCATCTGATCAAGTGTAAATTCTCTATCGGCAAATTTGATGCAAGCTTTTTTGAAAGCACGCTCGGTACTACTAGTACCGGCAGCATTTTCTTTAACAATATATTTCTCATTGTACACATATTTATCTTCTTTAACGGAGTAAATAAGGACTGTATACAATACGGTTACTTCAAATTTTACCGGTGAAAAACCAAGCCAAGCAGTTTTTACTTTCGAATCGGTGATTCTCGCATTAATCAATAATACATAATCGGAATTGGTTTGCTGTGCCATCTCATTTAATTCTTTTTTCTTAGGAACATAACCACGACCCAAAGCAGTATCATTAGGATTCAAATCGTTTTCCAATAAGTATTCTTCAAATACACTTTGGCTTTCAGCCATATTAACAGGTGATATATTTTTGTGTTTAGATAGTTCACGAACAATTGCTTTGTATAAAATTTCTCTGGCTTCAGCCTCATTACTCACTCCCGCATTGCCTACATAAACAAGCGGCATTATTCTTTCTTTACTCCCTGTATTAGAATAAGTGGTCACATCATAGGCATTTGTTGTAAACACAGCCCCAACTAAAACAAAAATCCCCATCATTAACAGTGAAAAAATCTCTTCATAAATAAACCTCCTCTTACCTAAAAAGTGAAAATACCATAATAATTAATTCGATATAACTTTTCAAAATCCTTCATATTTATAGATTTTTATAATAAAGTTTAGGCCCAATTTCCTTAAAATGGCAAACAAAAACAACCACTTCCCGAAGGAAGTGGTTGTCTTATTTTTACTACTTATTAATTCTGTTTTACAACCAATTAGAATTTGTAGTTTAATTCTGCACGATAGTAATCGCTTACTTCGTTACCGTCTTGGTCTTCTGCATTAAAGCCATAGTAAGCGGATAAGCCAACATTTTTAGCTAATGCATAATCAACAGTTGCTAACCAACCTTTAAAGTCTGCATTTTCTTGTTGATTCCAAGTAGAGCTAATTACTGGAGAATCTTTAGCTAAATCAAAGTATTGAACCTTAATATCCCAAGAACCGGCTTCTTTAATGTCGTAGTTACCAAAACCTACGCCAGCTACCCATGCATCATGGTCAACATTCTTAGTGAATTCATCTTTAAATGTAGCATATTCGCCGCCGATCCAAACGTTTTTGAACTGTAAATCAACGAAACCGCCATAGATATCATTATCTAAATTTTTATTGCCAAAAGCGTAGAACCCGCCTAAAGTAGCATTTTCACCCAATTTACCTTGAGCTTGGAGTAAAGTTACAGAGAAGTTATTGTCGCTAGAAATTGAGGACAAATCTTCAAATGGATGATCTGCTTCTTCTCCATCCACTGTATAGCCATCAAAGGACGCCAAGTCTAAACCACCAGCTACGAAATAACCATGAGCAGCAGTAGCTGCAAAGTTACCATTATCATAGGCTAAGGCAGCACCATCGAAAGTATCATCGTAAACTAAACCACCGCCAACAAATGCACCAAAGCGGCCAATTACACCTGTAGTATCTTGACCAAATTTATGCGCTACATAGATACGGTCAGCTTGAACATCTGTGCCACCTGCAGAGCCAAATTCGTTAGTACCAGAAGAAATACGAACTACAGCAGAAGTATTTTCATTTACATTGGCATTGAATTGAACACGACCACGATAATCAAATTTAGATTTTTTATTGGCATTATCTTCGTCAATTTGACCTTTCTTTTCAAAGCCTTGGTAACGAAGACGAACGTCACCGGTAACTTTTACGTTACCAACTTTGTTTTCCAAAGTAGCAACACGAACGCCCAAGTTGTTTAATTCGCTAGCGAATTCATCAGCCAAACGGTTGATCATAGCTTGTTGTTCAGCGTTAGCACGAGCTTCGTTAGCCATAGCTTTAGCTACCATCTGAGCCATTTCGTAACGAGTGATGTTGTTCTGGCCTTTGAAAGTACCATCTGGGTAACCGTTGATTACACCAGCTGCTGCCAATTGAGATACGCTCTGGTATGCCCAATCGTTAGGAGTTACATCGGAGAATGGGTTAGCTGCGAATGCAGTAGTTACGCCAAGTACAGCAGTTGCTGCAAATACGGCTGCAAAACGTTTTTTCATTGTAATTACCCCTTTCGGTAAAAAACAGAAAAAAGAAATAAAATAGCAGATGGCATCTCATTTCATTCTTCATGTTTCTATACTCATGTAATGTACAATGGAGTGTCCATGTTTCCTCACACTTAATTACATTTTCTGTCAATCATGAAGCTGTCATGACTACCAATCTACGGACATAATACCACACTCGAATCAAAAATCAAAGGGTTTTGTTATGATTATTTCGCATAGGTTATGCATCTGTCTTCTTAGAAAGGATTCAACTTCATCAAACCCACACCTTACAAGCCCTTTATTTATCATCGTTTATCCCTATATTGATTTTTGTTGATGTTTACGACAACAAAAAAAGACAACTTCCGAAGAAGTTGTCTTTTTTATATCCGAAACTACTATATTATAGTAATTATTGGTTATTAGTCAGATTAGAACTGGTAGTTCAATTCTGCACGGTAGTAATCTGATAAGTCAGCGCCGTCTTGGTTTTCAGCGTTGAATGCCCAGTAAGCGGACAAGCCAACGTTTTTAGCCAAAGCGTAATCAACAGTAGCCATCCAAGCTTTGTAATCGGAGTTTACAGGTTGATTCCAAGTAGAGCTGATTACTGGGGAATGTTTAGCCTGGTCGAAGTACTGAACTTTAACGCCCCAAGTACCTTCGTTTTCAATGTCGTAGTTACCTACGCCAACACCGGCTACCCAAGCATCTTTACCGTCGTTGTTTACGCCAGTATTCCAATTTTTGTCCCAAGTAGCATATTCGCCACCGATCCACAATTTGTTGAATTGAAGATCTAAGGAACCGCCATAGATATCGTTATCTAAGTTATCTAAGCCCCAAGCATAGAAACCGCCGATAGTTGCATGTTCACCCAAGTTACCTTTAACCTGTGCAAGAGCTACTTTATAGTTGTTGTCAGCATTTTTGCTAGTGATGTCACCGTCAAAACCAGTTGGTAAGCCAGTAGTATCGTTAACAATATGATTATCAGCATCATATTTGCTGAATAAGCTACCGCTAATGAAGGAACCGTAACCACCAGTCAATGCGAAGTTGCCATTGTCATAAGTGATAGCAGCACCATCGAATGGATCGTCGTATACTAAACCGTTACCGATAGTGTTGTCGAAACGACCGATTACAGCAGTAGTATCTTTACCGAATTTGTGAGCAACATACATGTTGTCAAATTTAACGGTAGTACCGGTTGCATCACCGAATTCAACACCGTCAAAACCATTGTCTTCACCAGTTGTTACAATACGAACAACTGCAGAAGTGTTGTCAGCTACATTAGCATTGAACTGAACACGTGCACGGTAGTCAAACATAGAACGTTTATTGTTGCTGTTTGTACGATCTTCATTGTAGAAGGAACCTTTTTTATCGGAACCCTGGTAACGAAGACGAGCGTCACCGGTTACTTTTACGTTACCAACTTTGTTTTCCAAAGTAGCAACACGAACGCCCAAGTTGTTCAATTCGCTAGCGAATTCATCAGCCAAACGGTTGATCATAGCTTGTTGTTCAGCGTTAGCACGAGCTTCGTTAGCCATAGCTTTAGCTACCATCTGAGCCATTTCGTAACGAGTGATGTTGTTCTGGCCTTTGAAAGTGCCATCTGGGTAACCGTTGATTACACCAGCTGCTGCTAATTGAGATACGCTCTGGTAGGCCCAATCGTTAGGAGTTACATCGGAGAATGGGTTAGCTGCGAATGCAGTAGTTACGCCAAGTACAGCAGTTGCTGCAAATACGGCTGCAAAACGTTTTTTCATTGTAATTACCCCTTAGGGTACAATTTATGTAAAACCGTGAAACAAGTAGTGAATTTTCAATTTAAAGTTGAAAAAATTTATCTTAGTGTTTTAAAACTCTTGCCATATTTAATTTTAGGTGTTACTGAATTTTAAAGCATATTTTTCATTGAGTTGTACATTTTCAATAGGTATTACATAGTTTGTTTCTGTTAATATTTTGTTGTTTTTATAATCATTTAAAGTAGAATCTTTTAATACTGCTGAAAGTAGTTTTGCATTTAATTTCTGTGTTGCTGTAGGATTTAACAAATTCGAACTTCGAGACGATATAGCAGGGAGTAGTACGGATTTCAGTAAAAAATGCCAATACTGATATTTACCGACAAGTGACCATTTCTGATAATCCTTATGGCACTGTAAATATAGTTGTAATATCGATGAAGAAAGATAAGGGGCAGACGTTTTAATAAGTCGGGGAATAGCCACCAATAGTGCACCTTCTATTTGAGGTTCTTTATATAACGCTTTATTGGCACAAATATCGGAGTGATTAATGGCTTGAGGGCATTGATAGTACACATAAACTCTATCTTTATACCGTCGTCGCATACCGACTAAACGGTGGTGACATGAGGGGCATCGAAGCAGTCCTTTAAAAAGATGTGGTTCGCTTAATTCCTTGGCTGGGTAGGATGCTCCATGATGGCGTGGTCTTTTTAACGCCTGTTGAACGGCCGAAAAGGTATCTTGAGAAATAATGGGAGGGGCATAATAATCAATTCCATAAAAACGGCCCGTATACTTTTCATTACGTAATAGTTTGGTAATGGTAGGATAGGCACGAACGATACCATGTTTTTCAGCTAAATAAATCATGGTCTGTCGAATTGATTTAGTTTTTAAATAATAATTGAAAATGTCTCGGATAATAGACGCTTTTTCATCAGGTACGATATGCTTATTTTGAATTGAGTAGCCTAATGGAAGCTTCCCGGAAATGACTTCACCGCGTTTAATTTTATCGGCAAATACGAAATTGATTCGCTCCGAAGTAGTGTCTGATTCATTTTGAGCAATGGACAGCTTAATGTTAAGGTAGAGACGACCTTGTGCCGTATTCGTATTGTAATCTTCCTCCGTTGTTTCCCAGACTACATTATATTTATCTAAAATAGCCTGATAAGTGTAAAAATCGGAAACATTACGAAACCATTGATCCAGCTTAATAAATAAGATACAGTCGATTCGACCGGCCTGAACATCTTGTAACATACGGGCAAACTCTTTACGACGACCGGGGCGACTGCGTGCCGAGATGCCTTCGTCACGATAACAGTCTACGATTTGGTAATTATGCTCTAAGGCGTATTGCCGCAGCCTGTTTTCTTGAGCTTGCAGGGAGTAGCCGTTCATGGCTTGTTCTTCATGAGAAACTCTGATATAGAGTGCTGAACGTTTGCCATTCATACATAGTCACTATTGGTATCTGAATCAATCCAATAGCAATTCCTCCTTTCAAAATTAAAGTAGAATGATGAATCTAAAGAGTCATATAGTTTAAAAAAATAAAAGTATATGGCTTGACTTCATCGTAACATAACTTATATTGGAGATTGATAAAAGTCGAATAACTTCAGCAAATATGGTATACTTAATAATAGCCCCTTAAATTAGAAATCCGGGGTTATAAACGAAAATTCAAATCGGATTGTGAGGTATCTATGGCAGATATACGTTTATTGGCAATTGATTTAGATGATACATTAGTTAGAGAAGATAATACAATTTCAGACTATACACGACGCATTTTGAAAGAAATCGAAGCGAAGGGCATTCACATCGTGATTGCCACAGGCCGCATGTACCAGACGGCACGACCGGTCGGTCTCGCCATGGATATCGGCGATTTGCCGATGATTCTTTTCTCCGGCGGGTTGGTGCAGCGCATCGAATCAGGTGAAAAGTTATTTGAACAAACGGTAGATGTGTCGGTGGCTAATGAGATTTTGCAATTGGCTAAAACTAATGATTGGTATGTGCAGTCTTATATTGATGATGAATTGCTCGTTCATCATGAAACGGAAGAGTCCCGCATGTATGAAAAAGGTGTCGGTGCCAAGCCGGTATATATCGGTGATGCGGTGTACACTGCACCGAAAGGGCCGAATAAGTTATTGTTTATTGCGGAGCCGCAAAAGATTCTGCATATTGAAGCAAGTTTAAATAAAGATTTTGCGGACAAAGTAGAAATTGTGCGTAGCAAGCCGAATTTCTTGGAGATTAACAGCATGAATTGCACGAAGGGCAGCACCTTGGCTCATATGGTTGAAGAATTAGGGCTGAAACCGGAGCAGGTAGTGGCGTTCGGTAATTCGCAAAACGATATTTCCATGCTGGAATACGCCGGCACGGCGGTGGCTGTGGCCAATGCAGATGATAATGTAAAAGCGGTGGCTCACGAAATATGTCCGTCTAATGAAGAGGACGGCGTAGCGCACTGGCTCGAGGAGCATATTTTATAGGAAGGGAGACCTATTGTGGAAGGTACGTTCAGATTACTCATTGTGACAGGTATGTCCGGTGCAGGCAAAACACAGGTAATGCAAGCCCTGGAAGATATGGGATTCTTTTGTGTAGATAATTTGCCGCCCGTTTTAATTCCGAAGTTTAGTAATTTGTGCCGCCAAGCCAGTGACCGTATTAATCAAGTGGCGCTGGTGGTGGATATTCGCGGCGGCCAGTTTTTCGAAAGCTTATCCGACGCGTTGGCATCGCTCAAAGAAATGCAGGTTCCTTATGAAATCGTGTTCATGGATGCTACTGACGAAACGCTGATTCGACGTTACAAAGAAAGCCGTCGCAGTCATCCGTTGGCGCCGGACGGCCGCATTACGGTAGGTCTTAAAAAAGAACGCAAGATTCTTGACTCTATCCGTCCGTTTGTCGATTATATTATCGACACGACGAACATGAAAACGAGCCAGTTAAAGGCGTACTTGCGTCAGAAGTTTTCACAATTGGAAGAAAAGAAACAGGGCATTGCCGTGTCGGTAGTAAGTTTCGGCTTTAAATACGGCATTCCTCTTGATGCGGATATGGTATGGGACGTTCGTTTTTTACCAAATCCGTATTACAATCCGGAATTTCGTCATAAAACGGGCCGTGTACCGCAGGTTAATGAATACATTAATTCCTTCGAGGTGACGGAACAATTTTTGAGTACCATGTTTTCAACTATGGACTTCTTATTGCCTAATTATGAAAAAGAAGGTAAGAGTCAGTTCGTAGTGGCTGTAGGTTGCACCGGTGGTATGCACCGCAGTGTAGCTATGGCGGAAGCGTTGTATAATCATGTACAGACATTAGGCTATCGGGCAACAATTGAGCATCGGGATATGTTTAAAAATAATGTTGAAGAGGATTGTAATCCTCGCGAGGTAACGGCGGCCGAAATCAAATAATTCGGCAGGGTTATCGCTAGATAGGAGAATTCAAATGATACATATGTCAGGATTCCGGTGGCTCACGCCAGGTCTTAAATTAAAACGATGGCTGGTTGTGTTTGGTCTTGGTATGCTGCTCGTAATCATCGGTGTGGCCTTGATGCTTAATTATCAATGGCTGTCATATTTTGAAGATTTATTTTTACAATTTTTATATGAAACGACCGGTTCGTACAACTATACAACATTGGCGACCGGCGGTTTTATCACCATTTTGGTAGGTATCGTACTCATGACAATCGGCACTAAGCAAGTAGGTAGCGCGGTGGTGCGTGCTATCATTCCGGCCGATACGGATAAAGTGGGGGATTATATTTTCCAAAATATCCGCATGGCTAAAGGGCCGAAAGTCGTTGTTATCGGCGGTGGTACCGGTTTATCTACCTTATTGCGTGGTTTAAAAACGCACACATCCAATTTGACGGCTATCGTAACGGTAGCCGATGACGGCGGTTCGTCCGGTCGTTTGCGTGAAGACTTCCAGATGATTGCGCCGGGCGATTTGCGTAACTGCTTAGTAGCCTTGGCGGAAAAAGAAGGCCTTATGGAACAGCTTTTCCGCTATCGTTTCGGTGGTGAAGGCGACTTGGCCGGTCACAGTTTCGGTAACTTATTCTTAACCGCGTTGACACAGATTCTTGATGAAGATGTGGATAAGGCGCTTGACGCATCCAGTAAGATTTTGAAGGTGCGCGGTCGTGTTATTCCGGCATCCACGCAGAACATTGTGCTCATGGCAGAGATGGAAGATGGTTCCATTGTGGCCGGTGAAAGTCAGATTCCGACCGTGCAAAAACGCATTAAACGAGTTTTCACAGAACCTGCTTTACCGCAACCGCAAGGAGCTGCTTTGCAAGCTATTGATGAAGCGGATGCGATTATTTTGGGACCGGGTAGCTTATATACAAGTATTATGCCAAACCTTTTGATTGATAAAATTGCAGAGCATATTAAGGCTTCCAATGCACCCAAAATTTATATTTGTAATGTTATGACTCAGCCGGGTGAGACGGACGGTTATACAGCGGCCGATCATGTGGCGGCCTTGCAACGTTTGGCCGGTCAAGGCATTGTCGATACAGCTATTGTCAATGATGTGCCGTTTGACGAAGCGGTTATCGAGAAGTATAAAGCAGTAGGCGCCGAACCGGTGAAGGTGGATACGGATAAATTGGCAGGGCTTGGGGTGCGCACGGTGCGTGCCGGCTTGATTCAGCATCCGGAAACGGCTGTTCATGATCCTGAGCGCCTCGGCAAGATAGTAATGGATGTAATTTACGCTATGCAGTCCGGTTTAGAGCCGCATATTCTAGAATACTATTTAAAACGGGAAGACCGTTAATCACCTACAACTCTTGAAGATATTGATGTAATTAGTGCGGCTGATGCGGTTACTGCGATTTTAGTTAGATTTTGTATTAAATAAGGCATACGCCTGCTGCCACTTTACCGGCAGTTTTGAGAGAAGAGAAGGGAGGCACCTATGTCGTTTGCAGAAGATGTAAAAAACGAGCTGTGTCAGTACAAAAATGAAGACAGTTTGTCTGCCAAAGTAGAAGCCTCTTGTTTATTACGCATGGGTGGTTCATTATTATTGGGCAGTCAGGGCCGTGTAGGCATTCGCTTGGCGACGGCGAATAACGCGGTAGCGCGCCGCGTATTGTCTATTTTGCGCGCTCATTATGCGTTGCATACGTCCGTCCTCATTCGACGCGGTTTAAATTTACGCAAAAAGAATGTGTATACCTTAACCGTAGAGCCTACCGTAGAAGGACGTGAGGCTTTAGAAGATATGGCGTTATGGCCCATGGATACAGCACTGCCGGCAGAGTGGTTGACAACGATGGAAGGGCGTCGTGCTTTTTTGCGCGGTGCCTTTTTAGGGGGCGGTTCCGTCAATAAACCGGAAAGTGATTACCATTTGGAGTTTATGACGAGTAATCAGCATTTTGCCGATGAAATTGTGCGCGTACTGCGACTCTTTCATATCGTGGCGCGTGTAACCGAGCGTAAAGATTCCTATGTGGTGTATATTAAAGAAGGCGATGCTGTAACAGATTGTTTGCAAATTATGGGGGCTCAGTCAGCCCTTATGGAATTTGAAACGGTGCGCGTTGTCAAAACTGTGCGCAATCAGATTAATCGGCAGGTTAATTGTGAAACGGCGAATTTGCAAAAGACGGTGAATGCCGCCGTGCGTCAGCTCGAGAGTATTCGTATCATCGAGCGACACCAAGAGCTTAGCGATTTGCCGCCGAAGTTATTGGAAGTGGCGATGGTGCGCTTAGATAATCCGGACGCCAGTTTAGGGGAATTAGTTGATCTTTTGGGCGGCCATATTTCTAAATCCGGCGTAGGTCATCGCTTTCGTAAATTGGAACAATTAGCACTGTCTTATGAGCCTATGGGGCTCGAAGAATTTATGTAGGAAAGAGGAATAATTCAGTGAAAGTATTACGCAATAAATATAGATGGTTAGCCATCTTAGTCGCGTTATGGACACGGGGCGTAGGCTTTGTAATCGGGGCACCGCCGGAAACGGTGAACTTCCAAACTACAACTTTCACGCCGTTGCCCGTAGTTTTGACGGAAGAAAAAGACACATTGATTTTTTCTGACAGTCCTGAATATGTAAATAAAAGCGGTGTATTGGCAGCCGGTACGGTTAACGGCACGGGGCGTGTGTATTTCTATCATGTTAATGAAATGAAAGAACCTCAAAAAATTGCCATTGTACTGGAAAATACATCCAAAAAGAATGTAGAAGTGACGGTTCACCGTGAGATTTTTGCAGAACCGAATCGTGAATATTTTGTAGTGGGCAGTGAATTGTCACGGGAAGATTTGGATGCGCCATACGTGGGCACGAATCGTCAATGGCAACCGGCCGCTCAACGGGAACGTTCGGCAAAGGCAGCCGGTGTACCGGTGCCGTCAGTAACCGCAAAGAAGGATACGATTGAACAAATTGCCGATACCGCCACGACTAATAAATCAACGACCGATACAGCCTTGGCCAATACAGCGACAGCTAATATTGCTGCGGCCAATACGAGCGGCACGATTGAGAAGATGGCCGTAGCCGACCAAAGAAGTGACGATGAGGCTGTCAAAGTAGGCGATGACGTAGTGGGCAAACAGCGTGAACAGGCGGTTAAGGCTTGGCGTAAAGAAGTTCGTCAGCAGGCTCAGGCTGAGGCTAAATTAAAACCTACCGTGCTTGATACGGTGACGTTGGCGCCGGGCGGCAAACAAGCGTTCTTTTCAAAACTCGATAAAATCCCGATTCCGCAGGATGACTTGTTCTCCGGGATTTTTGACTTTACGTCTACCGGTCCGGTGTACGTAAAAGTTATGATGTTGCCCTTTGAAACACCGGCTTTGGGCGGTTCTTTAATGGCGGAAACTTTGCCTATGGATGAAGTGGCCTTGCGCGGTACCTATGTGGGAGCGCAGCGTCGTTTGACTTTGATGCAACCATTTGACGGTTCCTTGGGACCTGTGTCTGTTATGGTGGCCAATGATCGTGAAGATCCTTTTGTTGAGGGCGTTGATGAATTGACACCAAGTGCGGCTGCAAGCGGTACGGCCGTAACGAACCGCGGTAATTACGGTGTGAGCTATGAAGTGACGATTCCCACTATGGGCAATCGAGCTTTTGCCCTTTACATCAACCCTTTGGGCGGAGCCTATGCCGGTTCCTTTAAGGTAACGTATGACGGCCAATCGGAAATTTATAATGTACCGACGGGAGCACGCTTATTTTTAGGTAATAATACAACGGAAGACAGCCAGTATTTCAACACTTATAAAGCGGGTAAATTATTGACGATTCAATTTATTCCCGCCGGAGCGTCTAATTTGCCGATTCAATTTTTATTGGTGCCACAGGCATAATTACAGGCAAAGTTAAGATTGCGCTGAATAGTGGCCTAGTTGCAAAGTAGAATAAATTAATTCAAGTGAGAGCGATGTATTTCGCTCTCACTTTTTGCTTTATACCGCAAGTTTACCCATAAATTGAAAATTAAATGTCTTTTTGGAGCAGAACTCTCAACATGTCCCTGTTATTATTAACTTATTGAGTAATATTCTCATAATTCCTAAAGGTAAAAATTGATCTAAATTTTGATTTAGATAGGATTAGACTTAGGATTTATCGTATAAGGTGGTAATTATGGAACAGGTATTTGTATGGCGTAAAGCCGTCATCGGCTCGCTTGGTTTTCATTTAATAGCTGCTGTCGCTTTAGGCGTTATCGGCTATCACATGAGCCAGATGGCGGCATCAGAGGCGTATGAAATTGATTTATCGATTCCTGTGGCGCAGGAAGAGACAATAGCGAAACAAGTAGAGTTTCCCAAACCCTTAGCCGTAGAGGATGTGAGTCAGCGTGTAGCCGCGGTGAGTCAAACTACGAATCCGGCAGCCGGCGGTTATGGCGGCGGGACACCGTCGGAAACACCGCAAGCGGTGGCACCGGCATCGGTAGTAGCGCCCGGCAGTGGTACATTGGCGATACCGGGGGCTCACGAAGGTACCGCTACATCGTTTAACGGTATCGGTCAAGGGGCAAATGAAGCGGGTGGTCCCGTTGGCGAAGGCCTTGGTAATGGTGAAGGTGCCGGTGTCGGGAATGGCACAGAAGAAGGCGTAGCTCCCGGTGAGCCTTTTGATATGGATGGTTTTTGGAGTGCCGTCAATGCCAATAAATCGTATCCGCCCATGGCTGTAAGGCGTAATATTGAAGGCGATGTGACGGTACAGGTCACTTTGGACAGCGGAGGGAATTTAGTAGCGGCGGATGTAATATCGTCAACTAATTCGTTGCTTGCCGATGCGGCGTTGAAGGCAGTGTATAATGCCACGCCATATAACAACCCGACCGGTGAAAGTGTCACGGTGAATGTGCCGATTAGTTTTCGCTTGACAAACTAACATAATTTATTTAAGATTAATTCTCAAGAATAGAATTAAGAATCCATTTAGTTTAGATGAAGAATACTAAAGTAATTAATTGATATTTAGAGTAAAGACCTTTCTGTAAGTACAGATTTTGTATAACCTCAAAGTAGGTATACAGCTTGTACTGACAGAAAGGTCTTTTTGCATTTTGGAGGAAATATGCAGTTAGTAGAATCGATTAGGGATAAAATGCAGGATTCCGGCACGCGTTTGCTCGAGATTTTGCACAATCGTAAAGTATATGAGCGCAAGGATGAAAACGGGTATGCCCGCATGATTAGTCAGCCCGTATTTAACGGTATCGACATCGTCTATAACGATGTCGTGATGGAGCGAATTACTCATAATGCCAAGCCCATGTCCGGTTTGTTTGAAATTCATTTTTGCCAGGACGGGCGCATTGAATGCTCTTTTGAAAACGGCAAATGCCTGTATATGAATGGCGCGATATTTCGTTGGGCTGGAAAACATGCAGCACCTTTCGTCACAGCTCGTATTTTCCTACCGGTTTTTACAAAGGCTTGTCCCTCGCCGTATACGTACCGAAAGCGCAGGCGGCGGTAGATGCCTTTGTGGGCAAAAACAGCATTGACCTTGAAGAAGTGTGCAATCGTTTCTGCACGGCTAACGGAGTGGGGCTGGTGAAGGATACAGGCCGTTTAAAAGAGCTCTTTATGGATCTGTATAATGTGCCGGATGTACTGCCGGAAGTGTATTTGCGCGTGAAATGTGTGGAGATTTTTGTATTGCTTGGTACATTGACGTGCGAGTCGGGGGATGAGCATATCTATTTCGAGCGTGCCCAAGTGGAAACGATTAAGCGGATTCATGATGAAATTTATAACGACCTCGGTAATCATCACACCATTGAAGCCTTGGCGAATCGTCATCGTATTTCCATGACAGCTTTAAAACGTTGTTTTAAAGGGGTGTACGGCATTACGATTTACCAATATGTGAAGCGTTGTCGTATGAACTTTGCCGCTAAAGACTTGGTGAATACCAATGACACGATTTTGGAGATAGCTAATCGTTGGGGTTATGAAAACGGCAGCAAATTTTCTTCTGCTTTTAAGCAAATTATGGGCTGTAATCCGAGGGAATATCGGGTAAAAAATAAAATGCTCAATTAAGGTAAGTGCAATAAATGTATCGATTTATCGGTTAATTAGTAGACCTGCGATTTTAAATTGATTCACTTAATGTGTTAAATTTATTTCCAATATTTACTGAATTAGTCATATAAATGAGTAGATTAAATGTCCAAACGGATTGGTTTGGGCGTTTTGGGGTAGTTTACTGAAATTAAGATTTGTTATCATTTAATGTATAGCGAATTGGTATAGTCAGTTGAATTCGCTTGCTAGGGCTTAAGGAGGCCATTATAATGGAAGGTATAAACTATATCGTTAATTTATTTGTCACCGGTGGTTTGGTTATGTACCCTTTATTGGCATTATCGCTAATAACCGTGGCTATCGGGATAGAGCGTTGGTATTTTTTCAGATTGAATACGAAAGGCGGTCGCGGTTTTTCACACGGCGTGTATCACAGTGCCAAAGCCGGCAATTGGCGTGAAATCGACGAGCTTTGTCAACAGTATCCCTTGTCTATCAGTCGCGTCGTGCATGCCGGTTGCAGTAATCGAGAATCGGAGCAAAGTATGAAAAATGCCTTTATGGAGCAAATGACGTTTGAAACGTCGTCCTTCAAACGGTATTTGGATTATTTAAGTGCCATCGTTACGGTGGCTCCGTTATTGGGCCTGTTGGGGACGGTTACCGGCATGATCGGTACTTTCGGTGTCCTCGATAATGGCGGTGGTGCGGCGGCCATTACGGGCGGTATCGGGGAAGCCTTGATTGCGACGGCTACAGGTCTTTGCGTAGCTATTATCGCCTTTGCCATTTATACCTATTTCAGTCATCGCTTGGATCAGTTTGTGATTCGTTCCGAGGAATTGTGTTTAACCATGGTCAATGCCATGAAAAAGGAATGGTGATACTATGTTCAAGCAATTTGGATTGAAACAAAAGCCCATGTTCATGATTATTCCCATGATTGATATTATTTTCTTTTTACTCGTATTTTTTATGATGAACAGCTTGCAAACGGTGGCGCAAAAGTCGTTGGATGTGCAACTCCCTGTAGCTCAGGCGGCGGTGCAACAAAAGCATGTGCCGGTTATTATTACCTTGGATACGGCGGGGCATATCGTAGTCGACGGTAAGCCGCTCAGTTTGACCGATGCCAAAGAGGTACTGGTGACTAAGCAGGAAGCCAATCCGGCAGTGGCCGTAGTACTTCAGGCCGATGCTCATTCGGCTCACGGTCAAGTAGTAGCCATTATGGACCTGGTGCGCAGTGCGGGAATTAAAAAATTCTCCATCGGTGCTACCAATAAATAAGCCGAATTCGTGCCGTGAAAAACGTATTAAAGTCGGCATAAGTTTTGCAAATAGAGCTGTGAAGGCATAGCATCTCAAAGTTATGGAAAGGATTTGTATATGATGAAACCGGAAGAGTTATTTGCGAAGATGTCCCCCGAAGAGCGATTGATGCAATTGGGGCGGGCTACAGATAATCCGTTGATGGAGGCCTTTGATGCGAAGCGCGTCGTTCATGCCGGTCTCAACGGTCGTCCTTTAAGCCCTGAAGAAGCGCAACAAACATGGCAGCAGGTCATGGCAACGGAGCCGGTTAAAGGGCAATTGCAATCGGCGTATATTCACATTCCGTTTTGCCAGACGAAGTGCTTGTACTGCGGATTTTTTCAAAACGCGGCCAATCAGTCCGCTGAGGACCGTTATATAGATTTATTGATTCAGGATTTAGAAAGTGATGCCACGCAGCGTCGCTTAAAAGACGGTTTAATTCAGACCGTGTTTATCGGCGGGGGTACGCCGACGTCGTTATCGGCAACCAATGCAGCTCGTTTATTGCAGACTATTAAAAAATGTTTGCCGTTAGCCAATGATTACGAATTAACCTTGGAAGGGCGCATCAATGATGTGGTGCCGGAGAAAATGGAGGCCTGGTTCGCCAACGGCGTGAATCGAATGTCGCTGGGCGTACAGTCTTTTCACACGAAGATTCGTCGCCAATTGGGCCGCCTTGATGACCAAGAGACCATCTTAGAGCGATTGCACCAGTTAAAAGAGTACAATCAATGTTCCTTGGTGGTCGACTTAATCTACGGCTTGCCGGATCAGACGCCTGAAAAATGGCAGGAAGATTTGGAGATGCTGGAAGCGGCGCCAATCGACGGGATGGATTTGTATCAGCTCAATGTGTTTGAAAACAGTGATTTGAATACAGCTATCAAGAACGGCAAAGTATCGCCGGCGGCGACAACCCGTGAACAGGCGGCCATGTTCGCCCAAGCGCGTGCATTTGTTGATTCGTATAATTATCGTCGCCTCAGTGCCGCCCATTGGAGCCGTTCCTCCCGTGAACGCAGTTTATATAACACCATGGCTAAACGGGGCTATCCTATGTTTCCGTTCGGCTGCGGCGCCGGCGGTAATGTAGGGGGCTATATGACGATGCTCCATCGTTCGTTGGGTGCTTATGAGCACATGGTAGAAGCGGGTCAAAAACCGTTCATGGTACTTATGAAGCAATCACCGTTACAGGAAGTGGCGAATATCATCGTTGATCAATTGGAGCATTGCTACTTTGATTTGAAACCGTTAGTGGCCTACGATGAACGTTTGGCCGAGCTTACTTGGCTCTATGATTTGTGGCGTGAACGAGGCCTCGTTGAATATAACGGAATTATGTATAAATTAACCTTGGCCGGTGAATTCTGGCATGTGAATTTGACACAAACAACGATTGAGTTGGCTCAGTATTTACTGACCGGTGAATCGAGCATGTCCCACGAACGCATTGCGGCCCAAAATGCTCCGGGTAAGCCGGCCGGTCATCCCGGTGGCGTACCAAAAGGCCATCCCGGTGGCATGCCTAAAGGCCATTCGGGGGGAATCCCTAAAGGACATCCGGCAAGTATTGCTAAGAAATCAGCACATGCCATGACCGAACCGGAAGGGATGATAAAGGGTCACATGGGCAGCATGATTAAGGAGCAACCGCCGGGCATTCATGTGGTTCGTGGTGCCAAAGGAAATGAGGTGTCCGGTTGAAACGATACTTATTGATTCCGGTGACCATCGTAGTCTTGTGCGTCATAGCGCTGACAAGTTGGATTTCCCTGACTCATGAGGACAACTCGCAGATTCCGATGCGCACGGTAACGGATGCGACCGGTACCGAGGTAGTGATTCCACAGCATCCGAAGCGCGTCGTTATTTTGAACTCCGCCAACTTAGACATGTATTATGCCGTTGGCGGCACTGTAGTCGGTAAGCCTACCTCCTCGTATATTTCTAAAGAAATAAGGGAAAAGACGAAGGATGTGCCCGCCGTGGGCACCCTTCACAGTCCCAGCGTGGAGGCCATTATCGGGCTTCATCCGGACCTTGTTATCGGTATAAATGTACCGTTTAATACGAATTTACGGGATATTCTGGCACAGGCGGATATTCCGTTATACATTAATGATTTAGACACCTATGACGATGTGGTGACGACGCTGACCTTTTTCGGTGAACTCACCAACCAGCCGGATGTTGCGAAAGCAACGGCTGACAAAGCGATGGCGAATTATAATAAACTTGTTGATGATGCTAAAAAACAAAAAGGGCCGCGCAGCCTTATTATTTTCGGTGCGCCCGGCAGTTTCAGCATGGCCACAAGTAAAGCTTTCAGCGGCAATTTATTAGAGCTTCTGGGAGGGCATAATATAGCCGATATGGCGACAGACCTGGACGGCGATTATGTGCCGCTCAGCATGGAATATGTGGTGAAAACCGATCCGGAAGTTATCTTTTTTATCAGCATGTCGCCTAAATCGGACAGCGTTAATGTATTTAAACGTGAGATGCTTGAGAGCTCTGCCTGGGCTGATGTAAGCGCTGTTAAAACACAGCGAATTTATTACTTGTCCGGTGGCTTGTTTGCGGCTAACCCGGGCACGCGCATCAGTGAGGCGCTCACAATTATGTATGATGATTTATACGGAAAGGAGGCGGCCCATGACGAACCGTAACGCGCCAGCCGGCTCATCAACACCAATAAAAACTGAAGAGCGAGCACTAAACGGGCAAACGGCAGTGCATTCGAAACAAAATCAGACGTACCATGATTCGCGGCAACGTAAACGCCGCCTGACATATCTTATAGCCGGCCTATTCTTAGTATTTGTGGTTATTACCGGTTTTATGTATGGCGCCGTGCCTATTACTTGGCAGGAACTCTTAGCCGTGATGCAGGGGCAGGGAACGGCAGATACCGAGCGTATCCTATATTATTTGCGCTTGCCGCGCGTGATTGCCGCCGCCTTGGTAGGCATGAATTTAGCCTTGGCGGGCTGTATTTTGCAAGGTGTATTGCATAATCCGTTGGCGGACCCTGGGATTATCGGCGTGACCGCCGGTGCCGGTGTGGCGGCCATGGCGGTTATGATTTTGGCGCCGGCCTTGACGGCGTGGGTGCCGTTAGCCGCTTTTGTAGGTGCTTTGGTAGCCTTAGCGGTTGTATTTATTCTCGCTTGGGACCGAGGCATTAATCCCTTGCGACTTATCTTAGCCGGGGTGGCCGTGGCGGCCTTTTTCGGTGGCGGTACGACGGCCTTATCCGTTATGTTCCCGGATAGAATTCAGGGCGTAGTTAACTGGTTGGCCGGCGGTTTTGCCGGTGCCCGTTGGACCTATGTGTGGATTGTCTTGCCATACAGCATTATCGGTTTGGTAGGGGCTCTTTGGAACTATCGCAAACTCAATGCATTGCAAATGGGCGAAGAAGTGGCCTTGTCACTGGGCATTAATTTGAAAAAAACGCGTATTATTTTAGTGCTTTTGGCGGCGATTTTAGCGGCCGCGTCCGTAAGTGTGGCCGGTTTACTCGGCTTTGTAGGCTTAATTGTACCCCATTTGATGCGCCTCGTAGTGGGTTCTGATTTTGAGTACTTATTGCCTGCATCGGCTGTATTTGGGGCCGGCTTATTGGTCGGTGCCGATACGTTTGCCCGCACTATTTTCAGCCCTGCTGAAATTCCCGTAGGGATTTTCTTATCCTTCTTGGGTGCACCGTTCTTCTTATACTTATTGAAATGGAGGAGCCGCGCATGACAAGATCGTTAGTTATGAAAAACGGACGTATCGGTTACGATACGCGGGCTGTGGGTGAAAACGTTTCGCTCGTTTTTGACAAACCTGAAATCGTGTCCATTATCGGGCCGAATGGTTCCGGTAAGTCGACAGTATTAAAAACCTTGGGCCGTTTATTACAGCCGTTGGGCGGTACCGTCTATCTTGACGGTAAAGATATTCACGGCATGAATTCGAAAGCGGTAGCCCGTATTATTTCCATGTTGCCCCAATCGGCGCAGGCACCGGCAGATATGACGGTGCGGGATTTGGTCATGTGCGGTCGTTTGCCGTATCAGAATCCTTTCAGTTCGCTCACCACGGAAGATGTGGCGGCGGTACAAACAGCGCTGGAAGAAACGGGCCTTGTGGAACTGCAGCACCGTCCTTTGAAAGATTTATCCGGCGGTGAGCGGCAACGTGCTTGGCTCGTCATGGCTGTAGCGCAGGAGCCGGACATTCTGCTCTTGGATGAACCGACCACCTTCCTCGATGTGCGTTACCAATTGGAGCTCATGAAATTGGTCGTGAAACTCCATCGCACCAGGGGTATTACGGTTATCATGGTGCTTCACGATTTGAACCATGCGGCGCATTTCAGTGACCGCTTGATTGCGGTGAAAAAAGGTAACATCGTGGCGGACGGTCCGGTGGCTGATATTTTCACAGAACCGGTGCTCAGCGATTTGTATGAAGTACAGATGGTTTTTACCGAACTTAAGATTAACGGCGTGACGCACAACATTTGCGTGCCTTATGAAAGTCGGTAGCTTTAGAATTTTCAAAACGGAAACGTTGAAAGGAGATATAGATGAACAGCATTGTTATTTACTCGTCCCGCACAGGGAATACGAAACAAGTAGCGGAAGCAATCGTAGGTGTGTTACCGGAAGGTACGCCTTGTATGCCCGTAAACGAAGCACCCGCTGATTTGAGCCAATACGACTTGGTTTTCATGGGCTTCTGGGCTGACCAGGGCAATGCGGATAAAGCGGCGCAGGCTGTTTTAAAACGCATCGACAATGAAAAAGTAGCGCTCTTTGCTACTTTAGGTGTACCGCCGATGATGCCGCATGCGAAAGAAACCATGGTAGCCGCTACCGGTCTTTTGCCAAAAGGACAGGAACCAATCGGAACCTTCATGTGCCAAGGCAAAGTAGATCCGAAAGTCATCGAGATGATGTTCAAAATCTTCCCGGACGGTCATCCGCACGGACGCAATCCGGAACGTGAAGAACGCCATAAACAGGCGGCCTCGCATCCGGATGCTAACGACTTGGCTAATGCAGCGGCATTCGCTAAAGACGTTTTGGCCAAATTAGGCTAAGAGAATACATCGGCAACATGCAGGTAACATTCAAGCCATAACAGTTTGATTAATACATATAACATATTGAGTGTAATAAATTGACATAATAGGTAAGGACCTAGCTAAACACATATGCGATAGACGGATTAAAGACCCCTAAGCTTCCGCGGTGAGAGGGGCTTGGCCGCTGTAGTCATTATGGTGTAGACAGGTCCTTTTATTATGTCATTTTTTATACATAGATTTTTTCAAAAAGTATAATGGTAAGTTCTAGATATAATTAGGGATTTGTAATGTGCAATTGTGAACTGTGTTAATTTGTGTTTTTATTATGTGATGTGTAGAGGTGTTTAGAGATGAAAAGAGTAAAATCCAAAGAACTTGTGTTGCGTGCTATGACCTTAGCTGTGTTATTGGCACCCGTATATGGTGTGCAAGCCGCTGATTTAGAAACGGATTTGGTAGTCGTTACGGCGTCCAAGACAGCGGAAACTGTGAAAGCGGCACCGCAGGCGGTAGAAGTAGTTACGGCTGAAGATATGAAACGCATGGGTGCTACCGATTTGGTATCCGCCTTGCAGTTGGCGGATAATGTGAGCCTCGCCGAATCGGCTATGACGGGCAATCAGGTAATGCTCCGCGGTATGGATACGAAACATACCCTCATTTTGGTAGACGGTAAGCGTATTGCCGGTGAAGATACGGACAGCACGGCGAATGTGTACACACTCGGTCGTATGAGCCTTGATACGGTGGAACGGGTGGAAATCGTACGCGGCGCCACCAGCTCTTTATACGGTTCCGATGCTATGGGCGGTGTTATTAACATCATTACGAAGATTCCGGATAAAGAAGGTGTAACGGTTGGTGTTAATACGGGTACCAGACAGCAGAACAATTATTATCGCTATGATTCCGGCAAGCAGGGCCGTTGGAATTTGACAACCGGCGCTCAGTTTACCAAAGTGCGTCCTCAGAATATTTTGACCGTAACGGAAGCGTCTGCCACTAAAGTGGGCAGTGAAGGTTACAACCGCTACATGTTCGGCAATCGTCAGAATTTTGACATCAGCGCTACTTATGATTTTGAAAACGCCAACAAGAATAAACTTCGTTTGGATGCGAATTATTTTAAAGAAAAACTTCGCACCGAGCTGGCCGATGTGCAGGGCATCAGCCGTGGCATGACCTATGACCAGCAAAAAGACAAGGTGGAGCATTACAACAACACGGGCTACGGCTTGAGTGCTACCTATACCGGGGCGACCGCTAAAAACGAATACCAAGTGCGCACGTACTACAATCAGCTGAAAAAAGATTATGACATGAGCAATAATGTGGACTTCTCCTTCTTGGGCCGCTTCAGTAAAGTGGCGCAAACCATGATGGAGCGTATGTATCCAAGCTCCGATTATGACCGCGCGAAATATTACACATGGGTAACGGATGCGCAGAACACCATGTTCCTCAATGACCAACATACGTTGACCTTCGGCGGTGAATATCGCAAGGTATACTATGCAGGTACCCGTTTGGGCGGCCAAGCCGATTCCAATGGTGTGAAAACCCAGGATGCTCATACAGTTAACTCCTACTCCGGTTTTGTGGAAGATACTTGGCAGGTAACGGATAAACTCATGCTCCAGCCATCGGTTCGTTATGAGCACAACAGCTCCTTCGGTTCCAATGTGTCGCCACATATCGGCTTAAACTACAGCATTAAGGATAACCTTCGTTTCAAAGCCAACTACGGTAAGGGTTATAAAGCGCCGACCGTGTCCGAACTCTACATGGATATGTGGCATAGTCCGGGCCCAATCATGGTAAACGTAGTGGGGAACCCGGATTTGCAACCAGAAAAATCCACCAACTTTGACTTCTCCTTGGAAGGCGAACGCGGTAATTCCTTCGGTAAAATCACGTACTACAATAATAAGGTATCCAACTTAATCAACTACAATCAGTGGCGTGATGCGGCTACCGGCGTTTACCATGCGCAGTATGTGAACGTAAATAAGGCACAGATTAATGGCGTGGAATTGACGGTAGGCCATAAATTGAGCGATCGTTTGACCTTAAAAGGCACCTACAACTATATCGATGCTAAAGATAAAACCACTGATACTCGTTTGTTAAACCGTGCAAAATCCATTACGACGGTACAACTCGTATACGATGATCACAAGAAGACAGGCTACAATGCAGTTCTTTGGAACAGCTTCACCCATGACTATGCGTACAATGCGAGCGGTCGCAGCAGCACCAGCTATGATCTCTATTCCTTCAATACATTGAACGCAGCGGTAACGCGTAACTTTAATGAAAACTTCTCGGCCTTCGTAGCGGTGAACAACATCCTTGATAAAGATGTGGAAGACCTCAACATGTACGGTCGCGTATGGCGCGTAGGGGCGGAAATTAAGTTCTAAGAGTTCAGAAATTTTTGCCAAACAGCTATACGTTCAACCTCTAAGCCATATGATTTTTTGATAATTCTAACTTCATAATACTAACCTTGACAGGCTAACTTGAGACAGGTAAAATATAAAAAGAAGAAACAGAAGAACGGTACGAGAGACTGTTCGTTTCACGACAATTTACCTTTTAAGTTAGTCCTGTGAGGCTAGTAAAGGATATGGTAGGCACCTGTATATTGCTATAGGTGTATCACTAAGTCTGCTATAGACCTTTTGCCACAGGCAAAGGGTCTTTTTTTGTTATAACCGGGAATCTCAGTTAAGGAGGCTGACAATGGGAGAAGTAAGTTTGAAAGGCAAGCATTTGCTGGGTTTACAGCATGCTACAAAGGAAGAAATTGAACTTATATTACGCGTAGCCAAGAAAATGAAGAAGATCGTCTTATCGGATGATAAGAAATATCCTTTGTTAAAAGGCAAGTCCATCATCAACTTATTCATGGAAAACAGTACGCGCACGCGCAGTTCCTTCGAATTAGCCGGGAAATATTTGGGCGCCGACGTTATCAACATCACGAAGAGCGGCAGCTCCATGGCAAAAGGCGAAAGTTTCCGCGATACTTTGCTTACCGTATCGTACATGGGTACCGATGCTATCGTAATGCGTCACAGTGCGGAAGGGTCCCCGTTATACGCCACTAAAGTGGTTGATCCGATTATCATCAACGCTGGTGACGGAGCGCACGAACATCCGACCCAGGCTTTACTCGATATGTACTCCATTATCGAACGCAAAGGCACTTTGGAAGGTAAAAAAATCGTGATTGCCGGCGATATCATGCACAGCCGTGTAGCGCGCAGCGATATTTACGGTTTTACCAAAATGGGCGCCGACGTTCACTTGGTTGGTCCTCGTACGTTACTCTATCCGGAACTTGCCAAAATGGGCGTAACCATTCACCACGATGTGCGTGAAGCGGTGAAAGATGCCGACGTAATCAACGTATTACGCATTCAGTTAGAACGTATTAACTCTGCTTTATATCCGACGAATCGTGAATATGCACGCATCTTCGGTATCAATAAAAATGTGTTGGCCTTGGCCAAAGACGATGTGATGGTTATGCATCCGGGTCCTATGAATCGTGGCCTTGAAATTGCTCACGATGTGGCTTACAGCGATGAATCGGCCATTCAGGAACAGGTACGCAACGGCGTAGCGGTACGTATGGCTGTATTATACTTGACGATTGTAGGAGGTGACGGCAGTGAACTTGCTGATTAAGGGTGGAACCATTGTAAATCCGAAAAAACAACAACATGAAGTAGCCGATATTTTGGTGAAGGACGGCAAGATTGCCGAAATCGGTCAGAATTTGAGCGCTGACGGCGCTGAAGTATATGATGCAACCGGCCTTATCGTAACACCGGGCCTCATCGATATGCATACCCATTTGCGTGAACCGGGTCAGGAAGCGAAAGAAGACTTCCACAGCGGGACTCAGGCAGCGGCTGCCGGCGGTTTTACCCGCATCGCAACCATGGCTAACACCAAACCGGTCGTAGACAATGCCGCTTTGGTTCGCGGTTTGCAAAAACAGGCTGAATTAACCGGTCTTGTAAAAGTGGAATTCATCGGTGCCGTAAGTAAAAACCTTGAAGGCAAAGAGCTTGCTGAAATGGGCGACATGGCGGAAGCCGGCGTTGTGGGTTTCTCCGATGACGGTCACTATGTGGAAAGCGCCGCTTTTATGCGCCGCGCTTTGGAATACTCCAGCATGTTCAATAAACCGGTTATCGACCATGCCGAAGAAGTGAGCCTCACTCATGAAGGTCATATGCACGAAGGTTTCGTAGCCTATGAAATGGGCGTTAAAGGTCGTCCGGCGGTAGCGGAAGACATGGCGGTAGCGCGTGACCTTCTCCTCGCGCAGATGACGGGCGGTCACATCCACATTGCGCACGTAAGCAGTAAGGATACGGTAGACCAAATCCGTGCGGCTAAAGCGAAAGGCATTAAAGTAACTTGTGAAGTAACGGCGCAGCATTTATCGTTCACCGATGAATACTTGCGTGAATATAATCCGGCTTTCAAAATGGCACCGCCGATTCGTTCCGAAGAACATCGTCAGGCCCTTTTAGCAGGCGTTAAAGACGGCACTATCGATGCCATTATTACGGACCACGCACCGCATGCGGAAGAAGAAAAAGACGTGGAATTCTGCTGTGCCCCGAACGGCTTCAGCGGCCTTGAAACATCCTTGGCAGCCGTTTTAACACATACGTATAAAACCGGCATTTTGACCTTGGATGAAATCGTAAATCTCATGAGCGTTCGTCCGGCCGAAATCATGGGCGTTGATGCGGGCGTTTTAGAAGTGGGCAAAACCGCCGATATCACCGTTTTCAGCACCGATGAAGAGTGGACGGTAGACCGCAATTTATTCTATACTAAAGGTAAGACGAGTCCGTTTGACGGCATGACCTTAACGGGCAAAGCCAAACTGACGGTTGTAGATGGTAATATTGTGATGAAAGAGGGAGTTGTGACTCAGTGAAAGGCAAATTAGTATTACAAGATGGCTCCGTATACGAAGGTAAGCTCTTAGGGGCTAGACCAATCCTCGGCGAAGTTGTATTTAACACCGGTATGACCGGTTACCAAGAAATTTTGACCGACCCTTCGTACGCCGATCAAATTATCACATTGACCTATCCGCTCATCGGTAACTATGGCGTGTACCGCGATATCGCGCAGGCACCGAAACCATATTGCCGCGGCATGATTGTGGGCGAACTTTGCACCTTCCCAAGCAATTGGCAAAATGAAGGCTTATTTGAAGAATATTTACGGGCGTATGGCGTACCTTGTCTCTATGATGTAGATACCCGTGCTATTACCCGTAACATTCGTAACCACGGCGTTATGAAAGGCGTTATCTGCCCGTCCGATACACCGCAGGAACGCATTGTCGCGTTGTTAAAACAGGATTTACCGACCGACCAGGTTATGCAGGTAACTACCAAGTGGCAAGGTTTTCGCGGTAGTGAAAACGCTGAATACCACGTGGCCGTTTATGACTTCGGGGTTAAAGAAAATATCTTGAAATCCCTCGAAGCGAGCGGTTGCCGCTTGTCCATTTTCCCGGCTGACACTAAGGCGGAAGACGTATTGGCAGTAAATCCGGACGGCATTTTCTTATCCAACGGACCGGGGGACCCTTCGGATCTCGGCTACGCCGTTGAAGAAATTAAAAAATTACTCGGCAAGAAACCGATTTTCGGTATCTGTATGGGGCACCAAGTATTGTCCTTAGCGTTTGGCGGCTCCACCTATAAATTACGTTTCGGTCATCGCGGGTCCAACCATCCGGTTAAAGACCTTCGCACCGGTCGCGTGTACATTACCTCCCAGAACCACGGCTTTGCGGTAGATGAAAACAGCTTAAAAGACGCTGATATCACGATTACCCATCGCAGTGTGAACGATAACACCGTGGAAGGTATGCGCCACAACAGCTTGCCAATCATGTCGGTACAGTATCATCCGGAAGCATCGCCCGGACCGACTGACAACCTTTACTTGTTCGATGAATTCAAAGCAATGATGAAAGAATATAAATAGAAAGGGCTGACCAATGACAATGGAAAATAAGAAAATACTCGTTATCGGATCGGGCCCGATTATTATCGGCCAGGCAGCAGAATTTGACTATGCCGGTACCCAGGCTTGCCGCTCCCTTCGTGAAGAAGGCTATGAAGTAGTGCTCGTAAACTCCAACCCGGCAACCATCATGACGGACCGCGACATTGCGGACCGCGTATACATTGAACCAATCAGTTTGGAATTTGTAACGGAAGTTATCCGTAAAGAACGTCCTTATGGTTTGCTCGCCACTTTGGGCGGCCAGGTAGGCCTCAACGTGGCGGTGGAATTATCCGAAGCGGGTATTCTTGAAAAATACGGCGTAAAATTGTTGGGCACAACCTTAGCGGCTATTAAACAGGCCGAAGACCGTGAACTTTTCAAAGAAGCCATGGAACGCATCAACCAACCGGTACCGGAAAGTGATATTTTCAGCGACGTAGATAAAGCCGTTGAATTTGCCAATAAAATCGGTTATCCGATTATCATTCGTCCGGCTTACACCTTAGGTGGTACGGGCGGCGGCATTGCAGCTAACGAAGAAGAAATGTACATGATTGCCCTTCGCGGCATCAAACTTAGCCCGATTCATCAGATTCTCGTTGAACGCTCGGTAGCGGGCTGGAAAGAAGTGGAATACGAAGTTATGCGCGACAGTGCGGACAACTGCATTATCGTATGTAACATGGAAAATATCGACCCGGTAGGGGTTCACACAGGGGACTCCATCGTTGTGGCACCGAGCCAGACGTTAAACGATATTCAGTACCAAATGCTTCGTACGGCGTCGGTAGATATCATTCGCTACCTTGAAATCGAAGGGGGCTGTAACGTACAGTACGCCTTGGATCCGTACAGCAACCAGTACTATGTAATCGAAGTAAATCCGCGTGTATCCCGTTCGTCCGCATTGGCGTCGAAAGCAACGGGCTATCCGATTGCCAAAGTGGCCGCCAAAGTAGCCCTCGGCATGACGTTGGACAGCATCACTAACGCCGTTACCGGTGAAACGAAAGCTTGCTTCGAACCTTCCCTTGACTATGTGGTAACGAAATTCCCGCGTTGGCCGTTTGAAAAATTCAACTTGGCCGATCGTACTTTGGGTACTCAGATGAAGGCCACCGGTGAAGTTATGGCTATTGACCGCACCTTGGAAGGCTCCCTTTTGAAAGCCATCCGCTCCTTGGAAATCGGTCTTGACCATATTGAGCTCAAAAAGATTGCTCACGAAACTCCGGAACAGCTTATCGAACGCCTTCGTTTGGTAGATGATGAACGCATTTACGTAGTGGCTCAGGCTCTTCGTGCGGGCATCAGCGTGGAAAAAATCCACTTCATTACGAAAATCGACATGTTCTTCATCAATAAGATTAAGAACATCGTAACCTTAGAAAAGAAATTGGCGTCCGAAGGGATTACGGAAGACAATCTTCGTCAGGCAAAACGCTACAGCATGCCGGACAAAGTTATTGCCCGTTATGCCAATGTAACGGCTGACGACGTATTGGCTAAACGTCAGGACATGAAATTATTCCCAACCTACAAATATGTAGATACTTGTGCGGCTGAATTCGAAGCCCATACGCCATACTACTACAGTGCCTATGCTATGGAAGACGAAGTTGTGCCTCGCGGTGAAAACAGCGTTATCGTACTCGGCTCCGGTCCGATTCGTATCGGTCAGGGCGTAGAGTTCGACTACTGCTCGGTTCATTCCTCTTGGGCCCTTCGCAAAGCAGGCAAACAGTCTATCATCATCAATAACAATCCGGAAACAGTAAGTACGGACTTTGATACATCGGACAGCTTGTATTTCGAACCACTTACTGTGGAAGACGTTATGGAAGTTATCCGTAAAGAAAACCCAATCGGTGTTATCGCTCAGTTCGGCGGTCAGACAGCTATTAACTTGGCAGGTCCTTTGGCTGAACGGGGTGTAAAAATCCTTGGTACATCCGTTGACAGCATCGACATGGCGGAAGACCGTGAACGTTTCGATGCCTTGTTGGCCGAACTCGGTATTCCGCGTCCTGTAGGGGCGTTGGTAACGAGCCATGAAGAAGCGTTGGCTGCGGCTCAGCGTTTATCTTATCCGCTCATCGTGCGTCCGTCCTATGTACTCGGCGGCCGTGCTATGGAAATCGTGTACAACGATAAAGAACTTGATGTGTACATGAAAGAAGCGGTAGTGGCATCCAAAGATCATCCGGTACTTATCGACCGTTATATGGTGGGTATGGAAGTGGAAGTTGACGCCATCGCCGACGGTGAAGACGTATGCATTCCGGGCATTATGGAACAGATCGAACGGGCCGGCGTTCACTCCGGTGACTCCATTGCGGTATATCCGGCTCAGCATTTATCCGAAGAAATTACGAACCAAATCGTTGATTACACCCAGCGTATTGCGCGTGGTTTGAATGTAAAAGGTATCGTAAACATTCAGTACATCGTAGCTAACGGTGAACTCAATGTTATCGAAGTTAACCCGCGTTCCAGCCGTACTGTACCGTTCATCAGTAAAGTTACGGGCATCAACATGATTGAATATGCAACGCGCATTGCTCTCGGTGAAACGATTAAATCCATGGGCTTACCGACCGGTTTGGTACCGGCTAAAGATTATGTAGCCGTTAAAGCGCCGGTATTCTCGTTCTCCAAAATGGGTCTCGTAGAAATCGCCTTGGGACCTGAAATGAAATCCACCGGTGAAGTTATGGGTATCGGTCGCACCTATTCGGAATCCTTGTTCAAAGCTATTCATGGCGCCAACATGCGCATCCCTGAAAAAGGCCATATCCTCATGACCGTAGCGGACCGCGATAAAGAAGAAGCAGCACGTCTTGCTAAAGGCTTTATCGACCTCGGTTACCACATTCAGGCAACCGGCGGTACGGGCAAATACTTTGAAGAACATGGTATTCCATGTGTGATTGTTAATAAGATTCACGAAGGTCAAAACAACTGTGCCGACTTGATCCGTCGCGGTGAAGTTGACTTGATGTTGAATACCTTGACCTATGGTAAACGCCCTGAACGCGAAGGTTTCCAACTTCGTCGTTTGGCCGTTGAAATGGGCACACCTTGCTTGACCTCCTTGGATACGGCGCGTGAAGTATTGCGTGTAGTAGCCGGTCGAGCTAACGAAGAAATTAAGATTGAAGTCGAAGCGTTACAAGATTTTGAGATGGAGTGATACACGCAATGAGCGGTTATGTAGAAATGGCGCGAGTGCTCCGCAATGAGCAAATTGGTGCCGATGTATGGATTATGGATCTGTATGCACCGAAACAGGCCGCTGAAGCGGAAGTAGGCCAATTTTGTAATGTACGTGTAACCGGCGGCACGGCGCCTTTATTGCGCCGTCCCATCAGTTATGCCGGTTTTGATAAAATTGAAGGTACCATTACGCTCCTGTATCGTGTAGTGGGTACCGGTACGGACATGATGACGCACCTCAAGGAAGGGGACACCCTCGATTGTTTGGGGCCTTTGGGCAGTCGTTTTGAAATGACCGACAACATGCTCCTCGTGGGCGGTGGCGTCGGCATTGCGCCGATGCTCTGCATTGCGTCAAAATTGAACGAAATTGAAGATACAACTCGTTACACCAATGAGGAAGACGAAACAGTAATTAAACCGGTGGCGGCTAAAAAAGCAACCGTTGTGCTCGGTTTCCGCAATGAATCGGAAACCTTCTGGGCCGATTTGTTTAAAGCTTATGACGTGCCGGTGTATGTGACCACCGATGACGGCTCTGTAGGGACCAAAGGGTTCCCGACAGCTATTATGCCGGAACTCATTCAGTCTGAACGCGGTGAAATAGCGCGTCAGTTAACGCCGTTTTTACACGGTGAAGCGGCCGGTGAACATGCGGTAGGCGCTGAAGTTGCTGCTAATGCTGAGAATACAGCTGCAGCTACTCAGACCGAATCTTCTGAAAAAGTGGCCAGCATTGGCTTTACGAGCGTGTTAACTTGCGGTCCGACCCCAATGATGAAAGGCGTTGCGAAAGTAGCGTCCGAATTCAGCGTGCCTTGCCAAGTATCCCTGGAAGAACGCATGGGTTGCGGCACCGGCGGCTGTTTAGGTTGCGGCTGTGACGGTCGTGGCGGCAAGCGTTACAAAGTATGTAAGGACGGCCCTGTATTTGCCGCTGAGGAGGTGTTTTTCAATGAGTAATACCTCAGATACTAAGATGCATGCAAATCACGGTGCTGACGCCAATTTGCACGGTGAAAAAGACTATCAGACCATGGACCACAGCAAAGATTTGAACGGTAAAAAGCCGTCTTATAAAGATTTGGCTGTTGAATTCTGCGGCATTAAGATGAAGAATCCGATTGTGGCGGCTTCCGGCACCTTAGGTTTCGGCTTTGAATATGGCGATTATCTTGACCTCAGTAACGAAGTGGGCGCCATTTCGGTGAAAGGCTTAACGCCGACGCCACGCAACGGTAATCCGGGTACCCGCATTGCGGAAACACCGTCCGGTGTGCTGAACTGTATCGGTTTGGAAAATCCCGGTGCAGAAGCATTTGTACGGGATATTTTACCGGAATTAAAGCAATACGATGTGCCAATTTTGGCAAATATTTCGGCAGCCGATGTGGAAGGGTATGCCTTCATGGCGAAGACTTTGTCCGTGCCGGGCATTGCGGGCCTTGAAGTTAATATCAGCTGTCCGAACGTTAAAAACGGCGGCATGGCCTTTGGCGTGTGCGCTGAATCGGCGGCGGCCGTTTGTAAAACCGTTCGAGAAAACACGGATTTGCCGGTTATTATGAAATTGTCGCCAAACGTAACGGACATCGTGGAAATTGCGACGGCCGTTAAAGAAGCCGGTGCTGACGGATTATGCCTCATTAACACCTTGCTTGGTATGGCGATTGATATTAAAACACGTCGTCCCGTACTCGGTAACTTGTACGGCGGTTTATCCGGCCCGGCCGTTAAACCGGTGGCCCTTCGCTTGGTGCATCAGGTGGCGCAAGCCATCAACTTGCCGATTATGGGCATGGGCGGTATCATGACGGGTACTGATGCTATTGAATTCATGTTGGCCGGTGCGGATATCGTATCAGTCGGTACGGCAACCATGGTTGATCCATGTGCCATCGGTAACATTGCTCGTGAAATGCATGAATACTGCGAAGCAAGCGGACTTAGCCATGTGAATGAAATCGTAGGCGCATTGGAACCGTATAGATTTTAAGCTTTAGAAACTTTAAGAGAGTTTGAACTGCATATAGAGAGAATAAAAGGTGCGAGATGAAAATCTCGTGCCTTTTTTGCGTCATAATAAGCAAATTTTTTGTGAATAATATGGGCTTTATGAATATTAATTAGCTTACAGCTTATGAGTTGGAGAATATCTTCAACCGGTGATATAATATTAAGATAGAGATAAATTGGTAGATTGGTAGGAAGGTGACTATCATGGAATATAACAGTATTGCGGTAGGACGGGCAGCCTTGCAATTGGCGATTACAGAATCGCGTCAAAAAGAACAGGAATTACGCAAAGAATTACAGGAAAAAGGAATTCGATCCGTGGCGGTTGACTTTGGTGGTCAATTCGTGCAGTCCATTCCTAAAATTATAGAACATGCCGTTGTGGCGGCTCAGCGTCAAAAAGTAGTAGCCGATAATCATATCGGCGAAGGGGCCGTTATCGGGGCAACTCAAGAAGCATTGGAACAATTAAAACGTAAAGCAATCGGGCTTAATGTGGGCGGTAAAATCGGTATTGCCCGCTATCGTGAACACATCAGCGTGGCCATTTATGTGGGCGTCGGTATTTTGCATTTGAACGAAATCGCCGTAGCCATTGCCCATAGAAGCTTGCCGGCTAGAGAAGATGAAGTGGGGCAGAAAAGCGTAGAATAAAAATTAATTTTAAGGTTATAGGTGAATATATATGAAAACATTTGCAGCAGATTTTTTTAATATTGAGAATTTTATAAAAGAACGAATAGATTTTAATTATTCGACCACCGACGAAGGTGCGTATCATATAGCCTATAATGTTAATGATGGTTTTATTCATATTATGGGGGTATCTATAGTTTCCGTATTAGAAAATAACAAAAGCCAGAATTTTGTGTTTCATATTTTTGTGGATAGCTATAGTCAAAAAAATATAGAAAGAATTGAATCAATGGCAAAGCAATGGCAGTGTCATTGTATTGTGTATTTATTGCATATGGAACCATTTAATGATTTTCATATTAAGGTGGAACGTTTTTCACGAATTACTTATGCTCGAATCTATATGCCCAAAGTGATTCATAATCTTACGGATCGTGTTATTTATTTAGATGCGGATACAATGGTTTGTGATTCATTGCATGAACTGTGGAATATGGATTTACAAGGATATGCTATAGGTGCAGTGTCTGATGTTCCGGAAACAGTTGATTTTCGAAGCAAATATTTAAAATTAAAATCAGGAAAATATTTTAATGATGGAGTCATGGTGATTAATGTTCGGCAGTGGGAGGAAAACTCTATTACAGAAAGGGCATTTTCCTATCAAAACGAACCAAGAAGTCGATTTAAAGGCCAAGATCAAGATATAATGAATTTAGTTGTTGACGGTGATTTATATTTTTTGCCAGTGACCTATAATGCTTATGGTGGAGGATATGGCTATGAAGAAAAAGTGTATATTGCTCATTGGTCAGGGCGTCGTAAACCATGGCAGATGGTGATTACTGATTTTGATGAGAAGTGGCGTCATTATAATGCATTAGCACCATGGGATACCATAATTAATATTTTGCCGGAAAGAAAACCTGAAAATTATCATGACTTTAAAGAATGGGGGCATCATAATAAATCAAAAGGTAATTATGTCAAATATTTAGAAGGTATTTTTTGGTATAGCGTGTTGCGCGTATTTTATAAATTGGGCGGCAAAAAGAAGAATTAATGGGTTGATATTTAGTATTTTAATTAAAGGGTGAGGCAGATGAAAATTGCGATTGCCGGGATCGGCTATGTAGGTTTGTCTAACGGTTTATTACTGGCACAGTATCATGAAGTGGTAGCATTGGATGTTGTTCCAGAAAAAGTTGACATGCTTAATAAAGGGCAATCACCGATTGTTGATGCGGAAATTTCAGAATTCTTACAACGGGATGATATTAACTTTAGAGCAACTTTAGACGCTAAAGAAGCCTTTATTGGTGCTGATTTTGCCATTATTTCAACCCCGACGAACTACGACCCGAAGAAGAATTTCTTTGATACCTCATCGGTTGAAGCGGTCATTGAAGAAGTCTTGGATATCAATCCGGATGCCGTTATGATTATTAAGTCAACAATTCCGGTAGGTTATACGGCTCAGATGCGTGAAAAATATAAGACAGAAAATATTATCTTCTCGCCTGAATTTTTGCGTGAGGGCAAGGCATTACATGATAATTTATATCCATCTCGCATCGTTGTGGGTGAACGGTCAGATAGAGCTAAGGTATTTGCCGATTTGTTGGCTGAAGGCGCTATAAAAAATGATATTCCAATTATCTTCACAGGTTCTACGGAAGCGGAAGCAATTAAACTCTTTGCTAACACTTATTTGGCTTTACGTGTCGCTTATTTTAATGAACTCGATTCTTATGCAGAACTGCGTGATTTAAATACAGCTGAAATTATAAAAGGCGTTTGTTTGGATCCGCGCATCGGTGATTTTTACAATAATCCGTCCTTCGGTTATGGCGGTTATTGCTTGCCAAAGGACACAAAGCAACTTTTGGCTAACTATCATGATGTGCCGCAAAATCTTGTGTCGGCTATCGTAGAAGCAAACCGGACGCGTAAAGATCATATTTCCGATATGATTATTGATAAAAAACCAAATGTAGTAGGTGTTTATCGTTTGACTATGAAGAGTGACTCCGATAACTTCCGAGCTTCGGCTATTCAGGGAATTATGAAACGCATAAAAGCGAAGGGGATTGAAGTTATCGTTTATGAGCCGACACTTAAAGAAGATGATTTCTTTAAATCTAAGGTTATTCGCGACTTGGCAGAATTTAAAAAAATCAGCGACGTAATCATTACTAATCGCTGGTCAAATGATTTGATTGATGTAAGAGATAAAGTATATACACGCGATTTATTTGATCGAGATTAACCGGAGCAGAATATCATGCAGTTATTAAAAAAGAGAAAATTTTTATCCGATTTAGAAATACATGATTTCAATGATAGGGCTAATATTTTATTGTGTAGTGATAAAAATGTTATTCGTGGTTTGGGAGTAACTATCGTTTCAGTTTTGGAAAATATGACAATGCCTTGTGCTATTCATATTGCTTTTAATGGAGAACTTCCTGCAGAGGAAGAAGGCCGTTTAACACAGTTAGCTAAAAAATATAAAGTACCATTTTGTATCTATTGGATTGATGATAGTTCTATTCAACGATTAAATAGCAATTCGTATATTACTGTAACAGCATATTACAGACTATTAATGCCTTATATCATGCAAGAATTTGATATTAAGAGATGCTTGTATTTAGATACTGATATTTTATGTGTTGATGATATTTCTGAATGGTATGTTCAGCCACTTGATAATGTAATTGCAGCAGTATCAAAAGATGCTACTTCACAGCCTGGACTACGAGAAAGCCAAACCTGCCGCAAATTGGGAATGAAAGGCTTAAAATATTTTAATTCTGGTATTTTGCTCATTAACTTAAATTCATATGTGAAGTCTGATATTGGAAAGAAAGCAATCGAACTTTGTGCTGAACAAAAATTTGGCGAAATGGATCAGGATGTTTTAAATATTTTGTTAGAAGGTCAGGTGCATTTTAATGAATCTTATGCATATAATTGTGGTATGTCGGCTCGAAATTCAGAAGTTCCGGAACGTATTTATTTAGTCCATTTTACAGGGGCTAAAAAGCCTTGGAAATTGTGTACTTCAGAATTAAATCAAGGTACCCTGGCTTTTTTTGATGAACATTCTTGGAAATATGCGTATTATGCGTTCTGGAGAAAGTATGCTAATATATCCCCATGGGCAAAAGTACCTTTTGATGAGCCTAAGAACTATCGTGAGTGGCGTTACTTATCTAATATGTATTTCAAAAATGGAAAAATTAGATTGGGAATAAAAACATACTTTAAATATCTTTCATATAAGTGGAAAAGTTAATTATTAGAAAATGGAATAAAATATGAAAAAGATTTTAGTAGTTATATCTAAGGGGCATTTAACAATATATGAAGCAGCATTGAGGGATTATGCCGCAATTCATGATGAATTAGAAATTGATTTTTTTATTTTGGATTTTCCAAGTGTAAGTGGGCTTGAGAAAGTAAAATATAAATTAAATATAGGAAGCTATAAGAAACGCTATTATGATAAAAAGCGTGAAGAGTTGCTTAATCAGTTAAATAAATATGATACAGTATTATTCTATAATATTTTTTGGGATGAAGAATACTTTATCCAATCAGACTTAATAGATTCTTTAAAGCTAAAAAATAGTAAAGTTTATTTTGTTGATAGTATTCGACAATCTCAAATTCCAAAATCTATATTAGAAGTATTTTCTGATGTTTTTGTTTTTGAAGAACAAGATGTTACTTTTATACGAGATACATATCAACTTGAAGCTAAATGGGTAACATGTGGAAGTAGCTATTATTTGTTTGACAAAAATATTGTTAATAAAGAACTGAAGTATGATGTATGTTTTGTGGGTTTAGGCACACAGAAAAGACTAGAGTACTTGGATATTATTGCTAAATGGTGTTGTGAGCATAAAATTAAATTATTTGTGGCAGGCCATTTTTGGCATAATAATCATAAATTAAATTATTTACTTGGAAAATTGAAATTTAGATTAAAACATCCTTATTTAGCTAAGTTTGTTCAAAATCGTTTTATTCAGCCTTTTGATTTAGCAGGCGTGTATGCTCAAAGTAGAATTGTGCTTAATATTAATATTTCAGAGCATAAGGGGTTTAATCAACGAGCTTTTGATATTATATTATGTAAT
>NZ_RQUX01000024.1 GCF_003992115.1 Veillonella ratti
GCGAATCGCGTAGTTCGGGGCGTAAGATTTCTCGAAGAGAAATCCACAGCATCCGAACGGGAAGCATATATAGCGAGACCGCGTACGAATGATAGGTAGTCGCTGAACAGGCGCATAGTTCCCTGTGTTACTAACTCTCTCTACCGTAGCAAGCAAAGCAATGCGGTGGACCTTTAGATAAACTTTATTCCATACCTCAACCTAACTCCTTTTTCGTATTCTCCATAGATTATGTCTATTCATAAGCCATGGCCATACGGCTTACCACAGCTGCATCTGTTAAAAAGTCTAAAGCATCGTATTCAACAGTCAATGTTTTTTATGCTTGACTCTATCATACATATGATAGAAGTAATTAGAGGCTTTCGTACAATATTTTAATTCAACAACAATTGATATAACGTAGTAAATGTGCGACATTTCAGCAAGTTTTTGGCTTTTTACGAAATAATGAAAAATGGAAACAATTGTTTATTGACAATGTATAAAAATCATGTTACTATACGTGTATAGAAAGTATCAAATAAATAAAATACATAGTTGGGAATAGGTGCAGAAATGCATAATAGAGAAGTCGGTGTAAGTCCGACACGATCCCGTCACTGTAAGGCTGAGCGAATCTCATTTAAGTCACTGGGTAACACTGGGAAGGCGAGAGGAGCGGTGAAGCTAAGTCAGGAGAACTGCCTATTCATCATTCACCATTTGACCTACGAGCGATAGGGAGGAGAATCATATATCCTTTTTCGCATGCGTCGGAAAAGGCTTTTTTATTGCCTAATTCGATGATGCATGTAACACCCGTACCGGTCATGGCTATGGATATTTGGTATTATCACGCAAGTGTTAATATATTGTCATGATAATGTATGGGCGTACATTTTCATCATCTCCTAATCAAAGGCTCTACAAAATACTGTGATGGGTATTTTGTAGAGCCTTTGACCTTTTTATATATGATTTGATAAGTGGCATTAGCAATGTGTGGATAAGTAGAAGTAGTAATGTATGGATAATTGGAAGTAGAAGTAGCAGTGTATGGGCAAAATAAAAAGAGCGATGATTACATCACTCTTATAGACAGTATAATTCAAATTTCAGGCAATAAAAAAAGCCCTTAAGGGCTTAAAGGTCTTAACTGGTGCGGGAGAAGGGACTTGAACCCCCACGCCCGAAGGCGCCAGATCCTAAGTCTGGTGCGTCTGCCAATTCCGCCACTCCCGCAACAAAGATATATTATCATATCGGGAGCCATATCGTCAATAGATAAATAAAAAATAGCACAAACTAGAGGGGAATGAATTGTACAATATTAATATTTTTGCTGATGTGACGGGGCTAATAAAGCCCTTTCCGTATTGATGTTGAATGACTCCTATGGTACACTAAATATATACTTTGTAATTACAAGGGGCTTTGGCGTTGCTAAAGCCCGTTTTGTCGTTGCTATATGAGCGTAAAAAGAAGAAGGTAATAGAAAATCCAATGGAAACATTACAGGAATTATTATATAAATACCCTGCCTATAAAGAGGCGGAAGGACTTTTTGGTAAAAAAGGAAAGCATGTAATATCAGGGCTTGGAGGCTCTCAAAAGCCGTTCATTTATAGCACTGCTATGAAGGCGATAGAGCAGCGGCCTACCATTGTATTGGTGCATGATAAGAACCATAAAGAACAATGGGAGCGCGATTTGGCATTCTTTTTGCCGGATGTGGACGTAATGCCATTTCCTATTACTGAAAAAGTCACATTTATTACGGCGGCGCGCAGTCTGGAAAATCAGGGGCTGCAGATGCGAGCATTAGGTGCTTTATTACACGATGAACCGGTTGTAGTTATCGCCACAATCGATGAGGCAACCCAACGTATTTTAACGCCGGAAGAATTAAAAGAAAGTGTTATACATTTAGCCACCGGTGACATTGTTGAGCGTGAAATTATGCTCGAGAAATTGGTAACCTTAGGCTATGAACGAACAGACCAGGTGGAACAACGTGGTTATTTTAGCGTGCGCGGCGACATTATCGACGTATTCCCGGTAAATAGCGATAATCCGTATCGTGTTGAGTTCTTTGACGATGAAATCGATACTATTCGTACCTTTGCCATCGACACGCAGCGCTCAATCGAGTCCGTCAAACATATGACGGTTATGCCGTTCCACTTGAACGATACTTCGGAAGAAGGCTCTTTATTGAGTTATGGCAAAAACGCTCTGCTCTTGTACGATGAACCGAATCGCTTGCAAGATGCCTTAAAAGGCTTTTTAAAAGAAGACGCCGTGCATCGTCAGCAGCATTTTACCTGGTCGGAGTTTATGGGGACTAATGCAGTTAAAAGTGAAATTGCATTTAACTTCTTACAGCAGCGCGTGTCCGGTTTAGCCGGTTTTGACAGCATTGGGCTTCAGAGTAAGTCCATGATGTCCTTTGAGCGTCAAATGCCGCTTTTAATCGATGAAATAGATGTGTGGCTAACCCAGGGGCGTCAAGTAGTGCTCGTTATGAACAATTTGCAGCGTCGCGAAGGTTTAGAACGAGCCCTCAGCGAAGCGAATATTGCCTATGAAGTGAGCGGCGAATTGAAAGCAACTAAAGAGGCTGTTCTCATTGTAAGCGGGCTTTTATCGGAAGGTTTTGAATTACCGCTTTGTAACCTGGTGGTAGTTACGGAAGGCAATATTTTTGGCCAACAAAAACGAAAGCTTCGTAAAAAAGTGCCAAAAGGGCAGGAAATTACTTACTTTACCGATTTAACGCCGGGCGATTATGTAGTCCATGCTTTGCACGGTATTGGGAAGTATATAGGGCTCAAAACGATTGAAACAGAAGGTATTCATAAGGATTACATTGAAATTGCCTATGCAGGCACGGACAAGTTATTTTTGCCGGCCGACAATTTAGATCAATTACAGAAATATATCGGCAATGAAGGTGATGTGCCTAAAATTCATAAGATGGGCGGCCGTGAGTGGGGCAAAGTTCGTCAAAAAGCACAAAAATCCATTGACGATTTAGCAGAAAAGCTGGTAGAACTCTATGCGCAGCGTGAGGTTGTGGATGGCTTTGCCTTTGAGCCGGACGATACCTTCCAGATGGAATTTGAAGAAGCCTTTCCGTATGAAGAAACGGAAGATCAATTGCAGGCGTCTCAAGAAATTAAAGCCTCTATGGAGCTGCCGCATCCGATGGACCGATTGCTTTGCGGTGACGTTGGTTTTGGTAAAACGGAAGTGGCTATGCGCGCTATTTTTAAAGCGGTAAAAAGCGGTAAACAAGTAGCCGTCTTAGTACCGACAACTGTATTGGCACAACAACATTTTCAGACCTTTACCGACCGTTTGGGCGCCTTTGGGGTACGCGTTGAAGTGTTGAACCGTTTCCGCTCCGCCGGTGAAAAGCGCGATATTATTAAACGGGTTGCCGATAAATCGGTGGATGTCTTAATAGGAACCCATGCGTTATTAAATAAAAAAGTAGCTTTCAAAGATTTGGGGCTCCTCGTTGTGGATGAAGAACAACGTTTCGGTGTAGCGCAGAAGGAAAAGTGGAAGAGCTGGGCCAATAATATTGACGTTTTGACGTTGAGTGCCACCCCGATTCCGCGAACCCTCCACATGTCTCTTGTAGGGGTGCGTGAAATGAGTGTTATCAACACACCACCGGAAGACCGTTTACCGGTGCAGACCTATGTGGTGGAATATGACATGAAGCTCATTGCCGAAGCCATTCGCCGCGAAATTCAGCGCGGTGGGCAGGTCTATTTCGTGTATAACCGTGTAGCCTCCATTGAGCATATGGGCGAACTTTTGGAAGCGGCTATGCCGGATTTACGCTTTGCCATTGCTCACGGTCAGATGGCAGGCAGTGAAATGGAAGCCATTATGGTTGACTTTTATGAAGGCCATTATGATTTATTGCTCTGTACCAGCATCATTGAAACGGGGCTCGATATTCCGAATGCCAATACGATTATCGTGTACGATGCGGACCGTTTGGGTCTATCTCAGTTATATCAGATGCGGGGCCGTGTAGGTCGTTCCCGTCGTCGTGCCTATGCGTACTTCTTGTATCGTCCCGATAAAATGCTCAGCGAAACGGCGGAAAAACGTTTGAAAGCGATTGAAGAATTCACTGAACTGGGAGCCGGCTTTAAACTGGCTATGCGTGACCTCGAAATTCGTGGCGCCGGCAACTTACTGGGCTCACAGCAGCATGGTAACATTGCATCAGTCGGTTTTGCCTTGTACTGTTCTATGCTTGAAGAAGCAATTGCCAAAGCTCAGCATAAAACGGTTACTAAAACGGTGGAAGTGGATCCGGTCATCGACCTTGGCATCGACGCCTTCATTGATGAGGCCTATATCAGTGATACGGCCCGGAAGATTACCATTTATCAGCGTTTGTTGCAGATTCGCAAACTGGAAGATTTTGACGAATTTACCGATGAATTGATTGACCGATTCGGTTCGCCGACGCCGCCGGTGGAACGACTTTTGAAATTGGCGCGCATTAAAGAACGAGCCAGAGCCATCGGCATTAAGAGCATGGTCATTCGTGAAGGCGTTTTAATCATTCACTGGGCGGACTTGGAAAAGATGGCCGGCTGGGATCCCGGCTTAGTAGCGACAAAGGTTTGGCAACATGTTAAAATAGATAAAAATAATGTGTTACGTTACAGCCCGATTGAAGAGGGTACTTCCGTATTGACCACAGTTGAGGTTTTAATGGGGGAATTGGAAAAACGTGACCCTGCTTTACAATCTCAGTAAGCTTTAGGAGGAACCGTATGAATCGATTTTTAAAAGGGGCTATGATTCTTACCTTAGCGGGCATAATTGTGAAAATTATCGGTGCTTTCAGCAAGGTGCTGTTGGCACGCATTCTAGGCGGAGAAGGGATTGGGCTGTATCAAATGGCCTATCCCATTTACCAGATTATTGTCAGCCTGGCTACAGCGGGTTTACCGGTAGCTATATCGATTATGATTGCCGATAAACTGGCCTATAAAGACGTACGCGGCGCGTCAAAAATCTTTAGAGTATCCGCTACGGTTTTATTTGCCTTAGGTGCTTTTTTTAGCGTGGCACTGTTTCTGGCGGTACCGTGGCTGGTTGAGTCGGAATGGCTTACAGATCCACGCAGCAGCTTTGCGCTTATGGCCTTGGCGCCGGCAATTGTGGTAGTGACGATTTTGAGCTGCTTGCGCGGCTATTTCCAAGGGTTTCAGGACATGCTGCCAACCGGGGCGTCGCAGGTTGTGGAACAATCTTTACGCGTTGCTTGTATGGTAGGTTTTGCCCTATTCCTCTTGCCTTATGGACTGCCAATGGCAGCGGCTGGGGCTACGCTCGCGACCTTTCCGGGCGTTGTAGGGGGCGTATTGGTACTCCTTTATTTTTACCGACGGCAACGTCATTTACGGAGAAAACTATTAGCGGAGCAAGCGACGGACATCATTCCGGAAAGCTCATGGCAAATCATGAAGCGTTTGTTTGTTTTGGCCATTCCCGTTTCCATGGCCAACATTATGATGCCCATCGTGTCGGGCATTGATTTAGGCGTTGTACCGCAACGCCTTATTGATGCGGGCTATTCCGTTCGCGAAGCGACCACTTTATTCGGCTATTTGACGGGTATGGCTACCTCGCTGGTGAACTTGCCGATTATTTTGACCACGTCCTTGGCAGCCAGCCTTGTGCCGGCTATTTCTGAGGCTTTTTCCAAAAAAGACATGGGGGAAATTCAGAATCGCAGCCATGTGGCGCTTAAAATAACCACCTTGATTACGGTGCCTGCGTTTGTGGGGCTTTATGTGTTGGCTACGCCAATTTCAGAACTTCTTTATGCCACACCGAATGCGGGTGGCCCCATTGCGGTTATGAGTCTCAGTATTTTCCTCTTAGGCGTACAGCAAGTGAGCACAGGGATTTTACAAGGCCTCGGCCATACGGCGATTCCTATGGTGAATCTGTTCATCAGTACGCTCATTAAAATTCCGCTTAGCTGGTATTTGACGGCCTTGCCGGAATGGGGGATTAACGGGGCCGCTTGGTCCACGAATATTGACTTTGGTTTGGCCGCATTATTAAATATGATTTTTGTGCGCCGCTACATCAAGTATCAGGTACCTTGGCTCGAATTGAGTAAAATCTCCTTAGCCGCTTTTGCCATGGGCGGTGCGACCGTAATGACCTATTCCTTCTTTGAACCGCTTCTGGGCGGCAATTTTGCGGTTTTTGGTGCTATTATAGTGGCTATCGTCATTTATGGAGCGGGGCTTCTGATTACAAAAGCTGTCAAAGACGATGAATGGCAAGCCATGCCGGTCATCGGGAAGCGTTTGAAAAAACGTTCTCATAAAGACTGATAGAAGAGCGGCTATGGTACATAGAAACGGAGAAGCAGAAAAGGAGATTGTATGAATACAGCAAATATCGGGCCTTTATTGGTTAAATTGAATATAGATGTGGCTCAGGGACTGTTTATTGTGGGTGCCGATCAAATTGAGGAAACACCCTTTGATTTAACAGGCACTTTGTTAGTCACTGATTTAGTAAATGATGAAACAGCGTTGATGAATCTTACTGATGTTTTGAAAAAACGTTTCGGTGCCAATAGTCACGTTGATTTATATGGTGTTGCGCTTAGTGAAAATAATTCACTTGGCAAAGGGTTGCCGGTGAGTGATTTAAGCACGGCAGGCGCCTCCTATATGACGAAACTGGAAGCAGACATGGGTGAATCCCTGACTTGGGTATTGCTTCGTCGCTCGGCTGAAGATACTGTTAGGACTTCAGGGAATGCCTCTAAAATCGATTTAACGAGCCTGGAAGGGGCGGAAACTGAAGATGGGTATGAATTTACCTTACAGCCTCTGATTGACGTGGTAGCGGCTTTAAGAGCGCCGGACGGCTGCCCTTGGGATCGTTTGCAAACGCATAGTACCTTGCGCCGTTATCTTTTGGAAGAAGTATATGAAGTTCTTGAAGCCATCGACAATCAAGATATGGCCAATCTTCGCGAAGAGTTGGGCGACGTTTTATTGCAAATTGTATTCCATGCAAGACTGGCGGAAGAGCAGGGGCTTTTTACCGTCCAAGATATTATTGACGATATAACGGCTAAAATGATTCGCCGTCATCCCCATGTTTTTGCCAAAGCTACATCGAAAGAATTAGCTTCAACCCAGCTAAATTGGGAGGCTTTGAAGGCACAAGAACCGGGTCATGATAAAAAAACATTGCTTGGCGGCATCTCGAAGGGCCTACCGGCTTTATTGGGGGCTCAAAAACTACAAGAAAAGGCCGCGAAGGTAGGTTTTGACTGGGATACTGAGCCTCCGGTGTGGGCCAAATTTGAAGAAGAAATTGCCGAATTTAAGGAGGCCATCGCCGAAAAAGACTATGAAAATGCAGAATTAGAGGGCGGGGACGTGCTTTTTTCCTTGATTAATCTTCTAAGATGGTATAAAATAGGCGGTGAAAATGCACTAAACCGCACCAACAATAAGTTCCGCCAACGTTTTGCCCATGTAGAACGCTGTGTTAAAGACAGTGGAAAATCGTGGAAGGACTTTTCATTAGAAGAATTGGACTTATTTTGGGAATCGGCTAAAGTGTCTGAACAAAAACATTCATTGAAATGATTCGTAAGGCGTGATATACTCTTACAAGTTACAATGAATGGATACATTCTATTTTTTAAGGAGGTTCTGTCATGAATAAAACAGAATTAATCGCAAGTGTTGCTCAGAAAGCCGAATTAACTAAAAAGGATGCTGAAAAAGCAGTTAAAGCTGTGTTCGACACAGTAGCTGAAGAATTAGCAAAAGGCGAAAAAGTTCAAGTTATCGGTTTCGGTACTTTTGAAGTTCGCGAACGTTCCGCTCGTGAAGGCCGCAACCCACAGACTGGTAAAGCTATTACAATTGCAGCTTCCAAATCCCCTGCATTCAAAGCTGGTAAACAGTTAAAAGAATTAGTAAACGTACAAACTAAAGTTAAACCTCGCAAAAAATAATTTGCCCGGTTTTAGAAGAGACCGCCCATGATGACAGCGTCGTTAAGACGGCTGTTACGGTTGCCAATCGGCAATAAGGGGGTCTCTTTTTTTATGCAAAAAACAAGTTCTTTCCCGTTTCTAATTCGAAAAATATGTTATAATTGAAGAACAGGGAAGGAGACATTTATGAGCAAGCCAGACAGAATACTCATAGTATCAGCTTCAATCGGAACGGGTCATACGCAAGCAGCCCGAGCCATTGAAGAGTATTGGGCACAGAAAAATCCTGATGCCATTATTACCCATGTAGATTTTTTAAATACGAACAGTTTTTCTTTTGACAACTTGATTAAAGAAACTTATATTAAGATGATTGACGTATTCCCTATGATGTACGATGTTATTTATCGTATGTCGCAAGGGGATAAAAAAGGCAGCACCGCACAGACGGCGTTGTCATGGATGTTGAAACGTCGTATGTTAAAACTGATTAATCGGGAAAAGCCGGATATTATTATTTTTACTCATCCTTTTCCCTGTGGGGCGGCTTGTATTTTAAAACGCCAGCATTTAATTGATGTACCCTTGGTAGCTGTAATTACTGATTTTCAGGTGCATCAATTCTGGGTGTACAAACAAATTGATGCCTATTTTGTAGGTACTACCTCGATGGTAGATGAATTATGTAAAGCCGGTATTCCGGCCGATAAAATTACAATCACGGGGATTCCCGTACGTCGTACATTTTATGAGCATCGCTTAACCGAGTATAAGCATACTTATCCGGTAAAGGTCCTCATTATGGGCGGTGGACTCGGACTCGGTTGCGTGGAATCGGCGCTACAGCATTTAGATGAAGTGTCCGGTATTGATGAGCTCATTGTTATTACCGGTCGCAATGCGGATCTTTACGAAGGTCTCATGAGTATGCGTAAAAATTTGCGCACGCCTACGACGATATATGGCTATACTTTGGAAGTTGCCAAATTGATGCGGGAAGCGGCCATGTTGGTTACCAAACCGGGAGGTTTGACCTGTATGGAAGCCGTTACGGTTGGCGTACCGATGGTTTTCTTCAGTGCCATTCCGGGGCAAGAAGAAGGTAATGCCGCTTTTTTCGAACAACAAGGTTTTGCTCGTTGGGTGCGCGATATTCATAATTTACACGATGTAGTAACCGGCTTATTGTCTAATCCGGAACGATTGCATAAGATGTCGAGGGAAGAATTGCATTGGAAGTTGGATGGGGCAGCTAATATTGTCAGAGCAGTTCAGTGTTTGTTAGATGAACGTAAAAAGCCTGCCGGTGATGTGAATACGTCTATTGGGGATGTTAAAAACTCTCTTGCGAAGCTTTAGAATTTTTTGTACAATGGACTAAACATCCCGAAAGGGAATGGGGTTTTGTATTAAAGGAGGATTCGTATGGACGGCGACGCGCTGGAATCGTTTTATGAGAATTTAGGTTTTGAATTAGTTGAAATTGACGATCGGGAAACATTGTTTTATCAAATTGATGATGATGGTGATTATGCCACGATTACCGATGAAGATGGCGGTGTGCCGACTTCGTTGAATGAACCGATTATTTTTAACCTATATGATGATATGGATTCGTTTCAGTGGAGTGTGACAGTAGAAGATTCTGAATACTTTGGTGAATTATTTGCTCGCGTAGAAGATACGGACGAATTGCTTGCAGTATTGAAAGATATTCGACAAGAAAATATGGCTCGTTATGACGATAGCCTTTAATTAAAAGTTTGACTTAATCGATGCTGGCCGGTAAAGGCTGCAGATTGATATATGCCAAGCAATGAAAAAGCTATCCATTATTGCAACTAACGGCAATAATGGATAGCTTTTTAGTTAGGCGATTATAAAATGAAAAAGCAAAATAATATTAAGTTAGATTAATCTTCTTGTGGATGGAGTGTAAAGCTTAAGCTTGTGAAAATTTTATCCTGCGTAGCGAGGCCGTCAGATTGAGGATACGGGAAGGCGAGTTCAACGCCGATAACATTCACGCTGCCGTTGCGAACCGGTAAGTACGCTTTGCCGTCCACATCCGTTTTTTCAACAACTGTGTGATGATTAATTAAATCCGGAATAATTTCTACATTCGGCATCGGGCGACCTTCATGCAATACTTGTACCGGCAAAATATCGCCTACATTGAGTTGTGTCGGGTCTACCAACGGCACGATTTGGTACGGAATATTCGGAATGGCTTTCGGAGTACCTACCTTGTTTAAGTAGTTGATGCTGTACTTAATGGCATGGGTTCCTTTAATAGCGCCCGGTACATCTTTCATAGGAGCGTTGTGAACCTTTTTCTGACTATCTACGCTCCAATAGCCGTAATCGAAGATAATAACGGCTACGCTCGTATTTTCACTTGGCGAGATGGTCACATGGTCGGTAAAATTTTGTTGTGGAATAGCAACTTGCTGATAATCTTTCGTATAACCGGTTAAAGATTTAACCATGCTTGGCTGATAAGCATTATCTTCCGGTCCTTCGCCGAGCACAAGTTGTAATTGATCGAGACGCGGACCTACCCAAAGTCCGTGAGCAGAGGTTACACTTACCGCAGCGGTAGTCAAAAGAGCGGCGGCGCATAATGAGGCGGTGGCTTTAAGCAATTTACTACGAATCATAGAACACACTCCTTATAAAAAACCAAAAAATACCAAAATACCTGTTATGAATGACTAAAACGCAGATGACATTCATATTATCCTCATCATGACTTATAATTAGTTACTTGTCAATAATGGTAATCATTATTGTTTTTCATGATTGAAATAAGCGGCAGTAAGCTGTGAACGGAATCGTGTGGTTTTGAAATATATAGCCGTGGTTTGGTAAAGGAGTTGCTTTGCGGTATAATAAAAATAACGTATTAAATGAATTTAAATGGATAACAATCATCAAGAAAAAGGATTGAATAGATTATGAACGTGTTAACATTACAGGACGTAAGTCAATCGTACGGCACACGGCGATTATTTGAAGATGCCAATATGACCTTTACCGATAATAAACGCATCGGTTTAATTGGCGTTAACGGCACCGGTAAGTCAACCTTCATGCGCATGTTGGCAGGTCTTATTGAACCGGAAAAAGGCACTATTTTGCGCAATGGTAAGGCATCGGTTTATTATTTGCCGCAAGCACCGGAATTTGACGAAGACGCATCCTTATTGGAAAATATATTTTTAGCAGATCATCCGGTTTTAAAATTAGTCCGTGAATACGAACGCATGGATCAACAGAAGCCGGGCAGCTCGGAGCATTTAAAACTATTGAGCCGCATGGATACGGAAGGGGGTTGGCAGGTTGAGCAACAGGCCCGCACGATTTTAACTAAATTGGGTTTCGTCGATTTGATGCGGCCCGCTAAAGAACTAAGCGGCGGTCAGCGCCGGCGTTTGGCGTTGGGGCAGGCCCTGTTATATCCCAGTGATTTATTGCTTCTTGACGAACCGACTAACCATTTGGATGAAGCCAGCATCGAATGGCTTGAAAAATATCTTTTAGGCCGTAAAGGGGGCCTCGTAATCAGTACCCATGACCGCTATTTCTTGGATGCCTTGAGCGATGAAATTTTAGAACTTTCGGACCGTCATTTTTATAGCTATGAAGGGACCTATGAGACGTTTTTAACCTTGAAGGCGGACCGGGAAGAACGGGAAGCGGCGACGGCGGTAAAACGACATCAGTTCTTAAAACGAGAACTGGCTTGGGTACGCCGTGGGGCTCAAGCGCGTTCGACAAAGCAAAAAGCCCGTTTACAGCGTTATGAAACATTAAAAGCCCAGGATGTGGCACGTCGTGCCGACACCTTGGATCCGATTGCCCTTAAAAGCCGTTTGGGAAAGACTATTTTTGATATTGAACACTTAACCTTCAGTCGCGGTGATATTCCGATTGTGAAAGATTTTACCTATCATGTGGTTCGTCATGACCGCATCGGTATCGTAGGACCGAATGGCATCGGCAAATCCACATTTATGGGCTTATTGGACGGTAAATTCGAACCGGATGCAGGAACCCTCGGCCGTGGTGAAACGGTCCGTATAGCGCATTTTACGCAAGAATTACCGGTATTTGATGAAGACCAGCGTGTATTGGACTATATTCGGGAAGATCATCGTTACATGGTGTTGGCCGATGGCAGTACGTTGAGTGCCGGTCAAATTTTGGAACGTTTCCTATTTACCCCGGAACTCCATGGTGTACCGATTCGCAAACTATCGGGCGGTGAAAAGCGCCGCCTGTACTTGTTAAAACTCCTCATGAGTGCCCCTAATGTGCTCTTATTGGATGAACCGACCAATGATTTGGATATACCGACGCTGGAAGTGTTGGAAGACTTCTTGGACTCTTTTAGCGGTATTGTAATTACCGTTTGCCATGATCGTTACTTTTTAGATCGCGTCGTAGATAAATTATTCGTATTTAAAGGGAACGGTCAAATTGAAATCGTCCATGGGGCGTATTCGGAATATCGTGATATGTTGGATGAAATGGAAGCGGACAGTGGCATTGGTGTTTTGGCGGGCGGTAAATTAAATAGCGGTGTAGTAGAGCAGCAGACAGGTGCTGCGCAAACCATAGTAGGGGATGCTAAAAATGAGCTAAAAAGCGATAAAATCGCTTCTAAGGGTGCGCTTGCTTCTGATGAGACTAATGATACCTCAATTGCGGCAAAAACGGCTCCTACGGCGTCTAAACCACTTACAAAGGCAGAGCAGGCGGAGCTTGCTCAATTAGAACTGGATATTTCCGAGTTGGAAGGCCTGTTAAAAGCTTATGATGCCATGCTTAATCAAGCGGGCGGCGATTACGAAGCCATGGAAAAGACTATGGCAGAACGTGCCGATGCGGCGGCAAAATTAGATGCCAAAACGGAACGGTGGTTAATGCTTGCCGAGCGGTAATAGAATAATTTGTTTTAAAAATTTTTATTAATACCTTTCACTTTGGTGCATCAAATTTTTATAAATTAAAATTATGATACTTAAGAAATCAGACATAATTAAAAATAATTTATTTTTTCGAATACTCCATACGGCTTATTTTGATAAAATACGCCGTATAAACAAGAAATTTGATTTATAGTTTTGAAAGATGTAAACAATTTGAAAAAGTTTAAGGTATACATGAAATAAAATATTGAATTTTGTCGCTTGAATAGTATATACTAGAAACAGAGAAGAATAGTTATTTTTTTGCATGGCAGTGTTACGCATTTCCCAAGGGAGGATCGTTATGAAAACTAACAAGTGGGGCGGCAAACGCGCGGGCGCAGGTCGCAAAAAATCATTATTCGACCGCAAAGGTCGTACATTCCGTTTGACGGATGCAGAATTTTTGGAAGTTAAGCCTTTGATTGACGCAATTCGTAAACGTACTGAAGCGGCTGCTTTGGCATCCAAAGTTAAGTAGTGTCAATTAAGGACTGGGGAGAGTCCGACATATTTGCTCATCGTTAAAGAATTCAATCAGCAGATTGTTACTCTACTTCTCATATGTTATTAACAATGTAGTAGATAGGTATGAGGACTTATCGGCAACCGAGTATTCGGTTGCCGATTTTTCTGTTCTGATGAGATGTATTTATCAGGTACAAAAAACTTTGTAAAAAATTTTTGATTTTATGACAGAAACAGGATAACTATTTTTTCTTATAAAGATTAGCCATTTTCTGCTATAATATATAATAGTGAAAATATTGAATATAGTTCACAAATAGATTTAATAAAAATATAAGGATAAAAGTTTATAAGGAGATATAGCATGACAGAAACAATTAATACCGATATTTTAAAGAAAACCGATACCATTGTAAAAGCTGATGCGCGTCATACTTTTGATACCGTAGCGGCAGCATTGGGTGCTGATGCGCATAATCCGCTTGTAGTAGTAGGGACGGTTGCCAAAATGGAAAACGTCGGCGAAATCGTAAAGCGCGAATCTTTGGACGTTACGCCAAATCTAGTAATTAAAGAATTTACCGGTCAAGGTTTGGTGGAAGCGTATACCGACAGCGTAACTTACGGTTATGTGGCCGACTTCATGGAAGAATTTGTGCGCATCGATATGCTTTTAATCAGCGAGTTTGATTATGTAGTACGTGAAGCGGATGAATCGGTACAAAAAGGGGTGCTCCGTTTGTTTGAAGGTTTGGTTCGCAATGATCGTCAGGTTGTATTTACCATGACTCAGGCACCCGAAACCTATGAAGCCCTAGTTTTACCGAACTTGGCAGAACTCGTTGGCAGCGGTGCTTTTGTAGTTGTTAAATAAGACGCTGCTTATAGGTTAGACTCTAATAGGCTATGTGGAGTAAGAATCTCATATAACTCAGTAAAAAAGCTAAAGTGCAATACAAACCTAGCGTGTAATACAAAAGGGATATATCAGCGAAGAGTGGGTAGTTCTTCGTGATATATCCCTTTATGCGTAGGTGAGATTGTGTAAAACGTGTGTTAATTCATTATATCATGTAATTGTTTTGCCTTCCGGTGGAATGCGTACACCGGCAAGAGGCTTACCGCCAGACCGACGACTATGCAAAGGAGGGTGAGTTGCAAAGACGCTGAGGAGATGGCCAGCGGCATGATAATGGCTGAACTGGTGTGTAAGGCATAGGCCAGGCCGAGGTAGGCGCCAAAGCCCATGAGCCAGCCAAAGACTGCGCCAAGACCTATTACATAGGCCGTTTGCTGTATCAAAATACTGTACAGTTGCTTTTGTGTTGCGCCGAGCGCTTTTAAGATGGCGTAATCGCGGAGTCGATTCACCGTTGCCAAATAAGCAGTTACCAAAACAACGGCCATGGCAAGCCCGATTAATAAGTAACCGATAGGTTGCCATACTTTTTCACCACGCCCCATGAGGTTGAAGAGTTGGGTAATGACTTGGGCGGGGAATACGAGTTGAGCATCTTTACGTTTGACATATTGGGCCGCTAGGGTATAGGCTTGTCCGAAACCTACCGGTTCTACCATGATAGCCGTCACATCGCCTTTTTCAGAAAGGTCGTGAGGGTGATCTTGGTCTTGCACTTGCACTTGCTCTTGGGCTTGAGCTTGAGCGGCGGTCGGGAGTTGTCCTTGTACTCGGTTTTGTTTATGACCGTGAGCATGGAGCTCCCAAATGCTTTCGATAGGTGTCAAAACGGCTTGATTATAAGGGCCGCCGGTATCGGCTAATATACCGACAACCGTAAATTTTTCTTCTTGATGCTCTTTACCTTTTGCCAAAGTACCATGTGTGGAGTAGAAGGTATCACCTAGAGCCAGGCCTAATTGTTTTGCCACATCTTGGCCGATAACGGCTTCAAAAGGGGTTTGGAACGGACGGCCCGATGAGAGGCGCAGCCATTCCGGTTTAGTATTATCGGCTCGTACGGCAAAAATTTCAGGCTCGGTACCAACTAAGCGAAACCCTTTTACACTATCGCCAAAAGCTAAAGGTATGGCCTGTTTTACAAGTTTAGTATTGGCGCGTAATTGAGTAACTTCTTGGTAACTGATATTGGAAAGGGGTTTGTCTTGTAAAAAGACGGTATTAAGTACAAACTGTTGGCTGCTTCCGGGAGAGCCTACGAGTAGGGTAAAGGGTTCGGTCGCGGCGATGAGTCCACGCTGCAGTCCGCTACCCAAGGAAACTACCAATACACTTAAGGCTACCGCGAGCGCCATGACGAGAAGCAGGAGCGACGTGGTCAGCGGTTTGGACCAAAGCTGCTGCCAGGCTATTTTACGAATCATGAGAACCTCGCTTTGTTAAGTGTAATTGATTAGTAAATTGAGAAATAACAGTCGTTTCGTGACTGGCAATCAGTAAGGTGGCATTAGCTTCCGTGCTGTAGTTGCGCAATAAGTCGATAACGATGGCACTGTTGGCGGCATCAAGACTGGCTGTCGGTTCGTCGGCTAACAGTAGGGAAGGTTTTTTTATAAGCGCCCGGGCAATAGCCACGCGTTGTTGCTCACCTTTGCTCAATTGGGTCGGCTTTTTGTGACGGAGATTGGTAAGACCCATGATGTCCATGAGTTTCACTGCTTCATCGGTCATCTCTTTGTGCGTAAAACGATTGGCAAAGAAGGCACCGTTTATAATGTTTTCTTCGGCTGTTAAAAAACTGAGCAGATTGAAGTCTTGAAAAATATAACCAACTTGTTGACCGCGCCAATGATCGAGTTCTTTTGCGTTGATTTCGGTCAAACTGACATCATCCGCCTGAATCGTGCCGGTAGTCGGTTGTAGGAGTCCGGCTATGCACTGGAGTAAGGTGGATTTGCCACTGCCGCTAACGCCGGTCAAACACCATTGACTACCGGTCGGTGCTTCAAAGGAAGGCAAGTTCAATACGGTAATCAAGGTGTCGCCGTCAGGAAATTGACGGGTCAGATTTTGAATCGTCAACATATTAATAAACCTCAGCACCACGGAGGCGAACAAGACTTACAAAGCCTGTTTCACCATCTACATAGCTGCCTACTTCCAATTGTCCCGATACGGTAATGTCCTGGTCATAAGGCAAAGCCGTTACGGAATCGTCCATATAAACGACTACAATATCACTAGGCCAATCTGCATCAGTTGAGCAGAAGGGACAGATGGCCATAGGTGTTTCCGTGAGCACAAAGAAGTTGATGGTCGGTTTTAACGGTGGAGCCATATAACCTTGCATCGTTACATTTTGCCCATTTAATGACAATAAGCTATCCGATAGAATAAGCCCTTCTGAAGTTGCGCCTGCATACATGTCTTCAAAATTCAGCCAAGCCGCCAAAGCCGTGTTGGGCACCATGACAACTGCAAGCTGTACTACGAGGCCAAGTATTAAAGGGCGTAGCCACTGTTTTAATTGCATCATTGTTCCTAGTCACATCCTTGTAAAAAATTATTTGTTGTTATCTTTGTTGCCGTCAACGCCAAGGGCACGGAGGATACCGAAGAATACTTCAGTGTTGTCCATAACGCCGTGGAAGTATTCGGAACCAGGGCCTTGAGCCATGAGTACTACGTCGTCAGCGGAGTGAACTTCGCTGGTTTCACCGGTAGTTGTAGGTAAGTTGCCTTGTACTAAGCGAGCGCCTTGTGGAGCACGTTTAGGGTTAGCGATTACAAGACCGTCTTTGCCGGCTGTAGCTGGGCTTGTTGGTTCATTTTGGAAACGATAGTTTTCATAATGATCCGGAGCATTAGCGTATTGAACAGCTAAGGTTACGTCAGCATCAGGGTTATCAGGGAAGCCGTCGCGGTTAGCGTCGATGAATGTAGGCCAGCCTGCATCACCGTATACACGAACTGCTTCACGACCTACTTTGCCATCTTGTTCGCTGTAAGTACCGGTAATACTGATACCGTGAGCATGGTCAGCTACTACGATAATCAAAGTGTTGTCGCCATGAGCTTTGGAGTATTCTTGAGCCCATTGGATAGTCTGGTCGAATTCGATAGCGTCATAAGCCGCACGTTGCCAATCCATTGTATGTAATTGTTTGTCAATGGAGCCGGCTTCAGACATAAGGAAGAAACCGTTAGGGTTCTTTTCTAATACGTCAACGGCTTTTTTAGTCATATCCAAAAGACCAGGTTGATCGTTGAAACCTTTAAGCACGGATGGATTTTCAGGTAAGAATTCGCGATCCATGTAAACGTTCATTGTGTTAAGGGTGAATAAACCGAGGATTGGTTTGTCAGCTGTAGTTTGAGCAAGTTCAGTTTTGTTACCGGCAAATTGGTAGCCTTTGTTTTTGAACTCTTGGATTACGTTCACATTGTCTTTACGTTTGGAACCAGGAGTTTCCAATGGCAAGAAAAACTGGGAACCACCGCCCAATACAACAGCCGGTGGGTTTTTACGATTTAAGAAGTCCATTGCGATGAAGTTCTGTTCGCCGCGACGACGAGTATGGGCCGTTACGGCAGCCGGAGTTGCGTCAGTTACAGCCGCAGTTGTTACCATGCCGTAGGACATATCTTTCGCACGGGAAATGATTTCAGAGATATTTTCTACTTTTGGATCATCCATTGGGTCCGGAGTGCTGTTTTCATACACGCCCATAGCGTTAACTACGGATTTGTTACCGGTGTTGTAAGCGGAAGCACTGTTGGCGGAGTCCGTTACGATGGAGTCATAACCGGAAGTAGTGATAAGAGCCATGTGAGGCATTTTTTCCATAGCCAAAACGTCGTTGAATTTACCGTCGCTCATGCCTTTGGAAAGAATACGAGCTACTTCTTTAGCTTGCATGCTCATGCCGTCGCCAACGAAGAGGATAACGTTTTTAGCTTTCTTTTGAGCTTTTTCGTTAACTACTTTGTAGTTAGCCATTTTTCTGATTGCGCCTTGAGCTGTGTTAGCAACTACGTTAACGCGTTTGTCGCCGGTGTCTTTGAAGGACACATCGTTAATACGATAGGAAATATGGTCGGCGTATTGGGTGATTGTTGCGTCTTGTTTGAAAACTTTAGTAGCGTCTTCACCGTTGATTGTTACTGCTACTTCTGTAGTAGTAAGCGGCAATTCCACTTCAAAGTCAAAACGTTGACCCTGCCAGAATTTTGCCTGGTTAATAGGCATTACTTTAATTGCGTTACTTGTCACAGCCGTGGCAGGTAAGTTTGCTTGAGAAACTACACTCACTGCAGGAGCTGCTGCTTGGACTGCGGGCGTACTAAGACCGAACGCTAAGGCACCTGCTAAAGCAAAAAATACCATTTTACGTAAATGCTGCTTTCCGTTCATGAAAATACCTCCTAATGTATCAAATAAAAATGAACTTCTGCTCTCTTTATCCTATCAAAGGGCTAAAAAAAGATACAGAAAAAAGGCGGTAAAGTATTTGTAAAAGAATTGTAATAGAGCTAAGGGCAAAGGACGTTTGAATTTAGTACAACACAAATATCGTGTTTTATGCTACAATTAAAAAGATAAATCATGTCAGAGGTTCAGCGTGTGGAGTCACATAGGCTCATTTTACAAAAGTTCGTAAATATTTGATAAAAGTAGGTAGCTTTTATCGGTCAGCCGTAATGACTAAGTGGTCATTATAAAATAGCAGTGTATATGTAATAGTGTATATGTAGCAGTATGCATATATCAGTGCATATGTAGCAGCATGCATATAGCAGTCAGTTATTGGGAGGCGATTTTTTATGAATGATCCAAAATTGTTGAAACCTGTAGAAACAACGGCCCTCGCTTTGGCCATAGGGGAGAAAAAGGCGAATTCGTCCTTTCGTACCTTGTTGATTCTGGGCTTTTTAGGCGGAGCCTTTATTGCGTTTGCTTCGCAGGCGTCAACGATGGGGGCTTTTAATTTATTAGCATTGCCCGCCTGGTACGGTTTAGGTAAAGTAGTAGCGGGTCTGATTTTTGGGGGTGGCCTGGTTTTCGTCTTGATGGCGGGGACTGAGTTGTTCACCGGGAATGTATTGATTACTAATGCCTGGCTATGTGGGCGCGTTTCCCTATACCGTTTATTGCGTAATTGGGTGATTGTATTTATGGCCAATTTATTGGGTTCGCTGTGCATCGCGTGGTTGTTAAGCCAGTCCGGACTGTGGCATAGTGGTGCCAATCTGGTGGGCGGTATGACGATTAAACTGGCGGTCGGCAAAGTGACGCTTACATTCGGTCAAGCATTGGCATTGGGAATACTTTGTAACTGGCTCGTATGTTTAGCCGTCTGGCTCAGCTTCAGCACCACATCAACGTCCGGTAAGATTCTGGCAATTTATTTACCTATATTTATGTTTATCGTGTCCGGTTTTGAACATAGTGTGGCTAACATGTATTATATTCCATCCGGTATTTTGGCCGCTTCCGATCCGTCTTACGTGGTACAGGCCACGGCATTGGGAGTTACACCGGAGGCCTTGGCACAACTCGGTTGGGGATCGTTCTTTATTAACAATCTGTTGCCGGTCAGCTTGGGTAATATTATCGGCGGCGCCGTATTTATCGGCATGGCGTTAATGTATGGGAATGGTCGTCCCGATGAAGCGCTGATTCAGGCTATGAAAGAAAAAGTTTTAAAATAAAGTTTTAAATAGAGTTTTAAAATAAGGTAATGAAGGTTAGTATACATAGCCATGGCTAACTATTATAAATTCGGAAGTTAAAAGATAAAGCCTTAAACCGCCTCTTTTCATTATCGAAGAAATTCGGTATACTAATAACAAAGTAGAAGATAAAGTTTGAGAGGGCACTTTTTTAGAATCCTGTAATTTAGGTAATATAAGGAAGGCTTTTGTTTCCGAGTATTAGAAATGGAGTAATCAATGGAATATACCAATATTTTGTATTCAGTAACTAACAAAATTGCAACAATTACCTTTAATCGTCCGGAAGTGCAGAACGGATTTAACATTCCTATGTGTAATGAAATCCTTGATGCCATTGAGCGCACTGAAGCAGATCCGGAAGCACGGGTGCTCTTAATCAATGCGGTAGGTAAGGTATTCTCTGTCGGTGGCGATTTGTCGGAAATGAAACGCGCCGTTGAAGAGAACGACCAGCAGTCGTTAGTAGCCATCGCTGAACTGGTTATGCAAATTTCATTTGCTATGAAAAAAATGTCCAAACCCGTTGTTATGAGTACGGACGGAGCCGTAGCCGGCGCCGCGTTTAATATGGTATTGGCTGCCGATATCTGTATTGCCTCTACCAACAGCCGTTTTATCCAGGCCTTTGTTAATGTAGGTCTTGCACCTGATGCGGGCGGTATGTTCTTATTGACCCGTGCTATCGGTATGAACCGCGCTATGCAGCTCGCCATGACCGGTGAAGCGGTAACTGCTGAAAAAGCGAAAGAATACGGTTTTGTATATAAAGTGTGTGAACCGGAATTATTAGTAAAAACAACCGACCGTCTTTGCACTCGTTTAGCTAAAGGGCCTGAATTATCCTTCAAAGCTATGAAAGAAATGATGTGGGCCAGTGTATTCAGTGGTTGGGATGAATATGCTAAATTGGAAGTACATTTACAAACAACCTTGGGCTTCTCGGAAGACTTCAAAGAAGGTGTGCGTGCCTTTGCAGAACGCCGTCGTCCTAATTTCCAGGGGAAATAATGTGATAATGGGGGCTATTTAATTGTAAAAATTAGATAGCCTTTATTGTTATAAAAAATGGTGGCTAGTTTTATTAAGCTAAGAATCGTTCTATTAAGCTAAGATTAGGTCTATTAAGCTGAGAATAAGTCCATTAAGCTTAGAATAGGTTTATTAAGCTAAGAATAGTTCTAAATAATAGATCTAAATAATAAATCTAAATAATAGATCGATTCGGATGTATAGGAGTGAGAGCATATGGAAACGAATAACGTAAAAGATCATGTAATCCTAAATAATGGCGTGAAAATGCCGATTCTTGCCTTTGGGACTTATTTAATTCCGAATGAAGACACGAAACAGGCCGTTTTGGACGCGCTTGATGCGGGCTATCGCCACATTGATACGGCGCGCTTATATGGTAACGAAAATGAAGTGGGTGAAGCCGTGAATGCCACGTCCGTACCTCGTGATGAAGTTTTCGTAACAACGAAGATTTGGTTTAATAACTATGGTTATGAAAAAGCCAAAGCAGCCATTGACGATGCTTTAAAACGTATGAACCTTGACTATCTTGACCTCATGCTCCTTCATCAGCCATATAATGATTATTATGGGGCCTATCGTGCGTTGGAAGAAGCGTATAAAGCCGGTAAATTGCGTGCTATCGGAGTAAGCAACTTCTATCCGGATCGTTTAAACGACCTCATTGCTTTCAACGAAATTAAGCCACAGGTTGATCAGATAGAAATCCATCCGTACTTCCAGCAGGAATTTGCCCGTGCCAATATGGAAGCGCATGGCGTTCAGACGGAATCTTGGGCCGCCTTTGCGCGCGGTAAAGATGGTATTTTTACCAATCCAATCTTAGAAGAAATCGGTAAAAAATATAACAAATCTACGGCACAAATCATGATTCGTTGGCAGTTACAGCGCGGCATTGTATGCCTTGCCAAGAGCTCCAGCCCTAAACGGATGGCGCAAAACCTCGACGTATTTGATTTTAGCCTTACCGAAGAAGACATGGCGGCCATTAAGACCATCGATAGAGATACAACCGTGTTTATGAGCCATTATGATCCGCGTATGTTAGAAGAATTATTAACTAGAGCCGTTGAGGCGTAAGCCCTTTATGTGGCTTAGCTCTACTAATTGAATAAAGGGTCCTGGCCATCCTGTTTGCTCCTGGGTGCATTCTGCACAAAAGTCGCTACACAGGATGGTCAGGGCCCTTTTGTGCCCGTGGCACCCAGTCCCATTCCTCTCTAGCCGTTATGTGAAACGGCGAAGCCCTTGATGTGGCCCTGGGCTCTAAATAAGATAAAACTCAAAAAGAGCGTTACCATCCTGTGCAGTGACTTTTGTGCCTGCGGCACCCAGGAGCAAGCAGGATGGTAACGCTCTTTCTTTTTATTTATTAAATGCAAGGCCACAGCCGGGCTTCGTCTTTCAGTATAACAATACCGTATACTGCTATGGATAACTACTATTGTACTTTAACGATAAGTTTCTATATACTTACACATGTAAGTTACGTAGAAGCGTTTACGAAGTTGTTCTTGAACGCAAGTACTTTTAACAAAAGGAGCGATATTATGACTATGAATAATTACAATGAAAAAGAAGTTATTTTAAATAATGGTGTGAAGATGCCGATTTTAGGCTTTGGGGTTTACCAAATTCCGGAAGCTGAAACAAAACAGGCAGTGCTTGAAGCGTTGAAGGTCGGTTATCGTCACATCGATACGGCACAATCCTATTTCAATGAAGCAGAAGTTGGGGAAGCAATTGCAGAAAGCGGGATTCCGCGTGAAGAAATTTTCTTAACTACTAAAATCTGGATTGATAATTATGGTTATGAAAAAGCCAAGGCATCCATTGATGAATCTTTGAGAAAATTAAAAACTGATTATGTCGATTTATTCTTATTACATCAGCCATTCAGTGATTACTACGGCGCGTATCGTGCTCTTGAAGATGCATACCGCGAAGGTAAGGTAAGAGCTATCGGTGTAAGTAATTTCTATCCGGATCGTTTAAGCGATATTGTGGCATTCACGGAAATTAAACCGCAGGTAAATCAGGTGGAAACACATCCGTTTAATCAGCAAATCGAAGCACAGGAAAATATGATTAAAAACAATGTACAGTTAGAATCTTGGGCATCGTTTGCCGAAGGCCGCAATAATATTTTCACAAATTCTGTTTTGATGGATATTGCTAAAAAATACAATAAATCTACGGCTCAGGTTATGATTCGTTGGCAGGTACAACGCGGTATCGTTTGCTTGACGAAGAGCGTTAAACCGGAACGTATGGCAGAAAACTTTGATGTGATGAATTTTGAATTGTCTGCCGATGATATGGCGCGCATTCAATCGTTAGATACGAAGACAAGCTTATTCTTCAGCCATCAAGATCCGGCTACAGTAGACTTTTTCATTAATTTGGTAAAAGAACGTCGCAATAAATAAGGTTAGTGGCGAAAAAATATGTTTTTGACAAACTGATAACAATATTTTGTTTGAAATAACTTTTTTCAAAAATATAAAGGTGTAGTTTTTAAGGGACAATGATACGATTCATTTCACATCATTGTCTCTTGTTGAGTGGGGGAGTGATAGTTATGGAATTTGTAAATAAAATGAGAAATAACTCATTTATATTTTTATCCGTGTTGGCTTCGTTAATGGCCGTTAACTCGTTATCGACGGATGTGTATTTGCCGGCTTTGCCTGCTATGACAGAAATGCTGGGGCCGGGCGCAGAGCTTACCATCAGCGGTTATTTATTCGGTTTTATGATAGCGCAACTCGTGTGGGGACCTATTAGTGACAGCATTGGTCGCATTAAACCTTTGATTATGGGTTCCGTGTTATTTGTTATCGGTACTATCGGTTGTGCGACCGCCGATACTATGACTGAACTCGTTATTTGGCGAATTTTTCAGGCAATCGGCGCCTGTGTAGGTCCTATGTTGTCGCGTGCCATGATTCGCGACCGCTATAGTCTTGCTGAATCGGCTGATAAATTATCTTTAATCACCATGCTTATGGCAGGGGCGCCGATTGTAGGTCCTTCCATTGGTGGTTTAATCGTTGAGTTTGCTTCTTGGCATATGATTTTCTGGGCCGTTGCCGTTGTGGGTGTTTTAATCGGTATCGGTACATTCTTTTTACCGGAAACATTGCCGGAAGAACGCCGTAATAAATCGGGCATTAAAAATGCTTTTAAAATTTATGGTGAATTAATTACCGACTGGGCATTTATGAAATATACATTGTGCGTTGCCTTTTTCTATATGGGGGCATACGCTATTATTGCCGGTACTCCTTATGTATATATTACATATTATGGAATTCCGGAACGCTATTTTGGGGCGTTATTTGCTATGAACGTTATCGGCGTTGTTACTTTCAGCTCGTTAAACCGTGCACTCGTTGCCCGTTATACGATGGACACATTACTTCGAGCCGCTACCTTAGGTACAATGGCAGCTGTATTATTGCTGGTTTTTATGACCTATACAAATGTGTGCGGCGTTTACGGTGTTGTTTTGTCCGTGGTTTTAATCTTTGCAACCAATGGTATCATTGCAGCTTGCGCTACTGCAGCTGCCCTTGATAAAGCGGGGGACAAAGCAGGAACCGCTGCCGCTCTTATCGGCTCTTTGCAGTACGGTAGTGGCATCGTATCCTCCGTAGCCTTAGCAATCTTCTTTAACAACACCCCATGGCCAATGGTAGGTACCGTCGTAGTATGCATGGCCATCTGTGCTTGGCTCGCTTGGAGCAAAACACCGGTTAGTGAAAACGAAGAAGACAACGATAGTGGAACAGCGGACAATGCATGCACCCAAGAATAAAAACCTCCCCAGGAGCTAAGATCTAATACGGCGATACCCTTTGCTGTGGCCCTAGATGCTAAATCAGCAGAAACGCAAAAAGACCCTATACATCCTGTGAACCGACTTTTGTGCCCGTGGCACCTAGGAGGGAACAGGATGTATAGGGTCTTTAAATTTAGTTATATAGCACTAAGGCCACAGCAGGGCTTCGCCTATTACGACTTAGCGATCCCCATTGAATATCGAATTCTTCACAATAACATAATCCACTTTTCTAATCGCGGTCAAGTTGTTACCACCCGCATAGGAGATAGAGGACTGTAAGTCTTGTTCCATTTCAGTTAAAGTATCGAAAAGGCTGCCCTTGGAAGGAATGTACATTTTTTTACCTTCCACGTTTTTACGTTCGCCTTTTTGAGATTCGGAAGCGGAACCGAAGTATTCTTTGTATGGTTTGCCGTCGATTTCCACTTCTTTTCCCGGAGATTCGGTGTGGCCTGCGAAGAGGGAACCGATCATAACGAAAGTAGCGCCGAAACGAATGGATTTGGCAATGTCGCCGTGGTCGCGGATACCGCCGTCAGCGATAACAGGTTTTGTAGCCGCTTTGGTGCACCAACGAACAGCGGATAACTGCCAACCGCCGGTACCAAAACCGGTTTTTAATTTCGTGATGCATACTTTACCCGGTCCGATGCCGACTTTAGTAGCGTCAGCGCCGGCGTTTTCAAGTTCACGAACGGCTTCAGGCGTACCCACATTACCGGCAATAACGAAGCTTTCCGGTAATTGTTTTTTAATATGCTGAATCATTTCAATAACGGAATTGGAATGACCGTGAGCGATGTCGATGGTAATATATTCAGGAGAAAGACCGGCTGCTTTAATTTCATCAACGAAATCAAATTCTTCTTTTTTTACACCAATACTGATGGATGCAAATAAGCCCTGTTCTTTCATACGTTTAATAAAATCAAGACGAGTGTGTGGAGCAAAACGGTGCATGATGTAGAAGTAATTGTTGCGGGCTAATTTTTCAGCCAATTCTTCATCAATAATCGTCTGCATGTTGGCCGGTACAACCGGTAAACGGAATGTGCGATTGCCGAGTTTTACTGAAGTATCACATTCACTGCGGCTGTTAACAATACATTTATTCGGGATTAACTGAATGTCTTCATAATCAAAAATGTTTGTTGTATTAATCATGGAAGGCCTCCTTGTAATAACATAAATATCCATTAGACATTATATAGGAAATAGAGCGCTTTGGCAAGTCTAATTCGAACAGTATGATTTATATGTCGTTTTAATGTTCGGGTTTTGTAAATACCATGTTTGCTTTTTGTAAAAACTCCGATACTTTGGGCAAAAAAAGGTATTGAGTTGATTTATACTTCGCTCTGGCGGTATAATTAAATTATATTTGCAAGCAATTGGGTAAAAAGCTTAAGGAGAATGCAAATCATATCTTTACTGTTGTTGTGATAACGACCTATGGTCGGGAGGATATTTATGGAACAAAAACAACGTACAAGAATGTTGGTGGAAGCGGGTTTATCGATTGCAATCGCATATGTATTACATTTTGTAGTCCTCTTTCAAATGCCGCAAGGCGGTTCGGTGAATGCAGCCAATTTGGTACCGCTTATCATTTTTGCCATTCGTTGGGGTGGTAAATGGGGCGTCATTACCTGTATGGCCTATGGTATCATCGACTTTTTACTGGGCTTCAAATTTTCGCTTCATTTTTTAAGCATCTTACTGGATTATATTTTAGGCTATGGTGCTATCGGTGTTGCCGGCTTCTTCGGTAATAGTCGCGGTCGCGCTATTTTAGGCGTTACGGCGGGATGTGCATTGCGCTGGGTCTGCTCTGTTGTGTCGGGCGCCGTCGTATTTGCTTCTTACGCACCGGCCGGTCAAAATCCATGGATTTATTCTATGATTTATAATGCCAGTTATATGGTGCCGGAATTAGTTATTAATATGGCGGTTATTGTACTGTTCTATAACCGTATTATGAAAGGAATTCGTTCGACGCGCGGCTAATTGTGGCTGAACGAGTTAATGGAGTTATTTATGAAACGTCTTTTAGTAGAACGTACAGATATGAACCAATTGCATGATATGGGGCTTCTCATAGTGTGTGGCGGTCAAAGTACTCGCATGGGACGTGACAAAGCATCGTTGCCTTGGCAAGAAGGCACACTTTTGACCTCGCTCATGACCAGGGCGAGGTCCTTTGCTTTTTCACATATCGTTATCGCCGGTAATCAGCCGGTCGATTTACGAACTTTACCGGGTGAACTCTATGCTATGCATCCTTTATCGGATTTAAGTGGTCGGGTACGCCTTAGTGATGCTGAATTGGCCGCCGTAGAGCCTCATGATGTGCATCGTTTGGAATGGGTCTTGGAAAACGAGCGGACCTTATCTATCTTTTTAACGGCCGATCAGGGCGAACCATGCGGCCCTTTGGGCGGCTTGGCGGTTGGCCTTAGTGAAGGGCATTGTGATGCTTATTTGGCGGTGTCGGTGGACATGCCATTATTTGACAATTTTGACTTTGGCGATGTAACAAAACTTCGTTCTCATTTGGGGAGAACCCCGGTAGATTGTATTGTGCCTACTATAAATGGCAATTTAGAACCTTTGGGGGCTTTATATAGTCAGCGCTGTCTGCCGGTTATCATAAAGTTGTTACAGCAAGGGGAACGCCGTTTGCGGGCCATTTTTGACCATTGTCCGACGGAGTATGTCGATGTATCGGCTAAAGCCTATGCCTATAAAAATGTAAACACTTATAATGAATATAAGGCGATTCGGGCTTTAGCGTATAACAGTACTCGTCAAAAACCGATTATTTCCGTGGTGGCCAGTCAGTCTAAGACGGGCAAAACCGAAGTGGCTACACGCTTAATTAAGGCTTTGGATGCCCTTGGCTATAAAGTTGGTTTTGTCAAAAGTGATGGTCATGGTTTTACCATGGATTCAGAGGGTACTGATACGTGGAAGGCCGATAACGCCGGCGCGAAGGCTGTAGCCATTGCCGGGCCTACCGGGTATGCGATTTTAAATAAAACGGAGGGGCCAACCGATTTAATGACTTTGGCTGAACAATTGCCGGTAGATATTGTGGTTATGGAAACACGGAGCCGTGGTGTAGAGCCGATTATTGAAGTGGTAACGGAGGCGCCGACGAATTTTGCAAACTGCATTACGCCGGTTGATAAATTATTGGCCGTGGTGTATATGAACGACAATGAGGCGTTTTCACAAGAAAATGTATTACCGTCAGACGGCGTAGCTGTGTTTTCATTACATGACATAGAATCATTGGCCAAATGGCTGGTAAAAGAAGTATGCTTTGATTAAGTTACTGTAGGAAGTTGTATTTTTGATTATAAAAAAGCTGAGGAGGTGACCGTATGGAAGGCATTACGGTTGAAGCGGCGCGAAGTAAATTATTGGATTTGGTAGCACAGTTACCGCCCCGAGAAACAGAGAATATTCCTTTAGAAGATGCGTTGGGCCGTGTTTTAAGCACAGAATTGACTGCCAAGACAAGTATTCCGCCATTTCGTAAGGCTCCTTATGACGGTTATGCCATTGTACATAGTGAAGGACAATCGCAGTTTACGGTTATTGCCACAATCGGTGCGGGTGAAAAATATGAAGGCAAAGTTCTTCAAGGCGAAGCTGTGCGCATCATGACGGGCGCGCCGGTGCCTGATGATTGCGACACCATTGTTATGCAGGAACGCTGTCGTTTGTGCTCCGATGATGGGATACCATTGCAGCATTCGCAGGTGCGCGACGTAATGGAACCTATGGGTTACGATATTTTAGTAAACGGCGTTATTGAAAAAGGCGAAAATATTATTCCGGAAGGTGAAGAATGCGCCGAAGGGGATATATTGATGGCCGGTGGCGTTTTATTGGATGCAGGCCGCGTGTCTGTAGCAGCCGGGCTTGGGCATCGACAATTGCCGGTATATAAAGAACCTAAGGTTGTAGTTTTAACTTCAGGTCGCGAGGTGGTACCTCTTTCAGAAACGCTGCAAGGTGCTCAAATCTACAACTCTAATCTTTACATGCTGGAAGGTTTGTTGAAAGAACAAGGGGTTACGGGTTTTAAAGCGCATCATGTAAGTGACGATCCGGATAAGCTGGATGAAGAAATTGAAACAGTTCGTCAGTTGGCGGCTGATGCGGACTTAATTATAAGCACCGGTGGTGTGTCTGTGGGCCTCTTTGATTCTATGCCCGCGATTTATGAAGCCTTAGGGGCTGAAAAATTGTATGATCGCATTTTCATGCGTCCCGGTGCGGCTTCCTATGGTGGCGTGATTCGTCGTGAAAATGGTAGTCTTACTTTCTGCTTGGGACTTTCCGGTAACCCTACAGCGGCGTATAATTGCTATCATTTGTTAGTTTTGCCTATATTGCGTAGTTTGCAAGGACGACGCGATATCATGTTACCGGTAGTTATGTTAAAACTGGGCAGTGGCATTCATAAAAAGAACCCCTTTGATCGTTATGTGCAAGGGGCGATTACTTGTGAATCAGGGGAAGCCGTGTTTATGCCGAATCGTGTATTTACTTCCAGTGCTTTATTGGGACTTGCCCACGCTAATGGTATGGCAAAATTGGAACAAGGTCAGCATAACTATGAAGAAGGGGATTTAGTGGTCGTATCGCTATTGAAGGCTCACGAGTAAATTCTTCTATGACAGCTCATCGCTAGGATTTACAAGCAAACTGTTGCTTATCAGGCTTCGATAAGGCCTATTAAAAATTCTCTTATGACAGCTCAACGATAAGGCTCAATTATCAGTAGCGATTTATTGGTATACAACTATAAAGGACATCTTCCGTGTTTTGTACATGTGACAGATGTCCTTTTTGTATAAACAATTACAAAAACGTATAATTAGTCATTCTATAGCAAATTGCAAGGAACGAAATTTTTTGATATAATGGAAAAGCTTCATGTTAATTCAAGGGTATTTCAAGCTTAGTTATAATCCATTGGAAGAAGTAAAATCAATGGTTTATAACTATTTTTTATTTTCTCCTTATTCTAAAACTATGACTTGGGATTTGCCTATCACAAGTCGAATTACCCTTGAATTAATGAAGGCTCATTTGAAATAATTTATATGTATGCGAAAAAGGAAGTGATTGCATTGGCTATGTTAAAAAAATTAAGTCTGGCTTCATGGATTATTATCGGCTTATTGGCAGGCGTTATCGTGGGCGGCGTCGCTCCGGAGTTTGCCAAAAGTCTAAAACCATTGGGCGATGTATTTATCCGTATGATTAAAATGATTGTGGTACCGCTCATTTTCAGCTCCTTGGTTATGGGTATTGCCGGAACCGGTGATTTTAAAAAACTCGGACGTTTGGGTGGTAAAGCGATTTTATGGTTCGAATTTGCTACCAGTTTGGCATTGATCGTAGGCTTATTTGCCGTTAATGTCATGGAACCTGGCGTTGGCGTAGCTTTAACGCAAAACGGTGCTTCCGAAGTAGTAAATAAAGCGGCTTCCGCTCATGGTATCGACCATATCGAAATGCTCGTTAACATCGTACCGACTAATATCGTAGATGCTATGGGGCGTGGCGATATGCTCCAGATTATCTTCTTCAGTTGTTTATTCGCCATTGCCGCGGCCAGCACGGGTAAAGACGGCCGTCAAATTATCGATTTATCCAAAGATTTGGCACATATTATGTTCAAAGTCACTCATTATATTATGTACGTGTCGCCAATCGGTATTTTCGGCGCCATCGCCTACACGGTAGGTGAATTCGGTCTCGGTATGTTATTACCGCTTTTAAAACTCGTTCTTTGTTTATACTTAGCCTTGATTCTATTCTTGGTAATCGTAATTTCCATTGCCTCGTTTTTGACAAAAACCAATTTATTCCCACTCTTAAAAGTGTTAAAAGAACCATTGGTATTGGCTTTCTCTACGGCAGCCAGTGAAGCGGCATTGCCGATTGCCATGGAAAAATTGGAACGCGCCGGTCTGCCTAAACACATTGTAAGCTTCGTGTTGCCTTTAGGCTATACCTTCAACTTGGACGGCTCCACCTTATACAGCGCCTTGGCTGTTGTCTTCATTTCACAGGTTTACGGCATTCCGTTCCCATTGGAATTACAGTTGTTGATGCTTGTGACCTTGATGCTTTCCACAAAAGGCATTGCCGCGGTACCGGGGGCATCCTTAATCGTTATCGCCGGTACGGCTGCCGCTTTCGGTTTGCCGGTTGAGGGCATTGCCATTATCCTTGGTGTTGACCGTATTCTTGATATGGCTCGTACCTTCTGTAACGTAACCGGTAACTGCGTGGCCGCAGCCGTTGTGGCTCGTTGGGAAAACGAAATCTCTGCTGATGACTTGGCTAAACGCATGAAAGAACCGTTTAGCGAGGAAGAATTGGAAGGCGCTTTCGAAATGAAATAGTTGTCGGTGCGGTAAACGGCCCAAGTGACATCTGTTGGCTCGGATATTATCTCATTAAGATTATTATACAAAAAAAGATAGTCCATCCTGCTCTCTGGCTCTATAGAGCAAAGTTCGCTGGATGGACTATCTTTTTTCGTTTTTATATCATCTCAGAAATTCCTTAATATCCGAGCCTCTTAGTGCATGGGGCCGTTTCCAAGCACCGGCACCGTATTTACATTTCTCAGTGGAGGGAAGGGGACACCTCTACCGCGTGAGATGATAATACGCTGCCGGTGATTGTAAAAAGCGTATTGTATCTTAATTTGTTGCTGTGTCGCAATGAATACGGAGTTTTGATGCGTGAGAAGCCCATAGTCCTAGCTAGCGACTTTTGCTCTGAAAGAGCCCAGGAGCAGATAGGACTATGGGCTTTTTACGACCCAAAGCAGGTTATTGCGACTGCAAAATAAAGATATCGTTGCTTTTTACCTCACCGACAGACATTTTATTGAATTAAATTCATTGACTTGTATTCAGTGAATGTGATACAATGTACATATAGTTCGAAAAGATTGGATGTGATGATATGAATAACCGGCAGTTGGCTGCATTAGAGACTAAGAAAAATTTATTGGCAGCGGCTAAGAAGATTATTAGAGCGAAAGGTCTTGTTAATACTTCAGTGGCGGAGATTGCGAAGGCCGCAGGCGTTGCCAACGGCACGTTTTATACATATTTTAAACGTAAGGAAGATATAGTATATGAACTGAGCCTTGAAATATATGAAGAACTTATAGATAGAGCTAAGAATTTTGAAGGCACATTTTTAGAACGACTGACATTTTTTATGACAAGTTTTTCTGCGGATATTGAAAAAAGCAGCTTGAAGCTTTGTCAGGAATGGGTCCGTAATACGGTGAATCCGAATTTAGTCGAAAATCCTGAACATCGCAATAAAATCTATATGGATATAAACACAGTGAAGTCTTTATTGGAAGGTGGTGTTGCTCGCGGGGAATTGAAGGACGATACGCCGGTAGATGTTTTGGCGCATACAATTATAGATATCTTGTACGGTCAGATGCTTTGCTGGGATATGACTGACGGTGCCTATAGTTTTGAGGAAAGAACAAAAGAGTTTTGTAATATATTTTTAAAATCGTTAATGACACCTTATATTGTGTAAAAGATTGAAAAGGAGAGAGAATTATGACTACAAAAATTCCTACAGTAACATTGAATGACGGCGTGAAAATTCCTGTATACGGTTTCGGTACGTTCCAGATTCCGGCAGACGGCAGCACGTATAAAGCTGTGCGCGAAGCCTTAGATTTAGGCATTCGTCATATTGATACGGCGGTTGCGTATTTTAACGAACATGAAGTGGGGCAGGCTATTCGCGAAAGCGGTATTCCTCGTGAAGACATTTTTTTGACAAGCAAACTTTGGCTCCAAGATTATGGCTATGAAGCGGCTAAAAAAGGCATTGAAACGTCCCTTCGTAAATTAGGTCTTGATTATATGGATTTATATTTGATTCATCAGCCATACGGCGATGTGCCGGGGGCATGGCAAGCCATGAAAGATGCTAAAGCGGAAGGCAAGATTCGCTCCCTTGGTGTAAGTAACATGACACCTAAAATTTGGAATCAATTTGTACCGCAGTTTAAAACGATGCCGTCTGTTAATCAGGTAGAATTCAATCCATATTATCAACAAAAAGATATTCGCAAAATTATGGCAGAACACGATGTTAAATTGGAAGCATGGGGCCCACTAGGTCAGGGGAATGCTAATTTGTTGAAGAATCCTGTGATTACAAAAATTGCGGATGCTCATGGTAAAAACGCCGGTCAGGTAATACTTCGCTTTGAATTGCAAGAGGGGGCTATTGTTTTCCCTAAATCCACGAATCTGGAACGCATCAAGAGCAATATGGATATTTTTGACTTTGAATTGACTGAGTCCGAAATGAATGAAATGCGTGGCCTTGATACCGGTAAGGGCGTGCACAACCCTGATAATGAAGGGGTGGCTGAGTTTTTACTTGCCAACTATGATGTGCATGCCAATGACTAATTAATATTTATATAGATTAAGGAGAAAAATTATGGAATATAGAGAGTTATATAATGGTGTTAAAATTCCGATGCTTGGCTACGGTGTTTTTCAGATTCCTGACCACGAAGAAGCTAAAAAATCAGTGGCAACGGCTTTGAAAAACGGCTATCGTTTAATCGATACGGCTCAGGCTTATTTGAATGAAACGGCTGTTGGGGAAGCGATTAAAGAAAGCGGGATTCCGCGTGAAGAAATTTTTATTACCACGAAGGTATGGGTTCAGGACTATTCTTATGAAAAGACGATTAAAGCGGTTGAATTATCATTGGAACGTCTTGGCGTAGATTATATCGACCTCATGTTACTTCATCAGCCAATCGGCGATTATATTAATGCGTGGAAAGCACTCGAAAAGCTCTATAAAGAGGGCAAATTGAGAACTATCGGTATGGCAAATTGCTATCCGCACGTAATTGCCGATCTTTGTTTGACATTTGAAATTAAACCGATGATTAACCAAGTGGAATTACATCCGTTTTTCCAACAACAACTTAACCTTGATACGATGAAGGAATACGGGGTTGTACCGGAAGCTTGGGGACCTTTTAATGAAGGTAAACGCAATTTATTTACCGATCCGATTTTGACGGCCATTGGTAAAAAATATAATAAAACCGCGGCACAGGTGGCTTTGCGTTGGAATATTCAACGTGGCGTTATTGTAATTCCTAAATCGGTACGTGAAGAACGCATGCAGCAAAATATAGATGTCTTTGATTTTGAACTTTCTCAGGAAGATATGGATCAAATCAAGACAATGGACATCGGTCACAGCGAAATCGTAAACCACTTTGATCCTGAATTTGTGAAGATGTTGCATAATCATAAAGTATGATAGCCGGCCGTGAGGTAAAAAGCTATCACACAGTAATTTTTCGGTTGCAGTAATACATTGGGACTTAAAAATCCCCCTACCTATCTACTCCTGGGCTCTTTCAGAGCAAAAGTCGCGAGATAGGTAGGGGATTTTTTCGTTGTTATCATAAGCATTTACTGCTGTGCCGAAAAATTACATCTGCAAAAAGTTTTTTCCAATCACAGTCGGCGTATTTATACTTAATTCGTGGAGGAAAATTTTTCTGTTTCTCTCTCCACCACAGCGAAATAGTTTCTACGCTGCCGGTGTCTGTAAAGAGGCTCAAGGCAGAAGGGGCTCGGATATTTTGTAATTTCTGAGATGATGTAAACACGAAAAAAAGATAGTCCATCCAGCGAACTTTGCTCTATAGAGCCAGAGAGCGGGATGGACTATCTTTTTTCGTATACAATCTCTATTTATTAATATCCGAGCCTATGATGATTGAGCCTTTTAGCACACCGACAGCTAGAAACTGTTTCTATGCTTAAGTTTTGCCTCAAATCGATAGGTTCTCGGTAGATCGGAGGCATTGCCACTGTCTAGGGCAACACAAAGGTCTACGGCTTTTTGACAAAGTAAATCTAAGCGGTTGTCCAGACTGGTGAGCGTAGGGGTAGCGCATTCGGCCAAAACGGAGTTGTTACAACCGATAACGGGCACGAGGGCATTATTAGTGAGGAGTGTTCGCTGAGCACCGACGGCGAGTAGGTCTTCTGAGGTTATAATGGCATCGATGGGTACATTGTTTGCCAATAGCTCGCTGACTGTCTCATCGGCGGCTTCCAAAGAGCGGGGGATTTGCCGCAAGAGTTGTTCACTTTTATTTAAATAACAGTGGGCCACTCCTTTTTTGTAGCCGTTTAATTTTTGACGACCACTGTGATTGAGGGAGTCGTAAAGATAAACGATGGATTCACAACCTTTGGCGGCCAATGCTTGAACGGTTTTAAAAATACCTGTTTCTTCATCGCAACTGATGCTGTAGCCGGTGGGTAGGTGGTAGTCACTGTTGATGGTGATGATAGGCGTGGCTTGCGCCAGCGTTTTGAGATATTGAATATCTTCTGATGTATAAAAGGGACTACCGATGATAATAATGGCGTCTACGTATTTATTTTTTAAGGCTTCTAAATAGGCTTGCTTGCTATGGGAACTGGTGCCGGTGCAAGAAAGAACGATATCGAAGTTGTGACTGCGTAGCTCATTTTCCAAAAGGGACACGGCTTTCGCATAGAAGGCGTCGCCTACATCACTGCATACGACACCGATAACGCGCATCGAGTTAAGTGTTAAACCGCGGGCAAACGGGTTGGGCGTGTAATTAAGTTTTTTCATCGCTTGCACGACTTTTTCGCGTGTTTTGGCACTCACGGTTTGACTGCCGTTTAAGACGCGTGAAACCGTTGCAATCGATACATCGGCTTCTTTGGCAATATCATAAATAGTCATTTGTCTACCTCGGTTGTAAAAAGAATTCAGGATAGTATAGCAAATTTAGAAAAGATAGGCAAGGGGTTATGTGCATAAAACTCATATTGACTAGTTGGTACACGCATTATTATACATAAAATGCAATTTAAGCATTTTTACTATACATCAATGACAAATGGTGCTATAATCGGTTACATAAAATGTAAGCGCTTACAAAATAAGCGCAAAAGCAGCTATTACGTTAATAATGATGGATCTTATGAACGTATAATTATCGATTTAGTTAAAAATTAATTAAAATATTAATTTAATAATTTAGCTAAAAAATT
>NZ_RQUX01000025.1 GCF_003992115.1 Veillonella ratti
TTTATAAATCCTCTTAATCAACGAAAAATAACTATACCCAATCAAACAAGTATGGATATTTTGTGCTATATCCCCTATAAGTTACTTGATAATAATCTACGCATCACTTCTCATGATTTTTTCATGTTTATAAGATACAACGAATATTGAAAGTAGTTTTCTTTATAAAAATATTGAATGAAATTTGTGAGAATGCAATTTTAAAACTTTCGTTTTTCACGCAATTTTATAAAAAATCTCAGAATTTTGTATTGATTTATAATACTATTCACTTGAAAAACACATTCATCCTTATCATGAATACTTTTTGAATATTTATTAATTCATAACCTAAAGCAAAGTAAAATTCTTAGACTAAAAGGAATAAAAAGCGCACCTAATTGAAAATAGTCGATATATTTACTTCAAGTTAGCAAGAGTTTTCAAAAGGACAATAAATTGTCACGAACCTACCAATAACCTTATAATAACCTTATGATGACCGTATGACAACCTTATGATAACCTTGCAATAAACTGCAGATATTTAGGCAATATAAATTGACAGTTAGCCTCGTATATGCTATCATTATTGGGTATCTTATTAGGATACAGATATTATTTTTTTATTTTTACTATGAGGTGATAAACACATGGCAACGAGAAGAGAAGCACGCTTTAAGTTATGTCGTCGCTTCGGTGTGAACGTTTTCGGTCACTCCAAAGCTTTAAAGCGCGTAAAGAAAGACCAACGTCAGAAAAAAATGTCTGAATACGGTTTACAATTATTAGAAAAACAGAAAGTTAAAGCTTATTACAACTTGCTAGAACGCCAGTTCGTACGCTATTATGATAAAGCGAAAAAAATGCAGGGTGTTACCGGTGAAAACATGTTAGTATTGTTGGAATCCCGTCTTGACAACCTCGTATATCGCATTGGCTTCGGTAACTCCATCCGTCAAGCACGTCAGATGGTTAACCATGGCCACATTCTTGTTAACGGCCGTCGCGTAGACATTCCTTCCTACCAGTGCAAACCTGGTGATGTAATCGAACTTCGCGAAGCATCCCGTGACAACGAAATGTTCAAAACAAACTTCCAGGAACTTCGTTCTTTCGAACTTCCTTACATTACTAAAGACTTGGAAGCCTTCAAAGGTACTTTCAATCGTCTTCCTGAACGTTCCGAACTTCCTATCGAAGTTAACGAAACGCTCATCGTCGAATTGTACTCCAAATAATAAGTACTTTACGCAGAACTCAAAAGAGCAACAGCCGAGGCTGTTGCTCTTTTTTAATTTTTATTTTACTTCCACAATTTCATAGCTTCTGGAACCGAGGCCCATTTGTTCAGCACGTTTAAGGGCTGCTTCCCAGTCGGTATTCGGCGAAATAGTATGGAAATGATCCCAGCTCTTTTCTTCCGCTTCATCAAGCATACTGCCCGGCATTGGTGGTTGCGCATTCACTTTATCGACACAAGCCTGATCAAGCGCTACGAGGTCATAAGATGCCATAATCCCTACATCCGGTACGATTGGCATATCATTTTCACCATGACAGTCACAATATGGCGATACGTCCATAACAAAGCTGATATGGAAACGCGGACGATTGCGAACGATAGCGGCTGTGTATTCTGCCATTTTTTCACTCAATACGGTATTGGCTTCATCCCATTTAGGTGAAATAGCATCAACCGGACATACGCCGACACAACGGCCGCAACCAACGCATTTTTCCTCCGTAATGAAGGATTTGCCGTTCGTTACATGTACCGCATCATGGGCACAATACTGTTCACATTTATGGCAACCTACACAGATTTCCTGCTGTACGAAAGGTTTACCAGCACTGTGCTGTTCCATTTTCCCCGCACGGGACCCACCACCCATGCCAAGGTTTTTAATAACGCCACCAAAACCGGCTGATTCATGACCTTTGAAGTGAGTCATGGAAATGATGATGTCTGCGTCCATCAAAGCTTTACCAATTTTAGCTTCTTTGACATACTTCCCATCCGGAACCGGCACCAATTCTTCATCTAAGCCTTTTAAGCCATCGGCGATGATTACATGAGCGCCCGTATTGTACGGATTAAAACCATTCTGGTAGGCCGATTCGATGTGATCGATAGCATTTTTACGACCACCTACATACAAAGTATTACAGTCTGTCAGGAACGGTTTACCACCTAATTCCTTAATAATCTTCACGATACGTGCTACATAGGGCGGTTTAATGTAAGCTAAGTTGCCCGGTTCGCCAAAATGCATTTTAATAGCTACATATTTATTGTTAAAATCAATTTTGTCCATGCCCGCACGGCGCACCAACCGTTCCAATTTGTCCAAAAGACTTTCTCCTACGCGTGTGCGCAACGATGTAAAATATACCTCTGACATACCTATGTCACTCCTTACCTGTTTACCTAAACGAATTTGCGGTCGTTACCCTACGACCTAACCTATATCTTTATTATACTCTATTTATTATCAGATAGGTATCAACTAAATATTTTTTATGTTAAAACAGCCATGAGTCTTAACTATCGTTAAGACTCATGGCTGTTTTAATGTTAGCGATAGGCCACCCGTTCCGGCTGCATATCATGGAAGTGAAGACGTTCTTTGGCTACGTTTTCCCATTCAGTGCCCGGTTTGCCGTAGTTCGCATACGGATCGATAGCAAGACCGCCACGTGGCGTAAATTTGCCCCATACTTCGATATATTTTGGCTCCATGAGCTTAATTAAATCCTTCATGATAATGTTTACACAGTCTTCATGGAAATCACCATGATTACGGAAACTGAACAAATACAGTTTAAGCGATTTACTTTCTACCAGACGTTCATCCGGCACATAGGAAATGTATATGGTCGCAAAATCAGGCTGCCCCGTCATCGGACAAAGACTTGTAAATTCAGGACAATTAAATTTAACAAAATAGTCATTGCCCGGATGTTTATTGACGAATGATTCAAGCACTTCCGGTGCATAGTCCATAGGATATTTCGTTTGTTGACTGCCAAGGCCGTGTACGCCTTGCAGCTCTTCACTGGTTCTTCCGCTTGCCATTAACGGCACCTCCTTACACAGTTTTAATAATAAAACTAATTACATAGTATAGAATTGGTAATTATTTAGAGTGCAATTTCATGTGTGTGTAGTTTACATGCACCATAATTATTCGTGTTATAAACGGCTCGCTTCATTCACATCAAGTATAGCTTCTTCATCGCCTGCAGCCGCTTCAGCTGTTTTAACAGTCTCTTTCTTAGATTGTACCACACCGAGCATGGTACCGGCATAGCGTTCTAAACCGTTAACAATAAAAAAGCTCACTACTGCAGAGATGCCCTGCCCCACTAATAGTGAAGTTACGAGTAATAAATACGGTAAATTCAAAATCGGTGCCAACCAAAGTGGCACTACCAAACTGGGAACCAATGTAATAAAAGGAATGACGATCCAATTACCGAGACCGCGTTTTTTACCATACGCAATACCGCCGGCCGTCATAAAACCTACCAAGCAGCCACCGATGGCATCAATCGGCCCTAAACCGCCCATGAGTAAGTTACTCACCAAATTACCGATACCGAAGGCCAGTACGGAAAACGGGAATAAGGCGGCTAAACCGTATAAAGCAGTAGCAATACGCACTTGATACTGCCCGAAAGCAAATCCTTGCGTCATCATCATAATCACAATATACATGGCTAAACAAAGCCCTGAAATAGTCAGCTTTTTTGTTGTACTTAAAGTATTCATTTTTATAATCTCCTTAGTTTTATTTAAAGACAGGATGGTTACGAACTGTCTAACAGTAAACAGAGTAACAGGCGACACCTTGGTATCGCCTGTTACCGATACAAGCGCTATGGCACCCGGTAAGACGTCACATCACTTGTTAAAATTACTGTTGTCGTACATCTTATTTGAATTCATTGCACAAGCCGCGGAACATGGCAGCATCAGGTTTTACTACGTCATGAACCAAAGCACGTACATGAGGACCACCGTTAGCGGCAGCCATTGCTTTTTCGAAGGATGGTTTCGTCGTATCTTGGTAGATAAGACCGGTCAACAAGCCTTCATGTTCGCCCAATGTTTTAAGGGCAGCGGCACGATCGGTAGGATCATAGCCTTCAATCGTCGTTAAGGACGTTAAGTTTTCTTTGAAGTAATCATAACCGTTACGTTTGTTGTAGGTTACGCAAGGACTAAATACGTTGATGAAAGAGAACCCTTCATGCTGCATGCCTTGTTTAATCAATTCAACGAGTTCCGCACGATTAATCATGTAGCCTTGCGCTACGAAAGTAGCACCGGAGGCAATTGCTGTTTCACAAATTGGCAATGGAGATTCAAACGAACCATGTGGGGACGTTTTAGTTACAAAGCCAATATCGGAACGAGGGGATGTCTGACCTTTAGTCAAACCGTAAACATGGTTATCCATAACAACGTAAGTAATATTTACATTACGTTTGAATGCATGAATCGTATGGCCCATGCCGATAGCGAAGGCATCACCGTCACCGCCGCAAACAACAACATTTAAATCTTCATTAGCTAATTTTACCCCTTGAGCATAAGGTAACGCACGACCATGAGTCGTATGAGCACCGTATGCATAGAAGTAACCACCAATACGGCTGGAGCAGCCGATACCGGAGATAACGGCTAAATTATCCGGACTAATATCAAGCTGAGCTACCGCATCGGTAATGGCAGCCTGTACCCCATAGTGCCCACAGCCGGGACACCAGTTAGGGCGAATATCATTTCTGTAATCGGTCACTTGTGCCATATTATAAAACCTCCTTAATTGCTTTCTTCACATAGGTTGCTGTGAATGGATTACCATCATATTTTAAGCAACTATGGAGCTTACATTTATTAGGCATATTAATACGGAAAATATCAGCTAATTGAGCCGTTGCGTTTTGTTCGCAAATAACAACTTTTTTAGCTTTTTCATAGAATGGCATTAACTGTTCTTTAGGGAACGGTTTAATTAAGCGAAGTTGTAAGTGGTTAACTTTAACACCTTCAGCTTCAAGTTCAACTGCTGCTTCTTCAATAGCGCCACGGCTGGAAGCAATACCGATTACCAATACATCACATTCATCATGTTTTGCATTGTTAAGGAATGGTTCATATACTTCGGCAACTGTGCTCAATTTACGCAAGCGTTTGTCAGTCTGGCTAACGTGCATAGTCGGAGCTTCAGCAGGTTTACCTTCTTCATTATGTTCAAGACCGGTGGACAAGAACATACCGTTCTTCATACCAGGAATAGTACGAGGGGAAATACCGTCTTCAGTCAATTCAAAACGTTTGAAGTAATGAGGACGTTCCAATGCAGGTAAGTCTTCTTCTTTCATCAATTTACCGCGTTCGATAGGTACACGATTCAAATCGAAGGAAGGAACGGACTGTTTGTTAAGACCCTGTTGTAAGTCAGGCATAAAGATTACCGGACATTGATACATTTCAGCCAAGTTGAAGGCTTTTTGAATTTCGTAGAAGCATTCTTCAATGCTGGTTGGGGAAATAACAATATTCGCATAGTCGCCATGAGCATTATGGCAAGCAGCGTTGATATCGGAAGTTTCTACTTTAGTAGCCATACCGGTGGATGGGCCGGAACGTTGTACGTCGATAACGAGCATAGGAAGTTCCGCCATGGAAGCCATGGATAAGGATTCAGCCATGAGGCTGAGGCCCGGGCCGGAAGTACAAGTGAAACCGCGAACGCCTGCATATACACCGCCCATAGCAGTCATACAAGCAGCAATTTCATCTTCTGTCTGAACAACGGTAGCGCCGATATGGTCCATTTTCTTAATCATGTATTCCATAACTTCAGACGCTGGCGTAATCGGATAGGATGCCATGAAACGGGAACCTGCCGCAATAGCACCTAAAGCCAAGGCTTCATTACCCAATAAGAACATTTGATCTTTTGGTTCCGGAACAGGTAACGTATCTACGTCGCCTTCGCCGCGTTTTTCTACGATAAGTTTGTAACCGTCTTCAAAAGCGTTTAAGTTTTTGTCGATTACATCTTCTGCTTTTTTAGCAAAACGAGCTGCGATAGCTGTTCTGAACGGAGCTTTGTCAAATCCTAATAGAGCAACCGACATACCTAAAGCAACAATGTTACGCATTAACAAGGAACCTTGCTTCATGGCGGTTTCGGTAATAGGAACGGCTAAGCAAGTGATTGGCTCACCTTCATATTTGGAGAAGTCTGGGTTAACTTTGCTGTCGCAAATAATATAACCGCCTTCACGAACTTCTTTGCCGTGCATGTCAACAGTTTCCTGATCCAAAGCAACTAAGAAGTCGATGGATTCGCCTACTGTCATGATTTGCTCAAGAGCAATGCGCAATGCAAACGTTGTATGCCCACCTTTAATACGGGAAGCAAATAAACGTTGGCTGTACAAAGAGTAACCCTCTTTAGCTAAGATTGTGGCCATAATTTCGCCGCAGCTTTCGATACCTTCGCCCTGCTGGCCACCCATTTTCCAGATAAAATCTTTACGTTTTTGCAAAAGATTCACCCTCCTTAGGATTAACATTACTTGGTATAGTGGATCTGTTAAATCTTTCAACTACTTTACATTTTAACATTTTTATACAAAATCATCAATCATCATCAGCTAAAGATAAATTATGCCTATGCCTTGGATGCAATCCGCTAAATTCGCTATACTATCGTAACATTCTATAGTGTATAAAAAGTGAAGAATTAATCGCACAATACATATTAACTCATCGATACGGAATATTTATTCAACGAAGTTTACTATTAAACAGCCGCTTTAACGTAATCAATGGTAAGACTTTTTCATTAGAAATAGCCTTACCATAATGATTTTTCATAAAGTTAAGCATTAAATTGGCCAACAAAGACAAGCAAAATAGTAAAAATTTTACAACTAAACTTTTGCATTTTATTAATTTTTTACTTATGTATATAAGTAAACTGCTAAATTGTATTTTCGAATTAGAAATGACTTGAAATACGCTATAAAGGAATATAGTTAAATTCATAGTCAAATTCTAAGCTCAAATCTTGACTGCATTCAGTAAGCTATGAGCAAATGATATATCCCTACAAAATAGTTCGTCTTTAACGCTTTACAACGATTTAATAGCTACCCGTTTTGAACATAATTCTAAAAAATAAGGTATTATACGGTCAAACTTTTGCCATTATGCGTGCAAGCTGTCAATAACCGCTTGGCGCCGTTCTTCGTCAAAGAAGATCTCCTCCAAACAGAGTCCTTGTGGCGGTGCCGTTTTACCAATAAGACGCCGATTGCGAGCGGCTAACAGTTCCGGTATCTTAGCCGCCTCGATTCGCCCGAGCCCTACATCCACCAAAAGCCCCGCTATATTTCGCACCATATGATATAAAAAGCCATCCCCGATAACGTGAATATACACGGCCGGCCCGTTAAACTTCAAAGACACGGCAAACATAGTTTTTACCGGATTAGCCGGCGTTGAATTGGCGCCCTGTAAAGTGGTAAAGTCATGCGTTCCTTCCAGCTCTTTAGCCGCTGCCACCATAGCCTCGCGATTTAGCGGCTTTTTTACATGCCAGTGAAAGCGCATGCCCAGGGGATCTTCAATGACATCATTGTGAATGGTGTAGATATATTCCTTCCCCACTATTTTCCAACGGGGACGCCAATCTAATGGAATCTCTTCCGCCCGGCGAATTACAATAAACGGCGGTAAGTGCGCAATTAAAGCACGTGTCAGGTTGTCCACGGGAATACGCCCGGTCGTGAAAAAGGTCACTACCTGAAACTTAGCATGCACGCCTGCATCAGTGCGCGAGGCTCCATAAATAGAGATGGGCTCATTGCACACTTTAGTGAGCGCCGCTTCCAAGCAGTCCTGCACCGTAATGCCGTTAACTTGGCTTTGGTAACCGTTTAATTCCGTGCCGTCATAAGCAACGATTAAACGAATATTGCGTTGTTCTGTCGCCAATGACAACCCTCCTTAGCCAATCGGCACAAAGCGTAAAACTAATAGTACTACGGTAATCACCAGTACGCCGGCAATGCCGATGTAATCATAACTTGTAATGGTTAATTCTTTCATGCGCGTACGGTTTTCACCACCGCGATAACAACGTGCTTCCATAGCTACTGCCAATTCATCGGCGCGACGGAAGGCACTGATAAAAAGCGGTACCAATAAAGGCACCATGTTTTTAGCTCGTTTTACCAAACTACCGGTCGTAAAGTCGGCACCACGCGAAGCTTGAGCCTTCATAATGCGATCCGTTTCTTCCAACAAAGTCGGAATAAAACGTAGGGCAATGGTCATCATCATAGCGAGTTCATGAGCCGGTACACCGAAACGGCGGAACGGATTCAAGAGATGCTCAATCCCGTCAGTCAAACGAATTGGTGATGTTGTATACGTAAGTAATGACGAGAAGATAATCAAAAATACCAAGCGGGCCGCCATATAGCTACCCATGCGCAAGCCTTCTTCACTGATGTGTAAGAAGCCGTACTGCCAAATCATCGTGCCCGGTGTCGTGAAAACATGAACCCCCATGGTAAATACGATGATAATCCACAGCGGTTTAACGGAGTTCCAAACGAGACGCATCGGTAAGCGCGATAACGCCACCGTAAATAGCGTAAACAAACCTACCAGCGTATATGCCAAAGTAGTTTCCGCCAAGAAAATAGCTATAATAAAAATCATCGTCGCCACAATCTTGGCGCGCGGATCCATGCGATGCAAAAAGGAGTCGCCCGGAAAATATTGTCCGATAGTAATATTACTTAGCATGGTTTACCTCCTTCAAAGCAACTTCAATCGCCTTAACAGCGTCATCTACGGAGATAACCTGCTGCGAAACCGGTAAACCGCGGTCACGCAAATATTCCACCAACTTGGAAACCGGCGGTACATCCACACCGGCAGATTGCAATTCCTGTCGTTTATTCATAAAGATGTCGATAGGTTTACCATCAAGCTGAATCTTACCGTTATCGATGACGATTAGGCGATTCGCCATGCGCGAAATATCTTCCATATTGTGAGATACGAGAACTACAGTAATCCCTTTTTTAGCATGTAAGTCGATGATTTTTTGGAAAATTTCTTCACGACCAAATGGGTCGAGCCCGGCCGACGGCTCGTCCAAAATAAGGTAACTTGGATTCAGCGCTACCACGCCGGCAATAGCGACACGGCGCATTTGTCCACCGGAAAGTTGGAAGGGCGAGCGGTTAGCGTAGGTTTCGTAGTCAAGTCCTACAAAGTCCATAGCTTCCCGTACGCGTGCGTCTACTTCATCGGCGCTGAGTCCTAAGTTCTTAGGACCAAAAGCAATATCTTGCGCAATCGTTTCTTCAAATAATTGATGCTCCGGATATTGGAACACCATGCCTACTTTATGACGCATTAATTTGGCTTCTTCTGTCTTAAGAGCCGCATCGACACCATCGATAGTAACCTGGCCCGTCGTCGGATGCAACAACCCGTTCAGATGCTGTACCAAAGTGGATTTGCCGGAGCCGGTATGACCGATAATGCCCACAAAATCGCCTTCATTGATTGTTAAATTAATTCCTTTCAGCGCTTCTTTGCGAAATGGTGTATGCTCCCCATACACATAAGAAACGTTGTTTAAAATTATTGGCATAATTGGTCCCCCAATTCTTCCTCAGTAATAATTTCATTCGACAGACTTACCCCATCGAGTCGCAATTTAGCGGCCACTTCCGCCGCCACCGGCACATCAAGGCCTAATTCTTTAAGCATCGGTACCTGTGAAAAGATTTCACGTGGTGTACCGTCATGCAAGAGTTTACCATTTTTCATTACCACCACACGGTCCGAAGTCACCGCTTCTTCCATGAAGTGCGTAATATAAACGATCGTAATGCCTTCTTCTTTATTTAAACGATGAACGGTCTCCAATACTTCTTTACGTCCTACCGGATCAAGCATAGCCGTTGGTTCGTCGAGTACGATGCAATCCGGTTTCATAGCCAATACTCCGGCAATGGCGATACGCTGTTTTTGCCCGCCCGATAAAAGTCCCGGGGAATGAAGGGCATATTCCGTCATGTTAACGCTCGCTAAGGCTTCATCTACCCGACGGCGAATCTCAGAAGGTTCTACACCTAAGTTTTCCGGTCCGAAAGCCACATCTTCTTCAACTACGGCGGCTACGATCTGATTGTCCGGATTCTGAAAAACCATGCCCACATGCTGACGAATATCCCACAAATGTTTAGGGTCCTTGGTGTCCATGCCCAGAACGGTAACAGTCCCCTTGCTGGGTGTTAACAAAACGTTAAAATGCTTAGCTAAGGTACTTTTACCACTGCCGTTCGTTCCGATAATACTTACAAATTCCCCTTTGCGAATGGCGAGGCTCACATCATCAAGGGCATATACTACATTGCCGGACTCATCTTGATAGGTATGACTCATGTGTTCGGTTTGTATCATTATATCCTGTGTGCTCATAATATCCTCAAATCTTAGTAAATTTATATGATTAAACTCTAATATCACTATATTGATAATATAAAAATAGCAACGATTCGTCAACCTATTAAATTGTTTAGGTTGTCAATATCATTTCTATTTGTATATTACCAATTTTGAAGGTATTCCCTCAAAATTAGAAATATTTAGCCTCACTCCACATCAGCCATAACTAATCCTATCGTAAAAAATAGATATCTCATTATAGCACAGTATTAACGAGCATAAAAAAGCGGTGTTGCTAACATCCGTTGCAACACCGACTTCTTAATTATTAAACAAGCTCGATAAGTGCTAATGGAGCCGCATCGCCTTTACGAAGGCCAAGCTTAATTACACGAGTGTAACCGCCCTGACGATCAGCATATTTTGGAGCAATTTCGTCAAATAATTTTTTTACTACATCTTCGTCCATGAGGTATGCAAGCACCTGACGACGAGCATGAAGATCACCACGTTTTGCAAGGGTAATCATCTGGTCAGCTAAGCCACGTAATTCTTTAGCTTTAGCTTCAGTCGTTTCAATGCGATCATACTGGAAGAAAGATGTTAACATACCGCGGAATAAAGCTTTGCGAGCAGAGCTGTCACGGCCTAATTTTCTATACATTAGTCATCCTCCTTATTCGCCTTTTTTCTTCAAGTAAAATGGTCCCAAAGGATGTTTCTGAAGTTTTTCTTCAATTTCATCAATGGATTTTTTACCTAAATTACGTACCTTACCTAAATCATCCATACTCTTATCTAAGAGGTCCGCAATTGTATTGATGCTTGCGCGTTTCAAACAATTGTATGCACGAACGGACAATTCCAAATCGTCGATAAGGATTTTAGATGGACCGTCATCATTCGGTTCATCTACGCCACCCGGCACATTCGTACCTTCCGGATTATCATCTTCACTAGGTACGATAAATTCTTCTGCCGAATGAGCAAGCTTGGTGAAGTTTTTCAAATAGCCAATCATAATATTAGCCGAACGTGCTACTGCTTCCGCAGCGGTAATGGAACCGTTGGTAACAACTTCAAGAGTTAATTTATCAAAGTCCATTTCATTACCTACACGTACATCACTTACTTCATATTTCGCACGAAGAATTGGAGAGAAGATGGAATCGATTGGAATACGACCGATTACATCATCATCTTTTTTATTCTTCGTAGATGGCACATATCCTTTACCACGTTCAATGCGAACATCCATTACAAGATGAGCCACTTCATCCATCGTAGCGATTACGAGGTCAGGATTTAAAATTTCTAATTCCGGTGGACAGAATCGTTCCAATTCACCGGCTGTTAGAACGCCCTCTTTCTGAATATCTACGTGGAGATCTACTGGCACTTGTGCTTCGCTGTCAAGACGGAAACACAATTGCTTGAGGTTTAGGATTATATCCGTTACGTCCTCACGAATACCAGGAATTGTAGAAAATTCATGAAGCACACCATCAATTTTAATAGAAGTGATAGCTGCTCCATCTAAAGACGAAAGCAGAATTCGACGTAAGCTGTTACCGAGCGTAATCCCGTAGCCGCGATCTAATGGTTCACAGACGAATTTACCATAACGACCGTTGTCGCGTACTTCAACTTTCTCGATTTTTAATTTCTTTTCTTCGCTCATCAGGACAATCCTCCTATAAAACACGTCGTCTATCTATAGTATATCATAGCAATCGCAAAAAACGATTACTTAAAACTATAAATTATACACGACGACGTTTTGGAGGACGGCAACCATTGTGAGGAATCGGAGTAACGTCTTTAATGCTGTTTACTTCGAGACCAGCAGCCTGCAATGCACGGATTGCAGCTTCACGGCCGGAGCCTGGACCCTTAACGAATACTTCAACCTGACGTAAGCCATGTTCCATAGCTGCTTTAGCTGCTTGTTCAGCTGCCATCTGAGCTGCGAATGGAGTGCTTTTACGGGAACCACGGAATCCAAGACCGCCTGCAGAAGCCCAGGAAAGTGCATTACCGTTTGTGTCAGTAATAGTTACGATAGTGTTGTTGAATGTGGAACGGATATGAGCCGCACCGGATTCAACGTGTTTCTTTTCTTTTCTTTTAGTTCTTACTACCTTTTTAGCCACGCTTTATCCCTCCTTTATTATTTCTTCTTCCCAGCAATTGCTTTTCTAGGACCTTTACGAGTACGAGCATTTGTCTTAGTGCGTTGACCGCGCAAAGGCAAGCCTGCACGATGACGTTTGCCGCGATAGGAGTTGATTTCGATTAAGCGTTTAATGTTGAGTGCTTCTTCACGACGAAGGTCACCTTCAACTTTATAATCTTCATCAAGAATCGCACGAATTTTCGCAACTTCATCTTCAGTAAGGTCACGAACGCGAGTATCAGGATTAATACCAGTTTTTTCCAAAATTTCTTTGGACAAAGTAAGTCCGATACCATAAATATAAGTTAAACCAATTTCCACACGTTTGTCACGTGGTAAATCTACACCGGCTATACGTGCCATCTATTCATCCACCTCCTATCAATTATCCTTGTTTTTGTTTATGTTTCGGGTTTTCGCAAATTACCATTACACGGCCTTTACGTTTAATGATTTTGCATTTTTCGCATATCTTTTTAACTGATGGTCTAACCTTCATAAGTACCTCCTTTGTGTCGCTGCCGCTTACTATTTAAAACGGTAGGTAATACGACCACGATTTAAGTCATATGGTGTCAGTTCCATAGTAACTTTATCACCGGGAAGGATACGAATAAAATTCATACGCATTTTGCCTGACACATGAGCAAGTACCACATGACCATTTTCAAGTTCTACCTGAAACATGGCATTAGGTAATGCCTCTACGACCGTACCTTCCACTTCAATAACGTCTTCTTTTGACATATCATTTCCTCCGGCTACTGGTTATTTTATCAACCTGGGTTCATCACGCATGGTCAAAATTTCAGGGCCGTTTTCAGTAACAACCACTGTGTGTTCAAAGTGCGCTGCCGGTTTGCCGTCACGAGTAACGGCTGTCCAGTCATCGTCCAGAACCTGCACTTCGTAAGTCCCCATAGTAATCATTGGCTCTATACAAAGCACCATACCCGGCTTTAATAAGGGGCCATGCCCAGCCGGACCGTAATTTGGAATCTGCGGATCTTCGTGCATTTCACGACCGAGGCCATGCCCTACGAAGTCTCGCACAACACCAAATCCAAATTTTTCACAATACGTCTGAACAGCGTGGGAAATGTCCCCCACTCTGTTCCCGACAACTGCTTGTTCAATACCTTTGAACAAGCTTTCTTCTGTCACCTTGAGAAGTTTCATAACTTGAGGTTTGACCTTCCCAATAGGAATGGTTACGCAGGAATCACCATGATACCCATTAACTGAAGACACGAGGTCGATACTAATAATATCGCCGTGCTTCAGCTTGCGATGAGCATTGGGAATACCATGAACCACTTCATCGTTGATAGAAGCGCAAATTGTTGCAGGATACCCATAGTAACCTTTGCAGCTTGGTTCACCACCGTGGCTGCGAATATATTCTTCGGCAAATTGATCCAACTCAAGTGTTGTTACACCCGGTTTAGCTAATGCGATAAGCTCTGTTAACGTATCAGCAGTGAGTTTACATGCCTGACGGATATACTCAATTTCATGTTGCGATTTCAAAATAATCATCGATTATTTCTCCAACGCTTTAATGATATCTGTAAATACTGCATCCACATCCTGTAATCCGTTGATTTCTACATATAAACCACTGTTACGATAGTAATCAATTAAAGGCTTAGTAGATTCGTCGTATACAGCAAGACGTTTCTGTACTGTTTCCGGTTTATCATCGTCACGATTTTCAAGACGTGCTCGTTCACTGATGCGACGTACTAACTCATCGTTAGGAACGTTGAGATTAACTACAGCATCAAGAACAATTCCCATTTCTTTTAATATAGCATCTAATGATACTGCTTGGGCGGTCGTACGTGGGAAGCCGTCAAGGATGAAGCCGTTTTTGCAATCATCTTTAGCAAGACGTTCACGTACGATACCAACCGTAACACTATCCGGTACGAGTTGGCCCGCATCCATGTATTTCTTAGCCTCAAGACCAAGAGGGGTACATTCCTTTACCGCTGCACGGAACATATCACCGGTTGAAATCTGAGGAATACCATATTTATCGATTAAACGAGTAGCCTGAGTACCTTTACCGGCACCGGGAGGTCCCATTAACAAAATATACATAGCTATTTTCCTCCTATTTAACAAAGCCCTTATAGTGACGGGTTAAAACTAAAGACTCAACTTGTTGCATTGTATCTAAAGCAACACCGACAACGATAAGTAACGCTGTACCACCAAAATACACACCTTCGATGCCTGTAATACCACCGATAAAGTTAGGTAAAATAGCAACGAGAGCCAAGAATAAGGCGCCCGCGAAGGTAATGCGAGTCATTACGCGATCTACATAATCAGCAGTAGGTTTACCCGGACGAATGCCAGGGATAAATCCACCGTATTTTTTCATATTATCTGCCATATCCGTAATGTTAATTGAGATAGCTGTATAGAAGTACGTAAAAATAAAAATCAATACAGCGTATAATACTGTCTGCAATGGGGTTCCCCATGTGAAATAATTAGCCAGTGTTCTCACCCAGTCAACCTGCACAAACTGAGCTAACGTCACAGGGAACATCAAAACGGATGACGCAAAGATAATTGGAATAACACCTGCCTGGTTGACCTTAAGAGGAAGGAAGGTTGAGTGGCCACCGTACATTTTACGACCAACAACGCGTTTGGCGTATTGAATCGGAATACGACGTTGACCTTGTGTTACCGCAATTACAAATACGATCATTGCAACAGCGATAATCGCAAATAATATTGCTTGGAAAATATTAATTGTTCCTACTTGTAAATATTCGTAGATAGTGCTGAATCCGGATGGGAAACGCGCTACGATACCGGCAAAGATGATAAGAGAAATACCGTTACCAATGCCGTATGCTGTAATCTGTTCACCAATCCACATGAGGAGACAAGTCCCTGCTGTAAGGATGATGGCAGTTACAATAACTGATAAGAAACTGTTGTCAATAAGTGCACTATTAGCACGTAACGCATAAGACATACCGAAAGCTTGGACAAAACCAAGAATTACGGTGCCATAGCGTGTTACTTTGGCAATTTTCTTACGTCCGTCTTCGCCGTCTTTACTCCACTGTTCAAAGGTCGGTACTACCGCTGTTAAGAGCTGCATAATAATCGACGCATTGATGTATGGGGTAATACTCATGGCAAAGATGGAGAACTTACTTAACGCACCACCGGCGAATAAGTCTAAGAGACCAAATAAGCCGCCGGATGTAAATAAGCTTTCAATAACAGAGGCATCTACGCCAGGGACCGGGATATGAACGCCTGCCCTAAACACGATAAACATAAGTAATGTATACGCTACTTTATTGCGTAGCTCTGTTATTTTAAAGATGTTCGAGAGGCCTTCTAGCACCCTAGATCACCTCTACTTTTCCGCCTGCTGCTACAATCTTTTCTTCGGCAGTTTTAGTAAAACCATTAGCAATAACTGTTAATTTCTTTTCTAACGTGCCATTACCAAGGATGCGAATACCATCACGTACGTTTTTCAAAATGCCCATTTCGATAAGAGCTACCGGATCAACCGTAGCACCATCTTCGAAGCGGTTAAGTTGGGAAATGTTAACTTCCGCATATTCTTTAGCGAACACATTTTTGAAACCACGTTTTGGTAAACGGCGATAAAGAGGCATCTGGCCACCTTCGAAGCCGGAACGTACGCCACCACCACTACGGGAGTTTTGACCTTTCTGACCACGGCCAGCGGTTTTACCAAGACCGGAACCAAGACCACGACCACGACGAGTGCGTGTCTTTTTAGAACCTGCTGCTGGAGCTAATTCATGAAGTTTCATTCAGTGCACCTCCTTATCTATATTATACTTCTTCTACAGTAACTAAATGTCTAACTTTGTGAAGCATACCCTGAATTTGAGGTGTAACTTCTTTAACTACCTGAGAGTTAGTTTTCTTTAAGCCAAGAGCTTTTACAGTTGCGCGCTGATCTTCAGGGCGACCGATTAAGCTTCTGGTCAATGTAATTTTTACCTGTGCCATTACAGTCAATCCCCCTTATTAGCCGTAAATCTCAGCTACAGTTTTGCCGCGAAGTGCTGCCACTTCTTCAACACGTTTTAACTGTGCCAAGCCTTCAATTGTTGCGCGAACCATGTTGTTAGGATTGGAAGAACCAAGGGATTTCGTAAGGATATTACGAACACCTACTAATTCCAATACGGCACGCACAGGGCCACCTGCGATAACCCCGGTACCTTCTGCAGCCGGTTTCAAGAAAACACTGCCTGCACCGAAACGACCGGTTACAGTGTGAGGAATTGTACCGTTTTTAATAACAACGTGAATAAGATTTTTCTTAGCATCATCAATGCCTTTACGAATTGCTTCAGGCACTTCTGCCGCTTTACCTAAGCCAACGCCTACGTAACCGTTGCCATCACCGACAACTACTAAAGCGCTGAAGGAAAAACGACGACCGCCTTTTACTACTTTGGCTACGCGGTTGATGAATACTACTCTTTCTTTAAGATCAAGACTGGTGTAGTCAATTCTCGCCATGTCTAAAGTTCCTCCTTCTTAGAATTTCAAGCCAGCTTCACGAGCGCCTTCTGCAAGGGCCGCTACACGACCATGATAGATGTAACCACCGCGATCGAATACTACTGTTTCGATGCCTTTTGCGATAGCACGTTTAGCAACTAATTCACCAACAGCTTTAGCTGCAGCAGTGTTGCCACCATAGTTCAAGTTTAATTCTTTATCTAATGAGCTTGCTGCTACCAAAGTAGTACCAGCTACGTCATCAATAACCTGTGCATAAATGTTGCTAAGGCTACGGAATACGTTCAAACGTGGGCATTGCGCCGTACCGGAAATGTGACGACGAATACGAAGATGACGTTTTGCTCGAGCAATATTTCTTGTGGATTTACGAGCCAAGATGTTCACTCCTTTCTAAATTCTACTGATATTATTTGCCTTTAGCGCCAGCTTTACCAGCTTTACGACGAACAACTTCGCCTTCATAACGGATACCTTTACCTTTGTAAGGTTCTGGTTCTCTCCATTTACGAATATTAGCAGCTACAGCACCAACCACTTCTTTGTCAGCACCACTAACAATGATTTTGTTAGGAGCCGGCACATCAATGGTAATACCAGCAGGAGCTTCCATCTCTACTGGATGAGAGAAACCAAGGGTAAGTACTAATTTGTTACCTTGTTTGGCCGCTCTGTAACCAACACCGTTGATTTCCAATGTTTTAGCAAAGCCATCATGAACGCCTGTTACCAAGTTAGCAACAAGAGCTCGAGTGAGGCCATGTAAAGAACGGTGTGCTTTATCTTCGCTCGGACGAGCTACTGTGATTGTGTTACCTTCCACAGTAATAATCATATCCGGATGCAATTCACGAGATAATTCACCTTTAGGGCCTTTAACAGTCATTACGTGGTTTTCGTAGTTAACTGTAACGCCTTCAGGGATCTCGATAGGTATTCTACCGATACGTGACATTATTTCTACCTCCTATTGCCTGATTACCATACGTATGCGAGTACTTCGCCACCAAGACCTTCTTTACGAGCTTGTTTGTCGCTCATAACGCCTTTAGATGTGGAGATAACTGCAATACCTAAACCACCAAGTACGCGAGGGAGTTCTTCCTTCTTCGCATAAACACGTAATCCCGGTTTGGAAATACGTTTAATTCCAGTAATTACTTTTTCGTTATTGGAACCATATTTTAACGTTACTTTTAAAACTGTGTGTTTGCCGTTTTCAACGGTTTCAACGCTCTTTACAAACCCTTCTTCTTTAAGGATTTCAAGAACGGCAGCCTTCATGCGAGATACAGGAATCTCTACGGATTCATGAAGAGCAGCATTTGCATTACGGATGCGCGTAAGCATATCCGCAATCGGATCGGTCATTACCATATTCTAAAAACCTCCTCCCGTAATCCAATTACCAACTGGCTTTTTTAACGCCAGGAATCTGTCCTTTGTATGCAAGTTCACGGAACGCAATACGGCTAATACCGAATTTACGCATGTAGCCATGAGGGCGACCGGTCAAGTTGCAACGATTATGTAAACGAGTTGGAGAAGCATTTGCAGGCAATTGTGCCAATGCTTCATAGTCGCCGGCTGCTTTTAAAGCTTCGCGCTTAGCAGCATATTTAGCAACGATTTTCGCACGTTTCTTTTCGCGTTCAATCATAGATTTTTTAGCCATCTATAAGTTCCTCCTAATTATTTTTCAAAAGGCATGCCACAAAGAGTCAACAACTCACGCGCTTCTTCATCAGTTTTAGCGCTTGTAACTACGATGATATCCATACCTGTTACACGTTCTACCTGATCATATTCAATTTCAGGGAAGATGAGCTGTTCTTTAAGACCCAATGCATAGTTACCGCGGCCATCAAAAGCCGTTGCACTCACGCCTCGGAAGTCACGTACACGTGGCAAAGCTACGTTGATCAACTTGTCTAAGAACTCATACATGCGTTCGCCGCGAAGAGTTACCTTAGTACCTAAGGCCATGCCTTCACGAACTTTAAAGTTAGCGATGGATTTCTTAGCTTTGGTGATTACCGGTTTCTGACCGGCGATAATAGTGAGGTCGTTAACGGCAGCTTCCAATGCTTTAGCATTACCAACTGCATCACCAACACCAATATTGATAACGACTTTTTCCAATTTAGGAATTTCCATTACGTTTTTGTACTGGAATTTTTCCTGTAAAGCCTGACGAATTTCACTAGTATATTTTTCGTTTAAACGAGACATTAGTTAAAAGCCCTCCTTTCCCTTATTATTTATCGAGTACGGCACCGCTTTTCACAGTCGCACGTACGAATTTACCATTTTGTTCTACTTTTTTGATACGAGTAGGCTGTTTAGTTTCAGGATCGATTACCATTACGTTGGAAACATGGATAGGAGCTTCCTTAGTGATGATGCCGCCCTGAGGGTTAGCCTGGCTTGGTTTCGTGTGGCGTTTTACTAAGTTAACACCTTTCACGAAAACGCGCGATTTCTTAGGTTCAGTTGCGATAACTTCACCTTGTTTGCCTTTATCTCGACCGGAGATAACAACAACAGTATCGCCTTTTTTTACTAGAAGTTTAGTTTGGGACATCGTCGCGTTCCTCCTTCTTATAATACTTCCGGAGCAAGGGAGATGATTTTCATGAAGTCTTTTTCACGAAGCTCACGAGCTACCGGTCCAAAAATACGAGTGCCACGTGGGCTCTTGTCATCTTTAATTACTACTGCTGCATTTTCGTCGAAACGAATATAAGAACCGTCCTGACGACGGATACCTTTTTTAGAACGAACAATAACGGCTTTAACTACGTCGCCTTTCTTGACAACGCCACCGGGTGATGCATCTTTCACAGAAGCAACGATTACGTCACCGATATTGCCGAATTTGCGATAAGAACCGCCCAAAACTTGAATACACATAATACGTTTTGCGCCAGTGTTATCGGCAACATTCAAAATTGTTTGTTGCTGGATCATCGTATTTCCTCCTTACATCACGTATTATTTTACTTTTTCAATAATTTCAACCAATCTCCAATGTTTATCTTTGGAAAGTGGACGAGTTTCTACAATTTTAACTGTATCGCCAATTTGGCACTCATTGTTTTCATCATGAGCTTTAAAGCGTTTGCTTGTTACCATTGGCTTGTTATATAAAGCGTGAGGCACTTTACGTTCAACGGACACAACGATGGTTTTGTCCATTTTGTTACTTACAACTTTGCCTACACGTACTTTTCGTACATTTCTTTCTTCTGCCACGACCATTAGCCTCCTTTTCAAACCAAAACAAATTTGTTATTATGCGTTTCCTTTAAGAGCAGCTTCACGCTGAATTGTTTTAATACGCGCAATAGTTTTCTTAACTTCACGAATACGCATTGGATTTTCTAATTGACCAGTTGCGAGCTGAAAACGGAGGTTAAACAACTCTTCTTTAAGGCCGGAAACTTTTTGTTCCATTTCGGCAGCGCTCATGTTACGGATGTCATTAACCTTCATTTACGTCACCACCCAATTCTTTACCCTTAACAACGAACTTAGTTTTGATTGGAAGTTTATGACCTGCCAATCGCATAGCTTCACGAGCTACTTCTTCAGATACGCCGTCCATTTCGAACATTACGCGACCTGGTTTTACTACAGCAACCCAGTATTCAGGCGAACCTTTACCGGAACCCATACGAGTACCAGCCGGTTTAGCAGTGATTGGTTTGTCTGGGAAAATTTTGATCCAAACTTTACCACCACGTTTAATATAACGAGTCATAGCAATACGAGCAGCTTCGATCTGACGGTTTGTGATCCAAGATGGCTCTAATGCTACTAAACCGAATTCACCGTGAGCAACTGTGTTACCACGCATTGCGCGACCTTTCATACGACCGCGGAATTGTTTACGATGCTTTACGCGCTTTGGAATAAGCATTAGTTGTCACCTTCTTCCTTCTTAGCAGGTGCTTGTTTTGCCTCCGGCAATACTTCACCTTTGTAGATCCATACTTTGATGCCGATACAACCGTAAGTTGTATGAGCTTCAGCAGTACCGTAGTCGATATTGGCACGAAGTGTGTGCAATGGGATACTGCCTTCACGGTAGGATTCGCTACGAGCGATTTCAGCGCCGCCTAAACGACCGCTAACCATGATTTTAATACCTTTTGCACCAAGACGCATTGTGCGACCTACGGCTTGTTTCATTGCACGGCGGAAACCGATACGGCGTTCCAACTGGCTGGCAATGTTTTCAGCAACTAATACGGAGTCCATATCAGCTTGCTTAATTTCAGCGATGTTTACATCGATTTGTTTATCAGTGAAGCGTTTTAACGCTTTGCGGATATCTTCGATACCTGCACCACCACGACCGATAACCATACCTGGTTTTGCAGTGTGGATAGTTAATTTAATACGTTTATTAATACGCTCAATTTCAATGCGGGAAATACCGGCAATGAAAAGGGTTTTCTTCAAGAAGTTACGAATTAAAACGTCTTCGTGAAGATTTGCAGCGTAATCTTTATCAGCATACCATTTTGCGTCCCAATCTTTTACGATACCAACACGCAAACCATGGGGATTAACTTTCTGACCCACTATATTCCCTCCTTCTATTAAGCTCTTTCAGAAACTACTACTGTTACGTGGCTGGAGCGTTTCAAAATTTTGAAAGCCTGTCCACGGGAACGAGGATGAATGCGTTTCATTGTTGGACCCTGATCAACGAAGATTTCGGATACATAAAGATTGTCAACATTCATATCAAAATTGTGTTCTGCATTTGCGATTGCGGAACGCATTACTTTTTCTACTACATCGGCGCCAACTTTCGGAGTGAACTTCAAGATGGCAAATGCTTCGCCGATATTCTTGCCGCGCACGAGGTCAGCAACAATACGGATTTTACGAGGCGCGATGCGCACGTGTCTAGCGATTGCTTTTGCTTCCATTATCTAATTCCTCCTATATTATTTCTTACCGGTTGTTTTTTCACTCTTAACGTGACCTTTGAAAGTACGAGTTGGAGCGAATTCGCCTAATTTATGACCTACCATATCCTCTGTAACGAATACAGGTACATGTTTGCGACCATCATGCACAGCAATTGTATGGCCTACAAAGTTAGGGATAATAGTAGAGGCACGAGACCAGGTTTTTACAACTTTCTTATCATTAGTTTCATTTAAGGCATCAATTTTCTTTGCAAGCGAAGCTGCAACGAAAGGGCCTTTTTTTATAGATCTGGACACTGTCTTATCTCCTTCCTGCTATCCTATTTTGTACGACGTTTAACAATCAAGCTGCTAGAAGCTTTTTTCTTGTCGCGAGTTTTAACACCATGTGCCGGTTTACCCCAAGGTGTAACAGGATGTTTACGACCTACAGGAGACTTACCTTCACCACCACCATGCGGATGGTCACAAGGGTTCATTACAACACCACGGTTGCCAGGACGAACGCCCATCCAACGATGGCGACCGGCTTTACCGATTGTAATGTTTTCATGATCAATGTTACCAACAACACCTACGGTTGCACGGCAGTTGATATGAACACGACGAAGTTCACCGGATGGTAAACGAAGTAATGCATAGGAACCTTCTTTAGCCATAAGCTGAGCAGAAGTACCTGCGGAACGAACGATCTGGCCACCTTTACCGATTTTCATTTCGATGTTGTGTACTTGAGTACCCAAAGGAATGTTGAGTAATGGTAAGCAGTTACCAGGTTTAATATCGGATTCAGGACCACTATATACAGTGTCGCCTACTTTCAAGCCATGTGGAGCAAGAATGTAGCGTTTTTCACCATCGGCATAGTTAAGCAACGCGATACGAGCACTACGGTTAGGATCGTATTCGATGGATGCTACTTTAGCCGGGATATTATCTTTAACACGTTTGAAGTCAATAATACGGTACTGACGCTTGTGACCGCCACCTTGGTGACGTACAGTCATTTTACCGGTGTTATTACGACCGCCTGTCTGAGAAACCTTAGCGAGCAAAGACTTTTCAGGTTTGCTTGCAGTGATTTCAGTGAAGGCAGATACTGTCATAAACCGACGACCAGCGGAGTACGGTTTGAATGATTTAATTGCCATTATGGGGCCTCCTTACTAGACTATCTTAAACACCTTCAAAGAATTCAATGGATTCGCCAGCCTTCAAAGTTACGATAGCTTTTTTGTAATCGCTACGTTTACCCTGTGTACGGCCCATGCGTTTTACTTTACCAAGAACTCGAATGGTAGCTACTTTTTCTACCTGTACGTTGAAGATTTTTTCTACAGCTTGACGAATCTGCACTTTGTTTGCAGTCAAAGGCACACGGAACGTGTATTTACCTTCTTCCATAAGCAGAGTTGTTTTTTCTGTAATAATCGGACGAATAAGAACATCGCGTAATTCCATTATGCGAGCACCTCCTCAATCTTTGCTACGGCACCTTCAGTGATGAAGAGCTTATCGTAGTGGAGAAGATCGAAAATGTTCACGCCTTCACAAGCCAAAGCTTTAACGCCTTGAATGTTACGAGCGGAACGTTCTACATTAATATCACCTTCGGTGATAAATAATACTTTAGCGTCACCTACGTTGAAGTTGTTAAGGATGTTTAATACTTCTTTCGTTTTTGGAGCTGCTAAGGTTAATTCGTCCAATACGATTAATTCGTTGTTGTTTACTTTATCGCTAAGAGCAGATTTAACTGCAAGACGTCTAGCTTTACGAGGCATTGCCTTGTAATAGCTACGAGGTTGTGGACCAAATACGGTACCACCACCAACCCACAATGGGCTACGAGTGGAGCCTACACGAGCACGGCCGGTACCTTTTTGTTTCCAAGGTTTACGACCACCGCCACGAACAAGACCTCTCGTTTTAGTTGCGTGAGTGCCAAGACGTTCGTTAGATAACTGACGAACTACGGCTTGATGCATAACAGCTTCGTTAACTTCAACTGCAAATACTGCATCATTTAACTGTATTTCACCGACTTTAGCGCCGGACATATTGTATTTTGTTACTGTTGGCATTAGAGATCCTCCTTTCGACAATGTTATTTAACAGGTTTCACCGTGTTGCGAACCATTACTAGGCTGCCTTTAGCGCCCGGAATGCCACCTTTAACTAAAAGTAAGTTACGGTCTGCATCAACTTTTACTACAGATAAGCGCTGTACGGTAACTCTGCCGCCACCCATTTGTCCAGGGAGTTTCTTGCCTTTGTATACCTTACCGCCGCCACCGGAGATCATAGGACCGATGGAACCAGGTTCACGATGAGATTTGGAACCGTGAGTTACAGGACCACGATGGAAGTTGTGGCGCTTAATAGTGCCCGCAAATCCTTTACCTTTACCTGTACCTACAACATCAACCAACTCACCTTCTGCGAAGATATCAGCTGCCAGAGTTTGGCCCACTGTGTAATCAGTTGCTTCAGCAAGGCGAAGTTCGCGAAGATATTTAACCGGTGCTACGCCGGCTTTGTCGAACTGGCCTTTTACAGGTTTAGTTAAATGTTTTTCTTTAATGGAGCCATAGCCGAGCTGTACTGCATCGTAACCGTCGGATTCAACAGTTTTAACGCGCACTACTACGCTTGGGGTTGCTTCCACTACAGTGACAGGAACTAACTTACCTTCAGCAGTGAAGATCTGAGTCATTCCTAACTTTTTACCCAAAATAGCTTTAGACATAATCGCACCTCCTTATTATAATTTTATTTCAATAGACACACCAGCCGGTAATTCAAGACGGGTGATAGCATCTACTGTTTTCGCATTTGATTCAAGAATATCGATTAAACGTTTATGTGTACGCATTTCGAATTGTTCACGAGAGTCTTTATTGACATGTGGTGAACGAAGAATTGTAAAAATATTTTTTTCAGTTGGCAATGGAATTGGACCGGATACTAATGCACCGTTGCGTTTTGCAGTGTCAACAATTTTTGCCGCGCTCTGATCAAGAGCTTTGTGATCGTATGATTTTAAACGAATACGAATTTTTTGCTGTTTAGCCATGAATAACTTCCTCCTGTCGCTCATTTCATGAATGAACTGCTCCATAGAAATTCTCCTCCGCAGAGGCAACCTTCTATATCATAGTTTAAAAACACAACACAAGAGCGGCATGCAAATGCCGCTCTGCGCTGCACAAAGTATAGGTTTGTGACCTACATTTACTACTTAATTATCCTTCGATAATTTCAGTAACAACACCGGCGCCTACTGTGTGGCCACCTTCGCGGATAGCGAAACGAAGACCAGCTTCAATAGCGATTGGTGTAATCAATTCAATAGTCATAGTGATGTTATCACCAGGCATACACATTTCAGTACCTTCTGGCAAGTTGATAACGCCGGTTACGTCAGTTGTACGGAAGTAGAACTGTGGACGGTAGTTGGAGAAGAATGGAGTATGACGGCCACCTTCT
>NZ_RQUX01000026.1 GCF_003992115.1 Veillonella ratti
GGGGTGGATATTACACCTTATTTTTATGAAAATATAAGAAATAACACGTAAATATTATAAAATATCAAATAATATAATATAATACAAAAATATAAAGTGAAAATAATTTAATTAATACTATAATTTATGTATGTTTACTATTAATTACTTGTTAATAAATAATTGAACACTGAGAAAGTACACTCTATGCAATATAATCATGATGATTAGTTGTCATTTTAGGTATGCTATGCTATCATACTTACATAAGATGTCTTTTCTGAACGGATACTTGGGGGCAGGTTTTAGAAAAGGACGAAAAGTGTTGTTTTTAGGTTTTACAGGTTTTACTATTAAGGAGTAAAGGTATGTTAGATGAAAGAACAGTAGTCCAAAAGGACATACCGGTTCAGGAGGAATTACCGGTATATGGCGAACAAACAACAATTCGCGAAAGTATTACTAAAACATTAGATGCCTCCAAATGGAATAAAGAAGACACCACCTGGATGTTAGGTTTATTCGGTACGGCTATCGGTGCGGGCGTATTATTCTTGCCAATCAACGCAGGTATCGGCGGTATCTGGCCATTATTGATGATTACCTTATTCGCATTCCCGGTAACATTCTTGGCTCACCGTGCATTAGCTCGTTTCGTTATGTCCGCTTCTTCACCGGATAAAGGTATCATCGGTGCGGTTGAAGAATTCTGGGGACCTACAGCAGCTCGTGTATTTAATGTAGTTTATTTTGTTGGTATTTATACAATCTTGTTATTATATTCCGTAGCGATTACCAACACGACTGACAGTTTATTACAGAATCAGCTCGGTATTGCCGGCGTTGATCGTGCATTAATTACGGTTGCTGTTATTGTTGGTTTATTGGCCATCGTTCGCATGGGCCAGGATATTATCGTACGCATCATGAGTTACTTGGTATATCCGTTTATTGCCACTTTATTGGTTATCGGTTTATACCTCATTCCTGAATGGAACACCGCTATTTTGACCTACCAGCCTGAAGGTGGTAGCAGCAGTGCTATGCTCATGACGTTGTGGATGACATTCCCGGTTCTTGTATTCTCGTTTAACCATTTCCCTATTATTTCTGCTTTCGTTATGAAAGAACGTCAGGAATATGGTGATGAACATGTAGATAAAAAATGTCACGATATTCAAAAATACGCTGTATTATTGATGTTCGGCGTTGTAATGTTCTTCGTTTACAGCTGTGTATTCGCCTTATCTCCGGCTGATTTGCAGGCTGCTAAAGATCAGAACATCTCCATTTTGTCCTACTTAGCTAACCACTTTAACACACCATTCATTGCTTGGTTGGCTCCAATCATCGCCTTCGTTGCGATTACTAAATCCTTCTTGGGCCACTATGTAGGTGCTTATGAAGGTTTACGCGACATCGTTATTGATTTAGGCCATGTTAATAAAAAAGAATTAAATGCTAAAACGGTTGACCGCATTATCTTGGCATTCATGCTCATTACTTGTTGCTTGATTGCTTATATCAATCCAAGCATTTTAGGTATTATCGAAACCTTGAGTGGTCCGGCTATCGCCTTTATTCTCTTGTTAATGCCTATGGTTGCTATTTTCAAAGTACCAAAAATGCAGAAATACCGCAGCGTAACAAACTATTTCGTTATTACTATCGGTATCATCACTGTAGCCGCTATGTTCTACGGTCTGTTCCAGTAATTGGATTAAAAAAGTTCATGATTAGGTTTGTAAGCCACCATCTGAGTCATTCTCAAAGGTGGCTTTTTTTATTATGGTCCTATACTGACAATATTTGTAAAAAAAGGCAATCGGCTAATTATGGCTTATTTTGTCAACTATTTACTAGCTACAGGCGTTATGGTATAGTAGAATTAGTTTTTAAAAAAGATATAGGGAAAAGGAATAGTATAAATTGACTCATCAATGAAGGCATTGATAAGTGAGAATTAGAGGAGGGATTTCCATGGTTGGACCGAATGAAGTGACAAATCAACAAGCAGGAAATATAGCAGCCAACGATGCGGCGGCGAAGGCTCGCCACCATGCGTACTTGGAAGATGCTGATTATACATTAGAGGAAGCCTTAGCGGAAGCTAAGCGTTGCTTAAACTGCGCGAAGCCTTTGTGCCGTACCGGTTGTCCGATTGAAAATGAGATTCCGCGCTTTATTCAAGCCATTGCGCGTGGCAACTTTGGGGAAGCCAATGATATTATTGGCGAACGCAGTAATTTACCGGCCGTTTGCGGTCGAGTTTGCCCTCGTGAAAAGCAGTGCGAAGGTCATTGTATTTTGAATCGTGCCAATAAGCCGATTAATATTGGTAAATTGGAACGTTTTGCGGCGGATTTTGAAAGCTTACACGGTTTACGTCGTATGAAACCGATTATTAAGGATCAAGGTAAAATCGGGATTATCGGTTCCGGTCCTGCAGGTCTTACCGTAGCCAGTGATATGGCCAAACTTGGTTATGAAGTAACGATTTTTGAAAAACAAGACGAACCGGGCGGCATTTTGCTGTATGGTATTCCGGCATTCCGCTTGAGTAAAGAAGTGGTGCATCGTGAGATTAATCGCCTTAAAGCTTTGGGCGTTAAATTCGAGTGTAATACGATTATCGGGCCGAATAAAACAATCGATTCTTTATTTGAAGAGGGCTATGATGCTATCTTCATCGCAACCGGTACTCATGTGCCGATGGAACTTCCTATGCGCGGTGATGAAAAACCGGGTGTTTTACAGGCCATGGCCTTATTGACAGCCGTTCAATTACACCAGAACGGTCGTGTCGGTGATGATGCGATTCCGGTTCAAAAAGGTGACCGTGTCGTTGTTATCGGTGCCGGTAATGTGGCCATGGATGCGGCTCGTACCTGTGTACGTTTAGGTGCTGAATCGGTTACGGTAGCGTATCGTCGCGGTGAAGCAAATATGAGCGCCAATCCGTCTGAATACGAAGAAGCAAAAGAAGAAAATATTCGCTTCAAGTTCTATGCGGCTCCATCCAGTGTAGAAGGAGACGTTGTCGTTGAAGGCTTACGTTGTGAAATTCAAGAACCACAGGAAGACGGTTCTATTCAACCAACCGGTCACTATGAAGTGATTCCGGCTGATAAGATTATTATTGCCATCGGTCATAAACCGAATGCACGCTTGGTTGGCCCGGGCAACGGCATTGAAGTTAACAAGGACGGCTATGTAGTAACGCGTGAAATGCCATATGGCATGACTAGCCGTAAAGGCGTATTTGCGGGCGGTGACGTAGTACATAAACCGGCTACCGTAGTACTCGCTATGCGTGCCGCTAAGAAGGTAGTAGAAGGCATGGTTAACTACTGCGAAGCTAAACGTTATTTGGGCGATATTTAATTGTTGTTTTAAATATTACTGAAATATAATATTTGAAAAATAAAACCTCCTATACCGGTTGGTGTAGGAGGTTCTTTCTATGTTATTTACTTTATTGTGGTCACTGATTAGCTTTACAGGTCAGTTCGCGTGCGACTAATTTTATGACTGCTACGGCTTTTAGCATGGCCGGTTTATATTCCCATTGGTCCTTACCGGTATAATGCGCCATGATGAGATTTAAGGCGGTTTCTTTTTCAGCTATATCTTCCACCAAAGAAGCATCGGCCGTACCGATAATACTGAAATAGGCAGAGGAATAATCGCAAGCTATGTCACCGGCCAATAACTCTTGACCGCCGTCCATTTCAAAAGCGGCATAGCCGGTGCGCTTAATCAAGTCGATTTTACGACCCATAGGAGCACTATGGCAATAAAAAGTATGTAGACCGTTTTCAAAAGAGTGAGCAAAATGAAGCAGTACTATGTATATTTGATCCTCATCGCGCAGGCCTAAGCGGATGGCCCGACAGCGACGAATGAGTTCGTTAATTGTGTTTTCATCAGTAATCTGACGATCGTGACGACGCATGGGCATCTCCTTTATAAAAAACTAAGGAATTATTGAGGATTCGCTTTAGATGTTACTTTGCGCTAATAGCCTTAATTCCTTTAATAATACGTTCGGCGGCTTCGCGCACCGTATCCGGATGAGCTGCCAAGTTGAAGCGTACAAAACCCGGTGTGGCCGGTGCAAAGTTAGGGCTCGTATTAACGCCGACACGGCACTGTTTTATCATGAATTCGTCGAGTTCTTCGGGCGTAACATAGGCTTTAAAATCGACCCAGGCCAGATACGTCGCTTCCAGCGGTGTAAATACCAACTTAGGTGCCGCTTCGATTAAGGCATTTTTCAAAATTTCATAGTTATCTTTAATTACGGCTAAAAGTCCACTTAACCAAGTATCCCCTGTCTGATAAGCTGTTTCTGTAGCCAGTAAATCCAGCACGGGGAGTTGTGTATGGTCTATGGTAGAGATATAGGCATCAAATTGTTTGCGGTGAGCTTCATTCGGAATAATCGTATGCGCTACAGGTAAAGAGGCCAAGTTGAAAGTTTTGGACGCACTGGTAATGGTAATAATGGAATCTTTGAAGCGGCCGTCCTGCACGGCTAAGGCCGGAATAAATGGATCTGGGCCAAAAATAAAATCTTCATGGATTTCGTCGCTTACGATGAGTATATTATTTTCTTCACAAAGGGTGAAGAGTTTAACCAGTTCCTCTTCCGACCAAATACGACTCACCGGATTGTGCGGATTGCAGAGAATGAAAACTTTAATGTTGTGCTCTTTAATCTTAGCTTCTACATCGTCAAAGTCGATATAATAGCGGCCCGTTTCGTCTTGTTGCAATTCGCTGCAGATTGGTGTGCGGCCTGTGTCTTGCGGTGTGCTGTAGAACGGATAATACACCGGTGAAAGAATAAGGATATTATCTTTTGGCTCAGTGAAGGCATGCAAAATCCAGAATAAGGTCGTTATTGTGCCGCTGGTGAAACGAAGCCAGTTTTTCTTAGGCGTATAGCCATGATGGCGCGTTAGCCAATCGATAAAGGTTTGATGATAGGTCGGACTGATTAAGGAATAGCCGAAAGCGCCGTGTTTAACGCGTTCCGTAAGAGCATCAATAACCGTTTCGGGCGCCTTAAAATCCATATCGGCCACCCACATAGGGATGACATCATCGGTGCGGAAACGTTGTTTTAAACCGTCCCATTTAACACTATTAGAGCCCCTTCGATCGAGGGCGTAGCGACTTAAAAATTCTTCTTTGGTCATAGTTTGATTCATTGTTACACCTCCTGTAACAGTGTGTATGTTAACGTATATTAATAGGAATTTAGCGTTAATTACAAGACTTTTAAAAGGAAGATACCTTTAATTTTAGTAAAAAGAAGCTGACTTTTAAATTTTACTTTGTAATTGACTTCATTATAACAAAATATAGTTTCACTTACAAAAATAGCCATACTAACCCTTTAAAGTTAAGTATGGCCGCTTTTGTAATTATTTTTAATAGTTTATTTTGTTGTCATTAAAGACTCTATAGAGTTCAAATGCTCTAATAATTGGTCTATAGATTTGAAAGTGCCATTGGCGTATTCTAAGACTTTAGTGGCATTTGGTGAATATGTGTTGATTGCTTTAAATAATTCTGTCCAATTGATAGAACTGGTACCGATAGGCTGATGTTCGTCTTTTTTTCCATTATTATCATGTAAATGATAAGCAATAATCTTTTTGTTTAAAGTTTGAATTACATGAGGTAAATTCCATTGATTAACATTAGCATGGCCTACATCAATCAATGAAACAATGTTAGGAAACTTAGTAAAGAGTTCAATATACTCAGATTCATTGAATAGATTATTTGTTAATAAACCTACATTTTCTACTGCTAGACGAGGTCCGGCAATATTTTGAGCCAATTTATCAAGTTCTTGAAGACGTTCGATAACTAAATTTTGTACATCTTCTTTATTTCCTGACCATTGTTCATTTGTATGGACAACGATAAATTCAGCATTAATTTCTTTGCCAAAAGTAATATCTTTCTTATAGCGGTTTAAGTATTGAGTATCATTAGGATCGGCTAAATTAACGGTTACACAAGGACCATGTAAAGATATATTGCGTGATTTAATTTGAAAGTTAGGTAATAAGGCCCGCCAATATTCTAATGGTCCAAATTCTACGAAAAACTCCATACCGAAATTTTGAGGTAAATTTTTAAGTGCATTTTTTTCAAATGCAGGAAATAGTAAATCGCTAATCGTAATAGTATTCATGTTTCCTCCTAGTGGCTTTGTTTTGAATTTAAATTAATGCCGGTTTCACTGTCAAAGAAACAAGCGTCATTCCAATTAAAATTAAGGCCTAGTGAATCACCGACATTAATTTTATTTTCTAATCCTGAAAATTGAATAAATCCTTTAATTGTATCATTTACTTGAAATAAACAGTTTTGAATATTACCTATATTTTCAATATATTGACATTGTCCATGTAACATAGCTCGTTCTACTGGAACAAGGCGTAATTTTTCCGGACGAATACCTACGGTAAGTGCCGGCGTTGTAAGTTTTTCTTTTACATATGGCGGTAATTCCAATGTAGAAGACCCGATGGTTACTTGACCGTTATTAGTTATTAAAGGCCATAAATTCATAGCCGGCGTACCAATAAATGAGGCTACGAATAAATTAGCCGGATTATCATATACAATTTCAGGTTTATCGAATTGTTGCAACACGCCTTCGTGTAAAATGGCGATTCGTTGACCGATGGTCATGGCTTCTACCTGATCATGAGTAACATAAATCATAGTAGAATTACAGCTTTCATGGATTTTAATAAGTTCTTGGCGGGCATGTTGACGAAGTTGTGCGTCCAAATTTGCCAAAGGTTCATCTAATAAAAAATACGGCGATTGTTTTACGATAGCACGACATAAGGCAACCCTTTGTTTTTGACCGCCCGATAGAGATTGAATTAGGCGATTTTCATAGCCTTTTAAATTCAACATTTCGATGGCGGCATTAGCCCGTTCTTTGATTTCAGACTGCGGTAGATTTTGTAGTTTTAGACCGAATACAATATTATCCCATACATTAAAATGAGGAAATAAAGCGTAGTTTTGGAAAACCATGGCTATATTACGATCTCCCGCCGGTACATCATTGATTAGAGTTTCCCCCATATATAATTCGCCATCACTAATGTCTTCTAAACCGGCAATCATGCGAAGCGTCGTACTTTTACCGGAACCGGAAGGTCCTAACAAGACCACTCGTTCCCCTTCTTTAATTTCAAAGCTTAATTGTTTAATGATTTCTTTTTCGTGGTAGGTTTTACTTACTTTATTAAAAACTATATTATGCATTATCCTTTAACTCCTGATTGAATAAATGTGTTGAGAATATATTTTTGGCAAATGATGAATAAAATAAATGGTAGAATGCTGGTCAATACGGCGAGTGCCATAGCTAAACCCCACTCGCTACCGCCTTCGGCACTGATAAACATTGGTAATGCTAAGGCCAAGGTATATTCTGTTTTACTTTTTAAAATAAGCAACGGCCAAAAATATTCATTCCAAGCATTGATAAAGAACATAATGCTAATGGAAATTACTGATGGTCTTACTAAGGGGAGAATAATATGCCATAAGATATACAGCGGTGAAGCACCTTCTAAAATGGCACATTCGTAAATACTTTTTGGAATACTGCGCATAGTTTGGCGCATTAAGTAAATACCCATGCCATCTACAATTTCTACGAGAATAACACCGTAAGGTGTATCTAAAAGTCCCAATGAAGAAATCAATAAATAATTAGGCATGATTAAGACGGACATAGGAATAAAAAAGGTTAGAACCATGGAATTGAATAGTAATTCTCTACCTTTAAATCGATAATAAACAAATCCGAATCCTGCAAGCAAACTGGTTATAATTTTAAAAATAGTAACCGTAATGGCAATAAAAAAGGTATTACCGGTAAATTGGAATATAGGGAATCGGTCCAGTACTGTAAAATAGTTGGATAATGTTGGGTTTTCCGGCAGCGGATTCAAAGGGTACTGGAAGATTTGATTTAAATCTTTTAATGAAGCCGACACTAAAAACACAATAGGCCATAAACAAATAAGTAGCGAAATTATAAGGATGATATGGCCGATAAGTTCCTTTTTTAGATTAATTTTCATAGTATACCTTCTTATCTAATACTTTATTACGCCACCAAGCAAATATAACGAATAATAACATCGTCAATACAGCATACGCCGCCGATTTGCCGACTTGATAGAATACGAAAGCATATTGGTAAATAACGTATACGAGGTTTGCACTGCCTTGATTAGGCCCGCCTTGCGTTAATATATTGACCGGAATCATGACGTATTGTAAGCCGAATACCACGGTAATAACAAAGACGTAGATTGCGGACGAAGATGTTTGGGGAATTATAATTTTACGTAAAATAACCCAATCAGAGGCTCCCTCTAAACGAGCTGCTTCAATCATTTCTTTGGAAACGGACATCATGGCAGCCAACATAAGAATAAAGTTATAGCCAAATACTTTCCAAGCAATAATCATGCTGATAGAGAAAATAACTAAAATTGGTTCTTTCAGCCAGCGAGGAGAATCAAGACCAAACATTTGTAAAATGGCATCAATAGGTCCTGCTAACGGATTATATATCCATAAGAACAGAATACTTGCAACGGATAGACTAAAAAGCGAAGGCATAAAGAAAAATACTTTGTATAGATTTTTTCCGTATTTAAGGACATAAGCTAAGATATAAGAATAAATATAAGGTAATACAAAGTTAAAAATTAAAAGAAATAGGACAAATAAAACTGTATTTACAATTACAGAATAAAATTCAGCCGTTTGAACGATATCAGTATAATTTGAAATTCCAACAAACTTAATCTTAGAACTTACCATATTCCATGAGAAGAAACTAAGAACTACATTGACGAGTAAAGGCCAATAATAAAAGACTGAAAAGAAGAATGCAGCAGGCAAGAACAGTAAATAGCCTGATTTTGAAAGACGATTCATATTAAAACTCCTTCTAAGCACAATTAGAATCAATAGACAAAAATAAAATCTAAGGTCTACTGATTCTAATGGCATTAATTTTACAATATGAAAATTTTTTTTAATATTACTTCAGTAAATCGTTAATTTTTAAAGCTGCTTCGTGTAATGCTTCAGATGCTGTTTTACTACCGTTAAGGATAACATCGCGGGCATCAATTAACACTTGTTCTGCTTGTAAGCCATTTTGTCCCGGGAAACTAACCCAAGGTGTTACATTAGGAAGCATTTCCATGGCTTTTTTAATATTTTCGTTTTCATCAATTAGTTTCTTGTATGGACCTTCTTGTGCCATATTTTTACGTGGCGGTAAGTAACCGGTACCAGTATCCCATTTCGTTAAGTTTTCAGCACTTTCCAAGTATTTTACGAATTCAACAGCGGCTTTTTGTTTAGCTTTATCTTTGCTGAGAATCATGAGGAAGTTACCGCCGGCAGGCACTTTAACTGGTTTATTGCCAAAGGCAGGGAAGGTTGTAGTCATTACTTTGAAGTTAGAAGATTTTTCAAAATTAGCACGTTTGCCAATGGTAGTTGCTACCATAGCTAATTTACCGGACGTAAAGCTTTGGAAACCTTCTTCATTAGTTGCGTGTAAGCCTGTGCCATTTTTAACCATATCGGCAATTACTTGGTAAGCATGAGCAGCTTCAGGGGTATCAAAACCGGCCTGCCATTTACCGTCTTTATGAGTTAACATGGTGCCGCCATTGGATTCAACGAGTGCTTGGTTGGTCCAAGTATCGGCATATTCTTGCATAAAGAATGCCGGATTACCTGTTTTTTCTTTAATTTGTTTAGCATATTCTGCTACTTCTTCCCATGTTTTCGGTGGTTTATTAGGATCTAAACCGGCAGCTTTAAAGATATCCGGATTATAGTATAAAACCGGTAAGGATAAGGAGTAAGGAACGCCGACTTGATCACCGTTATCTGTTTGTGCTAAACGAGCAATATTAGGTTCAAAGGTATCTTTGATAAAATTAGGATCTCCTGCATCAGCGAAAATTTTATCAATATTTTCCGTTTCAAAGTTTTCGTGTGCATAGTTTAAGAAGTTCCAACCCATTTGCACTACGTCCGGTGTTTGTCCAGATGCTAAAGCGGCCTGTAAGTTTTGAGTTAAGCCTTTGTACATATCCGGATTAAATTTCTCAGTGACTTTAATATTAGGATGTGTTTTGTTAAAATCGGCAACCAATTCACGAACTGTTTGTCCACCGAAACTATCGGATGCTACATGCCAATATTCAATTTCTACTACTTTGTCATTTGCTGAACCACTGTTTGAAGTTGAGTTGCCACAACCTGCAAGTACGAGCAAGGCCAGCATACAAAACAGGCCGGATAAAATGGCTTTTAATCTCATGATTTCCTCCTACCTTGAATAAGGTTTTAATATACTAGATTACAATTTAGTGCACCACATATTTTTCATTAAATCATAATAGTGTAAACATTCAAGATGAAAAATGTAAAATTTAATAAAAATTTTTCAAGGTTTTGTAAGATTTTTGTAGGAGACAAAAAAACTGCCATATCCTTGCGGACATGACAGTTTTCATGATTAGGTTTGTAAGATATTATTTATGTTCTTCTTCGTTAATGCGTTGGATTTCGAGTGCTTCTTCACGATTGAACTTAGTCGATAATACGAGATTTACGAAGTAAGCAATTGTAAGGATGAAGACACCTAAACCAAGCCATTCAGCAGTATTTGCAAAGTCTTTGCCAACCATGCTGAGTGGATCTTCGCCACCGCCGGAAGTTACGGAGATAACGATGATAACCGCAATAATTACACCGATTAAGCTTTCGCCTACGATCATACCGGAAGCGAAGAGAACGCCGCGACGGTTACATTGTTCAACATCGGCATCAGCCAATTCACCGCTACGTTCTTTAGCACGTTTTACTAAGTATTTACCAACGAAATAGCTCATCAAAGAACCGATAACGAGTGGCATTTCGAGGGAAGGTGGTAAGTAGATACCCATCCCGATAGCCAATGGCGGCAAGGATAAAGTAGCTGTAGTGCTCTTTAATACCAAGTTAACGATGATACCGATAATACCGATGCCAACACCGATAAGGATATAATCCCAATCAAGATTGGAGCTGAAGATACCTTGCGCAATTGTTGTCATCAAAGTAGCTTGCGGTGCCGACAAGGCAGCGGATGGATCCATTTCGGCACGAGGTAAAGCACCGGTGAAACCATAAGCTTCGTATAATAGGTTAAGAACCGGAGCGATAGCGATGGCGCCGGCTACGGAACCGATAAGTAAAGCTACCTGCTGTTTCCAAGGTGTAGCACCTACGAGTTGACCGGTTTTGAGGTCTTGTAAGTTATCGTTGGAAATAGCGGCGATACAAACAACCACACTGGTCATGAATAAGGCCATAGCAGTAGCGAATTTAACGCCCGCTTCAGTAGCGAATAAGTCATTGGCGGATGCAATGGCGAATACTACGAGGGACGAAATGATGATACCCAAAATACCGATACCGGAGATTGGGCTGGCGGATGTACCGATAAGACCGGCCATGTAACCGCAGGCAGCAGCTACGAAGAAGCCGATGCAAAGAGCGATAACGATACCGCAGATAACGAGTGTCCACATAAGAGCAGGACTGATGTCAACGGCACTTACGAAGGAGTAGAAACAAACAACGAGGCCAACTAAAATAAGCAAGAAAACAAGTGCGATAGTAGAAGGCTTCATATCTGTATCCATACGATGAGTTTCACGTTCTTCGCCGGACATTTTCATATTTTGAACGGAAATACGCATACCTTCAACAATTGGTTTTGCCAAGGTAATAAGGGTCCAAATAGCGGCAATACCGATACAACCGGCACCGATAAAACGAACCTTTTCTTTCCAAACGGCCATAGCGAAGGATTCTACCGACTTAGCATCGCCCATAGGCAATACGTTGGTCAAGTAAGGTACGAAACCGCCCCAGGCGATAATCATACCAACCAAGATAGCGATACCACTGGAGATACCGATAAGGAAACCGGCACCGAGTAAGGCAGTGGAGAAGCCGAGTGGGAACTGGGTAACCCCGCGGCCAACGCCGAACCAGAAGCTCATTTCACCGGCCAAGTAATGGAAGCCGTTGGTGAAAAGACTGATGATACCGGCAAAAATACCGCCGCTTACGATTTCTTTCATACCGCTGGCGCTTTGTTTAGCGCTGTCACCATGATTCTGACTGCCTACTTTAAGAATTTCAGCAGCCGCACGGCCTTCCGGATATGGAAGATCGCTGTTTACTACCATGGCACGACGAAGCGGAATCGTAAATAATACACCTAAACAACCGCCGCAGGCACAAAGTAATAAAGTTTGCATGTAAGGGAAGCCTTGCCAATAGCCTAGCATCAAGAGGCCCGGCAAAACGAAAATAACAGCCGATAAAGTACCGGCAGCCGATGCTTGGGTTTGAACCATGTTGTTTTCAAGAACGTTGGAGTCTTTGAAAAAACGAAGGATAGCCATGGAAATTACAGCGGCTGGAATGGAGCTGGAGAAGGTTAAGCCAACTTTTAAGCCCAAGTAAACGTTTGACGCGGTAAAAATAATAGTAATGAGTACGCCTAATAGCATACCGCGGAACGTCAATTCCGGCAGATGTAAGTCATGACTCATAAAATCATGCTTCATACTAACCCTCCTTGAGAGAATAAAAAAATAGAACATTAATAATCCTACAAGACGATTGTACAAAAACTGTGGACAAAATTCAATCTCAAATTTAACTCTATATTGTATACATCACAAATCATCATGAAAAAATGCAGAATATCATGATTTTTTCACCGTTTTTTGTTATATTATAAATATATAGTGTTTTTTGGCATGATTTAATGTATTAAAGTACATTAGCCATAAAGGGGAATGAAGGAGGAATTTTTTATGAAACAGAAATGGCAAAAATATATAATGGCCGCTGTATTCGGATCCATTGCTTTGGGCGGTTTTGGTGGCGTTAATGCCGCAGACGTGGCCGTTGTAAAAGTAGATTCCGAACCGGCTGCTGCTGTAGTCGATGACAACGGCGATATTGTGGCAGTACAGACGCCGACCGAAGCACATAACAATACGACCGGCGTTATGACTAAACGTGTATCTCAGGATATTTCGCCGGCTTCCAATAAAGCTATGTGGGAAGCATCCGATGAACTGTCGCGTGATGCGGATTTGGTGAAAGTTCCGGAAGCTAATGCGTACTATCAGCGCTTAGCGGTAGCGGTGCAACCGATTGCCATTAGCGGTGACCGTATACATGTTACCTATCCGACGGTAACATCCGTCAGCCCGGTGGTAACCAAGGAAATTAACAGTCGAATCACCAAATATGTACAAACATTGCAAAAGAATTTGGAGAAAAACAATCTTAAAGCGGATGTAAAAGAAAATCTGTACATGACGTATGATGTTAAAGCCAATGATAAAGGGATTTTCAGCGTAGTGCTTAAATCCTATACGATTGGTGATCAGGCGGCTAACGGTTTGAATACAGTGAAGGCTTTTACCTTCAACAGCACTAGTGGCAAAGTGTTGACCTTGCATGATTTTGGCGGCGTTAAATTAGATGAATTAAATCAGGCTATTGCCAATGATGAAGATTTAAAGCCACAGTTTTTCCCTGAAAACAGAACGGTCGATAAAGTTCCGTCCGATTTCTATGCTACGGAAGACCATGAAATCTTTGTTATCTTCCAGCAGGGTACCGTAGGGCCTATGTCTTCCGGTACGATTTATGTACCAATGGGCAAGTTGAAATACTAAGTCAAATTTAATATGACAGCTTAGCCGGCAAACAGAATAAGTAGGATAAAAAAATGTACGCAGTTCCGATTTTGGACTGCGTACATTTTTGTTATAGCCAATAAGCTATTAATGTTTATTTTATTTTTTTTACCGGTAACCGTTATATCGTAACGTTATATTTTAACATTATATATTAATGCTTACACATTGAAGCGGAAGTAGGTTACATCGCCGTCTTTCATGACATAGTCTTTACCTTCGAGGCGAACGAGACCTTTTTCTTTGGCCGCATTCTGGCTGCCGCAAGCTACAAGGTCGTCAAACGCTACGATTTCCGCACGGATAAAGCCTTTTTCAATATCGGAGTGAATTTTACCGGCTGCCTGAGGAGCTTTGGTGCCTTCGACGATAGTCCAGGCACGAGCTTCCATTTCACCGGCTGTGAAGAAGTTGATAAGACCCAATAAGGAGTAGCTGGCTTTAATCAATTTAGTTAAACCACTTTCGGTAAGGCCGAGTTCTTCAAGGAATGCAGCCGCTTCTTCATCGGATAATTCAGCGATTTCCGATTCGATACGAGCGGATACAACAACTACGCCGGAACCTTCGTTGGCGGCATATTCTTCTACTTTTTTTACATATTCGTTAGCTTCATAGTCGGAGATTTCATCTTCTGATACATTGGCTACGTATAAAGATTTTTTAGCTGTTAATAAAGTTAACTCTTTCAGGAGTTCTAATTCTTCTTCGTCCAGACCTTGAGCGCGAACCGGAATAGCTTCGCCGAGACCTTCGATGACTTTTTCCAAAATAGGAAGCTCGATGCGAGCATCTTTGTCCCCGCTTTTGGCGATTTTTTCAATACGCTGTTTGCGTTTTTCAACGGAATCAAGGTCAGCCAAGCAAAGCTCCGTGTTGATGATTTCAATATCACGAATCGGATCGATGGAACCGGCGACATGGGTGATGTTAGGGTCATCAAAACAACGTACAACCTGGGCGATAGCGTCAACCTGGCGGATGTGGCTAAGGAATTTATTGCCCAAACCTTCGCCTTTGGACGCACCGGCTACGAGACCGGCAATGTCAACGAAGCGCATAGCGGCAGGAATAATTTTTTTAGATTTAAACATAACGGCCAATTGATTGATGCGGTCATCCGGCACGTCAACGACACCTACGTTAGGTTCGATTGTACAGAACGGATAGTTGGCCGCTTCGGCACCGGCCTTGGTAATAGCGTTAAACAGCGTACTTTTGCCTACATTAGGAAGGCCTACAATACCTACTTCAAGATTTGTACTCATTTCATTCTCCTCACTCATCAGTTAGTCAGTTAAGGTGATTATGGGAACCACCGACGTCTATGGTAGTTATAAATTACTATGTTAACAATTTATTATAACATAGAAACTGCGCGGATGCACTGTTAACCGTTTTTACGTTTGTTGGTAAAGGTGTGGATACTGATAAAACCGGTGATGACGATGAAGGTGAGGAGGGCAAAAATCTGCGGCCATAAATACTCGATGCCAATTCCTTTTAACATAATCCCACGAATGATGATCAAGTAGAAGGTCATTGGCATGATGGCGCCAAGATATTGGAAAATGGCATCCATGGCCACGCGAGGGAACATAAAGCCGGATAGCAAAATGCTCGGCATATATACTAAGATTGACATCTGCATGGCTTGAAGCTGTGTTTTGGCCACGGTGGAAACGAGGATTCCCAGCATCAATGAGGCGATGAGGAAGATGGTCGTCGTCATAAAAAGGACGAAAAAACTGCCTTGAAACGGTACGTCGAATAGTAAAATCCCCGCTACCAAGGCGATACCCGCCTGTGCGTAGCCGATGAGTACATAGGGAATTACTTTGCCGATGATGATTTCGTAGTCTTTGAGCGGCGTTACCATTAATTGCTCCAAGGTACCTACTTCCTGCTCGCGCACGATGGCCATGGCCGTAATACTTACCAAAGTCATGGTAATCATAAGACTGATAATGCCCGGCACAATGTTATAGGCTGTTATGAAATCCGGATTGAACCACGGATTAATTTTTACTTCAATGGCATTACCGGACGGCACCGCTTGCCCAGTAGCCAGCAGACGTTGTGACGTAATACTTAGAGAACGTTGCTGCCCTAAGAGTTGTGCCGTACTGATGGCGCTGTTGGCTATCGTATTATCACTGGCATCGACGATGAGCTGCATTTCCGCGGTTCGACCGTGTTTAATATCTTCACTGAAGGTGGGCGGAAAGGTGAGGGCCGCTACGGCCTTACCGGAATAAATGCTGTCCAGCATGGCCTGATTGCTATTGACATATTCAACGACATCGTAGTAGGAGGTGCCCACGAAGGCATTAATGAGCTCGCGGCTTTCTTCACTGCGTGATTGGTCATAAATGACCGTCGGTACATGTTTTACATCGGTATTGATGGCGTAGCCGAAAATAATGAGCTGCATTAAGGGCATTAAAATCAGCATAAATAAGGTGGCTTTATCCCGTTTCATCTGGTGAAACTCTTTTATCAGTATAGCCCAAATTCGTTGCATATCATCGACTCCTAGCTTGTTTCATATAATAAATAAACGCGTCTTCCAGATTCCTGGCATTTGGTGTGGTTTCCTTTAACACTTTAGGACGACCTTCGATAATCTTTTGGCCCTTGTCCATAAAGAGAATGCGGTCGCATTGTTCCGCTTCGTCCATGAAGTGAGTGGTTACCAAAATCGTGGTGCCTCGGTCGGATAATTTATTGATGACGCCCCAGAATTGGCGACGCGTCAACGGATCGACACCGCTGGTCGGCTCATCCAGGTACACGATGGACGGTTTATGTAAAATGGCGGCCCCTAAAGAGGCTCGTTGGCGCCAGCCCGTCGGTAATTCGCGGACTAAACGGTTCTTAATGTCGTGTAATTCCAGTTCGTCGATGACGGTTTCGATGCGTTCCGCTAATTCAGCCTTTTTTAAGCCGTAGACGCGGCCGTAAAATGTGAGGTTTTCCATGACGGTTAAATCGGCATAGAGACTGAATTTTTGAGACATGTAACCGATGCTTGATTTTATGAGTGACACATGCTTAGTCACATCTGTATTGAGCACTTCAATTTGACCGGTTGTAGGGGTTAACGTGCCGCAGAGCATACGTATAGTCGTGGATTTACCGCAACCGTTGGAGCCGAGCAGTCCGAAGATTTCCCCTGCTTTAATAGTAATATTAAGATTGTTGACGGCTGTAAAATCACCGAAGCGGCGCACTAAATCTTGCGTTTGAATAACAACCGGTTTATTGGCGAGTCGCTCAAAGTCATGTTGCACCGTATAATCAGCGGTGAGTTCGTTATTTTTATTGACGAGACGAATGTATACTTCGTCCAGTGTCTGGTCTCTAGCCACCTTCGTTTGAGTGCGTAATTCCTGCGGCGTGCCGAGAGCTAAGATTTGACCGGCTTCAAAAAAAGTAATTTGCGAGCAGTAGTCCGCTTCGTCCATGAAGGGCGTGGCTACCACCACGGTGGTACCTGCTTGGTTGATTTTTTTGATTAAAGTCCATAATTCACGGCGTGATAAGGGGTCGACACCGGTTGAAGGCTCATCCAAAATGAGCAACTTTGGCGTGTTTAAAAGGGCTACGGCTAAAGCCAACTTTTGCTTCATACCGCCGGATAAATCATTGGCTATGCGGTCTTTAAAATTGCCGAGGCCTACATATTCGGCAAGAATATCACATTTATTGTAAAGTTCATCCTTACTGAGTCCATACAAACGGCCATACAATTCGAGGTTTTCATACACACTCAGATTGGGATATAAAGCGAAGAGTTGTGACACATAGCCGATAGTGTGTTTTATATCGAGCGGCGAGGCGCCGTTAATATCGATGGTGCCTTCGTTGGGGGCGGTGAGGCCGCAAAGCATGCGTAGGAGCGACGATTTGCCGGCACCGTCGGCACCAACGAGACCGAACATTTCGCCGTCCGGAATGGTCAGGTTGATTCCCTTAAGAGCCTTAACATCGCCATACTCTTTGTGGACATTTTGAATGGTAATCATGGAATCACCACATCCACCGGCATGCCCGGTTTAAGAATTTCTTCACCATTCTTTACTTTAACCCGCACTTTATATACTAAATTTGAGCGTTCCGTTTTGGTAATGCTTTGGCGTGGTGTATATTCTGCTTCGGGGCTGATGCGTTCAATATAGCCTTCAAAGATTTGGTTAGGTAAGCCGTCTACTTTGATTTGCGCTTTGTCGCCCACTTTGATAAGAGCCAGTTGTTCCGTTGATACATAGATGTGAACCCACGCATCCTGCATATCGGCGATAGTTAAAACAGGAGCGCCTGCTTTTACATATTCACCTTTATTGTAGTTTTTGGTTAAAACAAGGCCGTTAACCGGGCTTTTCATAATTAAATCTTCCACGCGGCTTTGAGCAGAAGCGACATTAGCATTTAAGGCTGCTACCTGAGCCTGGGCAGCGGCAATCTGCTGACTTCGTGTGCCCTGCAGTAATTCTTGGTAATCAGCCGTAGCTTTGGCGAGGTTCTGCTGGGCTACCTCATAGGCTTGTTGTTTTTGATCGCGAACTTGGGCGGATACAGCATCTTCGGCATATAAAGCGTCATAGCGATTAAATTCACGTAGCGCTTGGTCGCGGGAAACGGTCGCTGAGTCAACCAAGGCTTTGTATGCTTTGATTTGATCTTCACGGGCACCGGCTTGTAAATCCGCTAAGTTGGCGGCCCCTTGAGCGAGCGAGGCTTTAGCGGCATCAAGAGCTGTGTTGGTGGTTGGTTCAGATAGGGTGAACAGTGTTTCACCGGCGGTGATGCGGCTGCCAAGATCCACATCGAGGCCTGCAATATAGCCGCTGCTACGTGGTGTAATATCGTATTGATGCACTTCAATGGTGCCCACTGTGTTCACCTTATCGGTAGTTGTGCGGGGGTAGAAATAGTAGATGGCGATGCCGATTAAAAGAATCAGCACCAGACCGATAGGTATATATTTCTTTTTCATAAAAGACTCCTTAGTTAAGTAGTAAAAAGTGGATATCACTTGATATCAGAGATTCGGGGTACATTTTATGTTTCGGTTCAAATCTCGTGTTCCGGGAAATAGGTATCAAAAAAGAATTGCAATGAAGCCTTGGTTTCTTCCGGTGAAAGGAAGACATCTTTCATTGTTTTAACAGCCTCATTGATAGAGGCGCTGTAAATAACCGGAAATAGCAAAACGGAAATCAAATGACTGAATATAATTTTACTTTGACTTTGAATTGATTCATCGGATGCTTCCGGTTGCTGCGCTTTGATGAGGAGCGCCACATGATTCATTATTTTTGCAACCCCTTGGGCTCGTAAGAACTTAAGATAAGTCATCTGGGTCGGGAAGGTTTGCTTTGATGAAAAGAGATAGAAAATAAATTTTTTATGCTTAGCTAAGTGTTGTTGGTATTGCAATAAAAAATCGAATAAACGCTGTCTGGCAGGTCGTTTTTCGTCCTCTAAGAGTGTGAAAAACTCTTTGGCACGGATGAGGATTTGGTTGATTACCTCGTTGAACAGATTGTCCTTGTTTTTAAAATGGTAATTGACGAGTGCCACATTGACGTCTGCTTCGGCGGCAATCATGCGCACGGTAATGCTGCTGATATCGTCATTGTCGAGCATTAAGCGATAGGTTGTGTTGATGATTTTATCTTTGGTTGATTCGGCCATAATGTTGTCCTTTACTTATACTAATAGAAGAATACTAACATTTATTACGCTGTTTAAAGTCCTATATTTTTGTGATTTAAACATTGTTTAATTACAATTTAATTTTAAACGTTGTTTAAATTAAAAGCAAGCTATGCATGAAATAAAGTACAGATAAAACAAGTTAATTACGATAAATAAGGAATTGAGCAATAAAAAAGCAACTTAAAGATGTTATCTCTAAGTTGCTTTAAAGAGGAATTTTTAGTTGTTAATATTACTCAGTATTTACGAATTACAGTCTTTTGGTACAATTCTATCTCCCATATACGTTTTGCCCCAGTCACACATGGACTCGATAATAGGGGATAAAGTGAGACCGAATTCCGTTAAGCTGTATTCTGTTTTAGGAGGGACTACGGGATAGACTTTGCGCTCGATAACGCCCGCATCTTCCAGTTCACGCAGTTGCTGGGTTAACATTTTTGGGGTTGCCTGAGGAATGACGCGCTGGAGTTCACTGTAGCGATGAGTCCGTTCCAATAAATGCCATAAGATAATACATTTATATTTGCCACCCAATAGGCTTAAAGCCGCTTCGACAGGGCATTGGAACATAGAGTTTTTTGTAGTCATTAGTAATCCCTTCCTAAAAATATAATTTATTATTTACCGGCTTTTGCTTTTAATAAAGTAGCCGCTAAGCCACGGAGCCAGTCCTGATGACCGATATTCATTGGATCAGTTGGATCTTCGTGTAAAGCCACAGCCGGTTTGCCAATTTGAGATTCTTGAGTCAAAATGCGCACACGATTTTCCGATAAATCTTCAATTAGCCAAGCATGGATTACATCAAGACGAGTTTCTGCATCGCCTTCAGCCCAGCCGTGCCAAGCTAAACGCCCCGGTTGATTAGCGGTTGGTGCTTCAAATTCGGTAATTTCCGCTTCAATAGGGAAACCGAATGTTTTAAAACGAAAACGTGTGTTTTCAGCAAGTTTGGTGCCTTTGGTATTATCGAACTTCACATCGGCCACGTTTTTATAATAAGTTGGCCAAATGGCGGTATCGATTAAATTGTCAAAAGCTTCGGTAGCCGTAACGCCTTGGATAATCACTTCATTGGAAGCAAAGTTGTCGGTTGTACCCGGTAAATATTCATGTGGCCAATTAATTTCATGTAACATAGTGTATCTCCTTATATTGTAACATAGTCTTGGTTATTTATTTTGCAGTATTAAATGTTAGTATTCGGTAATGAATTCTAATTTATTAATGTATTTGTAAATTTTGAAAACAATTTTTATCAGCTGATGGATTCATTATATGCTAAATGTGATTTGAAAGGAAGAATGCACTTTAAAGTGCTATAGTACCCAAAAAGATAGTATAGAGGTTTCAAAGTAGTGTACTACTGATTTAAACGTGCAGTTAATACATAAAAAGAGACCGTAACGATAACAGAAAATCTGTTTTCGTTACAGCCTCTTAGTATATAGGTTATTCGATTGTTGGTATTAATATATTGTTACGAATTATAAAGAATGAGCACGCAATTCTTCGGCACTGTGAGTGGAAATCCAAGCCGGTGGAATATCGAACACAGTGTAAGCACCGGTGCCACCGTGTTTTGCCAAGCGATAAATACCGCGTGCATAGGCAGTCAATACAGAGCCGGTGAATTCAGGATTGCTGTCGAGTTTTAAAGAATATTCTACAACGTGACGGGTACCTTCGGTGCTTTCACCGCTGCGAAGTACGAAACCGCCGTGTGGAATGCCTTTATGGTTTTTGTCGAGTTCTTCTTGGGAAATAAAGTGAATGATGGTTTCATAACCAACGAAGTAGTTTTCCATGGTTTTGATTTCGTTTTCAATCTTAGCTTTGTCAGCCCCTTCAGCGGCTACTACGTAGCATTCACGAAGATGGCCGGATTGAGCCGTTACTTCAGGAGTCTGCCCCTGACGAATCTGTTCCAAATATTCTTCGCGAGGTACAGTATATTGACGAGCATCTACTACGCCATCCAAGCGACGAATGGCATCAGAGTGACCCTGGCTTACACCACGACCCCAGAAGGTGTAGGATTTACCCTGTGGCAAAATGCTTTCGGCAAAAACGCGTTGTAAGGAGAACATGCCCGGATCCCAACCGCAGGAGATTAAAGCGGCATTGCCACCTTCTTTAGCTGCTTTGTTCACGTTTTCAAAATGTTCCGGAATGCGTGCATGGGTGTCGAAGCTGTCGATAACGGTGAAATGTTTAGCCACCATCGGAGTCTGTTCGATTAAGTCCGTAGCGGAACCGCCGCAAAGAACCATAACGTCGATTTTGCCTTTGAAGCTTTCCAATTCACTCATAGCGTAGCTTGGCACGCCGCTCACTGTTTCTAAACCGCTGCGACGAGAAAAAACACCAATTAATTCCATGTCCGGCTGTAATTTTACAGCCGCTTCTACGCCACGGCCCAAGTTGCCGTAGCCTACAATGCCTACTCTGATTTTCATAGGTCAAACCTCCTACATATATAATAATATTGTAATCATTGCAATCTTTTTGATATACACTCTTATTTAAGTATACTCTGTGTAGAGTTCGGTGTATAGTTAAAAATGTCATTTTCTATAGAAAATTAGAATAGTATAAACAGCAAATAGTAATTATTGGAAATTTTGGGCTTTTTTTCATAAAAAATTTGCCTTTTTATTAGAATTAGTATATAATTGAAAAGCTTATTGATGGTAAGCGCTTCCTACCCCTATGGAAGATAGGGGCATATGTCCAAAAGAGGAGGTGATTTTGTATGAACAAATACGAAGTCATGGTGATTGTGAAACCAGCCGAAGAAGAGACAACCAACGCGGTTATTGAAAAAGTAGAAGCTTTGATTGCTCGTGTAGGCGGCACAGTAGAAAAGGTAGATCGTTGGGGCAAGCGTCGTCTTGCTTACGCAGTGAAAAAATTCACTGACGGTTTCTACGTATTGGTTAACTTTGAAGCAGATCCTGCAGAAATCAAAGAAATCGATCGTGTATTAAAAATCAACGATGATGTCCTTAAACACCTAATTGTTAAACACGGCAAGTAAGCTCTGGGAGGTTTACTATGAACTCAGTACAGATCTTAGGTAATTTAGCTCGTGACCCTGAAGTGCGCTTTACTAAAACAGGTAGAGCCGTAGCATCATTTACAGTGGCTGCGACAAACACATATTTTGATTCCACTACCAATGAACAGAAGGAACAAACCGCCTTCATTAATTGTGTAGCTTGGGGTAAATTAGGGGAAGCAGCTGGTAACCTACGTAAAGGGAGCCGTTGTTTCGTTGAAGGTCGTTTGAATACCCGTTCTTATGAAACTCAGGATGGGCAAAAACGCTATGTAACTGAAGTAGTAGCCAACTTTGTTGGCACATCGTTAGATACTCAGAACACCGACAGCTTCGGTGGCGGGTCTTCTAATTTTGACAACTTCGGAAGCAGCAACGATGAAAACATTCCGTTCTAGTGTTTAGGACTCCTACTAATTCGAAAAGGAGGATTCACATAATGAGAAGAGATAGAAGCAGAAAACCAAGAAGAAAAGTATGTAACTTCTGCGTTGATCATGTAGATCAAATCGACTACAAAGATATTGCTAAACTTCGTCGTTTCACGACTGAACGCGGCAAAATTCTTCCACGTCGTATTTCCGGCACTTGCGCTAAACATCAGCGTAAATTAACATTAGCAATCAAACGCGCTCGCGCTATTGCTTTGTTGCCATTCACAGCAGAATAATACTTTATAGCTTGATATGAAGTATTAAACCCCGGTAACCGAAAGGTTGCCGGGGTTTTTTATTTTTAGAGTTTATAAATTTTCTTGTAAAAAATGGTAGCTGTGTTATAATGAATTTACAAAGTTGACTTGCGAAGGATTTAAGCTGGGTTCCCGAATGGGAGTAGGTTTTATACTTAGAATTCCCATGCTCCTGGGGTCAACTTATTTTTTTATTCTGTTACGCAGATTTTGGCCTATAGGACATTTTGAGTTTTCAGTTTCATTAATATTTGTCGAGAGACTCATAAATAATGTAACACCTCGTTTCGAATTTTTCTATAAATTCATAGAAAGTATATTA
>NZ_RQUX01000027.1 GCF_003992115.1 Veillonella ratti
AGGTTAAGTTCTACAATTATCAAAAATTATTCAATCTGAAAAATATAGTTATAAAATGGCACTAATCATCATGATATTATCTTTTGTTATATCACCTAACAATAAATCAGTCCGAACGTTCGCATTTGATACTTATCACTTGATTGTTACTTATATCTGCAGCTGTTTAATAAAAACTCAGAAAAAGCAAAAAAGACTTCCGATACTAAGTATCAGAAGTCTTCTAAATAGGATGGACAAAAATACAATAAAAACAAAGGTTTTTGTCTTTTACAAGGAATATTTTACGTTTTACATTGCCGATATAGTTAAAAGAGCTACACAGCTTATTATGCGTCTCTTATTATTATGCGGCTCTTATTTTTATGCTTATTCATAATCTAACGGATAAAGGCATTCAAAATCCTCATCACTCAAATATGGCATGCGTGTGCATATTTCTTGAAGTGCATTTCTTGCGGTCATCGATTGATTAAACCGAAGGGCGTCAATATCTTTAACATCGTCCCCCTCCATTTGGCAAGATCTTGAATTCTTTTCATATGGATCCTCCCAATCAATAATACGGTTATAGCGGTCCCGTGCAATTTTGATTATATCTGTCGATTTAACCACACCACTTTTAATAGCTGAATCCAGTTCAGCCGTTATCATATCCTCCCTTATAGCGTTAAGACAATATAATAACGCCTTCTGCACATATTCGGGAGGCGTGCTATTGGATAACTCCCAATCTTCCATAGTTCGTAGTGGCACTTCTAGCAACCTAGCCGCCTGCAAGCTTGATAATCCGGTTTTTTCTATTTCTTCTTTTAAAGTCTCGGCAAAACTCATAATATTGCTCCTTCCAACACGGTAAGCCTCTAGGCTACTAGCTTAGGGCTTTTATCATTTAGATTTGCATATCATTATTTCATTACATAGTCAGTACGGTCATTACCCCACTCTATTGCCCCTTCGATATTATCAATATAATTATAGCACGCTCTAAGTTTATTTTATATACAAAAAGCGACCTCTCGAAAGAAGCCGCCCGTAATAAATTAATTGATACATGTATTAGAAAAGTCATGATTTATGATAAATACATTGTAATACACCATAAATAAAAAACGAACTTCCAATACTTTCGCATTAGAAGTTCGTTTTTATCATATATGGTGGACGATGACAGGATCGAACTGCCGACATCCTGCTTGTAAGGCAGGCGCTCTCCCAGCTGAGCTAATCGTCCATGAAGTTGGTGACCCGTGGGGGAATCGAACCCCCGATACCGCCGTGAAAGGGCGGTGTCTTAACCGCTTGACCAACGGGCCGGAAAGTGGTGACTCATCCGCGACTCGAACGCGGGACACCCTGATTAAAAGTCAGGTGCTCTACCAACTGAGCTAATGAGTCATGTAAATTGGCAGGGGTAAAAGGATTCGAACCTTTGAATGACGGAGTCAGAGTCCGTTGCCTTACCGCTTGGCGATACCCCTATATATACAAAGGTATAAACCTGAGTAAATAAAAATGGCTCCCCGAGTAGGACTCGAACCTACGACCGATCGGTTAACAGCCGATTGCTCTACCGACTGAGCTATCGAGGAATGAAAGTGGAGCGGAAAACGAGATTCGAACTCGCGACCCCCGCCTTGGCAAGGCGGTGCTCTACCACTGAGCTATTTCCGCATTTCACAACAGAAACTATTCTACACCGTTAACTGTATTTTGTCAAGCACTTTTTTAACTTGACTGCATTCAAAGTGTCTTGTCCCTGACTGCTTAATTATAATATCAAAGAACTAAGGCCCATGTCAACACTTTTGTAAAAATATTTGTACAAATATTTTACAAAAGCATAACGGCCCACCAATTGAAGGTGAGCCGTCACTGTTACCTTGTGTTAAACACTTCATTTAAATGCTGTATTTACGCCTCAAAGAGGGTAAACACATTAGGGATAGGCAAATCCATGGAGCCGAGACCTACACCCTTTTTAGGGGCTTTTTCAGCTTTATCCATCATGGAAAGCAATGCCATTTGTATTTCTTCTTTAGTTGGCGCCGCTGCCCCCGGTTGGAAACCGTTGGCATTCAATGTTTTCACCAAAGTAGCCCCTGTGGGTGTTACCAATTCGCCTTGCACCGGCGTCACATAAGTCGGGAAGCCTTCCAAAAGGTTGGCTGTAGCGGGTGTAGGAATATCCATGAGGCCGTGCTCGCATTTTACCTTGCCTTGTCCCAGGTGAAGCGGCGAAAAGATAATGCCGGTCACGCCGAGGTATTCCAGACAAATCATGGTGCCTACAATATCAATGATGCAATCGATGGCGCCCACTTCGTGGAAATGCACTTCATCCAAGGTTGTATTATGCACCTTTGCTTCCGCCATGCCTAAATTTAAAAAGGCAGCCAAGGCCTTTTCTTTTACCCAATCAGATAAAGGCGCCTCTTCAATGAGGGCTTTAATGTCTGGATAATTGCGCCGTTCCCCATGAGCATGGGTATGAAAGTGAATGCCGTCATGCGTGTGCTCATGAGTGTGGGTATGAAAATGAACACCATCGTGACTGTGCGTATGACCATGGCCTTCACCCTTCAATTTCACATCAAAATAAGTCCCTTCGACGCCCAGTTTTTCACGTTGCTCATGAATGAGTGAAAAGCCGCTCAAATTAAGCGGTGCCAAAGACTTTTTAAAATAATCAAACGGTACGCCGTAGTTAAGCAAAGCACCGATCATCATATTACCGCTGATTCCGGATGCACATAAACCATGCAATAACTTACTCATAACTACCGTCCATCCTGACGTTTGTTGCCGGGGCCGTCTTCCGCTACGGTCACCGTGGCTTCGCCGAAAGTTTTCATATCGTTTAACATGTGAAGCGACGCATCCACTACGGATAATCCCATAACAGAGCCCAACGCTTCATCCATTTCCAAATCATAGTACAAGAACGGGCTGATACCCAAGAATTTCATCTGCGCTTTGTGCACCGGTTCATTGTATGCCGCCGATTGGAATACGAAGTCCATCACAGCCGGATTAATGGCACGCGCTACCAATAACGCAGCGCCGGTCACGGCGTTGTCAAAGACTACGGCCATACGGTTATGAGCAGCACCGAGGTAAAAACCGACCATAGCGGCAATATCTAAAGATCCTACCGTTTGCAATACTTTCAAAGGTTCGGACGCACTTAAGCCATAGCGCTGTAGGGTAGCGCTTAAACGGTCCGCTTTTTCCTGAATGGACAAGGTGCATTCGTTATTCGTCAACAATTCAGCCATAGGATAACCGGTAATGGCTGCTGTTACGGCCAAACCGCTTAATAACGTCCGTTCGCCTACGTTGCCAATGGCCACGGCCTGCACGCCTTTGCCGGCCAATTCATCAGCCATCTGAAAACCGACTTCCAAAGCCGCTTCCATTTCTTCCGCCGTCATAGCCAGACCTTTACCAAAGAAACGAGCGCCGTCGGCTACTTTTTTATTTATAATGCCTTTTACGTTGGCCGTATCTTGCTCCAGACCTACGTCAACAACAATTACGTCAGCTTCTAACTTCTTAGCAGCCGCACCGGTCGCACTGTGACCACTGCCGAGGCGCGTCACAGCGGCTAAGCTTTCCTGCCCTTTCGTATGGTTTTGTATACCGTCGACGGCCGTATCGCCGGCAAAAATAAGAACACCGTTTTTAATATGGTTTGGCTGTTCCACATTGTAAATGCCTGCTAAACGAACGGCGATTTTTTCCAACTGCGCCAAACTGTAAATCGGCTTAGTCAAATTATCTACGCGAAGTTGGCAAGCATCCATGCATGCCTCATTTAATGGTTTTATCGTAAACTCTCTCATGCCTGATGCCCTCCTTCTAATTCTTGATACATGCGCACCGCTAAATCGAGCATACCCATTTGAATGGAACCGCCCGATGCTTCACCGAGGCAAAGGCCAAGGTTAACGTACGCTTCGAGCCCCAAAGTATTTAGAGCTCGGTTATGCGCTTTTTCGGCGGATAAATGGGAGGCCATTACATAATCCATGCTTTCAGGTACCAAGGAATGCGCTACCAACGCACAGGCGGTGGTGTTAAAACCATCGATGATGACCATGGCATGAGCGGCCGCCGCACCAAGGATAATCCCCGTAATGCAGGCAAATTCCAAACCGCCTACGGAATGCAAAATGCCGAGGCCGTCGTTTTTATCAATATGAGCGTATTTTTCCAACGCATCGTGAACTACTTTTTGTTTTACCTTAAGTCGTTCGTCGGAAATATTGGTGCCCCGACCGGTTGCCTGTTCTGCCGTAATGCCGGCGAATTTTGCCGTCATAACAGCACTGGCCGTCGTATTGGCAATCCCCATTTCACCTACGAGGAATACATTATATCCTTCAGCGACTTTTTCATTAACAAGAGCAATGCCCACTTCCATAGCCTTGATACATTCTTCTTTGGTCATGGCCGGCTCTTTTAAAAAGTTGCGTGTTCCCATGCGGATTTTATTGTGACGTAAGCCCGGCACCCAGTTCATGTCCGCTTTGATACCCACGTCGACTACTTCCATGTCGGTCCCGCAATAATTGCCCAGCGCATTGGCTCCGGCCCCTTTCGGAATGAGGTAATTCTGCGTCATGCCGACGGTTACATCAATCGGATAGGCACTAACCCCCATTTCCGCTACACCATGGTCGGCAGCTGCAATAATCATACAGCGTTTCGGAATAGTCGGTGATTCTTGGCGTGTATCCATAGCATATTGTTTAACCATGTCTACCAATTTGCCAAAACTGCCGTACGGCGTAGCCTTATCCCAAACGGCTTGAATTTTCTCACCGATGGCGGCATCTTTTGGGGTAATCTTTTTACAAGTTTCTTCAAATAAGCCCATCATATCCTCCTATAAAAGGGAAAATTTATCACGAATCTGCTTCGCATCACTCAAATATAATTCAAGTGTATCATCATCCGCAGTTAAAAGTAAATTTTTAATAATTGATATTTGCTTCTCTAAATCTGATAACGCTCGCACCACTTCATCACGGTTGCCCGTTATGATTTCGCGCCACATATGGGGATTACCGCCGGCTACACGAGTAACATCGCGAAAACCGCCGGCCGCCAAGCGAAGGCGTAAATCGCCGTATTCATCGCCCCCAGCAATGGTGGCAATCATGGAGGCCACAGTATGAGGCATATGACTTATGGTGGCCATAAACCCGTCATGAACACTCATGGGAATACACTCTACACGGCTGCCCAACAATTTGCCCATTTGAGCCAATTCAGCCGCATCCTCGGCGTCCCCACCGTCTTTAACGTCATCTTCCAAGACAATCCATGTGCAGTTCTTAAACAAATCTGCCTTGGCCATGTCATAGCCGCCTTTTTCAGACCCGGCCATGGGATGAATCGACACAAATTTAGCACCGACCGGTAAATATTGTTTCACTGTACTGGCAAAATTCGTCTTCGTACTGGACACATCAGTTATAAGAGTGCGAGGCCGGATGAGCGGTGCCAGCTCCTCAAACAGCCTCGCGTTCGTGTCGGGCGGCAAGGCGAATACTAAAATATCCGCCTCCGCTACCACTTGTTTGGGATCGGTATACGCACGAGCCACAACCTTATCGGCCATAGCCGCTTCACAAATCTCCGGGCGCCGTGCATAACCAATCACTTCATAATCTGTATATTTCGCCAATCCTTTTGCCAAAGAACCGCCGAGTAAACCTAAACCAATAATACCTACCTTACGCTTCATACTTCTTCCTCTAACTCTCTTTTTTACTAAAATCTACTATACTACACGAATCTTCACTTCCATTGAAGATTCAAGCGGATTGAATTCAATGTTTTTTTCAAAAAACAACAGGCGTCACGCCGTTTCTTCAATCAGCTTCTTGTTCTTCCATTTACCGCTGTGCCAACGCCATACGAATATGATGGCGCGCACACCTTCATCGATGGCCATGGCAATCCAGATGCCTACGAGCCCCCAACCGAGCCAAACGCCCAAGATAAAGGACAAGTTAACGGCACACAGCCACATGCCAAAGATACCTACAATCATCGGCGTCCTGATATCACCGGCCGCCTGTAAACACTGAACCATAATAATATTAACCGTTCGTCCGATTTCCAGGAATATTTCAATCAACATTATCGTCTTGCCAAGCGTAATAATCTCCTGTTCGTCCGTGAAAAAGGCAAATATATAATCACTCAACAGATAGAACGATACAGACAAGGTCAGGCTGATCGCCATGCCGAGCCACATGGTATGCCATACACGCCCGGAAATCTCGTCTTCCCTGTCGGCACCGACCAAAAAGCCTACGATTATCTGCGCCGCATTGGCCAGGGCAATGGTGTACATGTAGCAGAACATAGAAATAATGTAGGCATACACCTTCGTATTAATAACCATGATGCCAAAAATGTTGACCATTTTCATAATCGTCGTCTGCGATAACTGATAAGACAGCGTTTCGCCGCCGGACGGCACCCCGATGTGCAGCAACCGTTTTAACGTTTCTTTAGGGAACGGTTTTAAATAAGTCCAGGACAACTTAACGTTGAGCTGGGTTTTGAATAAATAAAATACCAAGAGCAGACCTAAGCCCTTGCTCAAGGCTGTGGAAATGGATACGCCCAACACGCCCATAGACGGAATAGGGCCCCAACCGTAAATTAATACCAAGTTACTGAAAATGTGTACTACGTTCATAACGAAGGCCACGCACATGGTAATAACCGGCAAGGAAAAGCCGCGGAAAGTAGCCACAAAGGCCGTATAAATCCCCGTAATCGGAATGCTCGCGGCTACAATCGTCATATAAAGACTCGTATCATCGATGATTTCTTCCGGCACGCCGAGCCACTCAAAGAGCATGCGATGGGCTACCAAAATAAACAACGCCGCAATGGAACTGAATACGAAGTTAAAGGCAATACTTACGGTTGTTACTTCGTTGATCTTGGTCGGATTTTTGGCCCCCAAATATTGAGCAATTAAAATCGTTGTGGCCGTACTCATAACGGTAATCAGGAAGATGAAAATATTCATAATCTGATTCGCATTGGCTACGGCGGCTACCGCTTCTTGGGAATAGTGACTCATCATAAACTGGTCAATATTACCAATAAGCATTTGTAAGAATATCTCGATAAATATAGGCCAGCTTAAAGTGACAACGGATAGGCTGGCACTTTTTTTGACACTTCTCATACACTAACCTCGTTATATTTTGATTAATGCGTCGTGTTCGATCAAACATTGCCAATCGGCAACCAATCGGTATTTAGCCTGTGCTTGTGCCATATCCCAGTTCTCCCCTTCCGGGAACCAATTGCTCGGCATACAGCCGCCCTTGGCAAAATTGATGGCATAGCCCATTTTGCGAACTTCTTTGGAAGCCCACCAAGCACCGATCGCCTCACGACCTTCTAAATAAATATTTTCCATGTGGGTGGCTTCCAACCAATGGGTAATTTCATCCCAATATTCTTTAGGAATTACACTTTTGGCCAAGCATTCTTGTAAACTCTTGCGAGCGGCCGCCACCATTTCGGGAGTCAACGTTTGCATAATTCTATCTCCTCCGTATTAGCACAAGACCCCTTCCAAATGGCAGGGGTCTAACATTTGATTATCCAATTTTTATTATAACATCGCTATAGCTACTTCGCCACTATACAATAGGACCAAAGATTTAAAACTACCATCAACTATAGCACCAAAGATTTAAAACCACCCTCAACTATAGCAGAAATAAGCTTCTACCCTATTTTAAGGCAGCAAAGGCTTCGTCAGCTACGGCCAAGGTATGTTCAATATCCTTAGCGGAATGTTGTGCCGACATGAAGTTGCTTTCATACTGACTTGGTGCATAGTAAATGCCATGACTCAAATTGTAATGGAAGAATTTTTTGAACGCTTCCATATCACAAGCAGATGCATCCTCAAAATTAAGTACCGGTTTGTCACTGAAGAACAAGGTAAACATGGAGCCTACATATTGTACTTGTACAGGTACATTATGTTTAGCCGCCAATTCTTTAAGGCCTTGGCAAAGTGTTTCGGTGGATTGATTAATCCGTTTAAACACAGTCGGATCTTGTTGCAAAATGCTAAGGGTTGCTAACCCCGCCGTTACGGCAATCGGATTACCGCTTAGTGTACCGGCCTGATAAATAGGACCGGCCGGAGCTACTTGGCTCATGATCTCACGGGAACCGCCAAACACGGCCATTGGTAAGCCGCCGCCAACGATTTTGCCGAGGCAAGTCAAGTCCGGTTTAATATTGTATTTCTTCTGCGCACCGCCTGAGCTGGCACGGAAGCCGCACATAACTTCATCAAAAATAAGTAATGCGCCGTGAGCCTTTGTCAATTCACGAAGTGTTTCCAAGAAGCCCGGAACCGGCGGTACACAACCCATATTACCGGCTACCGGTTCTACAATAACCGCGGCAATAGCATAGCCTTCTTTTTCAAATAAAGCTTTGATTGCATCAATATCATTATATGGTACGGTCAACGTATCGGCCGCCACACCGGCCGGTACCCCCGGACTATCGGGCACACCGAAAGTTGCAAGGCCGGAGCCGGCTTTTACGAGCAAGCCGTCACTGTGACCGTGATAGCAACCGATGAATTTAACGATTTTATCGCGGCCCGTATAACCACGAGCTACGCGGAGGGCACTCATCGTCGATTCCGTACCGGAGTTAACCATGCGGAGCATTTCCATATTCGGCATGAAAGCCTGGATTTTTTTAGCCAATTCCGTTTCAAGCAAAGTTGGCGCACCATAGCTGGTACCGCGTAAAACGGCTTCTTGCAAAGCGGCTACGATTTCCGATTTGGCATGGCCAAGAATCATAGGCCCCCAGGATAATACATAGTCAATGTATTCATTGCCGTCAATATCATAGATGCGGTCGCCGGAAGCAGAGCTGATGAACGGCGGTTCGGAACCCACACTGCGATACGAGCGAACCGGACTGTTTACGCCGCCCGGCATATATGCTTTAGCTTCGTTAAAAGCTTGCTTAGATTTATCTAATGTAAACATAATCTTCTCCTTATGATACTAACGACAATGGGTATTAAAAGTCTTGTGCTCAAATGATGTATTTGGCGCACATTGTGCCTCGTCCGCAATTAAAACGGTGTTAACAATTATTTGCGCAACCAGCGAGCTACGTCGAGTGCATGGTATGTGATGATAATTTTAGCGCCCGCCCGTTTCATGGATAACAACGTTTCCAAAACGATGCGTTTTTCATCAACCAGGCCCTGCTGCGCAGCGGCTTTAACCATCGCATATTCACCGCTTACATTATAAACGGCCAACGGATAGTCAAAGTTATCCCGCGCTTCGCGTACGATATCGAGGTATGAAAGAGCCGGTTTAATCATGATAATATCGGCACCTTCACGAATGTCGAGCTCGATTTCACGCATAGCTTCGAGGCGGTTAGCTTCGTCCATCTGATAACCTTTACGGTCACCGAATTCCGGTGTGGAATGAACCGCATCACGGAACGGACCATAATAAGCGCTGGCGTATTTAGCGGCATAGCTCATGATAGATACATTGGTAAAACCGGCGTCATCGAGAGCTTCACGAATTACGGCTACACGGCCATCCATCATATCCGACGGAGCCACCATATGAGCGCCTGCTTCCGCATGGCTTACAGCTACTTTGGCGAGCAACGGTAACGTTTCGTCATTTAATACTTCATGGTTTTCAACACAGCCGCAATGACCGGTGCTGGTGTACTGACATAAGCATACATCAGATACCACAATGAGTTCCGGTACTTCTTTACGAATCGCTTTGATAGCTTGTTGCACCGGTTGTTCCATATCCCAAGCGGACGAACCTTGTTCATCTTTATACGTTGGCAAGCCGAAAATTTCTACACCCAAAATACCAAGGGCATGTGCTTCTTTAGCCACTTTTACCGCTTCGTCAACGGATAAGTGATATTGTCCCGGTAACGATGTAATTTCTTCCTTAACGCCGGTGCCCGGTACAATAAACAACGGGTAAATCAAATCTTCTACATTGAGCGTTGTTTCACGAACCAGAGCTCGCATGGCCGGTGTTGTCCGCAAACGGCGCGGACGATAGGTTAAGTCTAACATTATTCATCGTCTCCTTTATTTATATGAGTCCTACCTTTTTATTGTAGTACGATTTTTTAAAACTAGCCAGTCTATTTATATCAGGCTGTTTAATTGATTGCTTTACGTATTATTTTGTCTCCGCCTGTGCGGCCACGTCTGCTTTAATCATATCTACCATGGCCGGAATGGTGAAGGTTTCACCGATTAAATCCGGTTGAATGCCATGTTCCACACAAGTAGCGGCCGTAATTGGGCCGATGCAGGCAACACGGGCTTTTTTAATCAATTCGGCACCATCTTTACCAAGCATGGTTAACGTATTGGTTACCGTTGACGAGCTGGTGAAAGTAATATAATCAGCTTCGCCATTAGCTAAGGTTTCACGCAAAGCATCGGCCTGCGAATCGTCTAATACAGTTTCGTATAAACGAGCTACGGTCACGTCGGCACCGGCAGCTTTAAGGCCTTCCGGAATTACTTTACGCGCTACTTTCGGCTGAATCAATAATGCTTTGTCGCCTTTTTCAAGAATTGGTGCCAATGCTTTCACAACGGATTCGCCCTTGTAATCGCTAGGAATAATATCGGCTAAGAGGCCTTTGTCATGCAAAGCTTTAGCCGTGGCACTGCCGATGGCACAAATTTGAGCGGTGCCCAATACTCGACTGTCTTTGCCCAAAGTTTCCAAAGCTTTGAAGAAATAACGAACCCCTTCGGCAGAGGTAAACACAACCGTTTTATAAGTGGCGGCATTAAGAATTGCTTCTTTTTCCGCTGCGCCAACCGGTAAAGCTTGCGTCTTAATAGCCGCTGCTTCAATGACATTAGCGCCCAGTTCTTCCAGTTTTTCACTCAAAACACTGGCTTTCGAACGAGCACGGGTTACGAGTACATTTTTGCCAAAAAGCGGTTTATTATCGAACCAGCGGAGTGAATCGCGCAGGCTTACTACATTGCCTACCGTAATAATAGACGGTGGCTTAATACCGGCTTTTTTTACATCTTCAGCGACATGTTCCAAGGTAGAAATCAAAGTCTGCTGAATAGGTTTGGTACCCCAACGAATAACGGCAACCGGTGTATCTTTAGGGCGCCCGTATTGCATGAGTTTTTGTGAAATCATCGGCAAATTACCGACCCCCATAACGAAGCTGATGGTATCAACGGCGGTAGCTAAGCCTTCCCAGTTGATGCCGGATTCGTTTTTAGTCGGATCTTCATGACCCGTTACAATGGCAAAAGACGTCGCCATAGCGCGCTGAGTTACGGGAATGCCCGCATAGGCCGGCGCCGAAATACCGGAGGTCACGCCCGGTACAAATTCAAAGGGAACGCCCGCTTTGGCAAGTTCCAACGCTTCTTCGCCGCCACGACCGAAAATGAGCGGATCGCCGCCCTTTAGCCGAGCTACAATCTTGCCTTCTTTACCGTATTTAACAAGTAATTCATTGATTTCGTATTGATGCAAGGTATGATGTTTGCACTGTTTACCTGCATAAATAAGTTCTACATCGGGACGAGCCCAACGCAATAAATGTTCATCCGCCAAATAATCATAGACGATAACATCTGCTTTCTCTATGCATTCACGACCTTTAACTGTGATTAATTTATAATCCCCGGGACCTGCCCCAATTAAATACACCATACCCGTCATTGAATTACGCCCTCCTGAATCAACTCTTCGATGATATGTTTGCCACCTTCTTCGTATAAAGCTTTGGCTAAGTTGCGGCCGATAATGTCAGCCGTTTTCTTAGGGCCCGTCAACTCCCCTTCATAACAGTTTTTACCGTCAAGGGATGAAATGATGGCCTTCAAAGTTAACTGGCCTTTATGGATTGTGCCGTGAACACCCATCGGAACTTGGCAGCCCCCTTGCAATTGACGCAAGAAGCTACGTTCCCCGCGCGTACACCACATGGTATCTTCGTCATTAAGTTTAGAAAGCATGTCGAGTATTTCCGTGTCATCGCTGCGACATTCGATAGCAAGCGCCCCTTGGCCTACAGCGGGAATTAATTCATCGGCTGTAAAAACTTGAGTGATTTGATCGGCGAGACCCAAACGTTTCAGACCTGCCTGAGCCAACACGATGGCATCAAAGTTTTCTTCTTCCAGTTTACGAAGTCTGGTCTGTACATTACCACGCAATACATTAATCTGTAAATCCGGACGATGATGTAAGAGTTGTGCCTGACGACGCAAGCTGCTGGTTCCTACTTTAGCGCCCTGCGGTAATTGGTCGAGGGTCTTATATTTTGGCGAAACCAAAGCATCGCAAGGAGTTTCACGTTTTGTAATGGCCCCCAAGGTCAACCCTTCCGGCAAATCCGTAGGCATATCTTTTAAGCTGTGAACAGCAATATCAATGGAGCCTTCGCGCATGGATGCTTCCAATTCTTCCGTGAAAAGGCCTTTACCACCGATGGCGGCTAAGGGCTTTTCTAAAATACGGTCACCCTTGGTGCTGTGGTGAACGAGTTCAACTTCACAACCGGGGAACAGTCGTTGTAGCTCAGAGCCGACAAATTCAGCCTGCCATAAAGCCAAAGCACTGCTGCGCGTACCTATACGAATTATATTTCTCATAAGGATTTTCGCTCCTTTTCTAAGTCAAACATATCATGGAACAGTTTCCAGTATTCATTTTCTTCGTCTTTACCGGCTACTTCGCCAAAGCGAATCATCGGATCACGCAACAATTTACGCACAATCATGCGGGACATATTGTCCATAATTTTGCGCAGGCGATCATCCGCATCCGGTAATTTTGCTAAGGCGCGGTGCAATTCGCGTTTGCGAGTACGTTCCGCTTTATCACTTAAGAGTACCATCATCGGACGAACAGACAAGTACCCTAATTTTTCCTCTATTTCATCAATTGCTTCAGCAATGATCGGTTTCGCTTTTTCCGCTTCCAATTCACGCTGATGTTTATTTTCTTCAACAACGCTCTCCAAGGAGTCAATATTAAATAAATACACATCATCAATTTGGGATACATCCGGATCAATATCACGCGGAACGGCAATATCAATCATAACAATAGGATTGCCTTGACGATTAGCCGCAATTTTAGCCGCTTCTTCGGGCCCGATTATATAATGCGGTGCCCCCGTAGAGGTAATTAAAATATCCGCCTCTTTGGCTTGATTGATAAAGCTGTCAAATGAAATAGCCTGACCGCCGAATCGTTTTGCCAGGGCTTCCGCTTTATGGTAAGTTCGATTGGATACAAAAATACTCTTAACCCCTTTGGACTGAAGATGGGTAGCCGTCAATTCACTCATTTCACCGGCTCCCAGAACAAGCACTTTTGCCTCACTCATCGGTTTTGTCAGGCAATCTTCCGCCAAATTTACCGCTGCATAACTTACGGATACCGGCGTATTGGCAATGCCTGTAACGGTGCGCACTTTTTTACCGACACTGATAGCTCGTTGGAAAATGATATTAAAAATAGGGCCGGTCAAACCGCGACTATACGCCGAAATATAAGCCATCTTAAGCTGACTTAATATCTGCCCCTCCCCGAGTACCAACGAATCGAGGCTGGATGCTACATTAAATAAATGAGCCAATAAATCGCGCCCTTCATACATGAAGAACCAGTCATCTTCAACCTCCATGTCTTCGACGCCTTTTAAATGCTGTAATAAGTCAAGCATGAACTGTTTCGGATTTTCCACATCTTCCAACACCGCATATAATTCGGTACGATTACATGTAGATAAAAGGACACATTCCGCTACTTGTTCATGTTCATACACATGATTAATGGCTTCGCTTATTTCCGTTTTATCAAAAGAAAATACTTCACGCACGTTTACCGGTGCACTTCTATGATTTAAACCTAATACGATTAATTTCATCGCTCAATATATCCTCCACACATTTCCAATCACCCTCTATTATCTTAATCAACTCTTTTTGACCTAAATGTTTTTGCCAAAATTCTTCACGTTCCGCCGGCGTTGTCAAAAGCTCACGTACCGTTTTACGCATTTCTCTTAGAGCCGGCAACATCTCGGCTACTGCCCCATAGCGATTAGCCAAGTCTTTTTTGATTAAACGACTTAATCGAGGACTTACCCGTCCGGTAAATATGGCAAATTCCAAATCTCCCACTGTTACCGTCGCCGGAAAGGTAAAATCGCAATCACTGCGGTCATCCGCCCGGTTTACCAAGGCCCCCAAGGCTCTGGCCTTCTTAGCACACATTGCATTGAGCTCACTGTCGCTCGTTGCCAATAACACAAAATCCGCTGCCAAATCAACGGATTCATCATAAGCCGCTTTTTGCCACACTAATTGATCCTTAGCGGCCCACTCGGCTATGTTAGCCGTCACTTCGGGACTTACTACGGTTACTTTGGCGCCTTCCTTAAGGAACAGACCGATTCTACGCTCCGCTACGGCACCGCCGCCGATAACCAAACAACGTTGACCGGTCAGTCGTAAGGCCATTGTAATCATATTGCCTCACTTTCTTAGAACTTCATTTTATCTTTTTTATGAAATTCTTTCATATGTTCTTTATATCAAAATCGGCTTGATATAAATCAAGCCGATTAACACTCTATTTATTTATTATCTTCGCTTGTTTCCGTGGACGCTGCTTCTTCAGCCTTTTCCACAGCCGCCTGAGCCGCCAATACATCCTCGGCTACGCCGGCATTACTATGAATTGTTGAATTGTCTTCGGCTGCTGCCGCAATTACTTCATCGATATTAACTTTCTCAAGTTGTACTTTGCTGTCACCTAACACATAGCCATCCACCATTTGCATTTGTGAGTTCAAAAGGGATTCCATACGGGCTTTGAAAACAGCTACTTCATTACGAATTACTGCATATTTTTCGCAACCTTCGCGCAACTGACGTTCAGCTTCCGCAATAATTTGACGACGTTGCTGTTCGGCTTCCTGAATGATGAGATCTGCTTCTTTACGAGCAGAATTTTTAACATTTTCGCCCGTTTCCTGAGCCAATACTAAAGCATCATTCATAGTCGCTTCCATTTTTTCGTATTGAGCAATGCGTTTTTCCAACTGCTCAATTTTATCCGTCATTTCACGATTATCGCGATATAAGGTTTCATAATCATGGACCAATTCGGCCATAAACGCGTTAACCGCTTCCTTGTCGTACCCACGAAAGCCTGTTTCAAACTCTTTATTGTGAATATCCATTGGTGTAATCATACAGCTTACCTCCTAATTTACATGAATCGTTTGAGATAGACACCGATGCGCCCCTTGCGAGAGGTGCCGGTAATTTCCTCAATTTTCATTCGTCCACGACCTCGAAGCGATATAATATCTCCTTCTTTGACTTCTTGTGCCGGTCCCTTGGCCGGTTGCCAGTTTACTTGCACAAGTCCCGCATTGATTGAACTAACCACTTTGGTGCGGGATACGCTGAATCCGGAAGAAGCTACCGCATCCAGGCGCAAAGAAGCAACCGTGGTTCGTATTTCTTTAATTTTTTCTTCTTTCGGTTGGATTTCGGCTATATCCATATCATCCACCGAAACGGACACCATGGCGATTTTAGTGAAATTCTGTTTCACATAGTCTGCCATTGCAGCATCCACTATTAATTGAGCACCACCGGTTTGCATAATAATGTCACCGAAACTGGTGCGCTCAATGCCAAGCCCCATGAGCGAGCCCAACACATCACGATGAGTAAGCAAACGAAAACGCGGATCCCAAGACACTTTTAAGGCTTTAATACCCAAATCTACGGTGCCTTGAAAATCGGCTTCTACGAATGCTACGCGAATGCGCTCGGCTCCTTCATAGCCACCGCCGAATTCTACCTTAAGTTGCGGTAAATTCGCTTTAATTGCGTCGGCAATCACAAGTCCTGCCGGCGACATAAACTCTGACACCCGATATGGCTTGCCCGCCACCACTTGCTCGGCTAAGTCGAGCATGCGGCGAGCTTCTTCGCCACTACCGGATGCTTCAAAATATCGAATTAATTTTTCTTTATCTTTCACAAATCCTCCTAATGCTTGCCAAGTTCCAAAGAGCGTTCATAACATGCCACAACACCCTCTTGCAAGGCGGAGCGAAGGCCTTCTTTTTCCATTTTGGCAATGCCCGCAATCGTAGTACCGCCCGGAGACGTTACCTGATCGCGCAGTACCGCCGGATGATTCCCCGTTTCAAGTGCCATTTTACCGGCACCGAATAAAGTATACGCAGCCGCTTTGATAGCTACCTTTCGGGTTAATCCCAATCGCACGCCCGCATCAGCTAAGGCATCCATAATAACGAATGCATAGCCCGGACCGGATCCGGAAATCGCCGTCAAACGCTCCAAATCGGCTTCGGAACAAACTACGGCTTCACCAATCGCACCGAACAGGGTGCTCAGTTCAGCCGTAACAATTTCATTGCCTTTGCTGCCTGCCGTAAGCGCCGTCAAGCCGGCTCCCACAGCCACAGGTGTATTCGGCATGGCGCGATACCATACCGCCTGGGGAATAGCAGCCTCTAAAGTACTAAGTGTAACCCCCGCTGCCACAGACAAACAAGTTGTCCCGGCCGGCAATCCCTTTAACTTTGGCAATACTTCAGGTAATACTTGCGGTTTGACTGCCCAAATGACAGTTTTTACACTCTTTATGTCAGGCAATTCAGTGCCTGCATTGACGTTTAATTCTTCACGCAATGCATTGGCACTGAATTCAGTTTTTACTAATACATATACAGCTTGGGGCTCAACCAAGCGATTAGCTAAGGCACCACGCAAAATGGCACCGCCCATCGCACCGGCTCCAACAAATAAAATTTGGCCTACCATGCTGACCTCCTATTATAATTGAGGTTCCTTCCAAGTGAATTGATCCGACATGTCATTATAGCTCTTGTCGTTATAATCAACTGTTACATTTACCGGTACACAAATAAAAATATCTTTACCGATTTTTTCCAATTTGCCATCTAAAGCAAAAGTGGCGCCGCTCACAAAATCAACAATGCGCGCCGATTCATGAGGGTCGGTTTTTTCAAAATTAATTACTACGGGACGCATATCGCGAAGCTCGTTAGTAATGCGTTCGGAATCTTCAAATACTGTTGGTTCGACAATGACTACTTTCATTGAATTAGGACGTTGGGCCACGGTGTTATATCCTCCTGTTTTTGCGGGACGAAATGCGGAACTTGTTGTGTTGGTCTGCGGTGCCGTCTGCGGAACCGGCTCATCATAATCAGGACCGGCATTTTCCGTGTATTCATCTTCATCATATACGTCATGGTCATTACCAAAGAACATTTGCTTAATACTATTCCAACTTAAACTCATTAATAAACCCTCCTACAACGCGCTATTTTAATCATATACTCGGTTACCAAAAATTGCGGTGCCAACGCGAATCATATTCGCGCCTTCTCCCAAAGCCACTTCAAAGTCATGGGTCATTCCCATAGACAAATATTCAATCTGTCCTTCCGAGAATTGGGATTTCATATCCTCATATAATGCATGGGCTACTCGAAAAATAGGACGAGCCTCTTCAGGATCTTCGAAAAAAGGTGCCATGCACATCAATCCTTTGACTCTTACATTCGGCAATGTCTTCGCATAATCGCGCACTTCCGGAAAGTCCTCTACTGTCAACCCGGACTTACTTGCTTCCCGAGCCACATTGACTTGCAGCAAAACATCTTGTATTTTGCCGCATTTAGCGGCCACTTTATTTATCTCATCCAGTAGCTTACTGCTATCTACAGAGTGTATTAAGGAAAACAATGGAACAGCTTGTCGCACTTTGTTCATTTGCAAATGACCAATCAAGTGCCATTCCAGCTCCGGTCCATTGTAAGTCAACAACTTCTCCTTCGCTTCCTGTACCCGATTTTCTCCCACTGTGCGGACGCCTAATTGCGCCACCGTTTCCACTGCTGATACAGGATGATTTTTTGTCACAGCTATGAGCGTTACCCGGTCAGTACGACCTGCCTTCGCCATGGCATCAGCCATCCGCTTTTGCACAGCTTCCAACGCGTCTTTTATCATAGCTTACCCCCTTATGCACCAGCATACGCTCGTTAGTGCATGTAAAAAATACTTTCATGCGATAATATTATATAATAAATAAGCTAAAATGCCAATGAAAATATGAGTAAATCAGTCATTTCTTCTGTTTTCTAAGCATTGCAAATAATGCCATTCGACCGGTTTTGCCAAACTCACGACGATACGAATAACAACCGGGTGCCGTCATACTATCTGTAGGAGACACGGTAATCTGCTGTAAAGGTACGCCGATTTGGCGTAAATCCTGCACGATAAACTGCTGCAAATTAACATGCGGCGTCTGAATTCCCTTGTCCGCCCGATAGCGATAGCCTACAATCTGATCCGGAATATATGATGCTTTGCGAAAGGTTTCCGCCAGTTCCTCACTAACTTCGAAGGAATTATAATGAATGGACGGACCGAGGTATACATGACAGTCTTGCGGTTGTGTACCGTAGGCATTCCCCATCGCTTCCATCGTCAAAATCGGCACATGACCGATAGTCCCGCGCCAACCGGCGTGAATGACCGCTACGGCATGGTGGTTCGGATCATACACCAAAACAGGCACACAATCGGCTACCAAGAGCAATAACGGCACTTCTTCCAAACGGGTAAAAATGGCATCACTATTGGGGATGGCTTTGTCCATCTGAAAAGCACCGGCCCCCACATTCGCTTCCGTCACTTCGGAAATCTCCGTGCCGTGCACCTGTTGCGCACAGGTTAACAACTCCGGTCCGACCCGTAAATGTTTGGCCAAACGACGGCGATTTTCCCAAACGGCTTCTATATCATCGCCTACATGAAGGCCTAAATTAAACGAGTCAAAAGGCTTCTTAGAAACACCGCCAAAACGCCGGGTCACACCGTGCATCAGCGGAAAACCTGTCAATGTGGCATCTGCCTCAAATTCAAAGGGACGTCCCGGAAAACCGCCACCTTCGCGAATTACGGTTCTATTCTGTCGTGCCATAATCACACCCCGTTTCATTACAAACCCCGCAGCGCCTACAGCCGGCTTGGCAAGGCGCTGTATATGTTTCCGTCAAACTCCGTTGCCACTCAGTCGCCAAATATCCTTCGGCCAATTGCATATCCAGCATGTCCCAAGGAAGCGGCTCAGTTAATTTTCTTGCTCGATATAAAGCTCTATCCATATCATAATCAAATTCACGACAAGCGTTTTTGAAAGCTTTCGCGCCGCCATTTTCAGCGGCCCAAGCAATAATCTGACCCAAACAGCGATCACCGCGCGCCAGCACACCTTGAACATAGGCTTCTTTCGGCGATTCCACAAGCACCTCAATACGTCGGTTCTTGCCAAGCGCTTTCTTGATTGAATTCAGCTTCTTCGTAACTTCTTTTTGGTTCGCCATAGGCATCCATTGAAACGGCGTAAACGGCTTCGGTATAAACGGATTGACACTCAAGGTCAAACGCCCTTTACACCCTGCATCCTGCATGTAGCCGAACACATCATTCGCCATGGTCACAATGGCTTCAATATCTTCATCTGTCTCTGTAGGCAAACCAACCATGATATAGAGCCGAATATGCGGAATGCCCGCCTTCGCCGCCAAAGTTACGGCCTTACGCATATCCTCATTGGAAATACCTTTATTAATAACACGGCGCAACCTATCGCTCCCCGCTTCCGGTGCTATAGTAATCGTCTGTTGACCACTGGCGGCAAGTCCGTCCACTACGGCTTGGGTCAACGAATCGGCCCGTAAGGAGGCACAGGAATAACGCAAACCTTTTGCGCGAATATAATTCACCAACTCATCAATATCAGGATAATCGGAAATAGCGGCGCCCATGAGTCCCACTTTCTTGTTTAACTCAGCCGCCCTATCTACGCCGGCTTTCAATAAATCGAGTCTACGCAAACGCGGTGTGCGATAGCAATAACCGGCCATGCAGAAGCGACAATGACGTCCGCAACCACGAGCCACTTCTACGATGTACATAGCCCCGAATTCTGTATAATCGGTGGCGATTACGGTTTCTCCTACCGACTCCAACTGTCGCCAATGGCGCGTAACACGAGGGACATTAGATTCTACCCCACCGGCTGCGGATTTGTCTGAAGCTCCGGCTGCGGATTTCTCTGAAGCTCCGGTGGCGGATTTGTCTGAAGCTCTGGCGGCGGATTTCTCTGAGGGTTCATCTGGCGCTGCTGCGCCATCTTCTGAAAAGGCTCTCCTATTCACTTCATAACCGGCAAAATCACCATTTTCATCATATTGCGGCTCGTAGAGTTCAGGCACATACACCCCGGGCAGTTTGCTTAAATCCATCAATATCTCGGATCGTGATGTATGGTTCAAACGGCCATCTTCAATAACAGTGAGCATCTCGGAGATCAGCTCTTCCCCTTCACCGATGATAAAGGCGTCAATAAAATCTGATAATGGTTCCGGATTAAACGTGGCACAGGGACCGCCGGCAATTACGATAGGATCACGCTCGATGCGGTGGATTCGTTTCACCGGCACACGGCCTAATTTTAAAAGCTGCGGTATATTAAAATAATCCATCTCAAAGGTAATATCGATACCGATAACATCACATTCATTGAGCGGTCTTTGCGTCTCCACACTCATGAGCGGCAAACGATGTTTTTCATAATCACGAAGCTCCGACGAGGCCGGCATAAAATACCGTTCACCACAACTTCGTTCACGTAAATTCACTTCTGCATATATAATCTGCAACCCCAAATTACTCATTCCTACGAAATACGTATTCGGATATACTAACCCTACTTTGAAGGGCTTATGGGGATTGCTTTCAACACGGCTTACTTCATTGGCTCTAAGCGATTGTAAGCCATTTAGTATTTCATTTCTTGTCACGGCGCAACCTCCTCGAGCAAAACACATCTTAATTATTAATTATAGCACGAATTCAATACACAGCGAAAATAAAAGGGGCATGGGACAAATAAAAGGAGCCCTCACGGTATTATCCGGAGCGCTCCATACAATATTTAACCCTTACTGTTTTTAATAAATCTGATTTTAATTCAACGAATTAACCATACCTTCTTCCGCTGTCTCCCCTTCCAGCGCAGCATCTGTTTTAATAGCTTGACGGCTTACTAAGGTACAAACACCGAAAGTAATGCTGCACACAATCCATTCCAAATAAATTACATGTGGCACGATGCGTACGGCCGGTACGAAGTTCCAAGCCAATAAAGTCACAACAGCCGCTACTAAAGTATAGAAAGCACCGATGCGGCTGCAGTATTTAGGGGCGAACAAGGTCATCAAGACGATAACCGCGAAGGCTGCCATTAAGCTTAAGCCCTGCATCAAGGTAGCGATGATGCCGCTGATAGTCAATGCGAAGATGAATGTCATAAGCCCCATAACTACGATTGCAATTTTGGTAATAAGCGTATATTTTTCATCGGTTACATTCGGATTGATGAAACGTTTGTAAATATCCTGGGAGAATAAAGTACCGGAGCTTAAGAGCAAGTTACAAGCGGTACTCACATCGGCTGCCCAAAGGGCTGCCAAGGTTAAACCGGCCAAGAGCGGATGAAGCGAAACGATTAATTTCGGTAATGCCAATGCCGGTGCCAAGCCGGGATATAATTCAGCCGCAATCACGCCCAAGTAGGCGCTGATGAAACCGATTGGTAACATAATAAGTCCGCCCAAAATGAAACCTTTGCGAGCAACGCCCACCGTTTTGGCGCCAAGCGAAATTTGAATGATACTCTGCAAGGACAGATTCACCGTAATCAAAGTAACAATCCAAGTCAAAATCGTCATGCCCCCTACACCGTCTACTAAATCGAACATGTGAGGCATCGGTGCCTGTGCTTCGATGACGGCGGTACCGCCCATCATAATAACAGCCATATAAGCAGCGGCGGAAATGCCGATATATTTAAGGGTAACATTCAACAAATTGGAGATGCTGGCGGACCACATGCCGCCCATCATAGTAACGCCGATAAAAACTACGGCACTCATGATCATGCCGGTCGTTACGGTGAACACATCGGGCAATAAAGCTGCCAAAATGGTACCGCCCGCCACATATTGCAAACTCATAACACAAAGTTGAACCATGATTTGAATCACAATACCTGCAATACGGCTCTTTTTATCATAGTAGCGTTCCAACATTTCCGGAACCGTCGTAATATTCAAACGGCGATACCGTTTCGCCACCGTAAGGCCCATCACAATGGCACCAAGGCCCCAAGCGGCCGTGTACCAACCGGCGGAAATACCTTTTACATAGGCCTGTTCAGCCACCCCGATGGTAGACGCCCCGCCTACAGCCAAACCTACGATAGATACAGTAATAAGTGGTGTTGTCATACGGCGCCCGGCAAGCACATAATTTTCCGCCTTGCCCGTGGTCAACTTGCGCGACGCCCAGGAAATCACGAAGAGTAATACCACATACAGCCCTACAATCACAGTTGAAATAGTCATTTAAATCGCTCCTCTCTCTGGTGATTGGGGCATATCACCGGCCCGTCCGCCTTTTTCTCAAAATATCATATTGGCAAAATCGCCAACGCCAACTATGAAATAAAAAATCGCCCCTAAAAAGGGACGATGACGAATCGCGGTACCACCCTCATTGACGATTTCGGAGTATAAAAAAAGAGGGTAGTACCCAAGGGACGGAATATCCGCGGTACCACCCTCATTATCTCGAATCGACCAACTCATAGTTCTTCTAACGACAACCACGCCGGCGCAGCCTACTTAATTCAGCCTTGCAGTTCGGAAAGGAACTTCACACTGTAATCACTGCCGTTTTACACCAACCAACGGCTCTCTGCGCATGCCTTACAGGGCTACTTTCTTTCGTCATAACTTTTACGTCGCGTCCTGCTTGCGAGCTCCGCAATTATGTTGCCCGCTACACTAAGCATTCTGCTTTTTTAAATTGAAATCATTATACGAGAAAACATTTGTCCATGTCAAGGGAAATTTTATTTTTCGGGTTATAGGACATTTTGAGTTGGTAATTTAATCCCAGAGATAGTTAGGATATGGATCAGAGAAATGAAAATCAC
>NZ_RQUX01000028.1 GCF_003992115.1 Veillonella ratti
CTAGCTCGTTTTCGTTGTTTGTCAGCTTAACCGAAGTTATCTGACCTAGAATTTATTTGGTTGGTTTCAACGTTGTTGAAACCCGCACTCTGGCTATGTTCATTTCGTTAAAAATGATTACCTTACATTGTTCAATTTTCAAAGATCTGCTCGCTTAATCTTCATTGCACTTAGTGCATTTCAGATTTGCGATTCAGTCACCGTCATCTCTGACGGTTTTTATATTGTAACACCGTTGTTTTATTCTGTCAACAACTTTTTTACAAGTTATTTACGAGATTTAAACATTCAGGCTACTCACAACACTCTGTGTTGTTTGTCGTCTTCAACTGACGACTTGATTATCTTACCAAATTATTGCGGATTACGTCAACCCCTATTTTAAAATTTTTTCAAAAAATTTTAAAATAAGAAATATAATAGCCGACGCCCCACAGGCAATCGGCTATGTATTCTTAATAATTTACTTTATTGTATTCTGTACATTGCTGTGCGTAAGAAACTATTTCTTCCCCCACACGAGGTAGAACAACTCTTCACCCATACTGCCTTCCGGAATTGTATCTACGGTATTATCAAAATAAAACTCGTCCGCTGCATATGGCGTGCCATCAGCATGGAAAGGTTTTACATCTAATGTTTGCATAGTGTAGTTAATACGATTTATACGAACCAACTCTAAATAATGTTCGCCATTAGTTTCATTTACACGAATCCACATGGTAGCTACTCGATCATCTTTTACAACCGAGCTATTATCTACCGAGTATTGTTCGCCTTCAGTATTTTCACCCAAGTAGTACCAATCAGCTGCATTTACTTCAAATGTACCACCCAAGTTTAACATGCCCAATACACCTAACGTTAAAACTGCACTTTTCCAAATTTTCATACGCTCCACCTCTTTTTCAAAATAACTATACACTAACACAAAATAGAAAATGATTCTCTACTAAATATAATATAGTAAAAAATCAACTTCATCAACTAATTTTCTAAATTTTATCTCAAAAAGTGATTAAGCATAATGTGTAGTTATAAAAAAAGAAGCCATAACTGATATATAGCTTAATACTAAATACGATGACAACTCGTTATACAACAAAAACCGCAACAATTAGTAATATAACTATTATCTAATGTTGCGGTTTATTGATTATAACTATTATATTTTACGCCAAACGTTGATAAAAACGTTTCACATAGAAGTGATAAATTAGAAGCCCCACAATGGCGATGGCAGCATTAAGTTGATACATCAATTCAAAGCCGACCCAGCCGATGACTAAACTCAAAAGAGCTGAGCCTAAACCTACACCAATGTCCAACGACAAGAAGTACGTTGCATTAGCCGCACCGGCTCGTTCCGGAGCGGCCGCTTGAACGCCTAAAGTTTGGAAGGCCGGACTAATGGCACCATAGCCGAGACCGATAATCGGTGCTGATGCAATAATCCACCATGGCGTAGTAGCCAGACTTAATATGACAATGCCAATACCATAAAGAAGAAAACCCGGATAAATTAATATATTGGCACCTAACTGGTCAAAAGCACGACCTACCCACGGACGGGTCACTACAATGGTTAAGGCATATAATACAAAAAAGATACTGGCCATTGTGCCCTGACCCATCTCAGTGAGCATAATCGGTACGAAAACCAGTACACCGGAATAGGTAAAACTGATAAAAACACCGATAATAGCCCATGGCAAGGTAGTGCGCTCAAAGAAACGATCAAAATTCCAAGGACGTTTTTTTGCCAATTGCGGCAAAGCCAAAGACTCATCGAGCTGTTTACGATTTACCACATAAAAACTCAACAAGGCACAAAGACTTAAAAAGATAAAATAGGCATTCTTATCCCACAAATCCAGAATGGTCAGCCCTAAAAACGGTCCGACAACCATGGCTACATTAACGAATACAGAAAAATAACCAATTCCTTCCCCTTTACGATGTTTTGGCAGTACCAAAACGGCCACCGCCGCTACCGCCGTCGTACCGACAGCAAAAATCATACCGTGCAATAAACGTAAAAAGAAGATTAAATCCATAGACTGTGTAAAATTAAACGCTATCATAATGAGCAGGAAAATCCCGGTCGTCGCAAACAAGACCTTCCGCTTGTCAAAACCGTCGATGATTTCACCGGCAAAGGGACGACAAAGAATCGTACCGATCTGGAAATACGTCATAGCCATACCGGCTTGGAAGGCAGTCCCGCCGTAGCCCCCTGTAATAATCAAAGGTAAACCCGCAATCAATATATATTGGCTCATATAGTAGAGACAACTACTTAACCCACAGCCAAGGAATTCTGCTGACCAGATTTTGCCTTCTTCCGTTGCCTGCTGTTGATTCGTTGACATCATATCCCCCATATCATGAGTACTCCCTGCATTAGTTTGTTGAGTACTATTTTTTTGTCCGTCCTGACCCATAGACATCTCCTTCCTTTTTCGCTATTATCACGCCAGTATAGTATTCCCTAACGAAAGACTATTAAAACTTGGTTGTCATATCACAGTTATGCTTTTGGCTATATTTAATGAGTCCCGTTCTTTTCGGTAACTCATAAAGTACAAATAAAACACAGTAGCCTCGAAAGACTACTGTGTTAATTATATTACTTATACGATTATACTACCGTTCGCATTATATAGCCACACTAATTTTATGTATTACAATTAATTAGCTTTAACGGCATTACGCATATCTTTTTTGTTGCTGCTCTTCCAAATAGCCCAAATAGAAGTAGCTACGCAAATGGAAGAGTACGCACCACTTACGAAACCGACAATCATACAGAGAGCAAAGTTTTTAGTTGTATCGCCACCGAAGAAGTAGAGCGAACAACAAGCAAACAATACTGTTGTTAAAGTATAGCAACTACGGTGAATACTTTGCGCAATACTTGCATTCGCCAAGTCCGCAAAGGTATCGGAACGTTTGTGGGTATGTGTGTTTTCACGAATACGGTCGAAGATAACTACCGATTCGTTCATGGAGTAACCGATTACCGTCAAAATAGCGGCCAAGAAGGACGCATCGATTTCCAACTGGAAGAAGGAAAATACGCCGAGTACCATGATAAGGTCATGGAAAATAGCAGCCAACGAGGAGAAGGCAATCTTATATTCAAAACGGAATGAAATGTAAGCAGCCAATACCAAGAAGGCAATCGCCAAGTTAATGAGCGCATGTTCCGTAACTTCCGAGCCGATAACGGCCCCTACGGATTCCACACGTTTTACTTCATTCTGGCCTACATTTTTATTTAAGCTTTCAACAATGGCTGCGCTTTCATTGGCATCGAGGTTACGGGTACGAATGATAACGTCCTTACCGGATGTTTCATTGCTTTCGCCGGACAACTGAATAACGGCATTTTCCAAGTTGAACTGTTTCAAATCTTCACGAACTTGCGCAACCTGTACCGGCTGATTAAATACTACTTCTACAATGGTACCACCGGTATAGTCGATACCGAAGTTAAAACCGCGTACGAAGATAGACACAAGACTGGCAATAACCAAGAGAGAAGACAAAGTGAACCACCAACGATGGTGTTTAATAACGTCAAAACGCATTATTTTTTGCCTCCTTTCTTGTAAAGTTCCATGGTTGCGGTTGGCGACACATTAGCACCATACCAGAACGGATGATTCGTCAAATTACATTCAATCAACATCCGCAATAAATAACGGCTTACAAATACGGCCGTAACCATACTGATAGCAACACCGAGACCGAGGGTGATAGCGAAACCACGCACCGGACCGGAACCAAGCACAAACAAGATGGCAGCCGTAATCATAACGGACATGTTCGCATCCACGATTGTGGCGAGGGCACGACGGAAACCGGACTCCATAGACATGCGCAAAGTTTTACCAACCTGAACTTCTTCTTTAAAGCGTTCGAAAATCAGGATATTCGCATCCACCGCGACGCCCATGGAGAGGATAATACCGGCAATCCCCGGCAGGGTTAAGGTCGCCTGCAAGAAATGCAATACGGCCAACAATAATAATACGTAAATGAGAAGCGCTGTGGTCGCTACGAAACCGGATACACGGTACAATACCAACATAAACGCTACGATAAGACCGATACCTACGGCAAAGGCTGTTACCGACTTATCTTTGGAGTCCTGACCAAGTGTCGGACCTACGGTACGAACTTCCAATACATTAACTTTTACAGGCAATGCACCGGAACGAAGCAAAATCGCAAGGTTTTTAGCTTCATCTAACGTCTTACTACCGGTGATTACGGCTTTACCGCCTGTAATCGGTTCGTTAACTACAGGGTTTGTTAATTGTTCTCCATCAAGATAAATCCCGATGTGACGACCCACATTCATAGTTGTCAAATCAGCGAATTTCTTAGCCCCTTCATCGGTAAACTCAATAGCTACCATGAACTGCTTATTCTGACCGATCTGTTCTTTCGCATCTTTTAAATCATTACCGGTTAAATGAACTGTGCCATTTTCATCCTTAAATTCCATAACCGCTGTTTTACCAATGGTTTTAATGGCTTGGTCCGGATCTTTAACACCCGGTAATTCGATAATGATACGTTTTTTACCTTCACGCTGAATTAATGGTTCAGCCAAACCCATTTCGTTGATACGACGTTCAAGAATCTGTCTGGCTCGTTCTACCGCATCATCAGTTACTTTGTTCTCACCCGCATCTTCTGCTTCGAGAACAATGTGAGTACCACCTTGCAAGTCAAGACCTTGTTTTATCGATTGTGCCAAAGGCCCAATAAAATAAATAAAGGCTGCAAAGATCAAGACAATAACTGCAAGAAATTTTGCAAGTGCCTTCCCGTTCAAAAAAATTCCCCCTCCTTAAATCGCCAGGGCAGCCACTATTCGTCAATAAATTGAAACGTAATAGCAGTATAAAATGATTTCACATAATTAAGATACATAATTATTTAAATGTTAAAACGCGCTCGTCCGTAATTAACCCGGCGAGGCGTTTATCATGCGCTTCCATAGGAATCTCATCGGATACAACTTGGATGTCCCAAGCAACGCCGATTAAGCGTTCTTTAGGGACTTTCGCCAAAAATCGGTCATAATAACCGGCCCCCATCCCCATACGGCCACCTTTGGTATCAAAAGCTACGCCGGGAACTAAAATTAAATCCAGTTCATTAGGCGCCGCCGTTTCATAAGGTTCATTAGGAATGCGTATATGAAGGACGCCTGTTTTCACGTCATCAAGGCGTGTTAACCGAGCTGCAATCATTTCGGTTTTAGATACGCAAACCGGCACAAAGACCGCTTTGCCATCTGCCAAAGCATGTGCAACCAGAGTATCAAGATTAGCCTCTTTCGGCATCGCCAAATAGGCCATTACGGAGTGAGCTTTTTTATATTCGGCTGATTCCATAATGTGTTTGCACAGTGCCTCAGCCCGCGTTTTGCATTCACTGTCAGACATGGCTTGGCGCCTTGCTTTAAAAGCAAGGCGCATTGTATGCTTATCCATATTATTTGTCATCTTTGCCAAGCACATGAGCTACGCTGGAACGAGCTAATTTGATTTCAACTTTTTCAGCGATTTGAAGCATAATTGCATCGTCAGTCAAAGCATTGATTGTACCGTAAATACCACCGATAGTCACAATTTTCTGACCTTTTTTCAAACTGTTCAAAAGTTCGTTACGAGCTTTCTGTTGCTTTTTCTGTGGACGATATAAAAGGAAATAGAAAATTACAACCATTAATAATATCGGCCAACCGGCTTGAAATAACTGTTCTAAATCTGCCACTGTCTGTTCACCTCCAAAAAAACATATATATCTTTCAACGTCTAGTGTCCCCTATTTTTTATAACCGGCCCAAAATTCATCACGAAAAGCCGGGAATCGGTCTTCCAAAATAGCGGCGCGCATTTGACGCATGAAATTCAATAAGAAATACAAATTATGATACGACACCAAACGGAAAGCCAAAATTTCTTCCGCCTTGTATAAATGTCGAATATAAGCACGAGAATAATTGCGGCAAGTATAGCACTGACAGCCGTCTTCCAACGGGCCCCAATCATGAGCGTACGTAGCGTTTTTAATAACTACACGACCATTATGAGTCATGGCCATACCGTTACGCGCTACACGCGTCGGGAATACGCAGTCAAACATGTCTACCCCGCGAGCCACACCTTCCACCAAACAATCCGGTGTGCCAACGCCCATCAAATAACGAGCCTTATTAGTCGGTAATAATGGCGTTGTGTGATCCAAGATATCGTACATCAAATCGTGCGGTTCCCCAACGGATAAACCGCCGATACTGTAACCGTCAAAGTCCATAGCCACCAATTCTTTGGCACTACGGGTTCGTAAATCTTTATACATACCGCCCTGAACGATACCGAACATGCCTTGGGTCGGCGATGTGTGCGCCTTGCGGCAACGCTCCGCCCAACGAGTGGTACGCGCCGTAGAACGATCCGCATAGGCATAATCAGCCGGATACGGAATACATTCATCAAAAGCCATCGCTATATCGGCACCTAATTGCTCCTGTACTTTAGTAGCAATTTCAGGTGATAAAAACTTCTTGGAACCATCGATGTGGGAACGGAAGGCTACCCCTTCTTCGGTAATTTTACGCAAATCACCGAGACTGAAAACCTGGAACCCGCCACTGTCGGTCAGGATACCGCCATCCCAATTCATAAAGCGATGTAAACCGCCCGCCTCTTCTACAAGGTCCGGACCGGGACGCAAGAACAAATGATAGGTATTGCTCAAAATAATCTGGGCGCCCATCTCTTTTAATTCTTCCGGCGACATGGTTTTAACCGTTGCCTGTGTGCCTACCGGCATAAACATAGGTGTTTTAAATGTACCGTGCGGCGTATGTAAAAGCCCCGCCCGTGCACCGGTATGGGGACATTCTTTTTGTAATTCATAGGTAATAACCAAGCATATCCTCCTATCTAGTTGCAACCTGTCAAGTACATATTATAGCACAAAATATTTAACGAATAAACATAACATCGCGTTGCCTGACTGTTAACAATCAAGCGAAGTATGTTATGTCGCCAATCTGTTAGCGAATAAACATGGCATCGCCAAAGCTGAAGAAGCGATACCGTTCCTTAACCGCTTCTTTATAAGCAGCTAAGCAATGCTCTCTGCCCGCCAACGCACTAATGAGCATGAGTAACGTTGATTGAGGAAGATGAAAATTCGTTATAAGAGCATCTACCATCTTATATTCATAGCCGGGATAGATGAAAATCTGCGTCCAATCGTGACCGGCCTGAAGAACGCCATTCTTCGTGGCCGATTCCAAGGTACGCACCGAAGTAGTCCCTACAGCCACAATGCGCTTACCGGCGGCTTTAGCGTCATTAATAATTTTAGCCGTTTCCGCCGTTACCACATAATATTCACTGTGCATTTCATGGTCTTCAATCGTTTCTTCCGAAACGGGACGGAACGTACCGAGCCCTACATGAAGGGTTACAAAGGCCAAAGTAACACCTTTGGCTTTTAAGCGTTCCAATAATTCCGGCGTAAAATGAAGCCCCGCCGTAGGTGCGGCAGCCGAACCTTTTTCACGAGCATACACCGTCTGATAACGGTCTTTATCTTCTAATTTTTCATGGATATATGGCGGCAACGGCATTTCGCCGATTTCCTGAATAATATCGTCGAAAACACCTTGTGCCGTAAATTCAATGATACGACCGCCAAAGCTTGTTTTATCCAATACTTTACCGGTCAAGCGGTCATCGAATACCAACTCCTGACCAATCGGGCATTTTTTACCCGGTTTGACCAAGCATTCCCACTTATTTTCACCACAAGGCGTGAGGAGCAATACTTCTACTTTGCCGCCACTGCCCTGTCGATGACCATATAAACGAGCGGGAATTACTTTCGTATCGTTGAAGACCAACACATCATTGTCGGATAATTCGTCAACGATGTCATAAAAATGATCCTTGTGAGCCACTTCGCCGGTCACCTTATCAAGGAGCATAAGACGCGATGTATCACGCGGTTCCACCGGATGCTGAGCAATCAGCTCTTCCGGCAATTCATAATCAAAATCTGTTACCTTCATGGTAAAACTTCCTTCTTTCAAACTGTAGTTAATACGTTTTTTGAGATTACGCGTATTTCCTATCTGTCAGGCTTAGCTATGCATGCTAATTGAGACAAATTAATACGCTTTATCTATAGTCACACCCGTATAATAGTGCGTTAAAATCGTTTTGTAATAATCCTTAGCCGACGTAAGTGCTTTCGCCGCCATAGCCGCTGCGCCCCACTGAGACAAGCCTAAACCATGGCCCCAGCCATAACCGCGAATCGAAACGGTATCAGTCGCCTTTTTAAACGTGTGATAAGCTTTTGGATTTTTAAAACTATCCGCCGTAGACGGCACTTTCACGTTTACGTAGAAATCAAACAAGGTGGATTTCAAGCCGAATATTTTCATAATCGTCTCGCCCGTCAAAGTGAGCGTCTTTTTATTACCTACAAAATCCGCCGTCATAACTCGACCAGACACACCGCGGTCAGCAAATTTCATAGGTCGCTGGCGCAAGGTACTGAGTTTAATTTCTTTAAGGGTGCCCACATCTTTACCGGCCGCACGCAACTTCGCTTCCATTTCGGCCCGCGTAAGTTTAACGGTCCAAGCAAAGCTGTCGCCGCTTTGTTTGTAATCGGCATAATCCTTAACGCCGCGCAAATATGGCACATTACTGCCCCACACATTTTCACTGTTTTCCGTGTAACCGCCGGCATTGGAGTGGAACAAGGCTTCAATAGGTTGTCCCTTATACTGTACAACCATGCCCTTCGTATCATCTACGGCTTTAGTGGTACTGTTAAATTCGGCAGCCTGACCATTATAAACCTGATGATTCGTGGTTGGCTGCACATCGTAAGCTTTGGCGGCACTTTGTTTCATATTATATAAAGCATAAGTACGCGCTGCTACGGCCTGTGCTTTTAACGCTTCCTGCGGCCAGCTTGGCGATACTTCTGCCGGCACCACGCCATACAAATACTCTTCAATAGATACTTCATTAATGAGCATCATACCGCCTGACGAAGTAGGCACAATTTTAATGGCGCCACGATACGGTTTACTATCCAGCAAAATAGTGCCTTCCACATTACCTTGCCACGATTTAATATAGGCAGAACCGTCTACGGTTTTACCATTTACCGTAACTTTATTATTTTTAACGCCGATTGTTACGGTGTCCGTAGCGGCAAATTTGGCAAACGGTGATTTATTGCTCGTATACACCGCCAACTGGCCGCTGCCGGCTACAGGCCAAGTACTGCTGCGTGTCGCCAATAAAACACGAATGGCCGGAATATTAGCTTGCTGAGGCGTATTAAAGGCCGGCACTTTCGTGGACTTAGAGTTTGAAGCGGTAGCATTGTTTTTCGTATCAGTAGCTTTTGCAACACTCTTACTTTCCGACTTCGTAGTAATCGTAGTAGTTTTCGTCGTAGTTACCGTATGGGTATCTTTATTCGCCTTCGTTACCACCGTTGTCGTCGATTTAGTTTCTTTTATCGGTGTTTTAATCGTCGTAGTCGTCGTTGTCGACTCAGACCCTTCTTTAGTGACCGTCACACTGGCCGCCCACACGGGCGCAACCGATGTCATCAAACAGCTTAAAACGGATGCCAAAATTACACGATTTACTGCTCTCAATCTCATAAATCCCCCTGATTAGACGCATTGGCATTGGGATTGGTAATTCCCAAATGGTCATAGGCTAACTGCGTCGCCATACGCCCGCGACTTGTGCGAATCAAAAAGCCCAATTGCATCAAATACGGTTCATACACATCTTCGATGGTATCGCGCTCTTCACTGGTAGCCGCCGCAATCGTATCGATGCCGACAGGGCCACCGTTAAATTTCTCAATAATTGTTTTTAAAATTACCCGGTCTACCCGATCGAGTCCCAATTGATCAATGTCTAAACGCTGTAAAGCATCATCGGCAATAATATTGGTAATTTCACCATCCCCCAACACTTGCGCCACATCGCGGACACGCTTCAACAAGCGGTTCGCAATACGCGGGGTTCCCCGGGAACGACGGGCAATTTCAGCAGCGCCGGTATCGGTAATCTTTGTATTCAATACTTCCGCCGCCCGTTTTACGATGAATTCCAACTCATCCTGTTTGTAATATTCCAAATGATTAATAATACCGAAACGATCGCGTAACGGTCCCGAAAGGGCTCCCGCCTTAGTGGTAGCGCCGACTAAGGTAAACGGTCTTAAATCGATGCGCACCGAACGGGCGCTTGGTCCCTTCCCGACTATGATATCCAAGGAATAATCTTCCATAGCAGAATACAACACTTCTTCCACCGTACGGGATAAGCGATGTATTTCATCGATGAATAATACATCATGGTCCTGCAAATTACTGAGGAGCGCCGCCAAATCGCCGGAACGTTCAATGGCCGGTCCGGATGTAATGCGGAAGTTTACGCCCATTTCATTAGCAATAATGCCGGCCAAGGTAGTTTTACCAAGCCCCGGCGGTCCGTATAACAAAACATGGTCAAGCGCTTCTTTACGCTCTTTCGCCGCTTGAATATATACTTTTAAATTATTTTTTACATCCGTTTGGCCAATGTATTCGTGCAAGTAGCGCGGTCGCAAGGAGAACTGCCAAGTGTCGCCACTTTGTTCTTCTTTCCCCACCACGCGGCTTTGACTGTCAACCACACGTATTTCTTCTTTCATGACTACCTACCCTTTCCCAATTCAGATAATACGTCGCGTATCAATGTCGCCACATCTCGCTCACCATTATCCAATTGAGTGAGTATATCAACAAATTCCGATTCCCGATAGCCCAAGGCCATTAATGCTTCCGCCGCCTCACCGGCAATGCCGGTTTGCGCAGCATGTACCGCCGTATCCAGGGCCGCCTGAGGGGCCGGTGCCGTCGTAAATTTACCGATTTTATCTTTTAATTCGAGCACCAAACGCTCGGCCGATTTTTTACCGATACCGGGAAGCTTCGTAAGTGTTCCCAATTCGCCATTCATAATGGCCACTTTAATGCCATCCACGGACAGTCCGGACAAAATACCGAGCCCCACTTTCGGCCCGATACCGGACACGGAAATCAGCAAAGTAAAAAGATCATATTCGTCTTGTGTAGCAAATCCATAGAGCTGAATCGCATCTTCGCGAACACTCATATGAGTATATAATAACGCTTCCTGTCCTTCTATTAACGCATCGCGGGTTGTTCCTGAAATATATACGCGATAACCTACACCATGCACATCAATAAAACAGGAGCCTTGAAAAATCTGATTAATGATACCACGAAGAAAACCTATCATGAACTACTGCCTCCTACAAAATCTATAACTGCAAACGGCGCCGTAAGTCATCGCCATGGGAGCTGTGAGCGGTACAAATGGCAATGGCCAAAGCATCGGCCGTATCATCGGGCTTAATTTTTTCACGAATCCCGAGCATATTCATAGTCATATAAATAACCTGCTCTTTAGTTGCACGACCATAGCCTACTACGGCCTGCTTAACCTGTAGCGGCGTATACTCATAAATAGGGATGCGCCGTTGGCTGGCGGCCAATAAAATGACGCCCCTCGCCTGTCCTACGGCAATGGCGGTCGTTACATTGCGATTAAAAAACAATTGTTCTACGCCAAATTTATCGGGCCGGTATTCTTCCAAAATATCACTTAAATCATTGAATAATATTTCAAGCCGCATGGCATCCGTGTCCTGCGGCGTGGTTGTAATACAGCCGTAAGCAACGGGTTGCAGCCGACTGCCGTCCACGTCGATAATGCCATAACCGCAAATAGCGGTGCCCGGGTCTATACCTATAATTCGCATAATAATCTCCTTCTAAAACTATCTATCTTTTTATTATAGCATTTATAGAACTATAGACCAAACAGATTAGCGAATTAATCACAGTCTATGAGTCATCTTCACTATCGTTCAAGCCCGCTATTATTAAAACAAGTCCGTTATGATTAAAAGTAAGTTTTCCTGTATTACATGCGTTCCTTAACTTTTGACACAAACGCTTCAAAAAGAGCATACATATCTTCGTGTTCACGCCACATATTTTCAGGATGCCACTGTACGCCTACTACAGACGCATCATTGTTTTCAATGCCTTCCACAATGCCGTCGGGACTGGTAGCCGTTACTTTCAATGAAGGAGCAACCTCACGAATCGCCTGATGATGGCGGGAATTAACCAAAGTATTTAACCCTAACACAGCATGTAAAAAGCTGTCCTTAGCCACGGTTATACTGTGAGTAGGATAACCGCCGGGCGCTTTTTGGGAATGCTTAATATACGAATCCGGGCACTGCGTTTTGATGTCTTGATACAAATCACCGCCTAATGCTACGTTGATGATTTGCGCCCCTTTACAGATACCCAAAATGGGTTTACGCACCTTAACGGTAGCCTGAATCAATTCACGCTCAAACACATCCCGTTTATAATTCACCATACCGATTTCACGACGTGGTTCTTCACCGAATAAATGAGGATCTACATCGGGTCCGCCATGAACAATAAGACCATCATATAATTCAAAATAGTCTTCACCGATGGCGTTCGGTACATCCGGTAAAATAAACGGAATACATCCCAATGCACTGAGCACTTCTACCAGCTCACGAGATACATACGGTGCTCGTTGTAAATTGGTGCTGTTCGTAGCATCCATATAAGTGTCGGCCGTAATTGCAATGCGTGGTTTCATAGCAGTCCCTCATTTCTAAAAACGTAAACTTCGGGCAAACAGGTAAATCAAGTTGGCTTAGCTGTAAGCGCCTTTAAAGCCTGCCGTCCGTCAAACTATCATTACATACATTATACAAAAAAGGCCTATGAAATTTCCACCTGTTTATGGTTTCCATAGACCTTGTTTTTCCAATTCTTTAATTGCCCGTTTTTCATCATCTGTAAGTTCGCGTTCCAATAAATCCGGACGCAAACGGCGAGTTCGCAATAAGGCCTGCTGTAAGCGCCATGTAGCTATGTTTTTGTGATGACCGCTGCGCAATACTTCCGGAACCTCCCAGTCGCGAAAAACCGGTGGTTTAGTGTACTGCGGCCCTTCCAAAATAGGCCTGTAGAAGGAATCTTCAATCGCCCCCGAAGCAGCCCCCAGAACACCCGGAATCATGCGCGCTACCGCATCAGCCACAACCATGGCCGGCAATTCACCGCCGGTAAGCACAAAGTCGCCGATGGAAATCGTTTCATCGATTAAATGCTCTTCCACGCGATAGTCAACGCCTTCATAATGACCGCAAATGAGTACCAACTGGTCATAAGTCGCCAGTTCACGTGCCTTGGCCTGATTAAAAGTAGTGCCCGTAGGCCCCAAGAAAATAACCCGTTTTCGCAGCTCTTGAGCAGGTTCGTTCGCTTCAGCTGATTCTGGTGCATCAACCTGTTCCGCTGTTTTTGCCAATACATGCTCCACAGCTTCAAAAATGGGTGGCGCCATCATGAGCATACCGGCCCCGCCCCCATAAGGTGTATCATCCACTTGATTATGCTTATTGTGAGCAAAATCACGGGGATTCGTTACTTCCATAGTAAGGCGTTCGGCAGCCATAGCTCGCTTAATAATAGAATGATCAAAAAAAGCAGCAAAGAACTCAGGGAATAAAGAAATAATGTCAATTCTCATAGTATCACATTATCCTTTCCGGCCAAAGCCACTTCACCTAAGTCTCGGCTGCTCTATTAAATCCATTCCGGCGGGTCGGCAATAATCTTACCGCCTTCAACATCAATATCTAAAATTACATGTTCCAACACAGGTAATAATAAATCAGGCTGACCTTCCTGTTTGACTACATATACATCATTGGCACCCGGTTGCAATACATCGGACACGGTACCCAGTACATGGCCCTTTGTATCTTCTACGGTTAAGCCGATGATATCAAAAATGTAGTAACGACCTTCCGGCAATTCCACCAACTGATCGCGAGGAACTTGAATTTCCTTGCGAGCCATCAATTCGGCAGCATTACGATCCGGCACTTCTTTAAAAGTCGCCAAAATAAATTGTTTATGATAACGAGCGGATGTGATGTGGTATTCTTTACCATCAATGTAGCAGGCATCCATCGTCAAAAACCGATCGGGAAAATCGGTCTGCGGCATTATACGAAGATCACCCCGCACACCGTGCGGGGCAACAATAACGCCTATGGTAATCAGCTCATTCCGATCCATTATTTACGGAAAGCGACAATTTTGCCGTCTTCGAGCAAAATTTCAGAACCCATTAAAGCATCGAGGTCATCCCCAACTTTAACCGTAATGGTCTGTTCCATAGTGCCCTGACTAATTTCAGAACCAAGTTCAAGCTTTTCCGCATCCTTTAATTTGGCTGCTACGTCCGCCTTAAAGTTTAAACGTTTTTGCTTTTCTTCTTCAATCTGCTGACGTAATTGAATAAGACCTTGCGCATCGATTTTAGCTTGTTCACTGAGTAAACGTTTAGCTTGGAATTCGATTTGCTGTAAGTCTTGTTCAACAAGATCCAAACGCTGCTGAAGATCGGCAATAAGCTTAGCTTTGAGCCCTTCTGTAACTTTCGATTTGATAGCTACAGGAACACGTACTGTCATTTCTTCCATGTTTTCTCACCCTTTAGACAATATCAACGGATATTTTTTTGTTTTCTTTAATAGCTGCTGCTTTTGCGACAGCTCGGATTGCTTTAGCAATTCTGCCCTGCTTTCCAATAACCTTACCCATGTCTTCAGGTGCCACGTGAACTTCATAGACTTCCACATCACCTTTTACGGTCACGGTAACAGAAACGGCTTCAGGCTGCTTAACCAATGACTTCGCAATTAATGTAATTAATTCTTTCATCACAGTATGCCTCTCTATGAATTACTTCTTAGCATCAGCAAATTTCTGCATAACACCGTGCTGTTTGAAAAGGGAACGAACAGTGTCGGTTGGTTGTGCACCATTACCTAACCAAGTCAAAGCTTTTTCTTCATCAATGTTGATAACAGCCGGGGACTTAGTAGCGTCGTACTGACCGATAGTGTCTACCGGACGACCTTCACGAGGAGCACGGGAATCGGCTACAACGATACGATAGAATGGAGCTTTTTTAGCGCCCAAGCGAGTTAAACGAATTTTTAACATGTATATTTCACCTCCTTGTAAGAATATCTTCTATGATCAACCCATAAACGGTAAGTTTGGCAGTTTAGGTAACATACCTTTTTTACCTTTACGCATAGATCCCATTTTTTTCATCATCTTCTGAGCTTCTTCAAACTGCTTGATTAAGCGGTTTACATCCTGCACACGAGTGCCGGAGCCCATAGCGATGCGTTTACGGCGAGAGCCGTTCAATATTTTAGGATTCGTCTTTTCTTGAGGCGTCATCGATTGGATAATCGCTTCAATACGACGAATTTCTTTACTATCTAAATCTATATCTTTTAATTGATCTTTAACTTTGCCCATGCCGGGAATCAAGCCCAATAAATCTTGGAATTTCCCCATTTTACGGACTTGGTTCATTTGCTTCAGAAAATCATCCAGCGTGAATTCGTTACGCCGCATTTTATCGGCCAACTCTTTCGCTTCTTCCTCATTTACCAGTTCCTTGGTTCTATCAATCAAAGCCCCCAAGTCACCGAGGTCGAGGATACGGGATGCCATGCCTTCCGGTCTGAATTCTTCGAGACCGTCCATCTTTTCGCTGGTACCCATAAATTTAATGGGGCGACCGGTTACGGATTTAATGGATAAGGCGGCCCCGCCTTTGGCGTCACCGTCAAGCTTCGTCATGACAACGCCGTCAATGCCGAGACGTTCGTTAAAAGTCTTCGCCGTCTGAACCGCATCCTGACCAATCATGGCATCTACAACGAGGAGAATTTCATGAGGTCGTACGGACTGTTTGATGTTAACTAATTCCGTCATGAGAACTTCGTCAATCGCCAAACGACCGGCCGTATCGATAATAACTACATCTTTAAGCATGGACGTGCTCGCCGCGATGGCGTCACGCGCAATATTTACAGGATTGGCACCCGGCGTTTCATCGGCAAACACAGGAATATCAATCTGTTTACCAACTACCTGCAACTGTTTAATAGCGGCCGGACGATACACGTCGGCAGCTACCAACATTGGATGCTTACCTTTCTTACGTAAGTAAACGGCTAATTTACCGGCCGTTGTCGTTTTACCGGCCCCTTGCAAACCAACCAGCATAATCACTGTCGGCGGTTTGGAAGAAATGGTAATTCCACTCTGTACGCCACCCAACAGGTCGGTCAATTCGTCTTTAACGATTTTAATAACTGTCTGTACCGGATTCAAGTTCCCGTAGATTTCCTGACCGATGGCTTTTTCTTTAATGTTATTGATAAAATCTTTAACAACGCCTAAGTTTACGTCCGCTTCAATCATGGCTAAGCGCACTTGACGCAGGGCTTGCTTCAGATCATCTTCTTCAATTTTACCTTTACCTTTTAGGGATTTCAAAGCCTCTTCCAGTTTTTGGGTTAAATTCTCAAAAGCCATCCTACCCCTCCATCTGTGCAACTAATTGATATAATATATTGGTGGAAGTGCGAAACTCATCTCGACCCACACTTGCTTTCAATCTGTCTAATTCACTACGCATGGCACTCATCAAACGTTCTCGTTCTTCATACTGAGCCACCAAGTGCAGCCTGCTTTCATACATTTCCAATAATTGTCTGGCTCGCTGCATATTGTCATATACAGCCTGGCGCGATACGCCCATTTCCTCGGCAATCTCCGCCAAAGACATGTCATCTTCATGATGCAGAACCAAACATTGGCGCTGACGCTCCGTCAAAAGAGCGCCATAGAAGTCTAACAGCAAGCTAATCAAAACTCTTTCTTCCATGTCAACTCACTCCTTCACGGTGTCAAGCTAAAAAACTTTACACGTTATTCTAACAGAGTTAATATGCCCTGTCAAGGATTTTTCCTTAACAAGTAAAATAAACAGAAAAACACCACGATGCTCGCTTCATCGTGGTGCTTTTCTTTCTCGGTAGTGAATATTGAATTTTTATCTCTATTAGCGTACAGTTTGCAGCGCTCGCTAATACGGAGATTAGAAAATCGACTGAAAAACTGCTCGCTTCAGTCCCCCAGCTTCGTTCTCTAGAGATAGTATATACCTCTCGCTCCATTTAGTAAAATTGCCTCTTTTTATATCTGTTATTACGAAAAGTAATAAAGTCTTTAATTAAGTAGAACCTTAATCTATATTGATAAATGCCGTTGTTTCAGACTTGTTATCTTCTTTTATGTTAACTGAAGATAAAAACACAAGGTTAACCAATAATGAAAAATCGAGGTTAATTAAGATTAACCTCGATTTACGGAATTCACTTCAACATAGTCTTATTTATTTTTACTTTTTACTGCCCTCACTTTAAACCACCTAAATCAATGTTACCGATTATCAGTTAAGTTTAGCTCTTTTTAAACGAAGGGCATTCGTAACAACCGTTACGGAGCTGAAAGCCATAGCGGTACCGGCTACGATTGGCGTGAGCATACCGATAGCGGCCAATGGAATACCGAGGCTGTTAAAAATAAGCGCCCAGAAGAGGTTCTGACGAATATTCGTCATTGTCTTACGGCTTAAGGTTACGGCCTGAACCAAGGTGTTCAAATCGTTACGAACAAGCACGATATCAGCCGCTTCAACGGCAATATCCGTACCGTTACCGATGGCAAAACCGATATCAGCCAAAGTCAAGGCCGGTGCATCATTGATACCGTCACCAACCATACCCACAACTTTACCGGATTTACGCAATTCATCAATCTTACCGGCTTTATCTTGAGGCAATACTTCCGCCATAACATGGGTAATCCCCACTTTGTCGGCTATATATTGAGCGGTACGACGGTTATCACCGGTGAGCATCCAAACTTCGATGCCGCGACTCTGTAATGTCTTAATTACTTCCGGAACTTCCGGACGAACTTCATCTTCTACAGCCCATAACGCTCTGATTTCACCGCCTACGGCTAAGAGCGATACGGAAGCGCCTCGTTCTTCTTCGGCGAGTACGGCTTTTTCAATCGTTTCATTCATATACCCTAAGGACTGCATCCAGCGGCTGTGACCTAATTGAACCATCTGGTTATCTACCACAGCTTCAAGACCATGACCGGGCACTTCTTTAAAACCGGTAACATTCGGCAATACACCGTTGCCCAATTCAGTAGTACCGTAAGCGGCCATAGCTTTGGCAATCGGATGGGTAGTCAAACCTTCGATAGCGGTCATGATACCGGTATTTTCTTTGGCATCACCGGAGAAGTTAACAGTTTTACTTACCATCAAGGTACCTTTAGTGATAGTACCGGTTTTATCCAATACGATGGCATTTAATTTCCCCGCACGTTCAAGAAATTCGGCACTCTTAATTAAAATACCGTGTTCAGCACCCAAACCGGAGCCTACCATGATCGAGGTTGGGGTGGCCAAACCTAAGGCACAAGGACAGGCGATAACCAATACGGCCGTACCGTGCATGAGGGCTACGCCCCAAGTGGAATCAAAACCGAAGTACCATACGAGAGAGGTTAATACGGCTAAGGCAATAACAGTCGGTACGAAGTAAGCGGCAACGACATCGGCTACACGCTGAATAGATGCTTTAGAGGTCTGGGCTGCTTCTACGACTTTAATAATCTGCGATAACATAGTATCGGAACCGATTTTTTCGGCACGCATTGTGAAAACACCGGTTTCGTTAACGGTAGCACCGATAACTTTGCTGTCCACAGTTTTTTCAACCGGTAAACTTTCACCGGTCAACATGGATTCGTTAACCGCCGATTGACCTTCAATCACAACACCGTCAACCGGAACTTTTTCACCGGCACGAACTTGTAAAATATCGCCCACCTGAACTTCGGCAGTTGGGATATCTACCCACTGACCGTCACGCTGCACGTGAGAAATACTTGGTGTTAAGCCCATCAATTTTTCAAGCGCTTCGGACGTACGACCTTTGGCTACTTCTTCAAGAACCTTACCTAATAAGATGAAGGTAATGAGCCATGCGGATGTTTCAAAGTACATGTCGTGACTGCCTACATACATATTGTAAATACTGAATAAGTAAGCTACCGAAGTACCTAATGCAACCAACACATCCATGGTCAAGGAACCGCTCTTAATAGCGCTCCAAGCACCTTGGTAGAACACGAGGCCCGGACCGAACTGAGCAACCGTAGCCAATACCAATTCTACCCAATGAGGCAACATAGGCCAGCCGAATAAATGGTTACCCATCATGCTGACCATCATCGGAATAGCCATAACGGCGGCAATAATCATACGATATAATTGAGGTTTGTAATTAACTTTTTCAAGCTTCTGAACCCCTTCTTCAGCCAAGGTAGCACCAAAGCCGATGCCCGTGATAGCTTTAATTACATCATCAGGAGTTACCTTGCTGTCATCCGTATAGGTAACACTGCCTTTACGAGTTAAGAGGTTAACCTTTACATCAGCTACACCATCCATACGGCTGACGACTTTTTCAACACGACCGACACAGGCTGCACAGTGCATGCCGGTAATGTCAAATTCATTACTTTTTTGACTCATATATAACACGTCCTTTTTCTCTATCTCAATACTACATCTTCTTAACGGCAAATAACGTTACAAGCATCTAAAACACAATAATACATAATGCTTTATTTATATATGTTACATTATTTATGCAACGATTTATACACGCCCATCAATTCGGTAATGGCATCATCTTCCTTGCCTTTTTTGATGGCATCCACTACACATGAACGAGAATGACTTTCTAACATTAGAAGACCTACTTGGTATAAGGCCGCTCTTACGGCACCAATCTGTTGTAACACTTCTACACAATAGCGATGATCGTCAATCATCTTTTCGATGCCCTCGACCTGGCCTTTAATACGACGTAAACGACGACTTAATTTTTCCACTTCCATATCTGTCAGCATCTTGTTTCCTCCTTACTTCTATCTTAACAGTTACGCTTAAGTAGCTGTACTAACGGAATGCATCAGGGATTTTCATCTCCTTCAGGATACCCCGTGGGGGTATTTCATCTGTATATTATGTTAAACCTTCTCATTAAAAACGTCAACAAGGGGGTATTGTTAAATCCCCAAAAATTCCGTATCATAAAGTAAAAGAAAAATACTTGCCTGAACAAAGCTTTGCAGGCGGTCTCTGAGCCGCTACACTATATCGAAAAACACTATTTTGATAAACTCTATCAATCTTTTTTAAAGATTTTCTAACAGGGGGTATATATGAAATCGTATATTACGGTCGCCAAAGAGCATCGTATTGAATATATTGTCGAAAAATCCCGCTTCATCGCCACCGCGATTCCCTGCGAAACAGAAGAAGAAGCACAGGCCGGTATTGCCCGCATCAACAAAGAATTTTGGGACGCTACCCACAACTGCACGGCCTACGCCTTGGGTCCCGGTCAGGAGCAGCAACGCTCTTCGGATAACGGCGAGCCGTCCGGCACGGCGGGCAAACCGATGCTGGAAGTTTTGAAAAAAACGGGCATTACCAACACCTTAATCGTAGTAACCCGTTATTTCGGCGGTATTAAACTGGGTGCCGGCGGACTCATCAGAGCCTATTCCCACAGTGCGGCCGAAGTGATACACGACGCACCGAAGACCTTATACGCGCCGCGCCAAATCGTATCACTTACTATCGACTACAGCTATTACGGCGCTATTGAACGCTTTTTACAAGAACAGGCTTATCACTACGAATCGGAATTTGCGGAACAGGTAAAACTATTAATTTATGTGGATCCCGATAAAGTCGATTCACTGGAAACAACCATGACCAATCTTACCAACGGTCAACAAGCGTGGGATTTATTGGAATCTAAAATGGTGGCGCTGCCCTATACGGAATAGGCATTGCCTTTGATTTATACCCATGGGGGTAATGACAAATATATCGTACCATAGTACAATATATATTAAACATATAATAAAGTAGTACGCCCAAAACTACATGTCATGACAATCCGACTAAACAAAGGGAGGATTCTCATGGACACATCATATTATTACAATTTTATTATCTTGGTACAAACAGGCAATATGACTCAGGCAGCCAACATCTTACACATCACACAACCGGCTCTGAGCAAACAGCTTAAATATTTGGAAGCCGAATTCGGTACGCCCCTCCTGTATATAAAACGCGGTCAACGAGGGGCTAATTTTCGTCTCACCGAAGCGGGTCGTATCTTCTATGAAAAAGCCCAACAATTATGTGCTATCGAAGAAGCCGCTTACGAAGATGTGAAGCGACTGAATTCGGCTGTAGAAGGGACCTTACGTATCAGCTCATCAGCATCGCGCTCAACGGGACTAATACAACAATACTTACATGCTTTTTCACAAAAATATCCGTCAGTACACTATGAGATTTACGAAGGTCTCATGAGCGATGTTACAGAATCATTATTAAACGGTCGCACAGAAATCGGCTTATGCAATTCACAAATGGTCGACACCAGTCGCTTCGATATTCTCTGTACGCAACCTGAATCGCTCTATGCAGTATTTCGCAATGATGTTTTTTGGAATAATCAAGAAAAAGACAGTCTTACCTGGGAAGAAATCGCCCGCTGCCCGCTCAGTTTATCAGGCGGATCGGTGCGCATGCTCATGCAAAGCGCCAGCCGCTTATTTAATAACTTAAACGTTATCTCTGTTACCACTACAAAGAGTTCTGCCATCGAATGGGCACAACTTGGACGTTCCGTTGCCATTATCCCTATGGATTCTCAAGAAAGAGTACACGGCCGCAAAATGTCGCGCATTTGCTTACCTGAATTATCTACAGGTTTTCACAAGAGCTTTATTATCGTAAAAGGCCATACGCCTTCACTCGTAAGCAAACAATTCTTGGAATTTTACCAAGGAACCATGTAAAAATTGTAAAATTCTATAAATCTGTATATTTCTATATTTATAAAATTGAATATTGAAGCATTTTATGATACACTAAAGGTAGCGGTACAGTAACCGCTACCCCTTTTTAATATTTCATTTTGTTAATACGAAAAGGATAGATAACTATGAAAGAAATTTTAGGATTCCACTTAAATGGTTGCCCTTATTGCAAAAATGCATTCAAAGCCATTGACGAATTAAAAGCAGAAAATCCACAATACAAAGATATTAAAATTAACTGGGTAGAAGATCAGGATGCTCATGAATTATTCAAAACTCATCCGTACGAATACTATCCAAACCTTTGGTTCGACTTGGACAAACAGTACGAAGCTCAGCCTGGCGAATCTTACGAAGAAACTAAACGCTTAATTAAAGCTGTATTCGACAAAGCTGGCCTATAGGACATTTTGAGTTGGTTTTTAGACCGATGAGACTAGTATTTATCTAGTCTTATCGGTCTTTTAAAA
>NZ_RQUX01000029.1 GCF_003992115.1 Veillonella ratti
CTCTATGATTTTTTCACAACAAAAAAAACTCAATGTATAGCTTATAAATACGCTGGCTATACATTGAGCTTGTACACACACTATTTAATTGAATACTCCGAGCTTTTTAACTCCACTGGTCACATTTCAAACCGCCCAAAATAAATTGCAAAATCTTCTTTTGCAGGCGATACCACTCGTTCTCTTTTAACTCTAACAAACTGCGGTTAACCGAGCTGCTGCCATTAACGATAAATTTAAAAAGCAATTCCGCTTCATCCTGTTTCATATTTAGCTCTTTCATGAGCACCGGAACGATCTTAGGGCTTTCATACTGGTAGATTTTTTGAGCGATAATCGGAGCCACATCCGCATCTTTTACGAGGAATCTGTATTTTTCAAGTTCCAAATATTTATGACACGGCGGAAATAAAGAGCTGTCCTTCGGTAACTCCTCATCCCCCGTCTGATTTAACATAATTTGCAACTTCTTAAGCGATCCCTGCTTTTCTTTGGGCGTCATGGAATTGATAAGTTGCAGGCTATCGTTAATAATATCCTCCAACAAGTCATCAATGGTGTTGTAGTATAAATAAAACGTTCCTCGCGCAATATGCGCTTCCCGACAAAGCGCGGTAATGCGGATGGTCCGAAAATGACTGGTTTTCAGCATAAGCAGCAGTGTATCTTTTATATGTTCGCGAGTATCCGTTGATACGTGTCGTTTAGTTCCTGTTTTTTCATTCGAGCTTTCAATCAAGGTAAATCTCCATCTCCTTACTGTTGAAATCATAGCTATATTATTATCTCTTATTTTATCATGGAGACTATTATTTCTGTGAAAAACCCGGTCAACTATAAACACATTTCAATTTCTGTATATTTTTTTACAAAAAACGCAATTTATGTACACTTTTTATTTTCTGTTCATTGCTTTCTAACAATCAGCCAAAGTATAGACATATTTAAATTTCTGCATATTGTTTCTAAATAGCCCGCTCACTATAATAGGATACACAAGGTACACCAGAGATGTGCCAAGGTTTGTATTCCTTGAAAGGAGATTTCAAAATGGAACTTTACAAAAATTTTGACGGCAAAGCCCCTATGATTGACGTTAATGACACAGCTATGTTGCTTATTGACCACCAAAGCGGTCTCTTCCAATGTATTAATGACATTGATTTCTTGCGTATTCGCGACAGAGCGATTGCGTTAGCTGAAGCAGCTGCATTAGTAAATATGCCTGTTATTACGACGGCTTCCGTACCCCAAGGTCCAAATGGTCCGTTGATTCCGGAAATCCATGAAGTGGCTCCGCATGCAGTATATGTAGCACGTCGCGGCGAAGTAAACTCTTGGGATTGTAAAGATTTCGTAGATGCTGTAAAAGCAACCGGTAAAAAGACGTTAATCATCGCCGGTACGGTAACAAGTGTATGCATGGCATTACCGGCTATTTGTGCTGTTAATGAAGGCTATCGCGTATTTGCAGTGCCTGACGCATCCGGTACGTATTCCAAAGAAGCTGCTATGGCCACTATGATGCGCCTCACCCAAGCAGGGGTTGTGGTAACTGACGCCGGTGCTGTATTGGCAGAATTACAGCGCACATGGCATACACCTCAAGCCGACAAATGGGCTCAAATTTGGGGTCGTATTTTTACAAATTATCGTCTTCTTTTAGAAAGCTATGCTAAAGCTGTAGAAGTAACAAAATCCGGCGAACCAATGGACAACGAACGCGAAGATTAATTTTGCGCCGCCCCACTTATTAATCTATAGCAAGTATAAAAACACCTCCTCGTTGATTAATATATGGTAAGTCTAAAACAAAGTAAGGAGCAGTAACGAAATCGAGTTTTTAAACTCACATTTCAGTTACTGCTCCTTATTAATTTCCTTTTATTTCACTACAACCGATACTCCATCAGGAATGACAGTTATTGATGCATTCTTCCCTTTTATCTCCATAGCACGATTTAAAGCTTCCGCAAATGTAAAGGCATGTTCAATATGCATGTCTTTTAACATTTGAGGATCACACTGATCAGTCACAACAATGACTGTAAATTGGTCAAGAATTCGTGCTAGAATTTGCATTTCCCACTGATCCGGAATTGTTTCATTCCGTGGCACCTTAGCAATGCGGTCAAGCAGTTCTCTAGGGGTTTTGACCGCCTTTAAATTATCATATAGGGATTGACCGCCGTGCCCATCATTGCAGGCCGCAATCATAATAATAACGCCATCTTTATTGCATGTTGCTTCAGCGACCGTCATCCCTTTAACCGCTTGATAAATATTCTGGTCCAACGGATAGCCGCCATTAGTGGTAACAACAATATCAGCGGGTGCCTTTGGTACGCTGGCAAGTTTTGAAACAAATTCACAGCCTACTTCATGGGCTTTTTCAGAATCGCCGGCAAAGGCATTGATAATATGCTTTTCAGAATCGATAACAACGTTTAGGATAAATGCTAAATTAGCAGCTTTAGCAGCGTATTTCATATCTTTATGAATAGGGTTGTTTTCCAATATACCGGTCCTGGCATTTGGGCTATTTATAAATTCAGCACAGTGATTGGCCATGACTGTAACCGCTGAGGCAATCCCCGGTAAAATACTCTTACGACCTCCGGAAAAACCGGCAAAAAAGTGCGGTTCAATGAAACCTTCGGCTATGAGTAATTCTGTTTCTACAGCTAATTTATTGATGATACACGCACCGCCTGACGGCAAAGTACCAATTCTCGCCATTTGCGAGTCATCACCGGATATATGATTTACAATCTTTTCATGGGCTACGATGTCCGGACCGAATTTATCGATCATTTCTTCCTTGGTTGTGGGTCTGTGAAAACCGGTAGCCACGAGAATTGTAATATCAATGGCAGGATTCACCTCACGGATTCGACGCAGCAAAATCGGCATGGTAATCTTACTTGGTACCGGTCTGGTATGGTCACTGGTGATGATGACCATGTTCTTTTTCCCTTTAACCAGGTCTTCTAATTTGACACTGCCAATCGGATTATCCAAGGCTTGTTCCACTAATGCTTCTTCAGGTGCCGTAGCCTTATATTCGGCTGAGCCGGATTCTAAAACGCCTTTGAGATTTGCTTCCGGCACCTGGATTGAAATGAAGTCTTTTGAGTATGGTACTTTAAATGTGCGCATATTATAGCCCCCTAATAGATATAAAACCTACGCCCTAAACCTCCATGTGATATGAGTGACAAATAATTTTTGAAAATATATTCATTTTTCTTATCACGAGTTAAATATATCACTCGTCAATCAAATTTGCAATAATTAAATCAAGTTTAGACCATAAAAATAAGCCCAATATACATCATTTCAACGAAATGAATATATTGAGCCTATGCAAAGTTTAAGTTAAACCGTTTTTATAATCCGAAAATCCAGAACACGCCCAAGCGCACAAAGCTGAGTGTGAGCACCCAGAACGCCAAGAAATGAAGGGTACCTTCGAGACCCTGACCTAAACGGTTTGCCCCGGATTTAAATACGATATCGCACCAACACATACTATGCCTCCTATCAAACTAAACTGTCACTGTGACAGGTAATCAATCATTCAATCTTGCCTAATCTCACCTATGTTTTAGATGGTTTTATTTTACTAAATTCGTCATCGTTTCACAATCGAAAAATGACCATTTTGCAATCTTAATATAACCCTATGGCTATCCTTTAGTATTTTGCATCTGTGATATAATAATAACAATAAATTGCATTAACGAAAGGATTTTTCATGGCTATCGACATACTTTTACTTGAAATGATAAAACGCATCAGCTATGCCGTCATACTGGGGCTCATCGTTTCAAGGCTCAAACTTTTCGACCGTCTCATGGTCAACAAACTATCGTGGTTCGACCGCATCGCCTTTACGGTCATTTTTTCCAGCATCGCCATCCTCGGCACCTACGGCGGGATTCCCATTCAGGATGCCCTTGCCAACTCGCGCATGATTGGTATCATGGCGGCCGGTCTCATTGGCGGCCCGTACCTCGGCACGTCCGTCGGTATCGTGTCCGGCTTGCACCGCTATTCGTTGGGTGGTTTTACGGCCCTTGCCTGTGCCATTTCCTCCATCACCGAAGGGTTCTTGGCCGGTCTTTTTCAAAAATACTACAAAGGCAAGCTCATTCCGTGGCCGATTGCCCTCGGTATCGGGTTCTTCGGCGAGATTCTGCAGATGCTTATCATCTTGCTCGTCGCTCAGCCCTATGACCAAGCATACGCCCTCGTAAACAGCATCACTGTACCGATGACGATTGCCAACTCGTTAGGCCTTGCCCTTTTCATGTATATCATCAAAGCAGGCCTCTACCAACGGACGCAGCAAAAGGCGAATCAGAGTCAAAATATCTTGTCCATCGCCCGCGAAACGGTACGTTATTTCCGTAAAGGTCTTAATCCGGATTCGGCCAATGCGGTTGTGCAAATTATTAAAAAGCACAGCCCCTACGACGCGGTGTCTATTACGGATACGAAGCAGGTTCTCGCCTATATCGGGGCCGAAAGCAATCACCATGCGCCCGGCATGAATGACCATTTGACGCATGTAACCATCGATTCGTTGACGTCCGGTACGATTCATATCGCCTACTCGCCAGCTGAAATCGGTTGTACCCACCCGAACTGTACGCTCAGCAGTGCCATTGTGGTACCGCTCATGATAAAAACGCGTATCATCGGTACGTTGAAGATGTATTATACATCGCCGTCCTATCATCCGGATTCGTCGGATATTGCCTTCGCTCAAGGTCTGGCTGACTTATTTTCAACCCAGCTGGAGCTGACGGAAATCGACTACCAACGTCGTTTGACCGAGGCAGCGAAAATGCAGGCATTACATACCCAGATTAATCCGCATTTTCTGTTCAATACGCTGAATACCATTTCCTCATTGATTCGTACCAATCCGGAGCTGGCAAGGCGTTTGCTCATCAAATTTTCGCAAATTTTCCGTTTTACCTTGCAGTATACGGGCCGCGTTATTATGTTTGAAAAAGAATGGGCTCAGGTCAGCGGTTTTCTTGAAATTGCCATTGCCCGCCACGGCGATAAGTTATTCGTAACGCATAATTTGGACCCCGCTATTTTCAGCTACGGCATCCCGTCCTTAACGCTGCAACCGATTATTGAAAACTCCATCAAGCACGGTCTCCAACCGCGCGAGGTGGGCGGTTCCATCGCCATTGAAGGAACCATGACGGACACGGATATTATAATCACCGTTACCGATGACGGCGTCGGTTTCCAAGGCGACCCGGATTATTATCTGGAACATCCGCCACAAGGTCATATCGGACTTAGCAATGTGCATCACCGCTTGCGCGGTCTCTACGGTGCCCCGTACGGTCTTGAAATTACTTCGGTTCCTGAAGAAGGCACCACCGTTGTTATCCGCATCCCTAAAGTTCAACCGGAATCCGATCCGACACCGGAACGAACGGAATAGAAAGGAGATTCTATGATTCGCACCATCCTTATTGATGATGAAGCGCCGGCTCGCGACGAGCTGCGGTACTTACTCACTACCAACCACAGTGATGTAATCGATATTATCGGCGAAGCCGACAACGCTACGGCCGCGATTTCTTTAATTACCCGTGAAAAACCGGCTTTAATCTTCCTTGATATCCATATGCGCGGTCTGTCCGGTTTGGAACTGGCTCAAGTCATTCACGACATTTCACCGGATAGCAAAATCATCTTTGCCACGGCCTATGATGAATATGCCCTCAAAGCCTTCGAGCTGCAGGCTTTAGACTATGTGGTAAAACCGATTGAAGATGACCGTTTGGCTAAAGCGGTTCAGCATGTGCAAAAATTGGTGGGAGCCACCGGCCATACGCAGTCACACGGCACCGGAGCCGCCGGTAACGCAGCCGCAAGTAATGGTACAACCGCTAACCATGCAGCCGCTAACAATGCTACATCAGTTGCGGCCACCGGAGCCAAAAGTGCTCCCGAAGCTATCAGCGTAGCCGGTGCAAAGCAGAACGACGCAAACGATCAAAGCATCAAGCCGGTTATCCGCACTAATAAACTGGCCGTTGATGACGGTGCCCACATCATGCTCATCGACATCGACAGCATCAACTACATTACCGGTGAATCGGGCCGTCTCGACGTTCATACCGATACCGGTAAATACGGCTCCAATAAAACGCTGACGGAGTTACAGGATCGCTTAAAAGGCACATCCCTCTTCCGCGTTCACCGCAGTTATATCGTCAACTTAAATAAAGTGCAGGAAGTCATTCCGTGGTTCAAAGGCACTTATTGGTTACGTTTGCCCCAGCAGACGGCCAAAGGCCAAGAGCTCGTAGATATTCCAGTGAGCAAGGCACAGGTTAAACTGATTAAAGAATTGTTGGGCATCAGCTAAGAAAGCCGCGGACTATAAGACAACGACTTGGACTATACGACAAAGCATCAAATGCTTAATTAATAAGCTAGCCTCAACAATCAGCTTCAAACATTTTAACAATATACGACAAATGCCATAGGCATCGTTACTACGGTTTTCACCGAGCAACGTGTCTATGGCATTTTTTATCTGCTTAACAGCATAATTTAAGGGCGTACATTTATGTTTGTAAGCTATTAGTCGTTTACTTTTTAGCCTATTAACGTTCGATTAAACGTTTTCAGGTTCCATATCTTCGAGAGTTTCCTCTTCGATATCAGCTTCGGTACGGAAATCTTGCGGCTGTTTTGCCAAACGAATCCAGCTGCGAACCGCTTCAACCATAACGACTGCTACCAAGATGAACATGACTACACTAACGCCAACGAGCATCCACTGACCTTCCGGAATGTAGTTGCCGAATACGTTTTGATAGTCAGCCATAACAGTGATGATGGCAATGAAGAAACATGGAATCATCGTTACCCATGCATAGCGTTTGTGGCCAAGGTGCATGATAACCGTTGTACCGATGGCGAGACCCATAGTTGCTAAGAGCTGGTTGGATACGCCGAATAATGGCCAAATGGTACCGATGTTACCTTGTAATACGAGGTAACCCCAAGTGAAACATACGAGGAAGGACGCAATGTAAACGCCTGGTAACCAGTGAGCGTCTTTCATTTTTGGCCAAGCCATACCCAATAATTCCTGCACCATATAACGGCTTACGCGAGTACCGGTATCGATCAAAGTCAAGATGAACAAGGCTTCGAACATGATACAGAAGTGGTACCAGTAGCTCATCAAGTGAGACATGTTAGGAATTTTGGAGAAAATGTGAGCCATACCAACTGCCAAGGATACAGCGCCGCCCGGACGGTGCATCAAGTCTTCCCCTACCATCTGGGAAAGCATTGGCAATTCTTGAACTTGAAGACCCAATGCGGAGAAAGTTTCCGTAGTGGAGTTAATTGCAAAGTAATCGTTTGGATGTAAGCTGGTTGCTGCAATCAAAGCCATCATAGCGATGAAGGCTTCAGTAAGCATCGCACCGTAACCGATTGGGAGCATTTCTTTTTCATTCGTAATCATTTTAGGAGTTGTACCGGTAGATACGGTCGCATGGAAACCGGACAACGCACCACAAGCAATGGTGATGAATACGAATGGAACTGCGGAACCGCTAAGTACAGGGCCACCGCCGTTTACATAGTCGGAGAAAGCTGGCATTTGAAGAACCGGCATAACAAGAATAATACCTAAGGCTAATGCACCGATGGTGCCGACTTTCATGTAAGTGGACAAGTAACCACGTGGAGCTAATAATAACCAAACCGGTAGAGCGGCTGCGAAGAAGCTGTAAACAGCCAACATGATTTGAATGGATTTACGATCCCAAGTGAAGTAAGGGGCCAAAGAAGAATGAGCGATGTCAGGACCGTATACAACAGCGGCCATGATTAAAGCTACACCGATAACAGTGGCTTCACGAATTTTGCCCGGGCGAATCCAACGAAGGTAAATACCGATGAATACGGCGATAGGAATCGTAGCACTTACTGTGAAAAAGCCCCATGAGGAGTTTTCAAGGGAGTTGGCAACTACGGCTGCCATACCGGCCATCGTGATGATGAGCAAGAACAAAGTAGCAAGCAACGTGCCCATACCGGCAACGCTGGAAATTTCGGATTTTGCAATATCCGCAATGGATTTACCGTTATAACGAACGGATGCAAAAAGCAACACGAAGTCGTGAACGGCACCGGCTAATACGGAACCAATCAAAATCCAGAGCACGCCCGGTAAGTAACCGAACTGAGCGGCAATTACAGGACCAACCAAAGGACCGGCACCGGCAATCGCTGCAAAGTGCTGACCGAAAGTAACCCATTTGTTGGTTGGTACATAGTCTACCCCGTCATTAATCGCTACCGCCGGGGTTGTGCGATATTGATTTACTGTTAATACTTTAGCCGCCACGAATGACCCGTACAAGCGATAGGCAATTACGAGTATGAGGGCCGAAGCAATGACTAAATAAAGCCCGTTCATTTCCATAAACATAAACCTCCTAAAATAAATGCAATAAACTATGCTGTAAGATATTTTATAACCTATCTTTATCTGATAGCATTGTATGTTATTTTAGAAAAGGCGTAAACGAGTTTTCGATGAATGGAACAAAAGAGGCGGTCAATAGAAATAAGACCGCCTCAAAGGAAATAGAATTTATTGATTTTTATCTTTTTATAAAAAGCTATTGTATTTACTATAAATACTTTCTGCCGCAAAAAGTCTATTTAATGCTACATCTGCCCAAGCGAATTTGCTTGCGTTACTCCCCTTTATCTTTTAAATGACGTGTCGCAATTTCAGCCAGTTTTTCTATCAATTCCATATTCTCCCGATCTTCATCACTGAGAGATTTCACATACTCCTTATAGTCATCCCATGTCATAGCCAATTCCCCTTACCAAATAATATCCGATTTGAATTTATCCCAAAAAAGCGACACTTTCGTGCCGCTTTCGGGTAGGTGATGCCACCATCACCAAGAGCTCTTAAGAGCCATATGCTACTGTTATACTAACACTTCTATTTATTAATAGCAATAAACAAACAGTTCATTTATGTAAAGTTTCGGTATATATATTGTAATTTTCTTTAAACACTTAAAAAGCTCTTATCGATTAAATATCGAAAATTAATCATAACGCACTTTGATAAATCGCCAAAATATCTTCTGTCGTAAAGTTGGTATACGATGTCGGATAGCGATTAGAGCTTGCAGCTATCTTAGGCAAGGCTTCGGCCGGAATGCCCACTTCGGTCAATGTTGTGGGAGCCCCGATGGATTTGAAATAAGCGCGTAACGCATCGATGCCGGCCAAGGCCAAGGTAGCTTCGTTGGCGTATTCGTCTTCGCTGAGTCCCCATACATTTTTAGCAAAGCGAACGAAACGAGGTAAGTGATCTTTGAAGATATAACGAAGTAACATTGGATGTACAATGGCGAGGCCCGCACCATGCGGAATGTCGTAAAATGCAGACAATGCATGTTCAATCTGATGGGCCATCCAATCCTGTTTTTTACCAAGACCCATAATACCGTTCAAGACCAAGGTGGCTCCCCACATGAGATTGGAACGAGCTTCGTAGTCTTCCGGATTTTTAATGGCAACAGCTGCGTTGGCCATAATGTTTTTAAACGCCGCTTCAATGAGGGCATCGCTTACATTGTTGGTTTCCGGCAAGGAGAAATACTGTTCCATCAAATGGGACAGCATGTCGCAAATACCGTTAATCATCTGATTGTGCGGCATGGAATAGGTGTAGACCGGATCTAAGTAGGAGAACTGCGGGAACAGTGCATCACCGTAACCGCCCATTTTCTTCTGTGATTCCCAATTGGTCACAACGCCGCGATTATTCATTTCACTGCCCGTGGCTGACATGGTAAGCACAACACCAAACGGTAACGCATCGGTTACGTTTTCACGCTTCATGAACATGTGCTCCCACCAGTCATAGCCGGGCTCTGTTTTAGCGACTGCCGCAATGAATTTGGAGCAGTCAATAACGGATCCGCCGCCTACAGCCAAGATGAAATCCACCTTATGCTCACGGCACAAATCGGCTCCTTCCTGCACTTTTTCAGTACGCGGATTGGACATAATACCGCTTAGTTCAATGACGTTTTTACCGGCCGCTTTAAGTTGCGCCATGACGTCGTCATAGATGCCGTTGCGTTTAATACTGCCACCACCATAGGTTAACAGCACGTTTTGACCGTATTTTGCCAAATCTTGCCCCAATTGAGCTACACAGCCCTTGCCAAATACGATTTTGGTCGGATTATGAAATGTAAATGCGTCCATAGGTCTTAACCTCCTTGGTAAACAGGTATATCAATATAAATAAAACCGGCTGTGCTTGGCACAACCGGTCAAGTATCATACTTTAATTGTAAAATATATTATCGTTTTTGTCAGCCATTGAGTAAATCTACTCTATAAGTAATATGCCGTTCATAAATGGTCCCCGCTTTAGTCAGCGATTCGCCGAAATTAGGCAGGTTAACATCATTCGGGGCAAATTGCGGCTCTATACACATACCGCTGTAAGGCCCGTAATGCACCCCGTCACGACCGGTTTCATCGAGCCAGTTACCGGTGTACAACTGAAAGCCCGGCGCATTGGAGTATACCTCCAAGGCTAAGTCAGCTACGTGCATAGTCCCACACAAAGCCAGGTGTTTGGTCATATCCTCCCTATCGCTGAAACGGTGATTAACGGGTAGCGCAAACATTTTGCTGGTCGTAGGCAGGCGCAGTACATACTGATGATCATAGCCTCTATATTCTGCCAATTCTTCCTTATAGGCATTCAAACTATTCCCTAAGGTACGCCATACACTGAAATCAAAAGGTGTTCGTTCTACCGAAGCAATATGACCGGTAGGGATCTGGTTTTCACCAAACGGCATATAACGAATCGCGTCCAAGCGCAATTGGTGATTCGTTATGAGTGACTGTTCCTTGCGGCCCTCATTTGTGTTAGCAGCGGTGCCGTTCAAATTAAAATAACTGTGCCCCGTAATATTAACTACGGAATTACGGGATGTCATATAGCGATACGTTAAATTCACGTCCGCCCCATTGACGATAATATCCAGTTGTACCCGCAAGTCGCCGGGAAAGCCGTCTTCTTCACTGCGCAACATCGTGGCCAAAGTGATTTTATCATAATTAAAGGCCTGTTTAGCGCTTTGCGGTACTAAATGCCACACGTCAAAACTCAAACTATTTTCACCGCTATGAAGTAAGTTGGGGCCGTTATTCGGCTTCCAATGATACTCGGTGCCGTCAATTTCACAACGGGCGCCGGCAATTCGATTGGCAACCCTACCGACGGACGCACCTAAATAGGCCGTTCCTTCTTCATAACCTTGTAAGGAGTCATAGCCCAACACAATATTACGCTCTAAAGGTTTTACAATAAAGTCGACGATGGTGGCCCCTCTGTCGATTACGCGCAGCTTAATTGTATCCGATTCCAATTCATACATAGTAACAGGTTCACCATTAGCCGTTGTGCCCCAATCAAATCGTTTCATTACACCACCTCATTTATTCTATTCAGGCTGACGACACCCTACAGTCAAGCCTAAACCGCATTTTACCTCATATAATAATCAAGTCTTGCCGTTTACACCCAATAAAAGCAATTACTAACCGCCGATTCGCCACATGGCACGCTTAGGCGCCGCCATATCCGGCCCTTCGTGCTGTTCACGACGGAGTTGCAATACGTCCTTAATATGTTCAGCCAACTCTTCGGATGACTTGCCTTGACGCACCAAGCTGACCAAATCCGCTTCATCGTCGCGCAATAAGCAAAGACGCAAACGACCGTCCGATGTGAGTCGCACGCGATTGCATTCATGACAGTAGCTGTGGCTCATTGGAAAAATGAAGCCCACTACCGGACCTTGCGGCAAGGCGTAATACGTAGCCGGACCGAAGCCGGTTACTGATTTGGACTTTTTAGTAGCGGTCGCTTTACCGTCTTTAACTTCATCAGCTTCAACAGCATGTCCGTTCCCGCTTTTAGCACCCTTTTCAGCACCCTTTTTCGCTCCGTTCTTTTCAACCGGAATTAGCGGCCCCCCGCAGATTCTGGTTAATTGAGCCTGCCATTCTTCAAATGTAGGTCCTCTAAATGTCTGGCCTTGGAACGGCATGTATTCGATAAAACGCCAAATTACGGGCCATTTTTCCATATACGCCAAGAGGGATCGCACCATACCATCGGACATGGGCTCCATCAACACCGTGTTTATTTTAACGGACGTAAAACCCGCTGCGAGGGCCGCTTCAATCCCCTTGATAACAGCCGATAACTCACCGGTTCGTCCGGTTCGCATGTCAAAGGTAACTTCATCAACCGCATCAAGGCTGATGTTTACACGATTAAGCCCAAGCTTTTGAAGCTCCTTGGCACGTTTACCCAGCAAACTGCCGTTCGTCGTCATGGATACGTCTTCAAACCACTGCCGCGCCTGCAATTTTTGGAGTAATTCATCCAAATGCGGATAGAGTAGCGGTTCACCGCCCGTAAGGCGCAACGCTCGCACGCCTAATTGATGGAAGGCCCCCAAAACGGTAAGCCATTCGTCGGGCGTCAATAAGTTTGTCTGACTTTCCGGCGTAATCGCCTCCGGCCGACAATAAGGACAACAAAAGTTGCAGGCTTCGGTCAGCGAAAGACGCACATATTCAATTGTCCGTTGCCAATTATCCTGCACCATACAATTCTCCTTTACACACTTCTGCATTATCCGGTACCGAATCATTCGGTACTGATTTATTAACCACTGATTCGGTAGTTTCTGATTGATCCAAACCTGATTTATTTAAAATAAAATTAGTCGTTACTGACGGTTACTTCATCGCCGACGCGAATCACGCCGCCTTCAAGCACACGGGCAAAAATCCCCTGGGTCGGCATAATACAGGAACCGACCTGTTTTTGGATTTCGCAACCGGAATGACATTCCTTGCCAATCTGTGTCACTTCAAGCACGATACCGTTGCCCACATTTAGCTTCGTGCCAACCGGCAACTCATATAAAACGAGGCCTTCTACGGTAATGTTTTCAGCAAAATCACCGGGATTCACATCAGCCCCTTTAGCCCGCATCAAGTCGATGCTCTGAATACCGAGCAAGCTGATCTGACGGTGCCATTTGCCCGCATGGGCATCGCCGGCCATCCCGAAATCGGTCAACAATTCCGCTTCCGGAATGTTGTGTTTTTTCTGCCCCTTTTTTTCACTTATGGAAATAGCAATAATCTTTGCCATATATATGTAAATCCTTTCTGTTGCATACAAGAATACATCTATCATTAAAACCATAGTCACGATAAAGCTAAAACATACAGCGGTTCTAATAATCTATGTCTAGTATGCCACCGCGAGCACCGATTTGTATGTTGCACCGGCAACGCCCGCATTGATTGTTTTCAATATTCTAAACTTTATTATAACATGCTATAATTGAATTTAATACTGTTTAACAAAATAATGCCATATTTATTCAACATAATACCATCGATTTCGAAACCATGCTGAATACCACGCATCGTTGAATAAACAACAAGGGACCACAAATCAATGTGGTCCCTTTATTATGCACAAATTCAGACGATTTTAACCATCATATTTTTATGATTGCTCAGCCAATAACTGATTAATCTTCTTCTTCCACCGCTTCTTCGTGACCCACACCGTTGAAGATAAGGTTCAACACAACGGCTGTCAAACTGCCAAGGGTGATACCGCTATGCAAGATAACGGACGTCCAGCTTGGGAAGTTATGATAGAAGTTCGGTTCGGTCAAGGTAACCATACTCATACCGATACTTACGGCTACGAGCATCAAGTTATAGTTGCCATCAAAGTTTACTTTAGAAAGTGCGCGAATACCGCTGGCAATGATCATGCCGAACATGGCAATACCGGCACCGCCCAATACGGAGTTCGGAATGCACGCAACAATGGCCGCCATCTTAGGCACTAAACCGAGTACCACGAGAATGAGACCGGACGTAGCCACTACGAAACGGCTTTTCACACGAGTTACCGCCAAAAGCCCTACGTTCTGAGCAAACGCCGTGTACGGGAAGCTGTTAAAAATGCCGCCGAGCATGGTGGATAAACCGTCGGCCCGCAAACATCTGGCAAGTCCTTTACGCCCCATCGGTTTTCCTACAATTTCACCGATAGCCACACAGTCGCCGGTCGTTTCTACCATAACTACAAACATAACGATAATCATGGAGATGATGGCGCCCACATCAAAGGTCGGATAACCAAAGGAGAATGGTGTAATAAAGGCCACCCAATCCGCTTGGCCTACTTTGCTGAAATCGGCTACGCCCATGATGGTGGCAATAATGGTGCCCCCAATGAGCCCGATCAACACGGAAATGTTACTCAAAAAGCCTTTACAATAACGATATACAATAATAACAATGGCTAAGGTTATAAAGGCCAAGAATAAACTCATAGGACTGGCAAATTCAGGTGATGTCGGCTTGCCATAACCCGTAATCCAACGCACGGATACCGGCAATAAAGTAATACCGATAATCGTGATGATCGTACCGGTTACCACCGGCGGGAATAAACGAATCAAACGACTGAAATACGGCGCTATCAGGAATGTAAACAGGCCGGCCACGATTATGGCTCCATAGATGGCCGTCATACCGCCTTGCGTACCGATTACAATCATCGGTGTAACTGACGCAAAGGTAACGCCTTGAATCATCGGAATACGAGCGCCCACTTTCCAAAAACCCAAGGTCTGAATCAGTGTGGCAATCCCACAAGTAAATAAATCCGCGTTAATTAAGTGAATTAACTGTTCCGCTGACAAATGCATGGCCTGAGCCACAATAATCGGTACGGCTACGGCACCGGCGTACATGGCCAATACGTGCTGCAAGCCATAGGCAAATAGTTGCGTAGGCGGCAGCATTTCATCCACGGGATGTAATGACCGTTTTGTTTCTTCGCTCATGAGAACCTCCTCATACTAACAACCTGCTTAATACCTACTGATAATTATATACCCTCTTATATAATTATATTTTATACAGTTTCCATCAATAAGACAAATATCCGCGCAACAAATTCATAACTATTTTTTGTTGTTTAATAATTTATTCTTATTTAATAT
>NZ_RQUX01000030.1 GCF_003992115.1 Veillonella ratti
TTTTTTATAGTTATTGTTTAATTAACGAAAACTCAAAACACAAGTAAATATCAATTATTCTCTTCACTAAATTTATGATAAAAATACTAATGTAAAGGAGATGTTGTTAGTGAGAAAGAACAAAGATAAGGCGCCGATTATATTGTTTTTTGGGGAATACAATACACCAGTAAATGCCGAAATCGTTGTTCGAGAAAACAGGGAGCCATATTATAATTCATCTGAACAAAGTCCTGAAATGATTCGAAGGGCCTATTTTCAGTCGGAAGAATACAGAAAAAAGAAACGGAGTTAAGGGATTTATACTTTCTTTACTTTTTAGAATCACTATGTTATATTTTAGGTAGTGAACTGACTACAACATTTAGGATGTTGGTCAACCGCCACTGCCGGTAGGCAGTGGCTTTTTCTTTATAGAAGATTGGATAGTTAACAGTTATTAAACACGCTTCACAAACTCACAACCGGTTTTAATCGGGAAGTTTTCATAGGTTACCCAATCACTGGAACTGCCCACATAAAGAGCGGATTCAATACCAATTTCGCTCATGGCGAGCATAGCAAGGCAAGCCGTAATACCGGAGCCGCAATAGGTTACAATTGGTGTCTTAGTCGTTTTCAAATCTTTGAACATTTCATTCAACTCTGCTTCAGATTTTAAGCCGTTAGCAGTAAAGCAATCTTCCCAATAATAGTTAACGGCCGTCGGAATATGACCGGTCATACCATCCATCGTATCAATAACACTACCGCTATAGCGCTCACCGGCACGAGCATCAACGATGATGTGGTCACCGTTTTCACTGGCTGCCAAAACTTCGGCACGACTCATAAGCATATGAGGTTGTAAACGATACTCAAGTTTGTCTGTCTCAGCCGGCAAGGCAGTAGACTCTGTTGTCAAACCGTGACCTTCTTTTACCCATCGTTCAATGCCGCCTTCCAATACTTTTACATCGTCTAAGCCGATGTATTTGAGCATCCACCAAAGTCGACCGGCTAAAAAAATCCAGCTGTCACAAATAACGACCGTACTATCTTTAGTAATGCCAAATCGTTCCATTTTTTTAGCAAATTCAACCATGTTTGGTAACGGATGACGACCACCATGTTGTTCAACGGGACCGGATAAATCACCGTCTAAATTAATGACAAAGGCGCCTTCAATGTGCCCTGCAGCATAAGCTTTATCACCGCGTACATCTAAAATCGCCTAAAATGGTCTAAAATTCATGACTTCTTATTGACACATTTATAGTAAATAAGCTAACATATGAGTGATAAAGGAAGTTATTTTCAAGATTTGAATAATATACTCTTACTAATTCTATAACGAACAAGTGTTGTAAGTGTCGGGTATGCCGAGCGATATTAAGAGGAAAATAGGTGTAAGTCCTATGCTGGAAACAGCTGTAAATGAGGAGTTTATTTTATTAAGGAGTCACTGGGAAACTGGGAAGGCTGGAAATAGACGATGATTCATGAGCCAGAAAGCCTGCTTATAACAAATTGACTGATGCACATAGTTAATGGGATGTGTTATGGGGTTAATTTGACTAAAAATTGTTTTGCATACTCACTCTTTCAAGAGTGAGTTTTTTTATTGCATTTTTTGCTATTAATTGGCCATTAAGGGATTATGAAAAACGATGTTTTGATTAGAATAGGCTAGAGCTATATTAGGGAGGGACAGGAATGTTTAAAAAAACACTGCAGCATTTGGGGCAGGTGTTGGTAACGGTAATTGGGGTTACGTTTTTAACCTTCAGTTTAAGTTTTCTGGCGCCGGGCGACCCTGTGCTCATGATTTTGGAAACCGCGGATACCATGGTTTCACAGGAACTGATTGATCATACGCGGAAGGAATTGGGACTGGATAAACCGTTCTTGGTACAATATGGTAATTGGCTGAGTCATGCGGTACAAGGAGATCTCGGCATGTCGTATTCGGCTAAAAAGCCGGTTGTCGATAAGATGATGGAGGCCTTGCCGGGTACACTCATGTTAGCCAGTGTGACGATAGTCATGTTACTGGTAATCGCTGTCCCCATGGGGGTTATTGCTGCTATCTACCAAAATAAATGGCCTGACTATCTTTTTAGGGGCATTGCCTTTATCGGCATTTCCATACCGGCCTTTTGGCTCGGCCTCATGTTACTCTACATTTTTGGCTATAAATTAGGCATTGCTCCGATTGCGACGGCTACCGTGTCGTTAAAAAACGCAATTTTACCGGCTTTTACTTTGGCATTTACATTGATATCCAAATTCATGCGTCAGGTACGTTTGGTAGTGTTGGAAGAAATCAATAAAGATTACGCCGTAGGTGCCAGAGCTCGCGGCATGACGAATACGGAAATCATGTTTAAACATATTTTGCCGAATGCCTTTTTACCATTACTTACCATATTCGGCATGTCTATGGGTTGGCTATTAGGTGGGGTTGCGGTTGTAGAGATGGTATTCTCTTGGCCGGGGCTTGGTAAAATGGCCGTACAGGCGATTACCTTCCGTGATTATCCTCTCATTGAAGGCTTCGTGCTTTGGGCCTCTATTGCGTACATGTTAATTAACGGTATTATCGATTACTCGTACACCTTGTTGGATCCTAGATTGAGAAGGGGGAGTAAATAATGAAAGAATTTATTAGAACACATAAAGCTTTCTCCTTCTACACATCCTTAGTTTTATTGGTCGTATTGATAGCTTTGTTTTCACCATGGCTTACACCAAATGATCCGTTTGCTTCCAATTTAGGCAATGCCTTAAAAGCGCCGAGTTCTACCCATTGGTTTGGGACGGATAAATTAGGTCGTGACGTATTGTCGCGTATCATTTATGGTACCGGTTTATCGTTGTTCATGGGCTTTACCATCGTTGTGTTGGTGGCGTCCATCGGTACTTTGGTAGGTTCCTTGGCCGGTTATTTCGGGGGCAAAGTTGAAATGGTGCTCATGCGTCTCTGTGACATTATGATCTCATTTCCGGGCATTGTGCTTGCCATCGCTATTGCCGGTATTATGGGCGGTAGTGTGGGCAATACGATTTTAGCTTTGACTATTGTAGGTTGGGCTAAATATGCTCGCCTGGTGCGAAGTCTTGTTATTAAAGTTCGTCAGGAAGATTACATAGCAGCCGCTATTATGAGTGGCGGTACGTCGGCCGTTATCTTGCGTCGCCACGTGTTACCAAACATTATGCCACTTGTCGTTGTTACAGCTAGTATGGACCTTGGCGTTATGATGCTGGAAGTAGCCGGTCTTTCATTCCTCGGTTTCGGGGCACAACCGCCGACACCGGAATGGGGCTTAATGCTCAATGAAGGTCGTCAATATTTACAATTGGCGCCGTGGCTCATGATCTTCCCGGGTGCGGCGATTCTCATTGTAGTATCTATTTTTAACCTTTGGAGTGACAGCTTGCGTGATATTTTGGATCCGCGTCAAAACAGAGGCTAAGGCCGGAAGCTCTATATAGGTTAATGGGAGAATTTCCTATTTATATTTTGTCAGATGATACCCGTTAGGGATTTATATAAATTCATCTTGAGTGTTAGTGTTAATCAAACTGTGTGTTAATTTGTAAAGGTTTTTTTATGGAGGAATGTTATTATGAAAAAATTCTGGCGTAAAGCCTTACTCGGTGGCTTAGGCGTGGTATTGGCGGCGTCGCTTTTGGCCGGCTGCGGCAGCGATTCGGCGGAGAACAAAGATGTGTTAAAAGTTGGGGTAACCAACTTTGCGGATACGTTAGAGCCTACCGATAACTTCTATGCTTGGGTAGTTATGCGTTACGGTATTGGTGAAACGCTTACCAAGTTTGACAAATCCATGGTAGCTAAACCTTGGATAGCATCTAAATGGTCGTTAGCCGATGATAAATTGACTTGGACATTTACCATCGATGATAAGGCTAAATTCTCTAACGGCAAAAAAGTAACAGCTGCTGAAGTTAAAGAATCCATTGAGCGTGCCTTTGCTAAAGCTAAACGTGCTACAACCTTCTTCGAATATGATTCCATTGAAGCTAACGGTCAGGATTTAATTATTAAAACGAAAAAACCTATGCCTAATATGCCTGGTTTATTAGCAGATCCGTTATTCCTCGTTGTTGACGTACAGGCTGAAAAAGACGGACGTAACTTTGCTAAAGAAGGTCCGATTGCTACCGGCCCGTACACCGTTGTTTCGTACAGCAAAGATAAATCTGTATTAAAAGCCAACGAAAACTACTGGAATGGTACCGTACCGTTTAAAACTGTAGAAGTACCTTCCATCGAAGATTCAAATACCCGTGCTATGGCATTACAATCCGGTGAAGTGGATATGGCTGTTAACATCGGACCGGGCGAAATCGATCTTTTCAAAGGCAATGACAAATTCCAAGTTGATGAAATTGCTTCCTTGCGCGTAGTATTGGCCCGTATTAACCAAAAAGGTTTATTGGGTGACCCTAAAGTTCGCGCCGCTTTTATCAGCGCTACGGACCGTCAAAACTATGCGGACGTACTCTTAAAAGGTACCTTCATTCCGGGTAAAGCACCGATTCCACCATCCATGGATTACGGTTTTAACCAATTAACAGATCCAAATGCCTACAATCCGGATCGTTCCAAACAATTATTGGCGGAAGCTGGCTGGAAAGATACTGATGGCGACGGAATCCTCGATAAAGACGGCCGTCCGTTGTCCGTTAACTTCGTAGTTTATAACAGCCGTGCGGAATTACCTATCTTCGCTGAAGCGGTACAGGCTGACCTTCGCAAAGTGGGCGTAGACGTTAAGATTAAAACGGTTGACTATACCTTGATTGATAAAATGGGTATCGACGGCGATTATGATTTACTTATCTCCAATATCGTAACGGCTAATACCGGTGACCCTGAAACATTCCTTAAATGGTACTGGAAAACTAATGTTAACGGCGATAACCCGCAAAACGGTTCCGGTTACAGCAACCCTGAATTCGATGCTAAGTTAGATGCTTTATCCACCGAGTTTGATCCGGCTGTTCGTAAACAATTAATTATTGAAGCGCAGCAGATTCTCTTGAATGACGGTGCTGCTTTATACCTTGGTTACCCAATGACCAATATTATTGCCAATAAAGCTCTTAAAGGTGTAGTTATGTTCCCATCCGATTACTATTGGATTACGAACGATATTTCTAAATAATTTTGTATAAGCAATACGAAAGGATGTGCGCAAACGATATGACACGGGAGGCAGCACTGGTAGAAGTAAATAATTTGAGCATAGCCTATGGTGAAGCGGCGCCTTCTGTGACAGACGTTACGTTTTCCTTAGAAGAAGGCGAAATTCTGGTTATTGTAGGTGAGTCCGGCAGTGGCAAGACCACTGTAATTCGTGCGTTAATCGGCTTATTGTCCGTAGGTGGTCACGTAGTGGGCGGTCAAGCTCATTATCGTGGTCAAGACATTGCTCATTGGTCTGAAGAAGAATGGCGGAAATATCGGGGCACCGATATTTCCATGATCTTCCAGGACAGCGGTAGTGCTATGGATCCTATTCAAACTATCGGCAAGCAGTTTATCGCTCATATTCGTCGCCACAGTGATTTAGATAAGGGGGCGGCGGAAACAAAAGCCATCGAGTTAATGAAAATGGTATCCTTACCGGCGGATACAGACTTTTTAAAACGCTATCCCTTTGAATTGAGCGGTGGTCAACGTCAGCGCTTGGGGATTGCTATGGCGATGGCTTTCACGCCACACTTGTTACTGGCCGATGAACCGACATCGGCGCTTGATGTGACAACGCAAGCTCAGATTGTAGATGAATTGATGCGGCTTTGTCAGAAGAGTCGCACCGGCATTATCATGGTAACTCATAATATCGGGGTAGCCGCTCATATGGCGGATAAAATCATGGTTATGCAGCAAGGTAAAGTGGTAGATTACGGCTCACGCGACGATGTTCTTTTCAAAGAACATTCCGCCTATACTCAGCAGTTATTGGAAGCCGTACCGACGTTAGGAGGGACACGCTATGTCGACACAGTTGAATAAGGAAGCCGTAGCCTATACTGAAAATTACGGCACTCATACTTCAATGGCGGCAGCCGATGGCGTAGGCACTCCGATTTTGGAAGTCAAAGGTCTTTGTAAAAACTTCTCGTTACCTAACGGCGGTACCTTGCAAGCTTGTAAAGAAGTGTGCTGGGCCTTATGGCGCGGCGAATCGCTGGGGATTGTTGGTGAATCCGGCTCCGGTAAAAGTACGCTTATGAAGATGATCATGCAAATGACGACTCCTTCCGGCGGCGAAATCTACTTAAATGGCGTGGAAATCTCTAAAGCATCCGCTAAAGAAAAGCGCGAACAACGCCGTAAGATTCAGATGGTATTCCAGGATTCCTCGCAGGCCTTTGACCCGCGTATGTCAGTTGAAGATATTATTTGTGAACCTTTGTATAATTTCGGCCTTTTGAAAAAAGGCGAAACAACGGCTATCGCTACCAAGTACTTGGAATTGGTTGGCCTTAACGGTACTTTTGCCAAACGCTATCCTCATGAAATGAGTGGCGGTCAGCGTCAAAGGGTAGCTATTGCCCGTGCCTTAGTATTGGAGCCGGATATTGTTGTATTTGACGAAGCTACCTCTGCCCTTGATGTGTCTGTACAGGACTCGATTGCAAAATTGCTCGTTAAATTACAGAAGGAAAAACAGTTAACCTATTTATTTGTTGCTCATGACATTGCCTTGATTCGCAGTATCTGTCATCGTGTAGTTGTTATGTATAACGGTGAAGTGGTGGAAGCTATCTCCGCTGAACATTTAACGGAAGCTAAACATCCATATACGCGTAAATTACTGGCAGCTGTATTTGAAGTGACCGAGCATCGCAATCCGGTAACAGTATAGTAAGTAGCAATGAGTAGTAGGTATTTGGAGGCTGATTTAGAAGGTATGGCAAGTATAGAACTGATTACCCCTGATACGCCGCGGGAGCCGATTTATCAATTTTTAGTCGAGCAGATGCATTTGCATTATAAAAGGCCGTTAGATAGTGAGCATAATAAATATTTTTTACAATTAGCTGAACATTACTCGCCCGATAAGCGAAGTTCTTTCTACGTACTTTATGAAAATGGCGAGGTCGTAGGCACAGGTTGCATAAGCCCCTTGGAAGCTCATCATCGCCGTCCGCCTCATTGCGTGGATGAATCGCTTTGGGGTTATATATCACGTGTATATATTTCCCCGAACGCGCAAAGTTCCGGTTATGGACGTCAGATTTATGAGGTACTGGAAGCAAGAGCCAAAGAGTTTGGTTATACTCATTTATGTCTGAATACGCATAAATTCCTTACAAAAGGCTGTGCCTTCTGGAAGCGGCACGGTTATATAGAGTTCTATGATATGTTGGATGAATGGCATACTATTTGGCTCAGCAAAGAGTTGGTATAGCCTTGTCCGGTGTAAACAGGGCGTAATTCGGCTATAATGTAAAAAGTTATCCACTGAAATAGGGTGACTTATACACCGAGAATCACTTGTTTATACACAAATAAACACAGGTTATCCACTACTTATCCACCGAAAAACATGACTTATCCACAGGTCAGTGTTTGAGTCGGTGAAAAATAAGTTATTCACAAGTGAATATACAAGAGAAAACATAAGTGAATATACACAATTAAATACATAAAAAGAAAAAGCGTAATGCAATTGGATTCGAAATGAATCTCTGCATTACGCTTTTCTTATGGGCCGTGCACAATGAAAACTATAAAGTAGCGTTGGGGGTGTGAGTAATGTTTTAAGGGGTCAGCTATATAAACACTTAAATAGCATTGTCATTTGTGGGCATAACGCTATCTAAGAGGAGGAGTATATTGTTGCCAATCTCCGAATAAAAGCGCACGCTATTAGTTGACTCTATAAATTCCCATTTAACATGCATAGCCGTATCGTTAGGGCCGTACGTCGAGCGAAGCGCTGTCTGTACGGTTTGGGGTAAGCGAATATCATACATAATGTTATAACGGTTGAACTTATCGTCCACCAAAATATAGTGGCTGTCGATAATTTCCACATTATAACGGCGCGATACAAGGTCGAGTAATCCTTGAGGCACTTTGTAGTCATTTTCTTGATTTTGTGTGGTCAATCGGATGGCCTCCTTTCTGTGGATTCCGGTTGTAAGGCGTTGTAAGGTCCTGTAAGGGCCGAACACAAGGCGCTACTGCACTTGTGCCGGCCTCAGGATATTAGGGCGAGCCGTGTGATAGGTTTTGTACCTATTTCAATATCGGATTATTTTTAGATCCGATAGGCTCTAATTTTTCTTCAATAAATGTATTAATTAGCTGCTGCACCGCTAAGGTCGGTGTCAATTCACCTTGGAGGACAAGGTCTTCCACGCTGTCTTTGCAGGCCATGATACGCGGTGCCCGATAGAATAAATTGTGAAGATGCTCTTCCACCATGGAGTACACCCACGACATAGTTTGCTGTTTGCGACGCTCCTGTAAGACGCCGTTGGCTTGGCACTGTTCGATGAATTTTTCAATAACATCATGCCAAAGCTCCATAACGCCTTCGCCGGTGTACGCCGAGCAAGTGTATGCCTTGGTAGTCCAGCCTTCCGTGGCAGGCCGTAAGAAATGGAGAATACGATTGTATTCCGATTTCGTAATCAGGGCTTTCGGTTTATTGTCGCCGTCCGCTTTATTGACCACGATGGCATCGGAGAGCTCGATAACCCCTTTTTTCATGCCCTGCAGTTCATCACCGGCACCGGTTAGTACGACTAACAGGAAAAAATCGACCATGGAGCGCACGGTGGTTTCACTTTGACCGACCCCGACGGTTTCGACGAGAATCGTGTCATAGCCGGCTGCTTCACAAAGGAGTAAGGTTTCACGGCTTTTACGGGTGAGGCCGCCCAGCGTCCCCCCCGAAGGGGACGGACGAATGAAGGCGTTTTCCTGCCGTGATAAGGTAAACATACGAGTTTTATCACCCAAAATACTGCCGCCTGTTACGGTACTGGACGGATCGACCGCCAAAACGGCCACTTTATGACCTTCTTGGCAAAGTTTGGTACCGAGACATTCGATAAAGGTGGACTTACCGGCGCCCGGTACCCCGGTGATGCCGATACGCGTTGCTTTACCGGTGTATGGCAAAACCTTTTTAATAACTTGTTGCGCCATTTCAAAATGGGCGGCTGCGTTACTTTCGATGAGGGTAATGGCACGGGATAACATCATGCGATTGCCGCTTAAAATGCCTTCCACATAATCATCGACGGTAAGTTTAGCCGGTCGTTTGCCGGTTTGTTGAGGCGGTGTACTTGAGGTATTACGCAAAGGACTGTCATTGACGCCGCGCATAACGCGGCAGGCGAATTTATCATCATCTGCTTCGGGAACCCAGGACGGTTTATATCGTTCCGTCATAGTATCACTCCTCTAGACGTTCATTTAACAATTCGAGTACTTTCTTCGCGCATACAGGGATAATGGTACCCGGGCCAAAGATGGCAGCGGCACCGTGTTCATATAAGAAATCATAATCTTGAGCCGGGATTACGCCGCCGATGATAACCATGATATCTTCACGGCCGCGTTTTTTGAGCTCTTCAATAAGCTGTGGCATAAGTGTTTTATGGCCGGCAGCTAAGGAGCTGATGCCGACGATGTGAACGTCATTGTCCACGGCGTCTTGGGCAGCTTCTTCCGGAGTTTGGAATAAAGGTCCGATATCTACGTCATAGCCCATATCGGCGAAGGCGGTAGCAATAACTTTCGCCCCGCGGTCATGACCGTCCTGACCCATTTTAGCGATAAAGATACGAGGACGACGACCTTCGCGCTCTTCAAAGTCATCCGTCATCTGACGAACTTCGGAGATAACGTCATCATCGCTGAATTCACTGCTGTATACGCCGGAAATGGAGCGGATAATTGCTTTATGGCGGCCGCAAACTTTTTCAACGGCATCGGAAATTTCACCCTTGGAAGCACGAGCACGCGCCGCTTCTACGGCCAATTCCAATAAGTTGCCTTCGCCGGTTTCCATGGAATGCGTAATGGCATCGAGGCATTGGCGAACTTTGTCGTTGTCGCGGTTAGCTCTCAATTTTTCAAGACGTTCAATCTGAGCCAAGCGTACGGTAGTATTATCTACTTCGAGGATATCGAGCGGATCTTCTTTGTCTAGGCGCAGATAGTTAACGCCGACGATTTTTTCGCTGCCGGAGTCAATATGAGCCTGACGACGAGCGGCCGCTTCTTCGATACGCATCTTAGGAAGGCCGGTGTCGATAGCTTTAGACATACCGCCCAGTTCTTCGATTTCTTGAATATGAGCCCAAGCTTTGCGAATCAATTGGTTAGTTAAGAATTCTACATAATAGGAACCGCCCCATGGGTCGATAACTTTACATACCTTGGTTTCATCCTGGATATAAAGTTGCGTATTACGAGCAATACGTGCAGAGAAGTCGGTCGGCAAGGCGATGGCTTCGTCAAGCGCATTGGTATGAAGCGATTGGGTATGGCCCAAAGCGGCTGCCATAGCTTCGATACAAGTACGGGTAATATTGTTGAACGGATCTTGTTCAGTGAGACTCCAACCGGATGTTTGTGAATGTGTGCGGAGTGCCATGGATTTAGGATTTTCCGGATTGAAGCTGTTAACGATTTTAGCCCATAACATACGGCCGGCACGCATTTTGGCGATTTCCATGAAGTAGTTTTTACCCATAGCCCAGAAGAAGGACAGACGAGGGGCGAACTGGTCAATGGTTAAGCCGTGTTGGGTACCGGTACGGAGATATTCAAGACCGTCAGCCAAGGTGTAACCTAATTCAATATCGGCGGTAGCACCGGCTTCTTGCATATGGTAACCGGAAATGGAGATACTGTTAAATTTAGGCATGTATTTAGACGTATACGCGAAAATATCGCCGATAATACGCATGGAAGCGGCCGGAGGATAGATATAGGTGTTACGTACCATGAACTCTTTCAAAATGTCATTTTGAATCGTACCGGCCATAACTTTTTTATCAACGCCTTGTTCTTCACCGGCTAAGATGTAGAACGCCATGATTGGCAAAACGGCGCCGTTCATTGTCATGGATACGGACATCTGATCGAGTGGAATACCGGAGAAGAGGATTTCCATGTCGAGGATGGAGTCAACGGCTACGCCTGCTTTACCAACGTCGCCTACTACGCGCGGATGGTCGGAGTCATAACCGCGGTGAGTGGCAAGGTCGAAGGCGATGGATAAGCCTTTTTGACCGGCCGCAAGATTACGACGATAGAAGGCATTGGATTCTTCGGCGGTGGAGAAACCGGCGTACTGACGTACTGTCCAAGGACGGGTTACATACATGGTAGCGTATGGTCCGCGTAAATATGGCGGTAAACCGGCCATATAGGATAAGTGATTACAATCGGCATAGGCACCTTGATCATATAGCGGCGCTACATCGATTTGTTCCATCGTGCGATAGAAGTTTTCATCAAAGGATTTGCCTGTTTCAGCTTTTAACTGTGTAAGCCATTCTTGAGCCGCTTGCTCATTGGCTTCGGCCCCGGCAAATGGGATATTTGCGAAATTAGGTATTTTAGCCATTATTTAATCATCCCCTTTTCTTGTTGCATCCGTAACAGTGTTTCGTAGCAGTTGGAACGTACACTGATGTAGTCATCCATGCCGGCAGCATCACACATTTCTTTTAATTCAGGTGATGGCGCCCCGGCGAGGAATACTTTCATTTCAGGGCGCTGTGCTTTGATGCCTTTAGTAACGGCCGGAGCCAGTTCCGGATAGGTGTCGTCGGTGGAGCACACAATGGCTACGTCCGCTTTGGATTCGAGCGCGGCGGCTACGGCGTCTTCCACTGTTTTGAAACCGTTGTTTAAGGCTACATCAAAAGCGGCAACCTGCATGAAGGATGTAACAAAATCAGCACGGGCTTTATGTTGTGGGATAGGCCCCATGTTAGCCAAGAAGATATGGACATTGTCGCCTGTTTCGGCTACAAATTCTTCCGTCGTGCGGCGTAATTTTTCATAGCGTTCGGTCCAGCGATGCGCTTCGATTGGTGAAACTGTTTCACCTTGGCTATCGGTGGCGAGGGCGCTTGTAATTTCGCCGAAAGTAGCGCCGGCGTTAAGGGCTGTTTTCACAGCACCGATAAGCGACATCGGTTCGCTGAAGTCGGATTCTTTAAGAACTTGTAAAGCTTCGTCGATGGCTTTTTGATCGGCTGCTTTGCGCTGTTCGGCAAGTTCGGCCAAGCGTTGTTTCAATAGTTCTGCTTTATTGATTTCAGGCACTTCGAGCAATTCTTCGGTCATGTTCGGATACATGTTATTACCAACGGCACGGTCTTGGCGGGTTGCCAATTTCTTGAAGCGGTCTTCCAAAATGCCGTGAACGGCTTCTTGTACTTTACCGGCTTTGATGGCTTCGGTAATGCCGCCCATGTTTTCCAACTCTTGGAATTTTGCCCAAGATTTTTCAGTGAACTCTTCCGTTAACGGTTCGAGATACCAGCTGCCGCCGGCCGGGTCAACCGGTTGAATGAAGTTGAATTCATGCTGTTCCATGATTTGGATGTTGCGGGCAATACGACGGGAGAATTCATCGCTCGGACGGATACAATGGTCGAACGGATACACGTTCATGCCGTCAACACCGCCTACTACAGCCGAGAAGGACTGTGATGCGGCACGCAATAAGTTAACATACGGGTCATAGACAGTTTGGCAAAATGCGGATGTACTTACATACAAATTGATGCGCTGGGCATCTGCGTCGCCGCCGCAATGACGTACCAATTGGGACCAGAGCATTTTAATGCTGCGGAGTTTGGCAATTTCCATGAAGAAGGTAGCGCCAACGCTAAAGTGGAAACGAATGTGACGGCAGAATGTATCAACATCGATGCCGCGACGTTCCATGGCGCGCATATAGGTTAACGCGGTGTGAAGGGCATAGGCTGCTTCTTGAATACCGTTGGCCCCGCCGTTGTGATATACATCGGCATCAACGAGTACGGTTTTTAAATTAGGCGCATGCGCTTTAGCCCAATGAATCGTATGAGCCATGTCATCATAAAGTTCGTCGAGCGGACGATTTACTTTGCCGAAACGAAGTAAAGAACCGATTGGGTCGGCGGCAATAGCACCGTGTAATTCAGCGGATTTCAAGCCGACTGCTTTGCAGGCAATAGATACAGCGCTGATGAGATTAACGGCAGACGGACCGCCAAACAGTTCGATTTCATGTTTGTTAACATCGATGTCTTTTAACAACGCTTTTACATCGTCGGCGGTGCTTAAAGAAACACCGGTATCGATAAATGCTTCGTTGGCGCCCTCGGTAGGGTCGATACCCTGTTGTGTTAAGCTGTCGGTAGTGATGCTCACAACAGTGCTGCCTTTAGCGAGTTCAAAGGCGGCCATGGCATTGGCATCGCTGATGGTTTTGCCATCACAGCGCTGAGCGATTGACCAAGGTGTGTGGATATAGCCGCTGGCATGAGCGCCGCGAAGCTTATCCGCTAATCCCGGATAGGTGTAAGGGTGGGTTAATTCTTTTTGATCCTCTAAACGATAAATTGGGTGAAATAAAATACCTTCGTAAGTTTTCGTGAACATACTCTTATCGAAAGGCTTACCTTTTAACAGTTTTTCAACGGCGGCCTGCCATTCGTCATAACTGGGAATTTCAAACTCGTCAAAGGTGACAGCGGGCAATTCCTCGTGCCCATTTTGCCTTGTTACGGCTAGAGTCTGCTGCTTATGTTCCATAGTACGAATCCTTTCTACATAGCAAATAGAATATGAAATGCAAGGAAATTGATGCATTCGCTATATACAACACTATGTGGCTTCGTTGCGTCTATGATTAGGTAAAACCGTTTTGTCGCTTAGCCTCGCGCTGTGAGATGGCGAGCGGCAGTTGGATTTACTTACTGTGTCTCATAAATAACGCGGTGGGATATATTGTTTCCTCCTATAACAATAATAAAACTTCCTACCGAAGAGCCATATAAGTGGATGTACCGGGCAGTCTCCAATAGGAAGTAGTTTCGAAAAAAATACCGTTTCACAGCAAGACTGCAAAACGGTAAGATTGTATGCGAAAAGAATCACACCATATCTTCCCGTCTATCGCGGGTATAACGACATGCTTCTTTAGGCAGTTCTTCTGACTCAGCTTCATCATTCCTTTTGCCTTCCCAAACATAATGTTCAGTGACATACTAAAAAGGAACTCCACTTCACAGCGGCGGGACCGTGTCGGAGTTGCACCGACTTCTCTATTAAGCTTAAAAAGCGCCTATAGGGGACTGTATTTATTTTATAATTTTATTATATGTTTATAACATAGGAGTGTCAATTTAAATGCATGGTTTAAACGGGTACGACGTATAAAGGTTAGTTATAACTGATGTATGAAGAGTCGGTATGCATAAACAGCAAGTTAACCGGTGGGACATAATTGTGGGGAGCGGGTTTAAAGTGTATTTATACTACTAGAAGTACTATTATTATTTATAAACTACTATATGCAGTTGAAGGTGATACATGAGATAAAAGCATGTGTTGTCCGTGCTTAATGGATTGTTGTGTTTAATTAAAAATCTTAAAAATATTTAGTAAAAAGGGGTTGACGAACCATAGGTAAAAAGGGTATGATAGTTCATGTCCTCAATCACGGGACATCAAGTGACCGCCTTCAAGTAATTGGAAGCGGGTTATTTTGAAAAAGGTGTTGTATATTCTTTCCGTTTTCGTAGCAAAACTTTTTAAAAGAAATTTTAAAAAAGTGCTTGACACGATAAACTGATTGCGATATACTAATTAAGCTGTCGCAAGCCGCTAAGGTAAAGCGATAAAGCAGATCTTTGAAAACTGAACAATGTAAGGTAATCATTTTTAACGAAATGAACATAGCCAGAGTGCGGGTTTCGACAACGTCGAAACCAACCAAATAAATTCTAAGTCAGATAACTTCGGTTAAGCTGACAACAACGAAAACGAGCTAG
>NZ_RQUX01000031.1 GCF_003992115.1 Veillonella ratti
ATCAAATTAGCTAGCCAATCAAGTACTGAAACAGGTTTGATCATTTTAGACAATGTGGCTCAAGGATCTATTACCAAAGCTTCCAATTTAGCAATGCGATCGTTCTGAGCATCGATCTGATTCTGTTTAGCAGCCAATTCAGCATCGAATTTAGCTTGTTGCGCTTTATTCTGTGCTTCTAAAGCTTGAACTTTGTTTTGAACTGCAGCTACAGAGGTACCAGGTTTAGTTGTTTCTCCGGAACCGATACGGAATGTAGCACCCAAGTTAGCCATAGCTTTACCGCCTTGACCATAGGAGAGACCTACCGTGTATTGCTGATCGCTATCCGGTGCGTATGCATAACCTACTGCCAATGCTTGTTTGCCTCTGTAAGTACCTAAGCCGGCCATAATCTGTCCACGTTCGCCTTCAGCATATGGAAGTGGATTCAAGGCGGCTAAGGATGCGGCCATTGCATCGCCTTCAGCGGATTCATTGCGTACGTTTTGAATTTCAGAAGACAAGCCTTGAATAGCCTGGCCTTGTGCATTTACTACTTCACCAAGTACACCGATTGCTGCCGTATTCGTTTCAACCTGAGTTTTAATAGGATACAACTGAGCACCTGTAATTGCTTGGTTAGAAGATTCGGTAATAGATCCTTGAGCCACATTGTCTAAAATGATCAAACCTGTTTCAGTACTTGATTGGCTAGCTAATTTGATTCCATCTACTGTAAGTGCATCACTAGTAAGCGAAGACTTACCTACAGCAACTTTTTCGGATGTTACGCTAGTATCACCAACAGCCAAACCATCTTTCGATAAGGTAGTTGATGCAGTTACTGTTCCGTCAGTTACATCACCGAATATTAAGGCAGCTTTCGTCAACTGAGCCACGCTACTATCGTTGACACCACCTATAGTCAACGAATTACCTGTTAATGACGATTCACCAACATGGAAGCCCTGAGCGGTTATTTCAGCTACACCGCCTTGTGATGCATCTCGATCTTGTCCATTAACTTCACCTATCGTTAATGAATGACCTACATGTAAGTCATCATTTAATTCAAGATCTGTACCGCCAACAATTTTGAAGTTGCCAGTATATTTCAAGCCACTTCTCTTAGGCTTAGTTGAAGTATTTGTAGTTGCATTACGGAACCCTGATCTTTCAGTTTCAACCGTATTTACCGTTTCATCCTCTTCCGGAATATACCAGCCGGTTTCACGAGTAAATTCTTCAACAGCTTCTTTAGTCATGCTGATATTAAATGTTTTTGACCCATCAGGATTCATAATTGTTTTAACATCAACATATTCGTCGCCGCCTTCTGCTTGCACCAATTTTCGAACATTAAATTTACCTTCAGAAGTCAAATTGTCCATATTTATGGTTGCTGCATTATCAATCTTAGTTTTTACCGTATCGGTAAGATCAACAGTGACTTTATTCCCTTCAACCGCAGTTACAATAGACTTATTACCTTTTTCATCGGTAGCACCAACAATATCCATACGATTGTTATCTTTAGAAAGATTTACACGTTCTTCTTTATTATTGGTATCAGAACCTATCGAGATGCCTTGCATTGCGCTACCGGCTACGTTTTCAACATCAGTCAAGCGACCGTCAAAGCCTTTAACTGTATTATCCAAATCGGTTACTTTAGTATCAAGGTTGCCAACTTTAGTGTCTAAATTACCTACTTTAGTATCCAAGTCGCCAACTTTTGTGCCAAGGTCTTTAACTTCTTGACCTAAGCCGTCAACTTTAGTACCCAAGTCTTTAAGACCTTTGTCGAGACCGTCAACTCTACCGGTTAAGTCAGTAACTTTAGTATCTACTTTATCCAACTGGCCTTTATTCACAGCGTCGCCGGCTTTTACACCATCAGCAATGTTGGAAATTACTTTATTGCCTGCATCGATGCCGTCTTTAGTTACGGAAGGACCACCGGCAATGGCTAAACCGCTACCGTTCAATGTGCTGGAGCCTACGCTTACACCATTGTTATCTACCGTTGTATTGCCTGCTTTTACAGAACCGGTAGCACCAAGGTCGATTTGGTTATTCAAGTTAACATCGAATGTCTTAACACCGTTAACGTCGGAAGGAGTTACCGTAATGTTAGTACCACCTGTTACATTAACTGCATTCTGACTGGTTTCTTTGATAACGTCTTTGCCTTTATCGCTTAAGTTGGACAAGTCTTTATCAGCTGCGTTGTTAATCTTTTCTTTAGTAGCTGCCGTTAAGTCTACTACCAAGTTTTGACCATCAACTTTGCTTTCAACCATGCCGCCGGATTTACCGGTAACACCGAAGCCTGCCTGGCCTTTATTAACTGTGATTACGCCACCGTTACCATCATTAATGGAGATAGTCTGCAATGCGGAGTTAGCCAATTCGGAACCTTCAGTTGCGATATTTTTCACTTCTTGTAACTGGTTGTAAGTAACTACATCGCCTTCTTGAGTGCCGTTAGCTACGTTAGTAATCTTCGTACCGCCCATATTGATACCGCCAACGTTGATGGTAGGACCGTTCTTAATTGTGAACCCACCATTGGAGATTGTAGTGTCGCCAAGAACGATGTTGCCCTGAGGGTTAACGGTAATGCCGCCTTCGTTGATAGTTGTGCCGGCTACATTAATGGAACCGCCGTTGATTACAGTGTCGCCAACTCGGAATTCACCGGTAGGAACAAGGGTTACACCACCATTGTTAATTGTAGTACCACCAATATGTACATCACCGGATTTAATTACCGTATCGCCTAAAGTGATTGAGCCTTCGCCACCTAAGTTCAAATCTTTATTCAAGTTAACTGTAAAAGTCTTAACATCATCAGCTTTTTCAGTATCAACAGTGATATTGTTACCACCTACTACATCAACTGCATCCTGACTTACTTCTTTGATAACTTCTTTACCTTTGTCATCTAAGTTGCCCAAATCTTTGCCGGCTGCATTGTTGATTTTTTCTTTAGTAGCCGCGGTTAAATCAACTACCAAGTCATTACCATTAACTTTGCTTTCAACCATACCATCAGTAGCACCTACGATACCAATAGCAGAGTTAGATTTGCTGATAGCAATCGTTTGGCCGTCGTTGCCTTTAACCGATACAGTTTGAAGTGCGCTGCTAGCCAATTCGGAACCTTCAGTAGCGATATTTTTCACTTCTTGTAACTGGTTGTAAGTTACTACATCGCCTTCTTCAGTGGCATTAGCTACGTTGGTAATCTTAGTACCGCCCATGTTGATACCGCCTACATTGATGGAAGGACCGTTTTTAATTGTCAAACCACCTTGGTTAAGGGTCGTACCGCCAACATTGATTGTGCTGCCGTTGATTACAGTGTCACCAACTTTGAATTCGCCTTTAGAGTTCAAAGTTACGCCGCCGTTATTAATGGTTGTACCACCAACTTGTACGTCACCGGATTTGATGATGGTATCGCCCAAAGTGATAGAACCTTCGCCGCCGAGATCCAAGTTTTTATCCAAGTTAACAGTGAATGTCTTAACACCATCAACCGTAGCTTTATCTACGTTGATATTGCTGCCGCCTTTTACATCAACAGCGTCTTGAACTACTTCTTTAATAACAGTTTTACCTTTGTCATCTAAGTTGCCTAAATCTTTACCGGCTGCGTTGTTAATTTTTTCTTTCGTTGCAGCTGTTAAATCTACTACCAAGTCTTGACCGGAAACTTCGCTGGTAACCATGCCATCGGTAGCACCTTTAATACCGAAACCTGCTTTTTCTTTATTAACAACAAGTTTTTGACCATTAGTATCGGTTACAGTTACTGTTTGAAGTGCACTGCCTGCTGTGTTTTCAACAGTTGTTACACGATCAGTCAAGGTATTCACATCTGTACGGATTGTGCCTACATCAGTTTTAACTGTATTCACTTCAGTTTTGAGAGTACCTACATCATTTTTAACGGTTGTTACTTCAGTCTTCAATGTGCCAACGTCAGTCTTAATTGTATTAACTTCGTTAGTAACAGTGTTTACTTTGCCATCTAATTCAGTTTTCACACCGTATAACTGACCACCGGTTACAGCGTCTTTAGAACCTTCAGCTACAGAACCTTGGCCGAGGTTGGATACTACTTTACCACCTGCATCAATACCGTCTTTAGTTACGGACGGACCATCGGCAATAGCTAAACCGTTAGCATCAACTGTAGTAGCACCGGCTTTAATAGAGCCGTTATCGCCTAAGTCAACATTGTTCTTCATGTTAACGGTGAATGTCTTAACATCATCAGCACCGGTTTCACTGGCTACTTCGATGTTTGTACCACCTTTTACGTCAACAGATTTTTGAACAACTTCTTTGATAACTTCTTTGCCTTTGTCATCCAAGTTGCCTAAATCTTTACCGGCTGCGTTGTTGATTTTTTCTTTAGTTGCAGCTGTTAAATCTACTACTACGTCTTGACCAACAACACTGCTTGTAACCATACCTTCACTTGCACCTTTGATGCCGAATGCAGGATTATCTTTGTTAACTGTAAGTTTTTGACCATTCGTATCCATTACCGTTACAGTCTGAAGCGCACTACCGGCTGTTTCCGTTACTTTTTCAAGAGTATTATTGATAGTCGTTACTTTACCATCCAATTCGGTCTTAACATCAAATAACTGGCCACCGGTTACAGCATCTTTGGAGCCTGCAGCTACGGAGCCGTCGCCAAGGTTGGATACTACTTTACCGCCTGCATCGATACCGTCTTTAGTTACGGACGGGCCATCGGCAATTGTTAAACCACCAGCATTAACTGTGGTTCCACCAATTGTAATGGATCCAGTATCACCTAATTTTACGTTGTTTTCTAGGTTAATAATGAATCTCTTAACACCCGCATCTTTGCTTACTTCAGCTACGTCGATATTGTTGCCACCCGATACATCAACGGCGTCTTGAGCAACTTCTCTAATAACTTCTTTACCGCCGTCGCCCAAGTTGCCTAAGTTTTTATCGGCTGCATTGTTAATCTTTTCTTTAGTAGCGGCATTCAAGTCAACTACCAAATCTTGACCGTTAACTTTGCTTTCTACCATGCCATCAGTAGCAGCTACGATACCAAAGGATGCTTTTTCTTTATTAACTGTGATTGCATTACCGTCAGTGTCTTTTACGCTTACAGTCTGAAGAGCTGTTCCGCTAGTACCGGAACCGTTTTCAGCAATCGTACGTACTTCTTGCAATTGGCTGTAAGTAACTACGTCACTTGCGTCTTTGCCGTCAGCTACATTTGTAATTCTAGTGCCGCCTGCATTGATACCGCCAACGTTGATGGAAGGACCATTTTTAATAGTCAAACCGCCTTCGTTGAGAGTTGTACCGCCCACATTAATTGTGTTGCCGTTAATTACAGTATTACCTAAGGAGATAGAGCCATCAGCGCCTAAGTCTATAGATTTGTTCAAGTTAACTGTGAATGTCTTAACATCATCAGCACCGGTTTCACTGGTTACTTCGATGTTAGCGCCGCCTTTTACGTCAACAGATTTTTGAACAACTTCTTTAATAACTTCTTTACCTTTGTCATCCAAGTTGCCTAAATCTTTACCGGCTGCGTTGTTAATTTTTTCTTTAGTTGCCGCTGTTAAATCTACTACTAAGTCCTGACCGGACACTTCGCTTGTAACCATGCCATCGGTAGCACCTTTAATACCGAAGCCTGCTTTGTCTTTATTAACAACAAGAGTTTGGCCTTTAGTATCTGTTACGGTTACTGTTTGAAGTGCACTGCCTGCAGTTTCAGTAACTTTTTCAAGGCTAGTCTTGATTGTTTCAACATTATTGGTTACTTTATCAACTTTCTGATCTACTGCATATAACTGACCACCGGTTACAGCATCTTTAGAGCCTTCAGCTACGGAGCCTTCACCAAGGTTGGATACTACTTTACCGCCTGCATTGATGCCGTCTTTAGTTACAGAAGGACCACCAACGATTGCTAAACCGTTAGCATCAACTGTAGTGGCACCGGCTTTAATGGAACCATTAGCACCTAAATCAACGTTGTTCTTCATGTTAACGGTGAAAGTCTTAACATCATCAGCACCGGTTGCACTGGTTACTTCGATGTTAGTGCCACCTTTTACGTCAACGGATTTCTGAACAACTTCTTTGATGACTTCTTTACCTTTGTCATCCAAGTTGCCTAAATCTTTACCGGCTGCGTTATTGATTTTTTCTTTCGTAGCAGCTGTTAAGTCGACTACTAAGTCTTGACCGGACACTTCGCTAGTAACCATACCGTCAGTAGCACCAACGATACCTAAGCTTGAATTATCTTTGCTAAGTACAATCGTATTACCTTCGGTATCTTTAACGCTTACAGACTGTAGAGCTGAGCCACTGGTACCGGAACTATTTTCCGCAATCTTACGAACTTCTAATAATTGGTTGTAAGTTACTACATCGCCGGCTTTCGAACCGTCTACTACGTTAGTAATCTTAGTGTTATTTGCATTGATGCCGTCAACAGTAACGGATGGGCCATTATTAATCGTTAAGCCGCCTTGGTTAAGCGTTGTGCCGCCTAAGGAAATGGAGCCGTCAACACCAAGATCTACGTTTTTGTTCAAGTTAACAGTAAATGTCTTAACATCACTAATATTAGCTGCATCTACATTAATATTAGTACCGCCTTTTACATCAACTGCGTTTTGAACAACTTCTTTAATAACGGTTTTGCCCTTGTCATCCAAGTTACCTAAGTCTTTACCGGCTGCGTTGTTAATTTTTTCTTTAGTAGCAGCTGTTAAGTCTACTACCAAGTCCTGACCGGATACTTCACTGGTAACCATGCCATCGGTAGCACCTTTAATACCAAAGCCTGCTTTGTCTTTATTAACAACAAGGGTTTGGCCTTTAGTATCTGTTACAGTTACTGTTTGAAGAGCACTACCGGCTGTTTCAGTCACTTTTTCTAAATTGTTAGTGACTTTTTCAAGGTTATTATTGATTGTATCTACACGGCCTTTTACACCATCAACATCAGTTTTAACTGCGAATAACTGACCACCGGTTACAGCATCTTTAGAGCCTTCAGTTACGGAACCTTCACCAAGGTTAGATACTACTTTACCGCCTGCATTGATGCCGTCTTTAGTTACGGATGGGCCGCCAACGATTGCCAAGCCATCAGTAGTTAACGCTGCATTGCCAACACTTAAGCCGTTAGCATCAACTGTAGTTGTACCGGCTTTGATAGATCCAGTAGCACCTAAGTCAACATTGTTCTTCATATTAACAGTAAACGTCTTAACATCATCAGCACCTGTTGCACTAGTTACTTCGATGTTATCGCTACCTTTTACGTCAACAGATTTTTGAACAACTTCTTTAATTACAGTTTTACCTTTGTCATCCAAGTTGCCTAAATCTTTACCGGCTGCGTTGTTAATTTTTTCTTTAGTTGCAGCTGTTAAGTCTACTACTAAGTCTTGACCGGACACTTTACTTTCAACCATGCCGTCAGCAGCACCTACGATACCAAGGTTTGCCTGACCTTTGCTGATAGTGATTGTCTGACCGTCATTACCTTTAACAGCTACAGTTTGAAGTGCACTGTTAGCCAATTCGGAGCCTTCAGTCGCGATATTTTTCACTTCTTGTAACTGATTGTAAGTTACCACGTCGCCTTCTTCAGTTGCATTAGCTACGTTAGTAATCTTAGTTCCGCCCATGTTGATACCGCCAACGTTGATGGTAGGACCATTTTTAATCGTCAAACCGCCTTGGTTGAGGGTTGTACCGCCAACATTGATTGAGCTGCCGTTGATTACAGTATCACCAACTTTGAATACGCCGTTGGAGTTCAAGGTTACACCGCCGTTGTTAATGGTTGTATCACCAACATGTACGTCACCGGATTTGATAATGGTATCGCCCAAAGTGATGGAGCCTTCACCGCCCAAATCCAAGTTTTTATCTAAGTTAACAGTAAATGTCTTAACATCATTAACATTAGCTGCATCTACATTAATATTAGTACCGCCTTTTACATCAACTGCATTTTGAACAACTTCTTTGATGACTGTTTTGCCCTTGTCATCTAAGTTGCCCAAATCTTTACCGGCTGCGTTGTTAATTTTTTCTTTAGTTGCAGCTGTTAAATCTACTACCAAGTCCTGACCGGATACTTTGCTTTCAACCATACCATCGGTAGCACCTACGATACCGAAACCGGCATTGTCTTTATTAACGGTCAGAACATTGCCGGCACCGTCTTTAACACTTACAGTCTGAAGTGCGGAATTAGCTGTATCTTGAGCACCTTTGATAGAATCATTGAGATCTTTTTGCACGCCAAATAATTGACCACCGGTTACAGCATCAGTGGAACCAGCTGCTACAGCACCTTCACCAAGGTTGCCAACAACTTTACCGCCTGCATTGATACCGTCTTTAGTTACGGATGGACCACCAACGATTGCTAAACCGTCAGTTGTTAACGCTGCATCACCAACGCTTACGCCATCAGCGCCGACTTTAGTAGCACCGGCAGTTAAACCGCTAGCATCTAATGTAGTAGCACCGGCTTTAATGGATCCGGATGCACCTAAGTCAACATTGTTCTTCATGTTAACGGTGAATGTTTTAACGCCATCGTTATTTACAGTATCAGCTACTTCGATGTTGTTGCCGCCTGCTACATCAACGGATTCTTGAACAACTTCTTTAATAACGGTTTTGCCTTTGTCATCCAAGTTGCCCAAATCTTTGCCGGCTGCGTTGTTGATTTTTTCTTTTGTCGCAGCTGTTAAGTCTACTACTAAGTCCTGACCGGATACTTTACTTTCAACCATACCGTCGGTAGCACCTACGATACCGAAACCGGCATTATCTTTATTCACGGTAAGAACATTGCCGGCACCGTCTTTAACACTTACAGTCTGAAGTGCGGAATTAGCTGTATCTTGAGCACCTTTGATAGAATCATTGAGATCTTTTTGCACGCCAAATAATTGACCACCGGTTACAGCATCAGTGGAACCAGCTGCTACAGCACCTTCACCAAGGTTGCCAACAACTTTACCGCCTGCATTGATACCGTCTTTAGTTACGGATGGACCACCAACAATGGCTAAGCCATCAGTTGTTAACGCTGCATCACCAACGCTCACGCCGTCTGCAGCGACTTTAGTCGCACCGATTTCTAAACCAGACTTATCTAGTTTGGTATCACCTACAGCAACGGAACCGTCTGTGCCAAGATTAATATTTTTATCTAAATTAACAGTGAATGTTTTAACGCCGTCTTTATCGGTTGCATCAACAACACTGATATTGTTACCACCATCTACATTAACAGATTCCTGAACAACTTCTTTAATAACGGTTTTACCTTTATCATCCAAGTTGCCTAAGTCTTTACCGGCTGCGTTATTGATTTTTTCTTTCGTTGCATCGGTTAAGTCTACTACCAGGTTCTGACCGGATACTTTACTTTCAACCATGCCATCGGTAGCACCAACAATACCAAAGCCTGCATTGTCTTTATTAACAACGAGAGTTTGGCCTTTAGTATCGGTTACGGTTACACTCTGAAGAGCAGAATTAGCTGTGTCTTGAGCACCTTTGATAGAATCATTGAGATCTTTTTGCACGCCAAATAATTGACCACCGGTTACTGCATCAGTAGAACCTTCAGCCACAGCACCTTCACCAACATTAGATACTTTTTTGCCACCTGCATCAATACCGGCTTTAGTTACGGACGGACCACCGGCAACAGTTAAACCATCTGCTGCAACAACGGTGTTCCCAAGAGCAAAACCACCGGCAGTTAAAGCTGCTTTACCAACCAATATACCATTCGCTCCAACTTTAGTTTCACCGGCTACTAAACCTGACTTGTCTAGTTTGGTATTACCTACAGTAACAGAGCCATCAGCGGTAAGATTAACTTTTTTATTCAAATCAACGCTAAAGGATTTACTGCCATCAGCATTTTCACTTTCAGCAATTTTGATATTGTCGCTGCCTGCAGTAAGATTCGTAGAGCCGGTCTTAATCCCTTTTACCAGATCACTCAGTTTCTTTTCCCCAGCTTCAGACAAATTATCAAGATCCCGGTTTGCCTTATTTTTTAATTCATCAAGAGCGGTTGAAGAATTTGAGCTGGAATCATTGATCTTTTTAAGAGTATCCGCATCCAAACCGATTTTAAGTACTTGGTAACGGCTATCTTTACGATCCTCTCCCGGCTGTGTTCTAGTCGACACTTTATCTCGACCACCACTACTATACGATCCCATCTGAACTTCAACGCCGCCATTCTTAGCACCTTGTACCAAGAGTTTAAATTGAACACCATTACCGGAGTCCCAACCTACAGCATCGTAAGCTTGAGTCGTCTTTTTATAATCAATCTTCATCTGATTTTCATCAGTGGTAATCAAACTTGCATCCGCGGTTCCCAAAGCGCCCAATAAAAAAGCACCCACTAAACCGGACAACACTACACCCTTAATTCGTTTTGTGCTACCGTTCTGATGGCTTTTAGCCAATTCAGACACTACTACATACATACCCTTTGTCTTGCTCCATACTACCTTGAATACCTTATTCATACTCTGTAACTCCTTTACCTACCCACACACAACCCTAATTACTAGTTTGTAGCGATATTTTTCAAAAAATTATTCCCAAAAATTAATATAAAATTACATCGCTTCCTAACTATTTCGGATGATTGGCTCCCACAAATCATCCATAATTCGTTAATAATCTTTCCCTTAAAAATAAAAAATACCATTTATTTGATTATCAACATATATTTATCACATTTTGTGTTGATATATGTCAGTTAATCCTATTATTTTTATATAAATAAATATTCAATTACTACCATCCCCTTTCAAAATACCTTCATGAGATATATAACCCTATTTAACCAATCGATTATTATTTATCTCATTTAACTTTCCCTAAATTTATACTATACATATCTTAGATTGCAGAGGTTATAATTCAAAAGCCACACTATGAGTCATAGTTTAATGGTCTTCATAATCACTCCATCTTAATTCTATATTCATTTTATCACCTTTCATTTTCATATTCAACCACAAAAGACTAAATTTTTCACCGTCAACTTTATTTTTTATTTTGTTATAATTTTTATAAACCCAAAACATCTAATATATACGATAATAC
>NZ_RQUX01000032.1 GCF_003992115.1 Veillonella ratti
GAGAGCCGATAACCCAAACGGAAAGAAAATAGAATGTTATAGAGCGACTGGAATAACAAGACCAACAATAGATAAATGGTGGGAGTAAGAATAAAATATTCGAGCAGACTAGATAAAAATTGACTATTTTTATCTAGTCTATCATAGTATAAGTAAAAATTAGTTTTATTAGTGGTAGGGGATTAAATTTGATATCTGATTTTTTATGTCGTTGTATTAAAATTTTTATGATATTATTAAAATCAGATGGTATAAAAAGTTATATATTATAAGATTTTTATATTACAAGATATTGTTTGTATTTAGAAGGGAGTATGTTGAAAAGATGAAAAATAAAGTAAAAAGGAACCTTATTTTAGCACTTACTATTGGTGGTATTGCTACAATCCCTAATTTTGTATTTGCAAATACAGCGGTTAATACGCCTGGAACGGTAACAGATTTAGTAAATGGGGTCGCGATTGGATCAAATAGTGATTCAAAAGGAACTGGAATTTCTATTGGTGCGAATGCTAAAACAGAACAGCCAATTGGTGCAATTGCTATAGGAAATAATGCAGATGCTGTGACTTCGCAATCCATCGCTATTGGAGATGGAGCTATTGCAGGTAAAAAAGATATGGATAATCCACAAGATCCAAATAATAGAACAACAGTAGGAAAACGCTCGAATATTGCCATTGGAACAGGAGCAGTTGCTGAAGGTGGCCGTAATATTTCAATTGGTGAAAATACTGGTAATGGAACCATAGATAATTGGAATATTAATAATGTTAATATTGGTACCGAGGCTAGTCAGAATTCTAAAAAAGACTATAGTGTGGCCATTGGCTATCGGGCTGGGTCTATTAAGAGTGATGAAGCGAAGATTGCACAAGCTGGTGTCGCTGATGGCAATCGTGCGCCTAGTGTTTATATTGGAAAAGAGGCTGGAACGGATACTGCAGCTTATGGGAATATTGGTATTGGCAATGGAGCAGGTAAGGGTATTATTGATACTCGCACAGCTTCCAGCATTATGATTGGCAATGGGGCTGGAGTGGGGATGACATCCAATGATGGTAAAAATCTCACTTTTCCTGGCTTTGGATCTGGTTCCAATATTCTGGTAGGAAATGCATCAGGGCGTAACATTTCAGGTGATGGTAATGTAGCACTGGGCAATATTGCCGGTGAGGGCTCTAAAGGTGATAACAATATTTATTTTGGGCATTTGGCAGGGCAGAACTCAACCAATGATAGATCTATTATTATGGGACCACAGTCAGGGAGTAATTCTACCAATGACCGAGCTGTATTAATCGGAAACTTTGCTAATGGCAATGTTACGCAAGCGACACGGAATGTTGTAGGCATCGGTAGCAGTGTTCAGTCCACGGGATATGAATCGACTGCAATTGGTTTCAATGCAAAGGCGCAAGCAAATAATACTAATGTTATTGGTCGTTTTGCTATAGCGACGGCAGTTAATGCGATTGCTATTGGTACCAATACAAATGCGTCTGGCGTAAGTTCTATTGCCTTAGGTGACGGAGCGAAAGTAAGCGGAAAAAACTCTATCTCTATTGGTACAGGAAACATAGTCAGTGGTGAAGATTCAGCTGCTATTGGGAACTCTTCAAATATATCGGGTACTGCGTCTTATTCCGTTGGTAATAATAATACTATTTCTACAAATGATACTTTCGTTTTAGGTTCTAATGTAACAAAAACTGCTGATAATTCAGTATTCTTGGGTAAAGATGCAGCATATGTAGCAGATAGTGCTACCACTAAAGGGTTAGCCAATGATTATATCTCTGAAATAATTGAAGGACTTACATATAACTATGCTGGAGGCACTCAAAATATTGGTGTTGTAAGTGTTGGTAATGTAAATGGTACTCGCCGCATCCAAAATGTAGCACCTGCATTAATTAGCGCTACAAGCACTGATGCCGTTAATGGTAGTCAGCTGTATGACACAAACAAAGCCCTTGGCAATGTTGCTAATAGTGTAGCAAAATTAATTGGTGGTAGCTACACAATTAATCCAAACGGCACTATTACAACTCAATTAAACTACAATGGTAATACTTATGAATCTGTACAAGACCTAGTTAATAATATAAAAAGTGGTAGCTCCATTGTCGTAAATGGGGGGACAAACGTAACTGTTGATAACTCTACAACAACAGATAACAAAGGTAATACTACAAGTACAACCTATACAGTTAATGCCGCTAGCGTTACTTCAGAACCTAATTCAGGCATAAATGTATCTCCTATAAAAAATACGGATGATAAAGTTATTAATTACGATATTTCTTTATCTGATCAAATTAAAAATCAAATTGCTAAAGAAGAATCTGTTAAGGCAGGATCTAGTAATCTAGTAGTATCTGACGCTACAACTAACACAACAGGTGGTAAAGAGTATACTGTTGATATTGCAAAAGACTTAAACCTTACTTCAGTTACAACTAGTGATGGAAAAGGTAATACCACAATAACAAATGCAAATGGGATAAAAATGAGTGGAGTTGACGGGAAAACTGTAAACTTAAGCTCTACAGGTTTAGATAATGGGGGCAATCGCATTACAAATGTAGGCCCTGGCTTAACAGCTACCGATGCAGTGAACTATGGCCAATTGACTGATTTAGGACGAGATCTCAATGGTAAAATTAATAATTTAGCTAATGAAATTGGAGATGCTTCAGCTCAAAATGCAGCGTTGGCAGCTTTAAAACCTATTCAGTATGATCCTTTAGAACCAACGCAAATTATGGCAGGTTATGGCTATTATAATGGCTCTAGTGCTATAGCTCTTGGTGTAGCACATTACAAAAACGAATCTCTAATGTTCCATACTGGTGTATCTATGACAGGTGGATCTAGTAAAGTTATGGCTAATGCAGGAGTTACTTGGAAAATTGGTTATCGTGCAGATGAGACAGCTATTCGTGATACTTATAGACAAGGACCTATCAGCTCTATCTATAACCTACAAGACCGTATAGATTCGTTGGTAGTTGAAAATAAATATCAAAAACAACATATTAAAAACCAAGATAATCGAATTAAAGAATTAGAATCTAAATTAGATGATCTATTAGTAAAAGTTAATAAATAGAAGATTTATGATGAAATTAACGTAGGCGAAAAGAGGAATTTATATGAATTATAAAAAAATTGCTATTATGATGATAGGAGCAACAATAATTTCATCTGTAGTATTTGCAGAAGAAATTTCTTCTAGTAAAAATGTTACAACGGATACATTGCTTTCTGCGGGAGAATCTACACTTGTAACTTCAGATATACCTATGGTAAGTATTCCACAAACGAACACACGTAATGCAATCCATAACTATGCAGTATGCTGGGTAGAAGATAATAAAAAATTTGAACAGTTAGAACTTAAGAAAGCAAATCATGAAAATTTAACATCCAGTGAAGAACAATTTTTAGATTCACTAAAAAAATCTTCTTATGATAGAAGATTAAAACACAATTTGAATTATCGAATAGAAGGTTTTAAACGGGCGCATAATTGGAATAGCGACAATAAGCAAACTCGCTATTATAATTATGAATATTTAAATGGTTATACAGATCGTGATGGTTTTATAAATAGTTATGGTTGGAATGTATTGCAAGTTTTAGCAGATAAAATTAATGATAATATTTATCAAGTATCGAGAAAAAACAATTCTGACATAGCTGTAACGGATATAGAGAATGCCATTTTATCACCAATAAACGAAACCGCTACTGTTGTTAATAATGATGAGCTTAGATATTATGCTGATCATCTTGTTTGGTTTGCGACTATGCAATCTGTGAAAGAAATGCATTTGCAAGAAGGTATATCTGAACATTAATTGGAGAAATATTTCAAATAAGTATTGATTAATTACGTCTAAGAATGACGTGAGATAAAAAATAAGTTTTTAATAATTTTTATAAATCTAAAAAAGGCTAGTTTATACTAGTCCTTTTTTAGATTCTGAAAATTATAATTAAATTGTTTTGCATAGGTTTCAAACTTTTTAAAGTGGCCCCCATTGTCAAGACCATTTTTTGCTAACATTTAAGTTTGGTCAAAGGCTAGTTATAAAAATATACTTCTGCTGGCTTTTTATAATCCAAGCTTTGGTGATACCGTTCAGTATTATAGAAATTGATGTATTCTTTGATTCCGATACGAGCCTCTTTGGGGCTGTAGTATACACGTTTTCATACTTAATAGTGCGCCATAAACGCTCAATCAAGATATTATCAAAGGCTCTGCCACGGTGGTCCATGCTGATTTTACTTCTAGCTTTTAAAAATGGATCCGTGAATTTATGACTAGTAAAATGACTTCCTTGGTCACTATTCATAATCTCTGGTGTAGCCATAGACAATGCTTTTCTACTTGCTTCTAAAACAAAGCTCATTTCTAATGAGTCATTGAGTTCCCAAGAGATGATGTATCTAGAGTACCAGTCGATAATAGCTGTAAGATAGAGCCATGATGCAGATAATGGGATATATGTTATATCGATAGCCCAGACTTGATTAGGTCGATTAATATGCAAGCCGTCTAATAAATATGTATATACCAAATGGCTTTTATTCGGCTTGCTCGTATGCTGCCTTGGATAAATAACCTTTATCCCCATTTCACGCATATGACGCTGTACAGCTTTACGGTTGACAATATATCCATACTCATCTGCCAGTGCCAATGCAATCCGTCTTGACCCAAAGAATGGAGCCTTGGTATGAATCTGGTCAATAGCCTCTTTATACGCCAATTCCGTTGTATTGGGAGCTTTAGGCTGATAATATAACGTAGATCGATTTAGCGATAATAGGCTAGCCTGCGTCCTGATTGATAAAGCTGGGTGTTTGGGTTCAATTAATTCTTTACGCTCATTTACGGTTAGCTCATAGGCCACCTTTTTTTTGAGCCACTCGTTTTGAGTGATTAGAATGCCTATTTGCTTGTAGAGTTCATCAATCTCTTATAGAGCGACTGGTATTACAAGACCGACAATCGATAAATGGTGGAATAATTAATTTTGAACTTGAGATTTTGGCTAAGCAATTTGAAACAAATTGGTGTACTAAAATCTCGAGTGAGCAACCGAAGGGCGGTAGCTAAAAAGGACACTAAGTATAGTGTCTTTTTTTTATTTTCTGCTCATTCTTTAAATGAGAATGAACAGAACTTTTATCGTTCTAATGTAATCAAAATTAGAAGATAAAAGAGCGTTGATTATTCACCCATATTGATTGGTAAATAATCAAAGTCTATCCTGTTGATCAATGAACAAACAGGATAGACAGAACTATCTAATAATGACCTTAATACGTGGATGTGCTATAATTAAGCTATCGATTTACCACCCACATTATTAGATAGTTGCAAGACACGCGTCTGTAGCCACAAAGTGACCAAGACACGTCTTGCAAAAGGGACTACGTCCCCTTTGAACCCCTGGAGAGGATACACAACCATGAGCGAAAATAAAACGAAATTAGTTAAGGTCAGAATGACAGAAAAAGAGTTCGACCAGCTGAAGTATTTTTCTGAAATTACAAATCAAAATATGAGTGAATTTGTAAGAAATTTAATTGAGAATAGACCGCCTAAAATTATCAAAGATTTACCGATTTCACAATTCAAAATTTTAAATTCTAACTTGGCAAAATTAGGAAATTATCAAGTGAAATTGAACCGAGATTTTTTAAATTACATTGCTCAATATCCAGATAATTTAATTTCACTTGAAGAGCTGTTAAAGGTGAAAGAGAATTTAGAAAATAGCCGAATGAATTTGCTCCGTGAAATTTCAGAAACAAAAGTTATCTTATCGGAGATTTTGAAGGAGTTAAGATAATGGCAGTTTTGAAAGTTAGAAATAGTAACGGAAAGGCTTCTCTTGGTGGTGCTAAAGATTACCTAGAACGTGACGGGCGAAATGTTGAATACTCCACATTCAACATTAATCGCCCTAATGAATGGGCGGAAGATATGCAACTCACAAAGGAGCTTTATGACAAAACCGAGGGAAGGCAATATTATTGGATAGTCCAATCTTTTGATAATCAGTATGGTGAACAATCTTATAATGCGGAAGATGTTCACGAAATGGGCAAGGAACTGGCAGAAGTGTTTGCTAAAAAAGGTTATCAAGTTGTAGTTGAAACTCACAACGATACCGACAATTTACACAATCACTTGATTATTAACTCTGTTAATTCAGAAACAGGCAAAAAATTGCGAATTTCAAACGCTAAGAGCCTTGAATTGTCAAAAGGTGCTGACATTCTAACCAAAGATTTATATCGCCTTAACGATGAAATTTGCGAGAAATATGGGTTACGAACATTAGACCAGAGCAAGGCTATCAAGAATGAGCGTGAAAGACACGCTGGCATACAACCAACGAGTAAGAAAACTGATGAGAATTATCTTGCTAAATCGTGGAAAGATACGCTCCGACAGGATTTGCAAGATATATGGAAAGACAAGAACATCAAAAGCAAAGATGATTTTGAGCGAGCGTTACAACAGAAAGGTATCACGATTAGTCGAATGACAAGCACAGGCAATATTACTTATGAACAGGGTGGAAATAAGGCACGAGCTAAGTCATTAGGTGCGTTTAATCGTGATGATGTATCTAGTTTGTTAGAGAGAAATAAGAGTTTAGGACAAACAATTTCGAGGGGGTTCAGTCGATAATATGGACTTTGGATTTTTAAATGGCATTAATTGCCTTTTTACGCTTATTTTGGTGTTTGGGGTTATCCTATCTATCTATGTAGCACAATGGGGATTTAAATGGTCTATTTTAAGCTTTATTTTGGTAGGTTTCATAATGTGCTTTGGGTTAAGTCAAGCGTATGAGAAAGTATTGTTTGCTGATAGTCTTGCATATCGCTATAAAATAGCGATTGAGCAAGGTCAAAGTAATGGCTTTTCAGAGCTGTATTATGAAAGTGCTAGTAATCAAGATAGCATTAATAAACTTATGTCTTCCCTTAACATTAACAAGGGGCGAATTGGTTATGAGTATGGCTATGGTGCAAGTGATGTAGATAGAGAGCCGATAGCGTTATATATCAGTAGCGTTAAAGCTGAACATTACGCTCCTGTTATCGTGCCAGGTGTTATCTGTTTCTTGTGGTGGTTTGGGTTATTTCTTGTTCGCCGATCCGCAGAGAGAACGGACAAGAAAGTGATTGAACTGCGTACGGAAGTTGAGAGATTGGAACAGATAACTCAACACTTAGACGAAAGACGGAAACAACAGAAACGCATTATTAATGACTTCGACCCAGATACATTGAAATGTAAAAGTGCTGATTTGTTAGAAGAAATTAGAAAGTCAGAGAATAAGTTGTGTGAGTTGCGGAATGTAAAAGCAAAACTTTCTTTAGAAGTGAGTGGACTGAAAACACAGAAAGAAAAGCTATCTGAAAAGCTTGTAGCTAAATCGTCAAACATTGACGAACGAAAACGATTAATGCGTATTTAGTAACTTGTGATATACTATAGTTAGGCAAAAGAAGTGAAAATACATCTAACATGTATGCACGCAAAAAAAGCACGGAGCTAGGGACTCCGTGCTTTTTTATTTTCGGCTCGTTGCTTGGCTAGTTATCTGTCGAGCCATTTACAGATATAGTGGCAAGTTATATCTGCTATGACAGATACTATAAAAGAAGTGAAAATATCTACTAACATTCATGCACCCCCTTTCTGTTGCCAGTATGGGGCAAGCAACGATTAAATTATAGCAGTAATTCAAAGCGATGTACTAATCTTAATTCATGGCTTAACTATGTCAATCTTCGATAGACATACGTTAAGTCATGAATGTCATTTCTCTATCTCGTTGGTATATTAAAATGTGTAAAAAACTGTATTGATAACATAAGTCTATCTTTGATATACTAAAAATGTAAAAAAAAACCTATTGATAATATAAGCCCCCCATTATGTTTTTAGGGGGGGCTGAGGTGTAAAAAATGGAAAAGAAACGATATACAGAAAAACAACTTTATAAATTAAAAGTCGCCTTTTATAAAGAGCGTGGATACGAAGAAATAAAGCCGTTAGAGTTTTATCGAGAATTATTTCCTATAGGGACGTTCGAACAAGAGAAATATTATAATCTAGATACGAATATAGGTAAAGGTAAGCCTAATGGTATTATGGTGCGTTTAAATGTAAAAGAAGGACGTAAACAACGCCTTATTTTTGATAATTTACAGACGATTGAAAATGAATTAGGTAATGAGAATGTTATTCTATCACCCATAGGCTATTTTGGACGTACTCGTAAGAATGAGAATGCTAAATATTTATATGCTATGGCTTTTGATCTAGATGGACAAGACATAGCACAACTCAAAGACACGTTACATCAGATGAATAGTGGTTTTATACCGAAAGCGACTTATATCGTGCTTAGTGGACATGGTTCACACCTGTATTATGTGTTTGATGAGCCGATACGATTAAATCAGCACGTTGTGAGAGAATTAAATAAGCTTAAAAATGGTCTGACAAAACGAATATGGAATACGTATACTTCTTTAGTAGATCCTCAATTTCAGCCTATAGCCCAAGGCTTTAGAATGGTTGGTAGTGCGAGTAAATTAGGTAAGCTTTATCCTGTTAGAGCTTATAGAGTGGGCGGAAAAACAACTATTAAAAAGCTAGTCGAGTGTTTTCCGAAAGACTTGAAAGAGTGGGACGAGTATAGAATTAATCTTGAGTATGCGGTGACAACTCCCATAGCAGATGCAAAGGAACTATGGGGGGATTGGTATCATAGACGTATTGAATTGGGTCAAAAACCTAATCGGTGGTATGTAAAGCGTGCCTTATATGATTGGTGGTTAAAACGGCTTAGAGGTAATGAAATAAAGGTTGGACATAGGTATTTTGCGATCATGACACTAGGAATTTACGCCGTTAAATGTAACATTCCGTTTGAAGAATTAGAAAGAGACGCTTATTCACTTTTAGCCCCGTATGATGAAATCACAGAAGATGAGCGCAATCACTTTACGGAAGATGATATAAAAACAGCGTTAAAGGTGTATCATGATGGTTCGACTAATTATCCACGAGATTTCATTGGTAAGTTAGCTGGCATTTCTATGCCTGTAAATAAACGTAATTATCGAGAGCAATCGGAACATTTAATTTTAGCTAGAGGGATTAAAGAAATTAAAAAGAAAATGGGAGAAATCGTAGATGGGAGACCTAAAGGGAGAAAAAATTCAGTTTATCCAAAAGCAGAAATCATAAAAAAATGGAGAGCCGATAACCCAAACGGAAAGAAAATAGAATGTTATAGAGCGACTGGAATAACAAGACCAACAATAGATAA
>NZ_RQUX01000033.1 GCF_003992115.1 Veillonella ratti
TCTTTAGTGTAATTATTATAGCTTTTAATTAAACCACGATTAACTAAATTATTTAAATCATTTTCTGCAGCGTCTTTGAGATTATTTATATTATTATGCAGACCTTCAACACTATTGGTTCGCTCTAAAACCACAGTGTTCGCTTTACTAATTTGCTTAATATTTTCTTTTGCTTTTTCTATAACTTCAGTATTCTTTTTTCGCGTCCAAATAGTACCGGCAACACCAACTACGGTAGCAATTCCCCAGCCTACCGGACCGGTCATTCTCAAAAATGTAGTTCCTAATGCCATCCCGCCACCACCGGTTGCTAATGTCCCCCCACCAATCCAAGCCAAAGCCGCATTGGTAGCAGCCGCCCCATAAAGGCTCGAAATTGCTACCCCTGTAGATGCTGTACCAAAGGTAGTTGCAATTCCCATTAAAGCCGTTGGTCCAAGAGCTGCAATAGTGGCTCCGGCGGCTACACCCCCCACTACATTTCTACCATTCGGGGCTTTCATGTTCAATCGTTCAATTTCAATAGTTTCTTTTTCAAATAATTCATAATAAAACTTAATTTCTTCACTTTCCTTAATTAATTTATGCGGTCTATTAGATATTTTTTCAAATAGATTATATGCATTTTGTAATACCTTCTGAGACTCAGATTTGACTAAATAAAGCTCTTCAATCTTCTCAACAATATTTTTTACATTATTTTCATATTCATCTCTTACTTCCTCAAATTTTTTTACAGCTGCTTTTTTTTCATCATTTTTAAACATACTAATACTACCCTCTCTTTAACCAAAAATTTTATCTAAATCACTACTATCCTTAGCAATTTCATCTTCATTAACACCGCAAATACGAGCCACATCCGCTGAGGCAAAAGCTTTTGCCGTTCCGGTACTATTATTATAAATTTGCAGTGCACGTTCACAAGCGTCCCAATCATAATGGGCTATACGATTTACCATACTATTAATCAGATCTAATGTTTTTTGAGCATTTTCGCCTACCGTTTTTAAATATTCATATTCAGGATTGGAGAACAAACTCATCAATTTTGCTCCAACATCGTATCGATCTACCAGATAAAAGCCGGTTACCATCGTAATACCTGATAATAAGGCACTAAAAAATGCGGTTATCAAATCAGAATGAGGTACACCTACGAGCTGTTTATCTAAGTACTGTTTTATAACATCCCCAAGGAAAAGACTCCCACCGGTAACAAGGCATTTTATTATGGCATCAATCCTTTCATCAGTCGGTAATTTATCGGGATTAAATAATGCAACACGAAATGCTTCTACAACAGGCTTGCCAAGATGCATAATCACTTTATTTACAGACTTAAAGGTTGTTTTAAATATATTGGTAAAAGTGGTTGTCAAAGAAGCAATAAATCCCCCTATGGCACCGTTTTTAACATGCTCCCATAAATCATTAAATTTTGCCATTGCACTAGATATGCCTGACTTAAAACCTTCAATCAGCCGTTGCTTAAAATCTTTAAAGGAATTTATTTCATCCCAACAGCTAATACACTTTTCTTTAATACCAAACCATATTTCAACCAAGAAAAAACCGATTCCTTGTCGCAATGCCATTGTCCCACCGGCTTTTAAAGCCGCCTTACCGGTATCCTTCCAGAATTTTTGACTTGTATAATACGCCTTATTTATATCATCATATATAGCTTTTCGTGCCTTTTTATCCTTATCCTGCATATTTCGTTTAGTCGTATCATCATATCTATCACCCTTTTTTTTCAGATGCTCATCTACCGAATCGGCTTTTTTACTTCGATTAATTGAAGGATCCGTAGCGACTAAATTCTCTTTTTTATTAGCTAAGTCAGGACCATCTAAACCTGCTAAAACTCTAGCCCTATTATCATCAATCTCCTTAGCGGACATTACATGATCCTGATCATAACTTTGATTTCGGCCGATAGCTTTCCCCGTATATCCATCCTTTAATGTTCCTTGTTTCTGTTGCCTACTGTACTCTCTATTATTTTCCTTATACGCAGAATGTGCATGATAATCTTTAGAGTTATATTCACCTCTATTGTTATAATCAGTTTCATTTTTCTTATTTTTATAAGTCATCAAAGGGTCTTTACCAATCTGATCAACGTTATAAACAGTATCTACATCGCCGCCATGTTGATATTTTGTTAAAAAATCAAGTCCAAATGTTGCTAATATAGTTTGAAGTATCGTCGCTTCATAATTTTCCATTAAATCAGATAAAGTTGGCTTTTGATTTATAGTTGCCTCCATAAATGGGTTCCTCCTAATTTTATTCGTCATAACGAGCCAGCATAGCCTTCAGCTCATTTTTCATATCCTCAACAAACTCAATCGGCTCTAAAGCTTTAATTCGTCGTCCTTGCCCCAAAAGATAATGTTTAATGCCATTTCCGAAAATCTCAGCTTCAATGATAGCTTTATTGTTTTCCAATGAAAGAACTACAGCTGTTGGAATCCTATCTAACACTGCCTGCAGCGATTCTCCCGAATACTCAAACTTAACTTTTTGAGGTTTGCCGGCGTACATAAATTGCACCTTATTCCGCAAATTACCTTCATCGAAATCAACGTCCTTGGACAATTCAAATGTCCGTCTATGTTCAATAACCCCTACAATGCGGTCTACCCGATACAAAATCGGCACATAATCTGTATTCCCCTCATTATCGAGCCAATAGCCTACCAGGTAAAAGTAATATTCTGAAAATAATAACGCCACCGGTCGTATCGTACGATTTACCTTTTCCCCGTTTGCTTTATAATAGGTAATCGTAATCTCCGTACGGCTCTGAATGCAGCGAGTCAGCTGCCAAACCGTACCTATTAAATCTTGGCAAATATGCTCAACCGGTATGTACCGATGGAGCTCTTTTTTTATCAGCTGGTCAACCAATATTCGATCTTTACAGGTTGTCAGTTGTTTTAACTTGCCTACCAAAGTAAGTAAATCATTGCGACGCAGCGACCTCGTTCCAATCAGAATCTTAATTAACACCATGAGTTCTTCGTTTAACAAAAACGAATCAAACTGCAACTGATACGCCTTTGTTTGTCCGTTATATATTAATTCGGTGTTTCCCACCAAATCCCGGTAATCGGCTAAAAAGTTCTTAATCGTATTTAGATACCGAGAGATGGTTTTAGTCGCCACATCATATTCATTAGCCAATGCCTGCACACTCAGGACTTCGCCTTTCATGGCACGGTATAAAATAGCCAATATACGATTCGTTTTATCAAAGTTTTGTTGATTCATAATATCCTCAATATATTTTTAACTTCAATATTCTTGAATTGTATTCTTTATATGTACAAATGCTCATCATTAATAATTCTACAAATAACTTCATCTTTCCTTTAAATTTTGTAATTCAAATTTGTAAAAATATTGTCAAAAATCTATTTTCGAAACTCATCAAATTGCTCTTCCCATAAATCCATTTCACGAAGTAGCTGTTCTTCATCACTGGAGATTTCCATCAACATACGCACATTAATATTTAATCCGTTTGCCAAGGTTATGAGCATATCTATCGAAAGATTATCGTTATAACTGCCCCGCTCTACTTTATTGATAGTACTGCGGCTCATATTCACTTTATCTGCCAATTCCTGTTGTTTTAAACTACGAAGGGTACGATAAAAAGCAACTTTAGCACCAATAAGTTTTAATAATTGTTTTAGGGTATATGACATAAGATAAACCTCCCCAATTGTATATAGCATTCAAAATCGACAATATATCTTGTCACTAATACCATATCAAATAAGACCGACATAGGGATGTCCTACCAAAGAGGTCATTCATCTTTTTCTTATGTTTAGTATGCCATAATTTTGATTTTTGCGGTGTACATAAATAGGCAACTTTAGTTAATGCTTAATTAAATATTCGGCATAACCTATCCTCTGTATATTGATAAAATTAAGGAGGAGCTTAACGGTTCCTGTCTTAAAAAAAAGCCATAACAATCTACAGAGGTTAATCTATATGATTGTTATGGCTCATTAGGCTCATACAAACGTGAATTAAGTATTTTCTTCTTTAATACTAAATCCGATTACAGATTTAGCATTTTCATTTTTTACGGTAATTAACTTAACATAATCACTTTCAGTGAAAATTGGGTTCATTTTGAAAAAAGCTTCTTTATCTTCTGCGTTTGATTCAAAGACTTCGCCAATGTTTACGTCACTGTTTTTAAGCTTAGCTAGATGTATGTCAATTAAATACACTTTGGCAGCTTCTTCGGTTTTAAAAGCTTTAATAAATTGGTTAGCAACAAACCAAGTTTTGCTTTCTTCATCACCAACTTTATGCATTGCATTGGCCAATAATACAAAGATACCTTCATGTTTGTCCATAGTATCACCCTCCCGGCAAAAATACATTAGAGATGAAACATAGATTCTTAAGTCACTAATATAATAACAAGGAAACCGGACATAGGGTTGTCCCAATAAAAAAACAGGTCAAAACTATCACTAATTTTGACCTGTCTAAAGTTTCTTATTTATGTTTTACAATATCATCCAGCTTGGTAATCAACTTTTGCTTCTTACGTTGCAATGCTTTTTCAAAATCAATAACATCTGCCATACGCAACCTACTTTCCATACGTTGTTAACGGGTTATGGGAAATAACAAGTTATTACAATCCAAAATAGCCAAAAATAAGCAAAAATTATTTAACCATAACAGGCAAACTCGCAATAATACGGTCTTAGCTTAGTCAATATGTTACCGCAAAACAGTACTGTTAAAACAATACCTTTTTATCTGCTTCGGTTATAGTCAGAAAATATGTTACGTCTACGTCCAGCCCTTCAGCAATGTCCAGTAACATAGCAATCGATACATTCTGATTATAGGCACCGCGTTCCACTTTATTTAAAGTGCTGGGACTAATGCCGATTTTTTCGGCCAGTTCGCGTTGCGTCAAGCCACGCAGGGTACGGTAATATGTAACTTTGGCGCCAATACACTTAAATAAACTGTTCTTTTGTTCGTCCATATTATCAAACTCCTCATTCATATCTTAATAAACAGTATGACATAAATGAGCCCATCATGTATCACATAAATAAAACCCTTATTAATATGATATATGCCACATAGCATCTTAATAATCAACAATTTTTACATATTAAAAAATGTGTAAAATTAATGAAAATCATGTTAATAACAGGGCTATTTTTTTCAAATTAAAATGTATTTTGACAACAAAAAAAGTGGCGACATCAATCGCCACTCTCCTATAAAGACCTCGCATAGCGAATTCTATAATTATACAGAAATAAGCCTGATTGCCTTGTCTTCGCCGGTAAACGCCTATATATTAAGCCTCTTCCTTGCGATGTTTGCACTTACCCGCTGTTTCACCATGCATAATGCGACGGAAGATTTCATGTGCTTCTTCGTCGGATTTACCTTCTTCTACAGCACGGTTAGCGTGGGATAAGGCTTGACGGAATTTTTTATGAGCTTCATCATTAGGAACTTTGTCCAAATCTTTTTTAGGATCAAAATCCATGATGAGTTTAAATAAAGCATGGATTTCTTCGCTGGACATGCCCTGTTCTTTAGCTAATTCAATGTGACGCATAGCGCGTTCATAACGAGCTTTGCCATGTGGATCGGTTGGAATTTCACGAGTAGCGTGTTTGCATTTCATAATAAATCTCCTTTCAAGAGATGAATCTGTTATTTATCGAATAATTTAAATGTAATATGAGTTGAAATACTTTCCTGTATGTTTATTACTATTACATATAATTATCCATTTACTTATCATTAACTCTAAGTGGTTGTATTAATTTCATAGGCGCCATATAAATATACTGTTCTAACAAAACTATATTTTTGTTAACAATTGATTGTTTTAGAGCCTTTCTAACAAAAGAACTATTATTAGTATAATCTTCTATTTTATCTCCATAGCAATCTATAAAAATGCAATAAGAACGATTATGATACTTCGTGCAGAAGTGAAAATTTTTATTACTTAGTAACTTAATAACATTTTTATCTAATCCCAAATATTTACTC
>NZ_RQUX01000034.1 GCF_003992115.1 Veillonella ratti
GATTTATTCGATTTACTTTTAAGATGAATTATTTATGAATTTAGTTATCTGCAAATTAAGTTGATTACTGACAACTTATTAAAATAATTATATAATGAGTATATAAATATATGTATTTAGGGGGGTGATTTACATATATGGCAGTTCGGATAAAACATATAGATTTTAAGGGAATTGTGAAAAAATAGGTGTGGAGATAGATGTTTTAAAAACGGGGTGGTATACATGAGGGGTAAAATGGGAGACAGACGATTATTGCGTGTATTGGTATTAGGGGCGTTATTGAGTACAACTTATATAGGGGGTGCTATGGCAGCGGATTATCCGCTGACCGGTGATACCGTTGAAGGTAATTATGACCTTCCGGCAGGAAATATTTTATATAGACTTGACGGTGAACAAAAAGTTACAGCACTATCCGATGTTACTATTAGTTCTCAAAGTACAGATGAAAGTAGTTCTATTATCATATATAGCGGTAAAAGTGAAAACAGCAGTTTAGATCTAGATATGGACGGTCATTCTTTAGCCATAGATGCTAAGTCGGCCGGCATCTATATAACAAAGGATAATACTACCATCAATATTCACAATGCTGACACTATCGAAAGTACAGTTGATCGTCATAATTTGATAATCGCTACAAAAGGTAATGGCAGTACTATTAACTATGAAGCCAATAATATTACCTTTAATAAGAGCGAAGCTTTTCAAGATAATCCAATGCTTGTTGTAGGGAATAAGAATACATTATCTATGCATGTCGGCAATGATTTAGTGTTTAACAATTATGCAAGGGCCAACACACTTAGTGCATATTATGGTGCTAAGATTCAACTGGAAGCAGATCATAATATTAACTTTAATCATACCTATAGTAATACTCCGGCTGTACAGGGTCTGCCGATTTTGTATTTTGGTAGTAATGCTGAGGCAACGATAACGGCGGGGAATGATATTAATTTTAACCGGAATCAGTATGCGTATTTAATTGGTTTGGAATATGGGGGTAAAGCAGTTGTAACCGCCGCAGGTAATATTAATTTCCGTGAACAAGCACCGGGTTATTTGCCTGTTGTGTCGGCAGAAAATAAGGCAAATATCCAATTACAGGCACAAGCTATTACGGGTAATACGCAGCAACTGGTGTCAACTACGTATGGTTCGCAGGCACTCTTAAAAGCGAATGAAATTGATTGGGTGGCTGAAGGAAGAGACATGTCTGCCTTTTCAGAGAAATACCCGCATAAGACTAGTATGCTGGTAGCCTATCGCGGGGGGAGTAAGGTTGAATTACAAGCCGATAAGAACATAAATCTATCTATCGGTGTGCCACATACAATGCTCTATGCAGAAAGTGGTGATATTACTTTAAATGCGGGAGACTCTATTTACTTACATTCCAGTGGATCAACAGATGAGCGCTCTCAGGCAAGCCTTCGTGTTCAGAATGGCAACATTAATTTGACAGCCGGTACAATTACAGTAGAAAATGAAGGAGCTACGGCAGCCTATGCAGATTATTATGGGAATATTAATTTTAATGGTGAAACTCTCGTAGACGGTGCCGGTATTGGAGTTAAATCGATAGGCAGCGGGAAAATCAATTTTAATGGCGAAACTTTCATATATGGTGTCGGTATCGGTGCTTCAGCGGAATCAGACATAGATCCGTGGGCCGAAGATCTTTCAAAGATTAGTTTTAATGACGACGTGGTAATTGATGGAGCTGAAACAGGGGCCGAAGCAAAATATAACAGTGACATTGTTTTCAATAAAGGTCTTGTTATTAATGCGGAAGACAACGCAATCTATACTGAGTCTGCCGGTCGTATCCAGGCACTTGCTACCGACGTAGATAAGAATGTAAAGGGTAATATGCAAGCCCTTAATGGACAGATTGAAATACTCTTTGATACGCCTAGCTCATCGTTTACAGGCACCACGAAAATACAAAACATCGACAAGGTGTATGTCATTGATGACGAAGAAGAGTATGAAGATGATGAAGAGTTAGATAATTATGTAACCTATGATGCCGATGAATCGGATAGTACCGATAATGAGGATGACTGGGGCGATGAAGATGATTGGGAAAATCCATACATCGAAGAAGCACCGGCTATCAATATAGCGTTACAAAACGGTGCTGTGTGGAGGGTAACCGGTGATAGCTCGTTGACGAAGTTAGAAAATAGCTCATTTCTTAATATGAGTGATTACACACATACAGGTACCAGTCTTACCGTAAATAATTTATCCGGAAACGGTGACGGGTTGGTTCTTATGGATCTCGACTGGAACAGCAATGGCGGACTAAAAGAAAAAACGGATAACAGCGATTATATTACCGCTACCGAAAGTGCAACCGGTACTTTCACGTTGTTAAGTGAGCCATCACTGATGTATTTAGAAAATATGGACGTAAATGATCGTTTATATTTTGCTACGTTGACGAATAGTGATGCGGTTTTCACAAGTTGGATTACGCAGCATAATGTAGCAAAGGGCAGTTTGTATGATTATATTATTGGTCTAACTTCTGAAACTAACGAAGTAGCGGTATCTACTGAGTCGACAGATACTACGGAAACAGCAACTGGTACAGAGAATGCAAAAGTTGCGGATATTACAGAGGCAGCAGACACTACGGCAAGAGTTGCTACACGAGCGGCAACGGATACGGTAACTGATTGGTTCTTCGGTACCATAGGTTATACGGAAAGCCCGATTATCCCTGGCGGTAAAATCAATTCGCAGATTATATATGACCTCGCCACTGAAATGGATACTCTGAATAAACGTATGGGTGATACTCGCTATATGAGCAGAAATGTGGATCCTGACGGCTGGTGGGCTCGTACGACATATACGCATGAAGGCCGTGATTTGTACTCCGGTCATAGCAATCGTTTTGAATTAGGTAAAGATTATGTATCGGCTCGTAACGACGGCGGTACGGTACATCAGGGGGCTGTATTCACCTACCTTCGCAGCAGTGCTTCCTTTGATGAAGGTAATAGCAAATACAATCGCTATACCGGTTCGCTTTATTATACTTGGCTCGGTAATGATGGCCAGTACTTAGACGTTGTGGGTCGCATTGGTAAGCTAGGTGGCGAAACCCATATCAACTTAATAAATGGTAATCAATCGGACAGCTCCTTTGGTACTTGGTATCAACAGGGCAGTGTAGAATACGGTAAAAATTATAACCTGAAAAACGGTTGGTATCTTGAACCTCAGGCACAGTTGCAATACACTCATATGAACAGTAAATCTTATACAAGTAACGATGGTATTGTTCATGGGTTAGACAGTGTAAACAGCTTTATCGGTCGTTTAGGCTTTCGTTTAGGCTGTAATATTACTGAAAAAACGTCTTGGTATGTGCAAGCCGATATGCTCCATGAGTTTTCCGGCGACGGCGGTATTAATTTTACCTCCGCTAACGGCTTGGAGCGTATTGATTACTCCCGTGACGGCAAGGATACTTGGTATGATATCGGTGCTGGCTTAACGGCTGAATTAAGCCATGAGCATAGCTTGTGGTTCGAATTTGAACGCAAGTTTGGCGGTTCCTATTCTAACTCTTGGGAGTTTAACGGCGGTATGTCGTGGAAGTTTTAGGTGCTAGAAACTCCAACCGGTAGAAATCGTATATAAGTTAGAAATAAGTTTTAAATAAGTTAGAAATGAGTAAACCCCTTCGTACATACAGGTGATATGTACAAAGGGGTTTATGTGACGTTAAGAGTTGTAATAATTGTAGCAATTTTCTAAGGTCTGTTTAATGGATTCTGGGTGGGGGTATTAATGGCAATAGGTATAGTTTGAATTATTGTTGTTGTTCATCATGTGATGACGACCGTAATAACTATTATCGTAGTTCATCATGGTGTTACGATCATTGTCATTCTTGCTGTAATTACTGTTATAGCCGTTATAGCCGTAACATGGAGCCACATTATTATAGCCTGAATTACCATATTGATAAACGTTCATTGGGGAGTTCCCGTATGCTTGAACCATAGGATATGCTGCGAGACCGATAACAGCGGTGAGCACTAGTGCAGATAACCATTTTTTCATAATAATAACCTCCTTATATAATACCTTCTGATTTGATTATAAGTGTTTCGGAGTTGAGAATCAAGGAGGGGGTATAGGGAATTATGTAATCTAACGCATGATAGTAGGTGGTAATACTATAATATATTTGATAAAGGTTAACTATTATACTATAATATAAACAGAACAAATGTTCATCGTGAGGAGAAGATTAAAATAACGAATTATAGGTAATTAAGAGTGATAGATATTAATGGATGGAGTTTTTATAAAGCGGGTAAAATATGTTTTGTAATAAAATTCAATTAAATTAAATGGTGATGATATTCTAACAATTTATTATGAAAATTATGAAGGTCGTAATAGATGTATTGAGGAGCAGTTTGATTTTGGGGTTTTAACGTTTTTGGAGTTCAATGTTGAAAGCGTTGATATTAAAGAAACTGAGGCCTTAAAAATTACTGAAACCGGCTTTTTAGATAGAAATAAAAGTTTGAATCCTTGTGGCGAAGGAGCTTGTGTATATTTAACTCATTATTTTAATAATATTAAGCCAGAATCAATAATCTCAATGGATGATAATACTTTTGAACCAAGTATAAATTTAGATATTGAAGAAATATCAAAGCTAATAGGTTTTATAGAGAAATATACGGGCTTGAATTTAAGAGATAAAATTTCGTTACTAGGTGACATTTTAGTTTATAGAATTTCAAATGTGGATATTAAATTAATAAGAAGTCAAGGACTCAATGATGTATTCAATTTTAAAAAGCTAGGTGTTAAAATTTCGTCTTTACCGGTAAATAGTCATGTTATTGTTAGGTTTAAAAAATATGATTTTGTTGTAAATGTACAAAATAAAAATTTGACTTCTGACAATAAAGAACAATCATTATGTTTTTATTATGATAAAAAATGGACAAGTTGTGATGTAGATGTATATATTGATAGTTCCTTATTTTTTAGATATGAAAATATTTATTGGATGGAATCATTACAAATGGTGGCGCATTTTATGGGGCCTCAGCATAAAATGCATATAAAAGATGTAGGTACAATTTCTATAGATAATGAAATAGGGAGAGAAGAAATAAATGTAGGAGATAAAAGAGTTGATATTTTTAAAAGGCTAGACAAAGATTTATTGAAAAAGTTAGAAAATAATATTTTAAATGATAAATTTAAACTGGTAAAACCTAATGAGGCATTACCTGCAATAGAGATGATTAAGGATTTTATATTGCATGCACAAAATGAGATTTTAATTTTTGATTCTTATTTGACAGAGAAAAATAGTTATAAATGGATTCACGTTATATTTCAACTTTTATATCTATGTAAGGCTGAGAAAAAGACTTTGATTTTTTATTCGAAAG
>NZ_RQUX01000036.1 GCF_003992115.1 Veillonella ratti
TAATCCAAATGGTTTAACCAAGCACATTAGGAAAAAATTCTCTGATTTATAAAGAGTAGGTTAAGCTACAGGCGAGACGCAAGTCTTAAAAATCTAAGTAAAGATTTTAAGGGCGTACGGTGGATGCCTTGGCTATACTGGCCGATGAAGGACGCGGTAAGCTGCGATAAGCTACGGAGAGGTGCAAGCAACCTTTGACCCGTAGATTTCCGAATGGGGGAACCCGGCAGAAGTTATGTTCTGTCACCCATACCATAGAGTATGAGGAGGGCACCTGGGGAACTGAAACATCTAAGTACCCAGAGGAAGAGTAATCAAACGAGATTCTCCTAGTAGCGGCGAGCGAACGGGGAAGAGCCCAAACCGGATCGGGAAACCGAACCGGGGTTGAGGACTGTCATCAAGTGTAAATGGGATAGAAGAATTGTGTTGGAACGCACAGCCGTAGAAGGTGAAAGCCCTGTAATCGAAATCCTGCATGCACGGGACAGTATCCAGAGTACCACGAGACACGTGAGACCTTGTGGGAAGCAGGGGGGACCACCCTCCAAGGCAAAATACCAGTATGGACCGATAGCGCATAGTACCGTGAGGGAAAGGTGAAAAGCACCCCGGGAGGGGAGTGAAAGAGAACCTGAAACCGTATGTCTACAAACAGTCGAAGCGCGTATAATTGCAGCGCGACGGCGTGCCTATTGAAGAATGAACCGGCGAGTTACTGTTACTAGCGAGGTTAAGCAGAAAATGTGGAGCCGAAGCGAAAGCGAGTCTGAATAGGGCGACTAGTTAGTGATAGTAGACCCGAAACCGTAGTGATCTATCCATGGCCAGGTTGAAGCACAGGTAAAATTGTGTGGAGGACCGAACTCGTGAGCGTTGAAAAGCTTTGGGATGAGCTGTGGATAGGGGTGAAATGCCAATCGAACACGGAGATAGCTGGTTCTCCCCGAAATAGCTTTAGGGCTAGCCTCATGGAGAGAGTATAGGCGGTAGAGCACTGATCGGGCTAGGGCCCATACCGGGTACCGAACCTAGTCAAACTACGAATGGCTATACTTATACATGGGAGTCAGACTATGAGTGATAAGGCCCATAGTCAAGAGGGAAACAGCCCAGACCACCAACTAAGGTCCCTAATGCTGTACTAAGTGGCGAAGGATGTGGAATTTCTAAAACAACCAGGATGTTGGCTTAGAAGCAGCCACCATTTAAAGAGTGCGTAATAGCTCACTGGTCGAGAGACTCTGCGCCGAAAATGTCCGGGGCTAAAGTACAGAACCGAAGTTGTGGCAAATGCTTAATGCATTTGGGTAGGGGAGCGTTCTTATTGGATTGAAGCAGTACCGGAAGGAGCTGTGGACTGGTAAGAAGTGAGAATGCCGGTATGAGTAGCGAAAAGAAAGGTGAGAATCCTTTCCACCGAAAGCCTAAGGGTTCCTGAGCAACGATCGTCGACTCAGGGTAAGTCGGGACCTAAGCCGAGGCGGAAAAGCGTAGGCGATGGACAACAGGTTGAAATTCCTGTACTAGTATGAATTGTTTGATCGATGGAGTGACGCAGTAAGATAGGTCAGCACGAGGATGGAAATTCGTGTTTAAGCGTGTAGGTGAAGTGGCAGGCAAATCCACCACTTCAAAAGCTGAGGCGTGATGAGGAGTTACTAGCGATAGTGACGAACTGATTGATTCTACACTGCCGAGAAAAGCTTCTAGGTAGAGACATACTACCCGTACCGAAACCGACACAGGTGGGCGGGGAGAGAATCCTAAGGTGCGCGGGAAAACCCTCGTTAAGGAACTCGGCAAAATGCCTCCGTAACTTCGGGAAAAGGAGGACTCATGTAGTGTGAAGAGCAGTAACGCTCGGAGCATGAATGAGTGGCACAAGAGAGGCGCAAGCGACTGTTTACCACAAACACAGGTGCCTGCTAAAGCGAAAGCTGATGTATAGGTGCTGACACCTGCCCGGTGCTGGAAGGTTAAGAGGAGGGGTTAGGAGTAATCCGAAGCTCTGAATTGAAGCCCCAGTAAACGGCGGCCGTAACTATAACGGTCCTAAGGTAGCGAAATTCCTTGTCGGGTAAGTTCCGACCCGCACGAAAGGTGTAACGACTTGCGCACTGTCTCAACGAGGGACCCGGTGAAATTGAAGTACCTGTGAAGATGCAGGTTACCCGCGACTGGACAGAAAGACCCCATGGAGCTTTACTGCAACCTAAGATTGAATTTAGTTATTGAATGTACAGGATAGGTGGGAGACGTAGAAACTAGGGCGCCAGTCTTAGTGGAGTCAATGTTGGGATACCACCCTTTCCATAATTGAATTCTAACGGGAAGACTAACACCCTTCCGGACAGTCTTAGGCGGGCAGTTTGACTGGGGCGGTCGCCTCCGAAAATGTAACGGAGGCGCCCAAAGGTTCCCTCAGAGCGGACGGAAATCGCTCGAAGAGTGTAAAGGCAGAAGGGAGCTTGACTGCGAGACGGACAGGTCGAGCAGGGACGAAAGTCGGGCTTAGTGATCCGGTGGTGCCGAGTGGAAGGGCCATCGCTCAACGGATAAAAGCTACCCTGGGGATAACAGGCTAATCTCTCCCAAGAGTCCATATCGACGGGGAGGTTTGGCACCTCGATGTCGGCTCATCACATCCTGGGGCTGAAGTAGGTCCCAAGGGTTCGGCTGTTCGCCGATTAAAGTGGTACGTGAGCTGGGTTCAGAACGTCGTGAGACAGTTCGGTCCCTATCCATCGCGGGCGCAAGAAACTTGAAGGGGGCTGCTCCTAGTACGAGAGGACCGGAGTGGACGAACCGCTGGTGTACCAATTATCCTGCCAAGGGTACAGTTGGGTAGCTACGTTCGGGACGGATAAACGCTGAAAGCATCTAAGCGTGAAACCAGCCTTGAGATGAGGTTTCTCATAACATAAGTTAGTAAGATCCCATGTAGACGACATGGTTGATAGGCCAGGTGTGGAAGAGCTGTGAGGCTTGGAGCTGACTGGTACTAATAGATCGAGGGCTTTACTTA
>NZ_RQUX01000037.1 GCF_003992115.1 Veillonella ratti
TATACATGGTGCAACAGAAGATGTTCCGGGGGCTTTAAGTAAAGCGGATATTTTTGCTTGCCCCAGTGCTTCTGATATTTTTTAGCCGATAAAGTTGTATAATTATTAAATTTATTAAAATATTGCTCCCAGTTTGCATAAGTCTGGTGTTCAATATACCCTTGCAACTTCTTATTCTCATACGGTGTTATTATCGCTTGATGTACATAACCTTCCACATAAGTTCCCTCTTTGGGCATTAAGCGACACACGTAATCAGGTCGTAATGTCCCATGAGTGGCTTTATTATGTCTAAACTTATTTCTTCGCTGAATCCAATACGCATACGGTTTATTTTCATTAACTGCTACTTCGATATGACGAGCCAACTCTTCACTACAAGCTTCATCGGCATCTATCATAAAAATCCACTCATAATTTGCTTGTTGAATGGCAAAAGTTTGTTGGGAGCCCCAATCACCATTTAATGCCCGAGAAATTACCTTAGCTCCTAAAGATTCCGCAATTTCGCGCGTTCTATCCGTACTACCATCGTCAATTACAATAATTTCAGATGCGAAAAGGCAGCTCTTTATACAGCGTTCTATATTCTTTTCTTCATTTCTTGTTAAAATCAATACGCTAACCGGTACCATATCTAATTCCTTTTACTCGTGTTCTATACAATATGTCTGCTTATACAACGATAAATAATCTACTTTATTATAGCATATTAGCTATAAAATTTAACATTCATGTTAATACGTAAAGAGTTTTATTTGGCGTTTAAAAATCAAACACAAAAACAGGAAGCCCTTACGAGCTTCCTGTTTATAGCTAAAAAATATAGATTATAAAATTATAGCGTTTTAATATATTATTTCCAATTCTTTTTTAGCGTTTCCGCTAATTCAGCCGCCTCACCTTGTAAAAAGTGACCTTGTACATTCGGCATAGAACTTAACATAGTTAACAATTCCTGTACTTTTTCAGAAGCTTCGCGATACACCGCATAAGAAGTAATCATTTGGCCTATGCCGGACTGTTCCGTTGCGGAATCACAACCCATTACCACGGCAAGTGCCTTATCCGGTTGCTTAGCTTCCCAATCAACCAATTCTTTATACATGGTGCTCTGCAAAAGCTCCACATCAGCGTGCCACTGTTTTGTCCAGTTTTTCAAAATTAATAAGGAGTATGCTTTTAAAGTTCCGACCCAAATATCACCGAGCGACTGTGTCATAGTTAGCGCCAACGGACGTTTTTCCCAATCACTTTGACGTGCCGCTTCAGCAATCTCCGAATAATATATTTCATCCTCTTTCATCATCGTTACCGGATTGTATAACAATGACCAACTGATTACGGATGGATGGTTTTTATCACGAGTTATTAAGGAGTCAATCGTGTCTTTATGAGTATCAAGCAATCTAGATTTAATATCGGTTTTATTGAAATTTGCTTCGCTCGGTTGCCAATCTTTAGCTACTAATCCGGCTGCCGGCATTTCAGCGACAACCAAAATACCTGCTTCATCAGTGAGTTGAAGCACGTCCGGCGATATTGGTCGGCCACTACTGAAAATACAGTTGCCACCAAGCTCCAATAACTTCTGTAATTGCTGTTTTGCCTGAATTGGATTTGAAGATAAGGTTAAATTAGACGGCCCCAATTCAATCCCTTTTAAGCGAACAATGGCACCATTTAACATGAGGTTGCCACCTTCTACAGCTACCGTGCGAATGCCGATACGTTGATGATAGATATCATGCTTTTTGCCTAGACGGCTTACTTCCACTTCCAAAGTATATAAATAGCCATCCCCTACGGTCCAAATATGTGGGTTTTCAACAGTCAATTTCGCATTACCACCCACACCGGTTGCCACAATACGGCCTTCTCTATCACGCAAAGTAGCCGTTACCAAGCAGTTCCCCTGTACGTGAGCCATATATTGCACAATGGCCTCTTCCTGTGACAACGCTTCGGTCTGCACCATTATGTCAGTCAAACGGGTCGTCGGCACCGTATAAAGCGTAACATTACCGTAAATCCCAGTCGGCACGTCATAATCAAAGTTCGGCTGATTAATGCGGCGTCCTTTAGGCGATGTAGCAACCTGCCCAGCCGGCAAAGTATACGCGGATAATTCATTATTCACTTTTACAACAATGCGGTTTTCTTCACCGTAGCGTAATTGCCGAGTCACGTTAATAACCGTCGAAATAAAGGCCCCTTCATGACGCCCTGCTTCCATACCGTTTACATACACAACCGCTCGATTACCAATACCGTCAAAACGCAAAAATACATCCAATCCGAGCCATCGTTTCGAAATGTAGATATTCCGTTCATACCACATAGTACCGCAATAGCTTCGCTCACCCGGACTTACAAAAACGTCCTGCAAAGCCGCCGGTACGGGTACCGACATCTGCCGAGCCACGCCGGTTTCATAAGTTTTATCCTTTGATTTATCAAAGGCAAAAAACCAATTGCCACGTAAATCAATACTATCGCGAAATACGTTTGCTACGGGCTGCAATAATTCCATCGTACTCATCAAAGACTCCTCCTATATCTCTTATAAGTATATACTAAATACCTATATGTATTCAATGAATTTATGTAGGAAATTCTGTTTACAATGCACATTTTTTCACCTATACTAAAATAAATGTGCAAATTTGAACGACTTTACGCAAAATATAAGGAGATTTACTGATGAAACGCTATACTACAGTTATATTTGATTGTGATGGAACGATTTTAAATACCCTAGATGATCTCATGGATTCGATGAATTATATTTTGAAAAAACATAATTATCCAACTCGAACTCTATCTGAAATTCGCAGTTTCGTCGGCAACGGTCTCGGTAAACTGGTAGAACGTAGCGTCCTCACCGGCACTGACCGCAAAGTATCTCAAGAACAACTCGACACCATGCTCACTGAACTGAAAGAGTATTATGCGGAGCACAACAATGATAAAACCACTCCTTACGAAGGACTCTATGAATTACTGGCGGAACTGAAAAAAGAAGGCTATAAAATGGCTGTTGTTTCCAATAAAGTGCAAGAAGGTGTTACTGCGTTAAATGACGAATATTTCAAAGAATATTTCAACGTAGCCATTGGCGAAACACCGGACCGCAAACGCAAACCGGAACCGGATATGGTTCACGCCGCTTTAAAAGAACTTAACAGCACACCGGAAGAAGCCGTATATGTGGGTGATTCTGAAGTAGATCTACAAACCGCTAAAAACTCCGGACTCCTCCCTATCGCTGTTACCTGGGGATTTAGAGATGAGGAATTTCTTAGGGAGCTGGGAGCGAAGCATGTGGCGCATACGCCGGCGGATGTAATGGAGATTATTGAAGCGCTGAATAAGTAGCGCTCTAATGCACCTATAATAGCAGAATGTAGCCAATCAGACAAAAACGAACCGGATATATAGTCCGGTTCGTTTTTATATTATGAAGTTAAACTATTCACAAATTCTAATATTAATAGAATTATGGAGCTAACTATCCTCTGATTTAGTCTCAATAATCGCAGCTGCCGCTAATCGTTTAGCTTCAGAGGCCGTTAATTGTATTTTAGTTGCCCCCAGTATCAATGAATGATAGACATTTTCGGGTAAAGGATCCGCTTCACATCTTAAGCCAATCTGATTACATTCTCGTACCAAAACTGATACTACTGACGCCCCTAAAAAAGACATTTTCATAAAATTAATAGCTTCCTCATTGTTTCTATTAGCTTGTCTATCAACCGATACACCCTTAGAATCTTTAAATACGGCAGATGAGGGCGACCACTCACCGGATGGCAGAATCTTCCACATCTGTGGCTTTCCTGATTTTATAGCTCGGTATAACTTTTCTTGTTCAGAAAAATCTTTATCACTATTCAAAAGCATCAACCATCCTTAAGAGTCTCTCTTTATCTTTTAATAAATTAAATTGAATTTCTGACTCCTCTCCTGACGGAGAAATAGACAACACTTTCACTTGCCGATTACCAATAAACTCAAGCTCTAAATAATGTGTATCATCTTCCCATTCAATCTGTACATGACCATTAGGAACTGGGAAAATTGTCATATATTTAGATATCACGGGCAGTAACGTAATAAAATATTTTGCCTCATTAATTATTCCCGGATTAATCGGATCCGCAGTGTATCCATCCCACCCCGCCGGCATTGAATAAAATGTATCAAGATAGTCAAGTGCACTATTAACTTCCTGTGATAATAGTTGATTATAATATTTTTCAAGACCTAGAGTATCGGTTACAACTTTATGTATTGTCAGAATAGAACCTTGATATTTATTCTTTCTTTTAGAATTTTTTAGATTTGTAGATGATACTATCTCCGCAATATCTCTTGTTCTCACGCTATTACTAACATAAAAAGAATTTTGTCTCCATGATGTTCTTGGGAGCGAGTTAATGCCTCGTGACTGAACTATATTAGGACTATAAATTAAGCTCATATTAAGCACCGCCTTTTTCCTCGTCCGAATCATTTTTCACCCTAAAATTTAATTCAGACAAAAGTTCTTCATCAAAATAAAAGTGAGCTTTATATAAACCTACATAGGGAAATGTTATATTTTTAAGTGGGCCACCAAATTGCAAATATCCATTAGCCTCTCCTTTTTCCTTAAGTTCTTCAAACTTAGGAACCTCGAGTTTAGATTCGTACTTATACACGACAGAATCGGAATCACCGGAATACAAAATTTCCAACTTGAACTGATGATCCTCATTAACATTAGTATCCACTACCCCAGCTGAAAATGCTAGTGTAAAAGCAGTTGGTATAAAAGGTAAAGGCAGTACAACAATTGGACTAAACAAAGCTTGCACCGGTTGCCCTTCAGAATGATTTACTCTCTCCACAAGCTGCACATCTTCACATAAAACAAAATATCCAATTTTAGCCAATTATGTCACCTCTCTTCTATACAAATAGATTTTATACATTTATTATAGCACAATAAAACAAGGTTA
>NZ_RQUX01000038.1 GCF_003992115.1 Veillonella ratti
TATATTGCACAATGGCCTCTTCCTGTGACAACGCTTCGGTCTGCACCATTATGTCAGTCAAACGGGTCGTCGGCAATGGTTTAATTCTGCCTATAAAAAAGCTTTAGCAGGAAAATGTGACGCTATAATAATTCCTACATCGACGTTTCGTTATTTGCGGGCTGTATTACAAACAAAATTAAAAAATTCTCCCGTTCCGGTATATTTTATTATTCATGGGATTAACCCTCGTGAAAAAGCTCGCTTTATAAAGCAAGCAAAACGTTGTGAACCGTATAAAAATATACATATTAAAATCATTACATTGCGAAATGATTTTGCCAATGAACAACTCAGCAATATTGATTTAATTGAGCCACCTGTATTTAAACCTGTAAGTTTTACACCTGTTAGAGAAATGACCTTGCATAATCCATTGACGTTAGGGTTCTTTGGACAATACCGGCGAGAGAAAAATATTCGGTTTTTCTTGGAGGCTTATAAAAAAGCAAAATTTGATATTCCTGTTAAACTTATTGTGCAAGGTGCGACGGCCATGCAAGAAGACAGTGATGAATTTGAAAAAATCATCAAGGAATATAACGCCGTTGAGAATATTGAGTTTTGGCATAAAAATTTGATTGGCCCGGCTTGGGAGGAGGCCTTGCAGTGTGTTGATGTTATTATTGCTCCATATGCTGCAGAGCGATATAGATATCATTGGAGTGCCATGCTATTTAATGCAATTGGCTTTTATAAACCTATTTTACAGTCGCCTGAAATGAATCCGGAAGTACTGGCTAACTATAAAATAGGCGAAGCTTTAAACTTAAATAGTGAAGATGAATTTAGCGTTCAGTTAGAACAGTTTGTAAATTCTTATAATAGGAATAAAGATAATTATAAAACAGGATTGGAAGCTGCAAATACGGCATTTAGTCATGAAAAGTTAATCCACAACATATTAGGCAAGTAATTAGGGAGGAAGCATTGTGCAGATTTTATTAGCTAACTTTACCAAAATGGTTCAAGATACCGGAGGACTTGCGAAAGTAACTTGTGCCTTTGCCAATGAAATGGTAAAAAGGGGACATGAAGTTTCTTTGATGTATAGTGATGAGCGTGAAGGTGAGTTCTTTTATCCTATCGATAAAAATGTGAAATTATATAATATTAAAAAGAAATTGAATGGTAAAGTTGTAAAGTTTCCTATACATTTAAAGGCTGTAAGAGAAATATTGCGAATGTTTTCAAAACGAAGTGGGCGTACTGTTAATAGTTGGTTTGAGGAGACATATTTATTAGAGTCAATTACATCATATTATAATGAAATCAAGCCGGATATTGTTATTTCCTATCAGCCTGCGGCCAGTAAATTGTTATTATGTGATATGAATATATCTGAACCGGTTGTAACAATGTCACATGGTGATCCGGAAGATTATTTTTATTTATACCCTCGTAAAGAAATACCTTCTCTTGAAAAAAGTGCAGTTTGTCAGGTGTTAATGCCATCATTTGAAGAGCATATTAAACGGCATTTGCCTAATGTAAAAACGGTTGTCATTGGTAATGCAATACCACAGTTTGAAGAGCAAGCTGACTTAGTATCTGAAAAAGCACAATACCGTATAGCTTTCATGGGGCGGTTAACTAAGAATCATAAGCGACCACACGTATTAATTGAGGCCTTTAAAGTGCTTCACAAGAAATATCCAAATTGGGTTGTTGATATTTGGGGAAAGAAGGATAGAGAAACCTATTATAAAGAGCTTGAACTTTTGATTAAAAGTAGTGGGTTAGCCGATAAGGTTTTTATACATGGTGCAACAGAAGATGTTCCGGGGGCTTTAAGTAAAGCGGATATTTTTGCTTGCCCCAGTGCTTATGAAGGCTTTGGTATGGCTGTAGGCGAAGCAATGAGTATAGGGCTTCCAGCCGTAGCTTTTAAAAGTTGTTCGGGTGTTAATGAGCTTATTGAACATGATAAAACAGGTATTTTATGTGATGATGGAGTAGAGGCATTCACAGCGGCGTTAGAATCTTTAATGGCGAATACGAAATTGAGACAAACGATGGGAGAGTCCGCAAGAGTGGCAATGAAAAAGTATGCTCCTCAATCAATTTGGAATCAATGGGAAGATTTGATGAAAGATATAATATCAAAAGCCAAGTAAAACGAATAGTAGATAACAACTTTTAATTATTTTAAAGTTAGAATATAAAAACACTGCTTGCTATAAATCTTAGCAAGCAGTGTTTTTTGATTATATTTACAAGAAATTAAAAGTAAAGATATATTTTATACTTTTTCTTTACCTCTAAAGAATTTCCCAATCAATGGCATACGTTCACCGTCATGACGGTTTAAGCCTTTTAGAAGCACCATAACGATGACGTAGATAACGCCGCCCACGAAGGCACTGATGGCCATGGCAAAGAATTTATGCATGATGCCTTCAAGCGGTGAGTAGAGGAAGAACATGGCAACGCCCATGATAATGGCGCTGACGATGTTTTTCCAAAGTAGGGAAAAGTCCAGGAAATAGCCTGTGTATTTTTTGATCCAAATCAGATTTAAAAGGGCAGCCACACCAATGTCGGCTACGGTCGCATAGGCAGCACCGCTGATGCCGAGCCAAGGAATAGATGTTAAGTTCCAGTTCAAAATAACTTTGGAAATGGCCGCAATGCCCATGTTAATAACCGGCAAGGTCGGTTTGCCGAGGCCTTGTAAAACACCGGTTGTTACCTGATGCATACCGAGGAAGAAAATGGCGATAGCCGTAATCTGGGTCGCTTCAGCAGCACGTGGTGCGTTGTAAATAACGCTTACTACCGGTTCAGCTAAAACGTAGAGCATCAAGGTAAACGGTACGGTGGACATAAAGGTAATACGCATAGCACCGGCGGTGCGGTAGTATACGCCTTTTTTGTCACCCGTTGCATTCGCATTGGAGATGGCCGGAACGATGCTTGTCGCCAAAGCAGCAGTAATAATCGTGGCCAAATTGATGAGCGGCACGGCCATACCGGTTAAGTAACCGAAGAGCTCGGTTGCTTGGCTGGTGGTAAAACCGGCGACTTCCAAACGACGGGGCACGATGAACAAATCGAGGTTCGCTACTAACGGCAACATTAAGCTAGCCAAAGAAATCGGAATCGCCAATTTAATGAGGCGTTTTACGATGGAGCCGGACGATTCACCGGGACCTTCCGGTTGTTTATGAGCATCTTCCGGAGATTTCGGTAATTTATAATAGTAGTACATGAGCACCACGAGGGCACCAAACGCACCGATACCGGCGCCCATGCTGGCACCGCCGGCGGCGGCTCCGAGACCGTAAGGAAGGAGCATATACGCAGCTCCGAGCATCACAACTACGCGGAGTAATTGTTCAATAATCTGGCTCACAGCGGTCGGTGTCATCATTTGCCAACCTTGCAAGTAGCCTCGGTAACACGAGATGAGTGTTACGAAGAAAATGGCCGGAGCTAAGGCAAGTAATGCCAAATACGCACGATCATCAATGATGTAGCCCGAAGAGATGAGCCAATCGGCACCGAACCACATCAGGATGCTGAATAGCAGGCCGGTAGCAAAGAGAAGGTAGAATGACAGTTTGAAAACCTTCTGGGCGCCACGATAGTCGAAGCGGGCGAGTTTTTCCGCCGTTAAAATTGAGATTGCAATCGGAATCCCGGCACTGGATAGTTGCAAAGATAAGAGGTAAATCGGGAACGCCATTTGGTAGATCCCAATCCCTTCACCGCCGAGTACACGGGACAGCAAAATCCAGTTGATGCTGCCGATGGCTTTGACCACAAAGCCGGCAATGGTAAGAATAAGAGTGCCTTGTAAAAATCGGTTAACCATTTACTATACTCCCAACTTGATATTCATATGGTAGTTAATGTTTATAATGTCTATTTGAGGCTGTATTTAACTTCAGCCTATCAATATTTAATTTTAACATACATTCGAGTACTGTGCATTAGGATTTTGAGAAAGTGCGCGGCAATTATGTGTGAACTGATTGATGCTCGCAACGAAAAAGGTATTAGCCAGAAAAAATTAGAAGTTCTGAGTGGTGTAAAGCAGCCGGTGATAGCACGAATGAAGACAGGTGAGACAAATCCTAGATTAGATACAGTTTTGAAGGTGTTAGCGACTTTAGGTAAGACGTTAGCAATAGTGCCATTGAAGAATACTAATAAAAAATAAGAACGTTGCATCCGGAAAATACAACGTTCTCGTTAGCTTGTTTTGATATAATTTTATTTACGCGTTCAAAGCGTCGCCATTTTTAATATCAACAACTTTTTCTTCCGCTTCAAAGTGATGATCTTTAGTGAACATTTTAAGTGCCACAGCCACGGCCAAGTTCAAAACGAATAACGCACTGAACACGAAGAGCGGACCGCTGTAGCTGTTGGTGCTTTCACGAAGGAAGGATACCAACATTGGACCGGCGATACCGGCGAAGCCCCAAGCAGTTAAGACACGGCCTATAGGACATTTTGAGTTGGTTTTTAGACCGATGAGACTAGTATTTATCTAGTCTTATCGGTCTTTTAAAA
>NZ_RQUX01000039.1 GCF_003992115.1 Veillonella ratti
CATCTTATATTAATTTTGTAAAAATCATATCATAAAGTTTTCATGAAAGCAATTATTTTTTTGACAGTAATCTTATTTTTTTATATATAAATTTTGAAATATAAATTAATATATTATTTAAAAATCCTTCTATTTTCTAAAACCAATGCCTTTTAATCATTTAAAAGATTACATTAGTGCCACTTAAAAAATTTCAATAAATAATACAAAATTAGTATAGAAAAAAGAAGCCAAAGTAAAATTTAGGTAAATTCCCCAAATTACTTTGACTTCTTTTTTATTTCTTACATTTTATTTTGATTTCATAGTAAAACTATATTAAATCAGATAAAGCTTATTAAAACCGTTACCTCATATTATAGGTTCGATATTACATACCTACTTTAGCCATTAACTGCTGAATCAAGGCACGTTGTTGTTCCAATTCTGTCTGTTGTTGAGCTACTGTATCTGCCAAACCTTTATTTTGGGCTTTAAGGTCAGATACTTCATTTTGTAAACCACTAACATCAACAGCCGTAGCATTTCTGTAAATAGCATCACCTTTTTGACCGAATTTCAAGGATACCCCAACATTGAACATTGTTTCATCACCAAGTGTGCTGGCTACGCTGAACATGGTGTCTGCATTTGGACGGTAGAATGCACCGATAGCGGCAGCGGAATCACCTTTGTAGCTACCTAAGGCAGCAGCGGCAGAAAATTTATCTTCCGGGTTAAATTCTAATGGATGTAAACCTGCTAAAGCGGCAGCACCGGCACCAACTTTATCTACACGATCGTTTAAGCTGTTTACACGACCGTTCAAGTTGCTTACGCTGTCATTCAAGTTAGAAACATTAGTTTCCAAAGAATCTACACGGTTAGTAACTTCAGTAACACTTTGGTTTACATTAGTAACACCTAATGTATTTTTCCAGTTATTGATGTTTTCAGTGCTTAAGTTAGAACCATCAATATTAGCTTTCTGATCTAATTCAGGTTTAACTGCATTTTTAATAGCATCATTAGAAACATTTACAGCATAAGTTGTAGCATCGCCATCTTTACCTTCGGTAACAGTAGTATTAACACCATCTACAACTTTGACAGCCTTTTTAGCTACTTCATTAATATGATCGTCGCTAGCCTGACCGGTCACAACAGAATTAATAGCTTGGTTCAAAGTATCGCCGGTAATAAGGTTTTTATCTCCAGCTTTATTAGTACCTGTACCTAATGCATCACGTAGTGCATCTTTGTCTAACGATACGTCATATTGGTTAATGCCGGATTTTTGTTGTTCTTCATTTAAACCAACTTTAATGAAGTTATCACCACTCTTAACGGTAACGGCACCTTTAGCAGCATCGGTAATTACTTTTGTACCTGCTTCAGTAAGGTTATCCAAGTTGGTATTGGCTTTTTGAGAAAGAGCGCCACCATCACCAGTAATGGTCTTAATTTGTTCAAATAACTGACCGCCGTTAATAGCATCGGTAGAACCTGCTACAATACTACCGTTACCAACATTAGAAATCACTTTACCACCTGCATTGATACCATCTGTAGTCACTGATGGGCCATTGGCAATAGTTAAACCGGAGTTATTCAAAGTTGTACCGTTTTCACCAAATGTGATGCTACCAGCATCAGATAAATTCAAAGTATTACTTAAACCAACCTGAATCAAACGGTTATCGGCATCAACAGCGGTTGTAATATTAGTATTGGCACCAACGATATCAATACGGGATTTATCTGTATCACTAGTAATAGCCAAACCGTCAGCAGTGCTTGCTTTATCGGCACCTACTGTAATATTAGAAATAGTAGCGTTAGCAACACGTTTTAACTGAGCCACGTTTACTGCATCAGTATCTTCAGTACCGGCAGCAACGTTGGTAATCTGGCGAGTCAAGACATAGCTTACACGACCATCGCCATCATATTCAGTGGACCCCACACTAACTGCACCAGCGGTGGATTTAAAAGTACCGAGTTCAGTTTTTTGATTTCCTAGATCTGTCGCAAAATCTTGATTTTGAGCAACCCATTCATTTAATGCTTTAGTTGCCGCAACAGCTTCAGCGTAGAAAGTTTCTTTGTCTGTTAACGCTTTCGTATATTTTGCCTGTTCTGTCGCATCAGTACTGCCTTTTGTAGTTCTTATGATTTCATCTTGTTTGGCATACTTTGCTTGGGCCGCAGCAAGATTTTGATTTAGCGTATTATATTCAGTAATTTGAGTAGCATATTTAGTATTAAAAGCTTTCAAGCTGTCACTGGCTCCAATAGCGGTTGCCAATCCGTAAATATCCTTTGGCACATAACTGCCACCATCATCAGCAAATGGCACATAGCCAATCGTATTAGAGTACCGATTTGATACGGAATTAGGTCCTAAAGCAACCCCCTGAGAAACATAAACTTTGGCATTAGTACCTAATGCTGTACCGCTATATGCAACAGAAGAACTTTGGCCTAATGCTACGCCATATAGGCTATTAGTTTTCGCATTCTTCCCAACAGCAATACCCCCGATTGCCGTAGCATTATTGCCGATAGCCATACTATCATTAATGAGATTATAATTTTGAACACCATCATTTTGTAAATATTTATAGAAAAGGCCTGCCGTTGCACCTTGACCGATAGCTAGCCCTTGAGATGAACGAGCGCCAAAACCAATAGAAAGACCATTTGTATTGGCATAGGCGTTTTGACCAAAGGAAACACTCTTACTGGCAGCATAGGAACCGGAACCTACAGCTGTAGAATTAGTAATCGCACTGGCATAAGTACCGATAGCCGTACTGTAGCCACGAGCAGAATAGGTACCAAAACCGATTGCCATATTCCCTGTACCTTGTCTGTCAATATCATTCCCTAATGAAACACCGTCTACACCTTCACCGTTAGCATTGTTATTTTTAGGTGTTCTGTACATATCTTGTCCACCCATATAACCTGTATTAAAAGTTTGACGATAGTCAATAATTTTAGTTTCTGTAGATTTAACCTCTGAACCTTTATCTACAACATTTGTACTTGCCGGTGCTTTACCAATCCCTACATAAGACCCTGTCAAACCAGCTGCATCAACCGTATACATACCAACCGATGTTACACCAACCAAAGCCGCTAACGCTAATTTAGTGGCCAACTTAATGTTTTTCCCTGTTTTCATAGTCATACCTCTTTCAAAACATGCAACACACTTGTCTAGTTCTGTCCCCAAGTCTCCCTATCCAAATTCTCGCTACACTACAATCCCACAGTAAAAGCTCGATTACCCCCCCGATGAATTTTAATTATTTTTTCATGTTGAGTCTAATCAAACCATTATTCACATCAAATATATTTTTTTATTTTATGCATCTTCTTTCACTCACCACTAACATAAATAAATATATAGAAGTAAATAATATTACTTGATTTCTAATCTATCGTATACCTAATGATTACATGAAGTCAATGTAATTTAAATCTTCATAAATTACCAAATGACTCTTCATTTTTATTAAATCGAAATTACCGATAGTAAAACATATAGTCCAAAAAATGGACTATTTCAACATTTGTGTATTTTTAAACAAGATTGCATTAAAATTTCACGCACGATATTTTTGCGAATAATCCATGATTAAAGCCTCATTTATGATTTTAGATTAACTTAAAACAAAGAATAATTATAACTTAAAAATAATAATTATTTTTCATGTTTTTCTATAAAATTAACACTGATTCATCTTTTTTATATAAAAGTCATCTAT
>NZ_RQUX01000040.1 GCF_003992115.1 Veillonella ratti
AATTAGATGAGGTTTCTTATTTAGACGAGGTTTCTTATTATATATTATATTGTTTTCGGATTTCCGCCAGTAACGCCTCGCAGCCTTTACTGATGTCATTATAGGTTTCGTCAAAGTTTCCGGTGTACCACGGATCTTTAACATCGCGAGTTTCACCGACGAAAGATAGCATTTTCTTAACTTTGTTGTCTGCATCCGGGCCGATTACGCGATTTAAATTGCGGCGATTGTTTTCGTCCATGATGATAAGATAATCTGCCGAATTGTAATCTGCTTTGGTCACTTGCCGAGCGGCTCGCGGTGTAAAGGGGATATTGAGGGCACGGAGTTTACTTTTTGTTCCGTGATGGGTGTCATTCCCAATTTCTTCGCGGCTGGTAGCAGTCGAATCGATTTTAAAGTACTCGCTCAGATTTGCTTTGGCCACTAAATCTTTAAATACAAACTCAGCCATAGGTGATCGGCAAATATTGCCGTGGCAGACGAACTGCACGTGGATTGGTTTTTTCAGTGTTTTCATAAGCGCCCTTTTCACAATAAATACTATAAACAAAGTGGCGTGCTACATAGGCACTAAATCGTTTTAGACGAACTGGAGAATCATAGCAAACAAACTTAGAATCATTTGTTGCAACGGAATCAACACCCAGGTCAGGAACGGCGTGTAAATGAGCAAGATTAGCATTAAAAAGCCGTAACGGGCCCATTGCCAATACTTCATCTGCCAGTATGGAGAGAGCATGTTGGAAACGATGTGCGCTCCATCAAGAGGCGGAATGGGAATCAAATTGAACAAGGCAAAGTTGATGTTAATGATTACCATGAGCGAGATTACCGTGTAAAGTCCGGAAGATACGTCTATGCCGTGGTTATTGATGAAAAACAGCACAAACGCCGATATAAAGGCGATGACAAGGTTGGCTGCCGGACCGGCAAGCGAAACGAGGGTGTCATCGCGTTTTTTATTTTTAAAATTAGCCGGGTTAATCATAACCGGTTTTGCCCAACCGAAATGTAAGAGCAAAAGCATCAACATGCCTAGTAAATCGATATGAGCGAAGGGATTCATGGTGAGTCGCCCCGTACGGCGCGGCGTATCATCGCCCAACGCGTCGGCTACTTTGGCATGCGCATACTCGTGCATGGCCATGGCAATGATGATAGCCGGTAAAGCGGCTACAATACTTAATAGATTAAAGTTAAACATAGTCAGCTCCTTTGTATGATGTAATGTAATTTATAGTATACCGTAAATTATCGATGTAAGCAAAAAAATCACCCATAATTTCTAAAATTGGTGGGGCTAACAGAGAAGGGGCTTGTAAAAAGATAGGGACGTTTTCACCGGATACGCATCATTGGTATGAGCCTCATACTAACGATGCGTACCAATGGTGTGAGTCTCATACTGACAGTGCGGATGCGCACCAATGGTATGAGTCGATGCCTTGCTCCTTGCCGTTGTGGTTTTTATAATGGAGGTAGTGTTAAAAGATGAATGAGACTTTGGGAGAGGTTCTTGTATTAGCCGGGCAAAATGGGGAACAGACAGAAAAGTTAGTGTTTTTATAGGGGAGATGGATATATGGCAAAAGTCGTAATTCCAATAAAATTGTTAAACCGTTTATATACGGAAGAAAAGTTGTCGACTTGGGAAATCGCGAAGCAATTGGAGTGTAGTCAAGATACGGTGGTGCGTCGTTTGCATATGTATCAAATTCCGGTGCGGACGCGACGCAAGCAATTGCCGGAAGCGGAATTGGCTCACTTATATAAAAACGTTGGCCTTGGGGTTAAGCAATTGGCAGTTCGCTATCAATGTTCCCATACAACCGTAGCGGCCCGTTTACATGAAATGGGACTGTTAATGAACAAGAAGTCGGATTTTAGAGAGCCCACACCTTCCGTGAAACGCCAAATTATCAGCTTATATAACAGCGGGCAAAGCGCCGGTTGGATAGCACAGCATCTTTGCATGTCTCGGTGGACCGTTTTGAAAACGCTGCGCAATAGTGGCATTGAGATTCGCCACAGTAATAAACGGGTGTATTTAAATGTTAAGGAATTGGCCTACTTATATGAGTATCGCCATATGTCGACGACGGAATTGGCGGCCTTATATGATGTGAAACCGGCTACCGTAGCAGAACGGTTAAAAGAAGAAGGCGTTCGCTTGCGAGGAAATAATTTGGCCCTAGATATGTTTGATGTGTGCAGGCGCTATCAGGAAGGGCATAGTCCGATGGAGATTGCAGACCAATTGGGATGTTCCTATTCGGCGGTGCGACGGCGATTGGATGCATGGCAAGGGTATAAGAAAAGATCGTAAGCAAATGTATAAGAAAAGTCCGTAGGAAAAGGACGTAAGAAAAGAAGGTAAGAAAGGGATGTAAGCTATCAAATAATTGTAAGAATAATAGGAGGGATTAATAGGGTGAAGTGTTGCATTATAAGGCCTGAATTCGTTATACTAGAGTGTATGAAAGAAACGTTTTTTCAATTAAACTTAGTAGAATGGAGTTAATCATGGAGATTGTTCTTGCATTATTGCCTTATTTGACCGCCGGATTTTGTGCGGCTGTTGTTTCGCGTTTTACCGGTGTGGCCTTATCGTTTATCGTAGTACCGACATTATTAATTTGGGGTGCAACACCGGCAGAATTAGTATCATTTATGCTTACCTTTGCGGTGTATAACGGGTTTACCTCTGAGACTCAGGATTTTCGCTTGAATATAAAAAACCTCGTATTGTTTAAAGGGTGGCGTTTAGCGATTCCCCTCGTAGGTTCCGTCGTGTTGTCCTTTATTATGCCACCGGCAGCCATTGCCTTCTTTATTTTCTGCTTTATTGCTGAATTGGCCATGAGCATGTACAACCGTTTACCGGCCAATGATAAGCCGGAGCTCAAAGGCGTAATTCTCAGTGTGGTAACTGCCGCTGTATGGTGTTTGGTCGGTGTATTCGCCGTTCGTTTATTGCCGGTTGATTACTACTTTATCTTAGTAGGTCTTGGTATTTTGGGCTTAACCGCTTTTACTTGGTATGCAAGTAAACATCGCGATGCGTTCCGTGGCACGTGGTCGGTTATTTGGAATTTCCTATTGTTGTTTTTAGGCTTGTTCGGTTTGGATATTTCCATATATGCCAAAGCATTATGTCGATCCTTCCCAAGCAAACAGGACGTAATGATTCCGGTAATTTATTTTGTAGCTGCCTTCGTAGGTGTATTGGCACTCTTCGCATCCGACTTCTTATTCTCTATGGAAGCCTTGGTGGCAGCCGTTGGTGCCGCTATCGGTATGCGTTTGTTCGGCATGTATGAATTTAGCCAACGAGGCACATTCTCTTATGCAGCTATTGCCGTTACGATTTTGGCGGTAGTCAGCTTGTATTTGGTAAGTCCGGCGCCACACGGTTTAGTCAACATGGAAGAGTTGTTTAATGTGTATACCGGTCAATAATTAAATAATGGCCTATAGGACATTTTGAGTTGGTTTTTAGACCGATGAGACTAGTATTTATCTAGTCTTATCGGTCTTTTAAAA
>NZ_RQUX01000041.1 GCF_003992115.1 Veillonella ratti
ACCCAGGAGAGATTCGAACTCCCGACCTTTTGATTCGTAGTCAAACGCTCTATCCAGCTGAGCTACTGAGTCATATGTAATTATCAAGTTGTGTAGTGAGCAAAAATGGTGACCCAGGAGAGATTCGAACTCCCGACCTTTTGATTCGTAGTCAAACGCTCTATCCAGCTGAGCTACTGAGTCATAAACTTGCCACTCGAATATAATACCATAATACGCTATTCATTGCAAGAGAAATTTTTCGTATATTTTACAATTCCTCAAGAATAGAACGAGCGACCTTGCGGCCGCCTTCTATATTATGGATGGCAGGGGCAGTAGGACTTGAACCCACAACCAACGGTTTTGGAGACCGCTACTCTACCAATTGAGCTATACCCCTATGTAGTACCAAGTCACACTTGATACTAAAATATAATACCAAATATTGAGGTAAATGTCAAACCTAATTTTAACTAATATATTTCTCGTAAAGATAAAGTAAACTATGGTCCATTAAAAAAGCGCTTTTATGAGCATCTCGTAATTTGCAATATTATTTTCGTGGAATGGTGACAGCGTTCCTAAATACTTACGATTATGCAGCTCATGATAGTCTTTTTCCTTATCATAAGCATAAATGGCGTTAATTAACGCATCAGCTCCGGCATAAGCATCAAATTGATCGTAGTAAAACCCGATGTTTTCCTTTTTTAAATATTCGGAGTTATGAACAAGCGGGTATCCTCCATAAAGAGCTTCGTAATAAAGATAATTGAGCCCGCATTCCCACTGGAATGCTAAGACGATGTCTGTATATTTTCCTAAAAATTCCGGTGTCATAAAGCGAGCTTCTACAGACATGATATTCTGTCTTACCAAATCGGTAAAGCCGATAAAATTGTAAAAGGCGTGGACGTTCTTTTTATCAACCGTACCACATAGATATACATGCTTCAGTAGATTTTTATTGCGACGATATACTTCTTCGGCAATTAATATGGGGGTCATGCAATTTTTTAGAACAGAAATATTAGGTTCCATCACTGCTACACGGCGTTGCTCCGGATCAATAGGATTATAACCAAATATACCTTCCAAGCTCAGCTCTTTTATCTTTGTATCAATAAATAGCGGGCTCCACAAATGTGGAACCTCATAAACCGGTGCCCGTGTAATGATTTCCACATAGGGTTTATTCGTTTTCATCAGATGCGGTGCAATCCATACGGCATCATACCGTGTTCCGTTAAAAGCTCGCCCGCCCTGTTCGGCATGAACGAATTTTTCCATATCCATGATAAAATCATTGCCCATGCGATACGATATGATTCTGGCCCCTTGGGCACGAAAAGCACGGCCGATAGCCGGTTCTAATGCTAAAGTACCTTCTATGAGCAAATCCGTCTTATTGAGTACTTCATGGTATTCGTAGTACTTTACATTAAAACCTTGGAATTGACTGGGAAGGCTCGTTAATTCATTTCCCCAATACACGAAATAGACCTCGTTGACGAATTCTATCTGCTCTAGACAGAGTTTTAAGAAAAACATATTTTGGCCTGCCCCATTCGACCAAATATGCTGATAGGAATCCCCCCAAAAGAAGGTAATTCCTATGTTTATCTTTTTCTGCATGACTACCCCTCTTCCCGATTCGGTATTATTGTATTAAACCGGTTAAAATATCAATTATACATAGATATTGAAAACTCATTTCAAGGAAATGATAACATAGTTTAGAGGATGGTACAAGGTGAGAGGGTAAAATTGTAGGGTCTAAACGCATTGCTGCGCTTTAGGGACTTTTTAAGTGCTAAGAGGGCTAGAGGGAGAAAGCTCTATTGATTTAGTGCGTGGCCGCATTGCTGCGCTCGCTACGGTAGAGAGAGTTAGTAACGCAGGGAACTATGCGCCTGTTCAGCGACTACCTATCATTCTCGCTATCGCTCGAAAGAAAGTGATGCAATACGATTTGCGCGTCGCTTTGCTCCTTCAAATCGTTTGCCCTACTTTTCCCAGTGCCGCTTATTGTACCTTTACCGTACTGCACACCTCTACAATATTGGCTGGAATCTGGCCTGGTGAGGCACGTAGTGACTCATCAGTAAAATGCAAAAAGGCCATGCCTTTCGGCATGACCTTTTGCATTTCTTAATCAGCGACTACCTATGTGTTCCCAGCTGTGGATTCTTCTTCGCAGAATCTTACGCTGGGAACTACGCGATTCACTCAAGTTTGTGCGTCACTTCGTTCCTTCAAACTTGGTTCTCTGCGTATCCCAAGGCCAAGGCCTGGTCGGATAGGTAGTCAAGACAATAAAAAAAGACACACCTTTCGGTGTGTCCTTTTAGTCAATCAGCGACTACCTATCCTCCCAGGCCGCTTCCAGCCAAGTACTTTCGGCGTATACGAGCTTAACTACTGTGTTCGAGATGGGAACAGGTGGATCCTCGTAGCTATCGCCACTGAATTTGTCAGAGCTTGTACTCTGAAAACCACATAGAAGTGTAGAT
>NZ_RQUX01000042.1 GCF_003992115.1 Veillonella ratti
GGCCTATAGGACATTTTGAGTTGGTTTTTAGACCGATGAGACTAGTATTTATCTAGTCTTATCGGTCTTTTAAAATTTTTGTTAGATTTTAAAGGGTGGACAAAATGAGTTGGTAAAAAGTCTGAAACCCCTTGCTATATAAGGACAAAATAAGGTTTTATCTTTCTAGAAAGTATATTTTTTAGGAGGTAGAATTTTATGAAAAAAATTAGGTGTCCTTACTGTGGTTTTAACTGTATTAAATATGGAAAAACTCGAATAGGTAATCAACGATGGCGTTGTAAAGAATGTCATCAAGTTTTTACTAAACCTTATGATCATACAAACTCTGATTTTCGCCTTTTTCTTCAGTGGTTATTCAGTAAAAATGTACAAAAAGATATGCCGGGTGCCGGTCGTAATTTTCGTAGAAAAACGGTTAAATTTTGGGAACTTTGGCCTTCACCACCTAAAGTTGAAATTCAACGCTCGATAGTATTCATTGATGGTATTCACCTAGGGAGAAAGGCCTGTATACTAATCTGTTGTGATGAAACCCATGTATTAGGTTGGTATGTATGCCGATCTGAGCGAGCGCAGGCTTGGGAGGCTTTGATGAGCCGTATTGCTACGCCTACAGTCGTTGTATCTGATGGTGGTACTGGCTTTCGGAAAGCATTAAAAAAAGTTTGGCCAAAGGCCAAACTTCAAAGATGTATTTTTCATGCTTCTCAGCAGGTAAAAAGATATACTACAAACCGGCCTAAAACACTTGCCGGTGCAGAGCTATATGGCCTTTCAAATGACTTATTTAAGGTAAATTCAACAGATGCAGCATTAAATTGGATTAGACGTTTAACCGACTGGAAAGTTAATCATAAAGCCTTTTTAGATGAATTATCTTATGACGAGTACGGAAAACCTAGATTAAAACATGAAAGACTTTTAAAAGCAGAGCAGTCACTCATTGTATTAATAAAATCCGGTACCTTATTCACTTACCTAGATGAGACATTAGACTTTGACTGTTCATCTACTAATAACCGTATTGAAGGCGGTATAAATGCTCAATTAAGAGCTATGTTACGTAACCATAGAGGGATGAATATTGAAAGACGAATAAAAGCGGTTTTCTGGTGGTGCTATATGCACTCACCGAAACCGCTTTCACCCGCTGAAATACTCAAGGTTATGCCGACCAATAAAAGTATTTCTAAATTATATGATACCATGAATTCCAGAGAAAGATTAGAAGATTCTATTCCAACCTGGGGTGATGCTATTGTATGGAGTGATTTTCATTTCTCTGATCCATATCCTAACTATCTCTGGGATTAAATTACCAACTCAAAATGTCCTATAACCC
>NZ_RQUX01000043.1 GCF_003992115.1 Veillonella ratti
TGTTTCAGTCACTTTTTCTAAATTGTTAGTGACTTTTTCAAGGTTATTATTGATTGTATCTACACGGCCTTTTACACCATCAACATCAGTTTTAACTGCGAATAACTGACCACCGGTTACAGCATCTTTAGAGCCTTCAGCTACGGAGCCTTCACCAAGGTTGGATACTACTTTACCGCCTGCATTGATGCCGTCTTTAGTTACGGATGGACCACCAACAATTGCTAAGCCATTAGTAGTTAACGCTGCATTGCCAACACTCACGCCGTCAGCTGTTACAGCAGTTTCGCCTACTTCTAGACCAGATTCGTTCAGTTTAGTTTCACCGGCTTGTACGCCATCAGCAGAAACTGTGGTTGTACCGGCAGTTAAACCGTTAGCATCAACTGTAGTTGCACCGGCTTTAATAGATCCGGTAGCACCTAAGTCAACGTTGTTCTTCATGTTAACTGTAAAAGTCTTAACATCATCAGCACCGGTTTCGCTGGCTACTTCGATGTTAGTGCCACCTTTTACGTCAACGGATTTCTGAACAACTTCTTTGATGACTTCTTTACCTTTGTCATCCAAGTTGCCTAAATCTTTACCGGCTGCGTTGTTAATTTTTTCTTTAGTTGCAGCTGTTAAATCTACTACTAAGTCTTGACCAGACACTTCACTGGTAACCATGCCATCAGTAGCACCTTTAATACCAAAGCCTGCTTTGTCTTTATCAATAGTGAGTTGTTTGCCATTAGTATCTGTTACGGTTACTGTTTGAAGTGCACTGCCTGCAGTTTCAGTAACTTTTTCAAGGCTAGTCTTGATT
>NZ_RQUX01000044.1 GCF_003992115.1 Veillonella ratti
GACTATGTTAAAAACATGATCACCGGTGCTGCTCAGATGGACGGCGCTATCTTGGTTATCGCTGCAACTGACGGCCCTATGGCTCAGACTCGTGAACACATCCTTCTTGCTCGTCAGGTAGGTGTACCTGCTATCGTTGTATTCTTGAACAAAGCAGATATGGTTGACGATGATGAATTGATCGAATTAGTAGAAATGGAAGTTCGCGATCTTCTTACTACTTATGAATTCCCTGGCGACGAAGTACCTATTATCGTAGGTTCCGCTTTGAAAGCTTTGGAAGGAGACCCTAAATACGTAGAAAAAATCAAAGAATTGATGCAGGCAGTTGACGAATACATCCCAACTCCTGAACGCGACACTGACAAAACTTTCTTGATGCCGGTCGAAGACGTTTTCACAATTACCGGTCGTGGTACAGTAGCTACCGGCCGTGTTGAACGTGGCGAAGTTAAAGTTGGCGACACTGTTGAAATCGTTGGCTTGAAAGAAAAAGCTGAAAGCTATGTAGTAACAGGTCTTGAAATGTTCCGTAAAACTTTGGACTCTGCAGTAGCAGGTGACAACGTTGGTGCTCTTCTTCGTGGTGTAGACCGCAAAGACATCGAACGTGGTCAAGTATTGGCTAAACCAGGCTCCATTCACCCACACACTAAATTCAAAGGTGAAGTTTACGTATTGACTAAAGAAGAAGGTGGCCGTCATACTCCATTCTTCTCCAACTACCGTCCACAGTTCTACTTCCGTACAACTGACGTAACCGG
>NZ_RQUX01000045.1 GCF_003992115.1 Veillonella ratti
AACACAGTAGTTAAGCTCGTATACGCCGAAAGTACTTGGCTGGAAGCGGCCTGGGAGGATAGGTAGTCGCTGATTAAGAAATGCAAAAGGTCATGCCGAAAGGCATGGCCTTTTTGTATTTCTAAGCAAGATACTACGTATCTTGCTAGGAGCCGCTTCCAGCCAATCTTGTACAGGTATTTACTATCTTAGAAGCACAACGAGGAAGCGGAGCTGGGATACGCAGGGCTCATGTTTTAAAGGAGCGTAGCGACGCATAAAACATAGAGCATCGCGTAGTTCCCAGCGTAAGATTCTTCGAAGAAGAATCCACAGCTGGGAACACATAGGTAGTCGCTGAACAGGCGCATAATACTCTGCGTGACTAAATCCCTCTAACGCAGCGAGCGAAGCAATGCGGTATGCCACTAAAACAATAGAGCATTAAGCCACTAGCCCCCTAGTATCAAATGATAGTATTCCCCCTATTGCAGCGAGCGAAGCAATGCGGTACCCACCTAAATCAATAGTGCTTTCTCCCTCTAGCCCTCTTGGCCACTAATTAAGACCACCAAGTGAAGCAATGCTGTATGCCTCTAAATCAGTATTACTATCAATACTCACTATATTCTCCACTATAAATAGAATAATATTTCCTACACACCTTCTCCGGTGTGTTTTTTATTAACCATTGCTATTTTGGCCTATAGGACATTTTGAGTTGGTTTTTAGACCGATGAGACTAGTATTTATCTAGTCTTATCGGTCTTTTAAAA
>NZ_RQUX01000046.1 GCF_003992115.1 Veillonella ratti
CAATCGGTAAGCTTCCTGCCACCTTGCGAAGTTCTTCTACACCGTCAAGGCCAATAGGAGCTTTAGCATCATCTTTGGATTGGGTACCGTAAATAGGTCCGATTCCAATATAATCCGCTAAATCAACGCGAGAGGCCTCATATTCTTCCGGCGAATGAATGGACAGTCCAATGATTTTATTCGGAAACCGACGACGTACGTCTTCAATCGGATCATCATCCTGACCAATGTGAACGCCGTCTACATCTAATTCTTCAGCCAAGTCCATATCATCATTCATAATAAACGGCACCTTGTATTCTTGGCATAATGCTTGTGCCTGTTTGGCAAAATCCACTTTTGCTTCACCGGTTAAAGATCCATGACCTTTTTCACGGAATTGAAACATGGTGATGCCGGCCTTTAAGGCTGTCTCAATACAAGTGAGTGCTGCCGTAAGCGGATTGT
>NZ_RQUX01000047.1 GCF_003992115.1 Veillonella ratti
GGGTGAAGTCGTAACAAGGTAGCCGTATCGGAAGGTGCGGCTGGATCACCTCCTTTCTAGGGAGACATACACGAAGACAAGTTCTTCGATGTCACTTAGGTCGACACTTTGGCGCTGTACTTCGTACAGTAACCTACATTGTTCGGTTTTGAGAGATCTGCAAAGACTCTCAAAAAGAATGGGCCTATAGCTCAGCTGGTTAGAGCGCACGCCTGATAAGCGTGAGGTCAGTGGTTCAAGTCCACTTAGGCCCACCATTCTTTAATTTTATACCATACATGGGGGCGTAGCTCAGCTGGGAGAGCACCTGCCTTGCAAGCAGGGGGTCAGGAGTTCGATTCTCCTCGTCTCCACCATTCATTTACTACTGATTGGCGACAATGAGTAATAAATGACTTGTTCTTTGAAAACTGCATAGAAGATAGATAATTAATATGTAAGGTAAGCCTCTTGGAGTAATCCAAGGGTTTAACCAAGCACATTAGGAAAAAATTCTCTGATTTATAAAGAGTAGGTTAAGCTACAGGCGA
>NZ_RQUX01000048.1 GCF_003992115.1 Veillonella ratti
AGAAGGTGGCCGTCATACTCCATTCTTCTCCAACTACCGTCCACAGTTCTACTTCCGTACAACTGACGTAACCGGTGTTATCCAGTTGCCTGAAGGTACTGAAATGTGTATGCCTGGTGATAATATCACTATGACTATTGAATTGATCACTCCAATCGCTATCGAAGCTGGTCTTCGTTTCGCGATTCGTGAAGGTGGCCACACAGTAGGCGCCGGTGTTGTTACTGAAATTATCGAAGGCTAATTTCAGACTTGTACACTGATACAAACTAATAAAATGCCGCTCGGATTATCCGGGCGGCATTTTTGGTTTGTCATAATTATGGGGCATGATATTAAATCTTGAGCGTATAAGACGAAACATTGCTGAAAATTTTTTAGAAAAATAGGCCTATAGGACATTTTGAGTTGGTTTTTAGACCGATGAGACTAGTATTTATCTAGTCTTATCGGTCTTTTAAAA
>NZ_RQUX01000049.1 GCF_003992115.1 Veillonella ratti
ACTACGTGCCTCACCAGGCCAGATTCCAGCCAATATTGTAGAGGTGTGCAGTATCTTCAAGGTAGGATAAGCGGCGTGGGATACGCAGGGCTCATGTTTTAAAGGAGCGGTAGCGACGCATAAAACATAGAGCATCGCGTAGTTCGGGACGTAAGATTTTGCTGTGCAAAATCCACAGGACCGAACACATAGGTAGACGCTGATTGAGCCGCGAAAGCGACGCGCAAATCGTATTGCATCACTTTCTTTCGTACGCAGAGAGCATAATTTAAAGGAGTGAAACGACGCATAAA